>JAFYCM010000096.1 GCA_017539645.1 Bacteroidales bacterium
ACTTCTGTCCGTCGTCAACTTTGGAAGAGTCGACAATCTTGTAAAGTTTGTCGCCGCGGCGAATGCGCGTAGGTATAGGCATTGAGAAAACGTCGCCTTTCGTAACCTTTTCGAGTGGATCTTTGTCGGTGCGGAGCTCGGCTGCCGAAAATTCAACAACGCCCGTAGTAGCGCCAATCACAACAACATCTTCGCCCTTGTTGAGTTCGCCCGATTCGAGCACAAACTCGCCTACGCCAATCTTCGAGAAGTAGTTGCGCACAGTGCCAATAGCCACGCGCTTAACGGTGGCAAGGTTGCCATAGCGTTCTGTCCATTCGCCCATTGTCTGCCCTTGGTAATATCCGTCCCAGAATCCGCGATTGAACACGCGCGTGAGGCGGTCGTCCCAGAAGCCAACACCTTTTTCGGCATACGTACCATCGGCGATGGCGCGTACAGCCTCGTCGTAGCAACTGCAAACGGTCTTTACGTAGTCGGCTGAGCGCGCGCGACCTTCAATTTTCAATACACTTACGCCAGCTGCTATCAATTTATCGAGGAAGTCGATGGTTTTCAGGTCTTTAGGTGACATGATATACTTGCCATCGACCTCAAGTTCGAGACCCGTCTGCGCATCGGTGACAAGGTAGCTTCGGCGGCAAACTTGCAAACATGCTCCACGATTTGCCGAACGGCCTAAGTTGTTGAGACTCAAGTAACATTTGCCCGAAACTGCCATGCAGAGCGCACCATGTGCAAACATCTCTATGCGAACCAATTCGCCCGAAGGTCCGCAGATGTTTTGCTCCACAATCTGGTCGTGTATATATTTTACCTGATTGATATTCAGTTCGCGTGCAAGTACCACAACGTCAGAGAATTGGCTGTAGAACTTCACCGCTTCTATGTTGCTTATGTTGCATTGCGTTGAAATATGTACGTCTACGCCAATAGAACGAGCATACATAATGGCGGCAATATCAGATGCGATAATAGCCTCAACGCCAGTGCGTTTCGCAGCATCGATAGTCTTACGAACGGCATCAAACTCGTTGTCGTAGACAATGGTGTTGACGGTCAGATAGACTTTTTTGCCGTGTTCGTGGGCGATATTTACAATCTTTTGGAGGTCGTCAGCATCGAAATTATTTGCCGAACGTGCACGCATATTTAGCGTACCTATACCTAAATATACTGCGTCTGCACCGCCCTGAATTGCTGCTGTGAGCGACTCGTAGCTACCTACGGGCGCCATTATCTCTATGTCTTCGCGTCTCATCGTTTCTTGTTGTCGTTACTCATCATTTGCAAAATTGCCTTGCCTGAAATTGTGTCGGGGCTGGCAGTCTTGCTCTCTATTGTTATATACTTATTTGCTTGATTGTCAAAAACCTGGTAGTTGTTGCTGTCTGCATAGCCAAAACCATCGGAGAAGTCGTAGAATGAAAAACCGCTATTTCCTCTGTCGAGAAGGTTTTTGCTGAATGTATATTCTGCGTGGTCTATTTCGAGTTGGCTGAGCAGCGTCGCAGCAAGGTCGATTTGTGTGCCAGCCTTATGTACTATGGTATCCTTCACGCAGAGGGCGCCGCCCGTCATCATTAGCGGAATGCGGAATCGCATTGGGTTGTCGTTGCCCACATTGTTAGGGCCACCGTGTCCGTGGTCAGCAACGATGACGAAGAGCGTATTGTCCCACCAACTGCGAGTGCGCGCCTGCTTGAAGAAGTCGCCTAGGCAACTGTCGGTGTAGGCTACCGAATTGAAGTAATCGTTCTCGAACTTGCGTTGCATAGGTACGGTGAACGGCTCGTGGCTCGACAGCGTAAATATGGCATCGAAGAATGGTTGCTGTTGCTTGTCCATCTCGTCGAGCAGACGGCGCAATGTGAACTCGTCGTGTGCGCCCCATTTGTCGCCCCATTCTTCGCGTGGGAAATCGTCCTGCGTAATAATATTATCGAAGCCCGCCATAGTTATGAGCGAGTTGAAGTTGTTGAAGTGCAAGTCGCCGCCGTAGATGAACGTTTGGCTTGCATAGCCATTGTTGCGTAGGCTTCGTGCTACGTATGGCAAAGTCTGCGTCTTGCTCGGATATTGTATTATGCTTATGGTAGGCAACACTGGGTAGCCGCACATGACCGCTACAAGACCTTTGCCCGAGCGGTCGGAGGCCGCCATGACGTTGTCGAAGACGATGCTTTCGGGCATCAGTGCTTTGATATTCGACGCTACATTTTCGCCGCCAAGGAATTCTATGGTATGCGCCGAAAAACTCTCCAATAGAATTACTACAACGTTCGGGCGGTTGCTCTTTATAACGCGCGGATAGTCGCCACTCTCGTGCATAAGTTTCTGAAATTGCTTTTGTGCGGTCTCGTTGTCCATAAAATGGTAGTCGACACTGGCTTTGCTCGCGCGTTTTAGCGAATAGATAAAGTTCCACGCAGGATTTAGCGCCGTGTGATTCGCAAATGTCGAGTTGCAGAAGAATGCATGGCCCGTGTTGAGAGGAGCGATGCCCACACCGCCGCGAATTGGCAGAATCATTGCCGCGCCAATAATTAGTGTGGCAAACATACGTACGATTATTCCAACGTGCTGCTCTGGTTTATTGTCTGCTGCTGTTATTGCGCTGTTTGTCAGGCGTCTAAGTATGTATATAGTACCAGCGCACAAGCCAACGACAGCTATTATGTATATGATGGTAACCCACGTCTCGGTGGAGGCGAAGATTGCAGAAGGATCGTTAGAAAACATGCCCAAATCGATAGCATCGACATGGTGAAGCCAATGTCCGTAAACAATGGCGTTGGCGGGTAGGGTGATGGCAAGCACGCACGCCGCTATTCCGCTTATGAATCGGCAAACGCGCAATGGCTTTTGTGGCGACGTCCATATAGCCACTATGGCCGTAATTATGCACGTAAATATGCTTAAGTAGCCCGCTATGCTTAGGTCGAAGCGCATTCCTACAAATATCGACTGTAACAATAGCCACTTGTCGGTATCGATGGCTTGGTTACTATTTATAGCTATAAACAGAACGCGCAAGCCGAAGAAAAATATCAGCCAAAACAATGCGTGCATCAGTAGATAACGCACTGTCTGCCATATGTTTAGAAGTGAATTCTTCATAAATATGTATATGTATACGTCGACGTTGATTTATAATGAAAAAGCCGACGCAAGTCGCTGCGTCGGCATTATGTGTTGAATGAAAGTATCTTGTGTTTGATAAAATAAATTTTTATTCAGCTACAACTTCAAAGTTGATGTCAACTTTTACTTCGCGGTGAAGTTTAATAGTAGCTGTGTACTTACCAAGTTCCTTGATGTTCTCGTCCTTGATAAGGATAATCTTGCGGTCGATTTCAAAACCTTTAGCTGCGAGAGCCTCAGAGATTTGAATGGTGTTAACCGAACCGAAGATTTTGCCCGTAGAGCTTGCTTTAGCGCCGATGGTGAGAGTAAGACCTTCCATCTTAGCTGCCAACTCTTCAGCGTCTTGCTTGAGTTTAGCCTGCTTGTGAGCGCGTTGCTTGATGCTTTCAGCAAGAACTTTCTTTGCTGATTCAGTAGCAAGAGCAGCAATGCCTTTAGGAATGAGGTAGTTACGACCGTAGCCAGGTTTAACTGTGATTATATCGTCTTTGTGGCCGAGTTTAGCCACGTCTGTCTTCAATATTACTTCCATGCTTCAATCTCCTATTTCATTAAGTCGGTTACGTATGGCAGTAAAGCTAAGTGGCGTGCACGTTTGATAGCCTTAGCCACTTTGCGTTGATACTTCAATGAGGTACCAGTGATACGACGAGGTAGAATCTTACCCTGCTCGTTCAAGAATTTCTTGAGGAATTCAGGATTCTTGTAGTCTACATACTTAATACCGCTCTTCTTGAAACGGCAGTATTTCTTCTTTTTTACCTCAACGGTAGGAGGCGTTAGGTAACGAATGTCAGATGTTTTTTGTGCCATGACTTAATTCTCCTTTACTTCTTCTTTTTTAGCTGCATTGCGGCGTGTCTCGCTGTATTGAACAGCGTATTTCTCCATCTTGAAGGTGAGGAAACGGATAACGCGCTCGTCGCGACGATAAGCTGTTTCGAGAGTCTCAACGAATGTTGGCTCTGCCTTGAACTCTAACAAGCTATAGAAGCCTGTTGTCTTCTTTTGAATTGGATATGCCAACTTGCGAAGGCCCCAATTTTCTTCGTTTACGATTTCGCCTCCGTTCTGCAGAACTAAGTCCTTGAACTTTTGCACCGCTTCCTTCATCTGAGTATCAGACAAAACGGGAGTCAAAATGAAAACGGTTTCATACTGATTCAACATAAATTTTTATTTTTTGAGTTTTACAAATCGGCTGCGAAATTACTCTTTCCTTTTTCTTTTTGCAAGTGCTTTTTTCGCCAAGTTTTGCGAACCTCTCTTATACCTTATTTATATAATAATTTTACATGTCTCTATACTTTATTTATATGTATCTCTAAATACGAAGAACTTTTTTGAAGTGACGCGCTTTCTACGTGCGTATCCGCTTGATTGTTACGTAAATACAAATAAATAAACCTATCGCACTCTACGAGGTTTGGCATTGTTTATGTTTTATGGTTGCGATTATGAACGAAAGGGGGGGGCTATCATGGTTAAGTTTTTTATCAATTTTTTGGGCTCACTAAGCCTAATCACACTAATTATCTACTTCGTCGTTTGGGGAGAAATAAACATCTTCGCTTGTACGCTAATTGCTTTGGTCATAGGTTATTGCTCCTTTTGTGTGTGGGAATATAAATTGTCTATGAAAGGCAAAAGTCTACCGTTTGATAATTGAGTTTTTGTGGTTTGTTTTTTGAACTTTTCGGGGCAGTCACTGTTATAGCGATTGCCTCTTTTTTGTGTGTCACATTAGCAAACAGCCACTTTTGCGAGTAAAACTAATACCACTAAAACGCAATAAAACTATCGCGAGAGGTGAGTGAATTATGCGTTGTGAAGCAAACGAGGCGATCGGCAGTGCCAGCAAAGTCGCGGTAATACACGGCAATGTGGTAGTCCGATTCAGTGTCGGCAAACGAGGCAAGTGGTTCAATGTGGCCTTTGCGTGTGGTTACGTAATCATAATTATAGTAGCCTTGTTTCAAGCGCAAGTCGAGTTCGTATGTGTCGTTGTCGCTATTGTAGGTCATGCGGTATCGCGGTTCTATGGCATAGTTCGTAAGTTGTCCATATACATAAATAGGATAATCGGCGGGGTTGACATCCGAAGGCAAATCGTCGGGTACGGCAAGCGAGAAGTGCGCCATGACGTAGTCGGCTTGCGTAGCGGCGTCGGCGTTGGGTAGGTCGACATTCTCTATGTAGAATTTGCCGTTGAAATCCTTGTGATAGCTGTAACCAATAGGCTTACGGTCGGTGTAGAACGTCACGTGGTACATGGGGTCGATGAAGTCGATGTGATGCACGCCTGCGTGTGTGGCACGAATGGAGCGAGTGTCGGCCCACAGGTATTCATCGCCAGCGCTAAACGAGAATTTATTTACGTACGTAAAACTATCGTCGGCGCGCATGAACGTTGGCTCGGTGGCTATTATGGCATCGTCGACATTGTCGTCTTTCCACACCGCAACGCGCAACTGCCGAGCTGGCACGTCAACCTTGAGTTTTTTATACGTATTCTTCACCGCAAGGTCGAGCGAGTGCGTAGCTATGCGGTTGTTCTCCCTACGATTGAGGCACGACTCCACGTACATAAGCGGTTCTACCACCCACATTGGGCGTCTAATCAGTAGCGTGCCGTCTTCGTCGTAAATATTTATGAGATAATTGCCCGAATGTATGATGGCGCTAGTAGGTATACTTATCTGATAATGAATGTAATCGGCGTTCGTGTTGGTAGAAAAATCCGATTGCTCGTAGCCATATTCCTTATTGAAACCCGAGAAATATTCCACTGGCAGAAGGTCGGAAGGTTGCCAATCGAAGTTGCAATGAGTGAAGCTGAAATAGAGCGTTTTTCGGTCGGATTCCATTACGTCGAAAGCCAAAACGAGCGATTCGCCAGAGCCCAAATTGACGATAGGAACGGAGCGCTGTAGGTTGGCTCTGTAGAACTCGATAGTTTGAATATCTGAGCGTTGGTAATATACGCGTGAAGGCTGCGCAGACGCTGTAAATATTGAAATGTTTGACAGTAAAATAGAAGCAAACGAAATAAAGAAATTTTTCGTTATATGTTGGGTAATGAGAGCGATATTCATTTTCTTTGCAACGCCTTATAATAGGTTATTGTAGGGCACAAAATAACAAGAAAAACCGCAGAAAAATTAGCGAAGCGAAACATAAAAACCATTTCATTATAAACACAAAATGTCTGATGTAATCAAACTCAAGAAAGGCCTCGATATACGCCTCGCCGGACGCTCGGAGACGGTGTATTCGCAGGTAGCCGCATCGGAACTGTATGCCATTAAGCCGACAGATTTCCACGGCTTGGTGCCAAAGGTTACGGTGAATGTGGGCGACAAGGTGGCAGCTGGCAGTGAGCTTATGCACGACAAGCAACACCCAGAGATTAAACTCGTATCGCCAGTATCGGGCGAAGTAGTAGCCGTTAATCGCGGCGAACGTCGCAAAGTGCTGGAGGTAGTAGTGAAAGCCGATGGCGCTCCTCAAACGGTAAACGTTGGTGCTGCCGACGTAAAATCTCTCAATCGCGAGCAAGTGATTGAAAAACTCCTCGAAACTGGTGCTTGGCCATATTTCAAACAGCGTCCTTACAACATTGTGGCCGACCCTAATGCACAGTTCAAAGCAATCTTCATTTCAACCTTCGATTCGGCTCCTTTGGCTCCCGATTATGATTTTATAATCAGTGGCAACGAAGCTGATTTCCAGGCTGGTCTTGATGTGCTTGCTAAAATAGCTCCTGTGTATGTAGGTATACATAACAATGGCACTTCGAAAGCATTCAGCGATGCTAAAGGCGTTACTGTTACCTCGTTTGCTGGAAAGCACCCTGCTGGCTGTGTAGGTATTCAGATTAACCATGTGAATCCTATCAACGCAGGAGAAAAGGTTCTTACCATTCAACCTCAAGAGGTTGTAGCTATTGGTAAAATCTTCTCGAAAGGCGAACTCGATTTCAGCCGCGTGGTAGTTGTTGTTGGCTCAGAAATCAAGCGTAAGTCATACGTACGTACGACCTTGGGCGCACAGGTTAGCAATATGTTGAAAGACAACATTGCAAGCGACAATGTGCGCATCATCAGCGGCAACGTACTTACCGGTACTGCAATCCCTGCCGATGGTTTCTTGGGTTTCTACGATAGCCAAGTGACCGTAATTCCTGAAGGCGATCAATATGAATTTATGGGCTGGCTTGCTCCAGGTTTCAACAAATTCAGCGCATCGCACACCTTCACCGCATGGCTTACGGGCAATAAGGAATATGTACTCAATACCAACACTCACGGCGAACATCGTGCGTTTGTAATGTCGAACGAGCTCGAGAAGGTGTTGCCTATGGATATATATCCTGAATTCTTGTTCAAGGCTATCATGGCGCAAGACATCGATAAGATGATCGAACTTGGTATCTACGAAGTTGTTGAAGAGGACATCGCACTCTGCGAGTTTGTTTGCACTTCGAAGATTGCACTGCAAAAAGTACTTCGCAACGGTCTTGACCTCATGATCAAGGAAGTAGGTTGATTTTTGTAACTATTTGATTCTTAATATAAAAAATTCAAAGTGAAAGCACTAAGAAATTATATAGACAAAGTGAAGCCGAACTTCATGCCGGGCGGTAAGTACGAGAAACTGCGCTCGACATTCGGTGGCTTTGAGACGTTCTTGTTCACCCCGAACACGACGAATCAGCCCGGCGGCGTTCACGTGCGCGATGCTGTTGACCTCAAACGCAACATCATCGTGGTTGTTTTGGCTCTGATACCAGCATTGCTTTTTGGTATGTATAATACTGGCTATCAGCATTATCACATGACTGGCGAAACTGCTACGTTCTGGGAGACATTTGGTTACGGTTTTCTTACCGTATTGCCACTTCTCATAGTTACGTATGTAGTTGGTCTTGGCATTGAGTTTAGCGTTGCACAGATGCGCGGCGAAGAGATCAACGAAGGTTTCCTCGCAACGGGTATGCTTATTCCGCTTATCGTTCCAGCTGATGTGCCCCTCTGGATGGTTGCCGTAGCTACTGCATTTTCGGTAATCTTCGCAAAAGAGGTCTTCGGTGGTACTGGTATGAACATTTGGAACCCAGCACTCATCGCACGTGCATTCCTATTCTTCGCTTATCCGAGCAAGATGTCGGGTGACTCAGTTTGGTATGGCGCAGGCGAAGCTGTTGATGGCTTCACTGGTGCTACGGCACTTTCGCTTGCTGGTAGTGGTAATTATGAAACCTATTCATTCAACGATGCATTCCTCGGATTTATCCCTGGTTCAATCGGTGAAACAAGTGCACTTGCAATACTTATAGGCGCAGTGCTTCTCTTGTGCACCGGCGTAGCAAGTTGGAAAACGATGTGCTCTGTATTCGTTGGTGGTGCAGTAACCGCATTCCTCTTCAACCAATTCGGTCCGGACATTGAGTGCCTCAACCCTGAGACTGGTAAGATGGAGATCAACGCAGTTGGCGCTATGGCTCACTTGCCTTGGATGCAGCATCTCGTAATCGGTGGTTTCTGCTTCGGTGCAGTATTTATGGCTACCGACCCAGTTACCTCGTGCCGCACTGAGACTGGTAAATACATCTTCGGTTTGCTTATCGGCGCAATGGCAATCATCATTCGCGTGCTCAACCCTGGTTATCCAGAAGGTATGATGCTCGCAATATTGCTGATGAACACCTTCGCACCGCTCATCGACCACTTCATCGTGGGTAGAAATATCGCTATGCGTAAAAATCGTGTAAAAGCTAACAAATAAACATCATGGCAAATAACACTAAAGGGCTGACAACAAACAGCAACACCTACACGGTTATCTATGCTGCCGTGATGGTTATCATCGTAGCGTTCTTGCTTTCGTTCGTTTCGTCGGCTCTCAAAGAGCGTCAGGACAACAACAAGAGCCTCGATGTGAAGAAACAGATCTTGTCATCTCTCAACGTAAATAATGTAGAAGATGCTAAGGCGGAATATGAGAAATATGTAAAACAAGTCCTCAATGCCGATGGCACAGTATTGAAATCGGCTGCTGATTTCGACGTACTCAAGGAGAACGAAACTCCAGTTATCTATCAGTGCGACGTCAATGGCGAGACTAAATATGTATTCCCACTCAGAGGCAATGGCCTTTGGGGTGCAATTGGTGGTTATATAGCTATCGATGCTGACCAAAGCACTTGCTACGGTATCTTCTTCCGCCACGATTCGGAGACTCCGGGTCTTGGCGCTGAAATCACTACCGACAAATTCAAGAGTCAGTTCATCGGTAAAAACATCAAACGCGATGGCGCTTTCACATCAATAGCAGTATTGAAGAAAGGCGTCAAAGTAGAGGGCAAAGATGCAGTTGATGCTATCTCGGGCGCTACGCTCACCTGCAATGGTGTGAACGCAATGCTTTTCTCGAGCCTCAAGAAATACGACTTCCTAACTAAGAAATAAAAAAGGAGAGAACTACTATGAGCGAATTATTTTCGAAAAAGAACAAAGAGGCTTTCCTCAATCCATTAGGAAGCAATAACCCTGTCACCGTCCAGGTGTTGGGTATATGCTCGGCTTTGGCTGTTACGGCTCAGCTCGAACCAGCCATCGTAATGGGCATCTCGGTTACGGTCATTGTAGCTATGGCGAATGTCATCATCTCGCTTTTGCGCAAAACCATTCCTAACCGCATACGTATTATTGTACAACTTGTAGTTGTGGCATCTCTTGTAACCATCGTTAGCGAGATTCTCAAAGCATTTGCATACGACGTCAGCGTACAACTCTCGGTATACATAGGACTTATTATTACCAACTGTATACTTATGGGTCGTCTTGAAGCTTTTGCAATGCAGAATGGTCCTTGGGAGTCGCTCCTCGACGGTATAGGCAACGGTCTCGGATATGCTAAGATTCTCATCATCGTGGCATTCTTCCGTGAGTTGTTGGGTTCAGGCAGCTTGTTTGGCTATCAGATTATTCCTAATTGTGCATACGAAGCTGGCTACGTTAACAACGGTCTTATGCTTTTGGCACCTATGGCGCTCGTCATTGTGGGATGCATCATCTGGTGGCAACGTGCTCACAACAAAGATTTACAGGAAAAATAAAGTTCTTCACCATTGAGCCTACGTATGTAAATACAATAGGCAGAAAGTAAAAACTAAAAATGGAAAGCTTAATAAGTTTATTTGTCCGCTCAATCTTTGTGGACAACATGATATTCGCCTTCTTCCTCGGCATGTGTTCTTACCTTGCTGTGTCGAAGACGGTGAAAACAGCTGTCGGCCTTGGTCTCGCTGTTACGTTTGTGCTTGTTGTTACTCTTCCAGTAAACTACTTGCTTCAAACTAAAGTACTTGCAGTAGAGGGCATCTTGGGAGTCGACCTTACATTCCTCTCATTCATATTGTTCATTGCCGTAATTGCCGGCATTGTGCAACTCGTAGAGATGGTAGTCGAGAAATATGCACCAGCGCTCTATTCGTCGCTTGGTATATTCTTGCCATTGATAGCAGTGAACTGCGCCATCATGGGTGCATCGCTATTTATGCAGCAGCGCATTGGCTTAGACGCTACCGACCCTAAAGCTATCACTGGCCTCGGTTCGGCATTTGTCTACGCTCTCGGTTCTGGTATCGGATGGTTTGTAGCTATTGTTGCTCTTGCCGCTGTTCGCGAAAAAATGGCTTATTCTAACGTACCCGCACCTCTTCGCGGCCTTGGCATCACCTTCATTGTGGTAGGCTTGATGGCTATGTCGTTTATGTGTTTCTCGGGTCTCAAACTCTAAAACATCACCAAAGCAATGGATTTACAATTAATACTATCGAGCATCGGGGTTTTCCTCGTAATAATTATGTTGCTCGTTGTAATACTTCTCGTTGCCAAGAGTTACCTGACTCCAAGCGGCAACGTTAAGATAACAATCAACGGCAAAGACCAAGTTGAGGTAGGGCAGGGTAGCTCGCTGCTCTCTACACTCGCCAACGAAGGCATCTTCCTCCCATCGGCTTGCGGTGGTAAAGGCTCTTGCGGTCAGTGCAAATGCCAAGTTGTTGAAGGCGGTGGCGAAATACTCGACTCTGAAAAAGGTCACTTCAGCCGCAAACAGCAGAAAGATCATTGGCGTCTTGGTTGCCAAGTGAAGGTTAAAGGCGACCTCGGCATCAAAGTGCCTGAAAGTGTTATGGGCGTAAAAGAATGGGAATGCGAAGTTATTGGCAACCGCAACGTGGCTACCTTCATCAAGGAGTACAAAGTGGCCTTGCCTGCTGGCGAGCACATGCACTTCGAACCAGGTTCTTATGCTCAAATTAAGATTCCTGCATTCGAGATTGACTACAACGACTTCGACAAAGAGCTCATCGGCGATACGTATTTGCCTGCTTGGCAGAAGTTCCACATGTTCGACCTCAAGTGTAAGAATACCGAACCTACCATTCGTGCTTACTCTATGGCCAACTATCCTGACGAAGGCGACATCATTACGCTCAACGTACGTATTGCAACGCCTCCGTTCAAGCCAAAAGATCAGCAGAAACCCGATGCAAACAACTTCATGGAGGTTAACCCAGGTATTGCATCATCGTACATCTTCAACCTCAAGCCAGGCGACAAGGTTATCATGTCAGGTCCTTACGGCGAATTCCGTCCACAATACGGCACTGGTCGCGAGATGATTTGGGTAGGTGGTGGTGCCGGTATGGCTCCTCTGCGCGCTCAGATTATGCACATGCTCAAAGGCCACGGCATTGCCGACGAAGATCGTAAGCGCCCAATGCACTACTTCTATGGTGCTCGTGCGCTTGAGGAAATTCCATTCCTCGACGACTTCCTCCAGCTCGAGAAAGACTTCCCTAACTTCCACTTCCACTTGGCTCTCGACCGTCCAGATCCGAAAGCCGATGCAGCTGGAATTAAGTACACTCCTGGCTTCGTTGCTCCTGTTATGGGCGATACCTACCTCAAGGCTCACGAAGCACCTGAAGATTGTGAGTATTATCTCTGCGGTCCTCCTATGATGGCCAAGACCGTTCTCGATTTGCTCGACTCGCTCGGCGTAGATCCTGAGTCAATTAGATTTGACAATTTCGGCGGATAATTCCATACGCCAGAACTAAATAGAAATGCTGATACCGCTTGGCTTAGTGCTAAGCGGTATTTTTTGTTTTATAGATGCTCTCACCGGATGTAGTGCGCTACGCGTGTATGGTATATATACATATAGACATAAAAAAAGAGCTCAGAACGTCTCATTCTGAGCTCAAGATTTTGGGGGTCTTTGGGGAGACACACAACTTATACTGTCACTTTCACTTCCAATATCATTTTTTAGTAGCGTCAAGCTATTTAGTCAGTACGGAATTGCCGTTTGTTATTAGGCTCATATCTCCGTTTTTTGACAATAGCAAAACTACATATACATGCATAGCCAGTATGTATACTAATCGTGCAAAGTGCGACTGAAATTAGTACTGCATATTCTCGCTATTCCTTGCCTAAATAGCTATGTTTCAGTGCTGAGAAAATTTTCATTGAGTCGCGTAAATGGATTTTTGCACGTGTGCGGAAATTTTCATTGAGTCGTGAAAATGGTTTTTCGCACATTGCGCAAAATCCATTGTTATGATTAAATCATAGTTTC
>JAFYCM010000097.1 GCA_017539645.1 Bacteroidales bacterium
AAAATTGAAAATTGAAAATTTGGTAATTAATAATTGAAAGATGACGGCTGCAGGCGGTGCTTGCAGCCGTTTTTTTTGTGCGTTTTGTATTGGTTTTATGTTACAACATGTAGAGACGTAGCGTGCTACGTCTCTACAATTTTCGGCAATATTATTTTGTCACACGTATGAGACGGAGCACGCTCCGTCTCTACAATTTTCGGCAACATTTATTTTGTCACACGTATGAGACGGAGCACGCTCCGTCTCTACAATTTTCGGCAACATTTATTTGTCACACGTATGAGACGGAGCACGCTCCGTCCCTACAATACGACAACTAAATATCTAAAATGAAATAAAATCTGTGGGAATCAGTTCGGTTCGTGTTATCTGGGTTCTAAATCTCGTAATTCGGAACTCGGAACTTCACAACTACCCTCATCCATTCAACTCATCGAGTTCGAGCCAGCGGAGCTCCATGGTGTCTAAGTCTTGCGAAAGCTGCTCGTATTCGGAGGTGAGCGCCATGAGTTTATCTTGTTCGAGAGGTGTGCCACCCGACAGAAGTGTTTCTATCTCCTTCTTGCGAGCCGTAGCTTCGGCAATCTTCACCTCGAGGGCTTCGTACTCTTTGCGTTCGGCAAACGATAGCTTTTGTTTGTGGGTCGACTTAGGTTTTGCCTCTACAACCTTTGGTTTCTCTTGGCTCTGCTGCTCTTCGCGGCGACGAATCTGGTCGGCCTTGCACCAATCGATATACTCGGTGTAGTTACCCATAAAATTCTTCACCGCGCCACTTCCATCGAGCACAAAGAGATGCTCGGCAACCTTGTCGACGAAGAAACGGTCGTGAGAAACTATAATTACTGTGCCGTTGAAATGCTGCAGATAATCCTCGAGCACGTTGAGCGTAAGTATGTCGAGGTCGTTGGTAGGCTCGTCGAGTATGAGGAAGTTTGGGTTGCGCACAAGCACCGTAAGCAGGTAAAGACGTTTGCGCTCGCCACCGCTGAGTTTGTTCACAGCCACATAGTGCAACTCGTTGGGGAACAAGAAGTAGCGCAAAAACTGCGCTGCCGACATAGAACCCGTAGCCGTGGGGACATTCTCGGCAATATCGGTAATGACCTCAATGACCTTTTTGTTTTCGTCTACTACTATGCCTTCCTGTCGGTAATACCCCGTGACAATGGTCTCGCCCGTCTCTATGTAGCCCTCATCGGGAGCGAGGTTGCCAGTAAGCATATTTATGAGCGTAGTCTTGCCAGCGCCATTTGGTCCGACGATAGCCACCTTCTCGCGCGGCATAAATTTGTAGCTAAACTCATCTATAATACGCTTATTACCATACGACTTAGATATGCCATACGCATCAACCACCTTGCGTCCCATGCGCTGCGCCTCAAACTTCAGGTCGATGGCACGTTGCTCTGGCGTCTGCTGGGCACGCTGTTTCAAGTCGTAGAACGCATCTATGCGATACTTAGCCTTTGTGCCACGCGCTTGCGGCTGACGATTCATCCAATCTTGCTCGCGACGCAGAAGATTGCGTGCTTTGTCGACCTCGGCAGCCGTGGTGTCGTTGCGTTCCTGACGTTTCTGCAAGAAATATGTATAGTTACCCGCATACCTATAAACTTGGCGATTGTCGAGCTCAATAATATCGTTGCAAACACGGTCGAGGAAATAGCGGTCGTGCGTAACCATAAGTAGCGTGATGTTGGCACGCGTGAGATAATCTTCGAGCCAGTCGATGATGTCGAGGTCGAGGGGGTTGGTGGGCTCGTCGAGGATAAGGAAATTCGGTTCGCTGATGAGCAGAGCCGCAAGAGCGACGCGTTTCTGCTGACCGCCCGAGAGCGTAGATATGCGCTGCGAAAGGTCGGTAATATGCAGCTGCGAAAGAATCTGACGCACACGCTGCTCAAAATCCCAAGCACCAAGAGCGTCCATCTTCTCGATGAGAGGCGTGAGAGCCGCCTCGTCGGAAACTGCAAGAGCCTGCTCGTATTGGCGAACGGTGTCGGCCACTTCGCCGCCATAGTCGAAAACTTGCTCAATGACGGTATTGTCGCCCGTGAAAGCCGGCGATTGCTCAAGGTAGCCCACACGAATGGAGTCGTTGAAAGCTATGCGGCCAGAGTCGGGCTGCATCTTGCCTGTGAGCATATTTAGCAGCGTGGACTTGCCCGTGCCGTTGCGAGCTATGAGCGCAGTCTTCTGCCCTTCGTTTATACCAAACGAGATATTATCGAAAAGGCAGATGTCGCCCCAATGGTAGTTGAGATTTTCGACGGTTAGGTATGCAGTCATATCTATTTCTTTATGCCGAGAAGATTTTTTATATCAGAGAGTTTGTTGAGCGCTTCGAGTGGTGTGAGGTTATTTATATCTATACCTACAATCTGACGACGCACTTCGCTGAGCACAGGGTCGTCGAGTTGGAAGATGCTATACTGCATGCCACTTGGCGCGTCGATCTGCGTAGTGTCGGCCTCCACGGAACTGCGATTGGCTTCGAGCGATGCAAGAATCTCGTTAGCGCGATTGACCACAGTGCGTGGCATACCAGCAAGTTTAGCTACGTGTATACCGAAACTATGCGCACTGCCACCACGCTCGAGTTTGCGCATAAATACAATCTTGCCATTCACCTCGCGCACTGCCACGTTGAAGTTATGTATGCGATCCATCTTTGCCTCCATATCGTTAAGTTCGTGATAGTGAGTAGCAAAGAGCGTTTTTGCACGTGCCGATGGCTGTTCGTGTAGATATTCCACAATAGACCATGCGAGCGAGATACCATCGTATGTAGATGTACCGCGACCAAGTTCGTCGAAGAGCACAAGGCTGCGCGGCGTGACGTTGTTCAGGATGTTGGCTGCCTCGGTCATCTCCACCATGAAGGTCGATTCGCCTTGCGAAATGTTGTCCGACGCACCCACGCGCGTAAATATCTTATCTACAACGCCCACTTGAGCGGCTTCGGCTGGCACAAAACTGCCTATCTGCGCCATAAGTACGATGAGCGCCGTCTGACGCAGCAGTGCACTCTTACCTGCCATATTCGGACCGGTAACAATAATTATCTGCTGATGGGCGCAATCGAGTTCCACGTCGTTGGCTATGTATGGCTCGCCAGCGGGCAAGATGCGCTCGATAACCGGGTGACGACCTTGCTTTATTTTCAGTTCGTCGGTGGTGGTTATCTCGGGGCGGCAATAGTTATTCTCAAGGGCATTGGTGGCGAAGGCTAGCAGCACATCGAGTTCGGAGAGAACCTGTGCGTCGTGCTGGAGCGGCGCCATATAGTTGAGGAGCGTGTATAGAAGTTCGTTGTAGATCTCCATTTCGAGGGTGAGCGAGCGCTCGTCGGCATGGAGAATCTTCTCTTCGTACTCCTTGAGTTCTTCGGTTATGTAGCGCTCGGCATTGGCAAGCGTCTGTTTGCGCATCCAGGTGCTGGGCACTTTGTCTTTATAAGTATTACGAACCTCAATATAGTAGCCAAACACATTGTTGAAGTTGATTTTCAGGCTACTTATGCCCGTCTCTTCTATGAGTTGGGCTTGCATATTAGCTATGTAGTCGCGGCTGGTGAGCGATATGCTGCGGAGGTCGTCGAGTTCGGCATTCACGCCCGTAGCTATGACGTTGCCCTTAGCTATGGTAGCCGATGGCTCGGGCAAGATGGTCTTCTCTATGCGGTTGCGCACGTCGAGACATTTATCTATCGACGAAGTGAGGCGTTTCAGGTGCTCCGACTTGGAGTTTGCAAACGTATCTATGAGCGGTTCTATAGCGTAGAGCGTTTTCTTGAGTTGGTTCATCTCGCGCGGCGACACGCGACCAGCGGCCACTTTGCCCACGAGGCGTTCCATATCGCCAACAACAGTAAGTGCGTCGCGCAGAGTGTCGGCAGAAGCAGAGTTTTGCATAAGTTCGGCCACACTGTCGAGGCGAGCGTCGATGGTAGGTTTGTCTTTGAGAGGCAGCACCACCCAACGTTTGAGCATACGCGAGCCCATTGGCGTGAGCGTTCTATCTATAATATCTATGAGCGACTTGCTGCCGTCGATGCCCGAAGGCAAGAGTTCGAGGTTGCGTATGGTGAATTTGTCGAGCCATACGTATCTATCGCTCTCGATGCGCGAGAGAGTTCTTATGTGTGAAGTGTGGTCGTGCTGCGTGACGTCGAGATACTGCATGATAGCGCCCGCCGCCGTAACGCCGTACTGCATACCATGCACGCCAAAACCTTTCAGCGAGAGTGTCTCGAAATGCTTCGTCAGGCGTTCCACAGCCGACGTGGAGTCGAATGCCCAATCGTCGAATGGATATGTAAGCCACTTTGTACCAAAGAGTTCAACGAATTGTTGGCGTTTACCTTTCTCAAACAAAACCTCTTTAGGCTTGAACGTAGCCAAAAGGCGGTCGACATCTTCTGGACGGCCTTCGCTCATCATAAATTCACCGGTAGAGAGGTCGAGAAATGCCACACCAACAACGCCAGCCTGCATATTTACGCAAGCAAGGAAGTTGTTTTCGCGATTCTCGAGCACATTGTCGCCAATAGCCACGCCGGGCGTAACAAGTTCAGTGACACCACGTTTCACAAGGCCTTTAGCAAAACGCGGGTCTTCAAGTTGGTCGCAAACTGCCACACGCAGTCCAGCGTGAACGAGTTTGGGCAAATATGTATCTATAGCATGATGCGGAAAGCCCGCGAGAGCCGCATCGGCAGCGCCACCATTGTTGCGCGAAGTAAGCGTTATTCCAAGCACCTCCGATACCTTAACGGCATCGTCATAAAAGGTTTCGTAGAAATCGCCCATTCTAAACAGCAGTATAGCATCGGGATGCTTTGCTTTTATCTGGTTATACTGCCGCATGAGTGGCGTTTCCGTGCCTTGTGATTTCATATTTATGGTTAGTTTTCAGCAATAAACGATGCGCGCCACCATCTCTTTGAGCAAGTCGCCTGCATACTCCTTAGGAATGGCGGGGTAGTTGAAGCCCTTCGAGCGAGCGTCGTATTTACGAATAATATTTAATACGGTTCTACTTTGAACGGTTGAATACATACGCGCAGCACTGGCGTATGTCTTTAGTGCCCACTGCGTCACTCCAAGAGCACGCATCTTGTCGGCATCAGACGCACGACCGAGCATTGAGAAGGAGAAGAGTTTCAGAAACTCGTTATATAAGAATGCTATTATGGGCTGAATGGGGTGCGCTTTCTCATTTTCGGCATAGGCTTTCACTATGCGGTTGACCTTGGCTACGTTGCGCGTAAATATAGCATCGTGAAGTTCGAAGTTGTTATACTCGTTGGATATGCCAACATTCTGAGCCACAAGTTGCGCCGTGATGGTTTTCTGACCGCTATTCTCAGCCACCATCTTTAGTTTCTCTATGGCAGCCACCATGTTGCATAGGTTGCTACCCACAGCTTCGCATAGCAGCACATTGGCTTTCTCCTCTATCGTCAATCCTTGTTTCGATACGTATCCAGACACCCACGCCGGCATTTCATACGTACGCAGCGCCGTGCTCTCCATAAGGCAACCGACCTTGTCGATTACCTTGCAGAGCGACAGTCGGCTGTCGATCTTCTTCTTGCAACAGATTACGAGTATCGATTTCTCTTGCAGATGCTCGGCATACGTACCAAAAGGTTTCATGTCGGAGATGTCTTGCGCCTCACGGACAATCACCAGACGACGTTCCGCCATCATTGGGTATTGGTCGGCCTCGTGAACAACCTGAGTGGCGTTCACATCGCGACCGTATAGGATGGTTTGATTGAAGGCTTTGTCGGCTTCGCTGAGTGCGTGCTGCTCTATGTAGTTGGCTACGGTATCTATGTAGTAGGGTTCGTCGCCATGCAGCAAGTAGATAGGGCGGAATTTGCCACCCTTCAGCTCTGCCATAACCTCATCGAACTTCATACGCCAACTTAGAATTTCAGGTGCTTAACAGAGAGACCGTCGTCGGCAATTTCTTTGAGCGCCTTGATACCTATTTCGATGTGCGGACGTACATAGTTGGCTGTAACGCGTTTGTCGCTCTCGGCAGTCTTGACGCCTTCGGGAATCATTGGCTGGTCGCTCACGAGGAGCAGCGCGCCACAAGGAATCTCGTTGTGGAAACCAACGGTGAAGAGTGTAGCCGTCTCCATATCTACAGCCATAGCGCGAACCGTCTCGAGGTATGTCTTGAACGTCTGGTCGTGTTCCCACACACGGCGGTTGGTAGTATATACAGTACCAGTCCAATAGTCGTAGCCCGAGTCGCGAATGGCGGTCGACACGGCACGCTGGAGCGAGAAGGCTGGCAACGCAGGCACTTCGGGTGGGAAGTAGTCGTTCGATGTACCTTCGCCGCGTATAGCAGCAATAGGCAAAATGAAGTCGCCGATATTATTCTTACGCTTCAAGCCGCCACATTTGCCAAGGAAGAGCACAGCCTTAGGGTGAATGGCCGAAAGGAGGTCCATGATAGTGGCTGCGTTCGGGCTACCCATACCAAAGTTTATAATGATAAGGTTATCGGCCTGTGCCGATGGCATATTGCCCATAACCACCTCAACGCCATAATGTTCGGCAAACATCTCTACATATTTCTGAAAGTTAGTCAGAAGCACGTAGCGCGGTATGGTGTCGATAGGACGATTCGTGTAGCGTTGAAGCCAATTCTCTACAATCTCTTGTTTCGTTTTCATGGGGATTAACTGTATTAAGATTCTACAAAAAAAGCGCAACACATTTTTGCCGTGCCACGCTTTTCACCTTTCGCTGCATCATACGTATGCATGAACGCGGCGAGGGAGAAAATTCTTATTTTTTCGATTTGTATATCACAAGAGCAGAATATGTAATGACATTTCCGCCTTCAGAATAACCATGATATTTTATATCGATAAGCTCTTCGTCACCGATATTAGCCTTAGTAAGGAAGTCGTTAATTTGAGCATCGAGGGCCAAATCGAAGTCGTCCAATCCAGAGTACTGGAAGTGTTTAGTCAAGACTTTCATAATTCTACGATTTATATTATTGTGTTTTCAAATTTCTCTATTGTGGCAAATATATAAAAATATGAATTACTAATTACGAATTGAGCATTTCAGAAAGCAGATTGAACCGATTGAAAAAAAATTTGCGCCGACAAGAACTCGACATAATTCGTTGTACCAGCACGAAATTTTCAATTATGAATTCTGAATTTTCAATTCTCAATTTTCAATTCTCAATTTTCAATTAATCTCTACCAGGCGCGTTCCATCAGCTTCCACGGTAATATGTATGCTGCACACATCGTTTGGCATAAGCGGTTCGGCAAGTTCGGGCCACTCAACGAAGCAGTAGCACCCCGACGAGAAGTAGTCGTCGCAACCAACGTCGACGAGTTCGGCAGTCGATTTGAGGCGGTAGAGGTCGAAGTGATAGATGGAGTCGCCATTTGGCAGCTCGTAATCGTTGACAATAGCGAAGGTTGGGCTATTGGTAATAGAATCGGAACCAAGATATTTCACGAGTGCAGAGATGAGCGTTGTTTTGCCAGCACCCATAGGAGCATAAAAAGCCACAACACGCCGCGCGCCAATGGCATCGACGACTTTCGCGGCAACAGACTCAAGTTCTTCTATCGAGCGAACCTCTATTTTCATTTCTTTGTTGTTGATTTTTCTGAGCGGCAAAAATAAGAAAATTGCATGACTCGCGCAGATGGCATCGCCGCACAGTATTTCTCTTTGCTTTCCAACATAAACTGATTATCACCGAATTGAACTTATTTATACTTCACCGAATTAAACTTATTTACACTAACAGTATTCGTTTAATTCTCAGCAATTAGATTCTTACTAATTAAACGAATTATAGGCGCTTAATTCGTTTTTTCGTTCAATTAGGTATTTAGTGTTTCGGCTCAAACTGATCATCACCGAATTGAACTTATTTATACTAACAGTATTCGTTTAATTCTCTACAATTAGATTCTTACTAATTAAACGAATTATAGGCGTTTACTTCGTTTTTTTCGTTCAATTAGGTGTTTAGTGTTTCGGCTCAAACTGATCATCACCTAATTGAACTAATTTATACTAACAGTATTCGTTTAATTCTCAGCAATTTGATTCTTACTTATTAAACGAATTATAGGCGCTTACTTCGTTTTTTTCGTTCAATTAGGTGTTTAGTGTTTCGGCTCAAACTGATCATCACCGAATTGAACTTATTTATACTAACAGTATTCGTTTAATTCTCTACAATTAGATTCTTACTTATTAAACGAATTATAGGCGCTTACTTCGTTTTTTTCGTTCAATTAGGTGTTTAGTGTTTCAGCTCAAACTGACTATCACCGAATTGAACTAATTTATACTAAACGAATTTGTTTGATTAAGTGTATAATGCTTCAAATGAAAAAGCCGTGGCCGCATCTGCAATGTCGCGCGGTTCTCCGCAAACGTTCGCGGAAAATTGTTATCAAAAAACGCGGTTGTGCATTTTCAGCGCATAAGTATTGACGTCGCATTTTCATACATTCGCGACATTCGATATTATGCGTGTGTACATCAATGAATTAATAACCAATAATTATGACGAAACAATCAATTGCAATTAGTTGTGCAGCGGCAATGATGATGTTTGCTGCGTGTGGTCATTCCGGCGAAAACGGAGTGCAGGTGCGCAAAGGAGAAGTTGTGGCATCGGCATTCTCGCCCGATAGCAACGTTGTAGTAAACTTTCTTCTCGATGCGCAAGGAACGCCCTTCTACTCGATGACCTTTGGCGACAAAGAGGTTATAAAACCTTCGCGCCTCGGCTTGAAGTTGAAAAACGAAAAGGGGCTCGAGAGCGGTTTTGAACTCGAAAGCCAATCAGTATCGCCTTTCGACGAAACTTGGAATCCTGTTTGGGGCGAAGAGTCGGAGATTCGCAATAATTACAATCAACTTACTGTCAACCTGAAGCAGAAAGAGACAGACCGCCAAATGGCATTAGTTTTCCGTATTTATAACGAAGGCGTTGGTTTCCGCTACGAATTTCCCGACCAAGAAAAGCTCACCTATTTCATTGTTACCGACGAGCTCACCGAGTTTGCTATGACTGGCGACCACACAGCGTGGTGGATTTCGGGCGACTACGACACTCAAGAGTACGACTACACCCAGAGCCGCTTGAGCGAAATTCGCAAGCTATCGCCTAACGCGCGTCAGGACAATTCGAGCCAAGCTTTCATTGCTCCTACGGCCGTGCAGACCGCACTTCAAATGAAGACGGACGATGGTCTTTATATAAATATTCACGAGGCTGCGCTTGTAGATTACAGCTGTATGCACCTTGTGCTCGACGACAAATCGATGATTTTCAAGGCACAACTTACGCCCGACGCTATAGGCGACATGGCTCACATGCAGACCCCTTGCCACACTCCTTGGCGTACCGTAATGGTCACCGACGACGCTCGCAAGACTTTGGCTTCGCGCCTCATTCTCAACCTCAACGAGCCTTGTAAGTATGAAGATGTTAGCTGGATTAAGCCTGTGAAATACATGGGCGTTTGGTGGGAAATGATTACCAACAAAACGCATTGGTCATACACCGACGATTTTCACTCTGTTCGCCTTGGCGAGACCGACTATAGCAAAGCTAAACCTCATGGCCGCCACGGTGCCAACAACGAGAACGTGCGCCGCTACATTGATTTTGCTGCGGCAAACGGTTTCGACCAACTCCTTGTAGAGGGTTGGAACCAAGGTTGGGAAGATTGGTTTGGACATACCAAAGACGATGTCTTCGACTTCGTATCGCCATACCCCGATTTCGACGTGAAAGCTCTCAACGATTATGCACATTCCAAAGGCATTCGCCTGATGATGCACCACGAGACCTCGGCTTCGCTTCGCAACTACGAACGCCACCTCGACAAAGCTTATCAGTTTATGGTCGACCATGGCTACAACGCAGTGAAGAGTGGTTATGTAGGTGACATAGTTACTCGCGGCGAGCATCACTATGGTCAATGGGCAGTGAACCACTATCTGTATTGCGTAAAGAAGGCTGCCGAATACCACATTTGCGTTAATGCTCACGAGGCTATTCGTCCTACGGGTCTTTGCCGTACCTATCCTAACCTCATCGGCAACGAATCGGCTCGCGGCACCGAGTTTGAGTCGTTTGGCGGCAACAAGCCATTCCATACTACCATTCTGCCATTTACCCGTTTGCAAGGTGGTCCTATGGACTACACGCCTGGCATCCTCGACACGCGCATCAGCTTCCTTGGCGATGTACCACACAGCCACGCAAATACTACGCTCACCAAGCAGTTGGCACTCTACGTAACTATGTATAGTCCTCTGCAGATGGCTGCCGACATTCCAGAAAGCTACGAGCGCTACAACGACGCCTTCCAATTCATCAAAGATGTGGCTATAGATTGGCAAAAGAGCGTTTATCTCGAGGCTGAACCTGGTTCATATCTGACCATCGCCCGCAAAGAGAAAGGTGGCGAGTCGTGGTATGTTGGTTCTATCACCAACGAGAACCCACGCACCGCAACGGTCGACCTTAGCTTCCTCGATGCCGATGCTAATTACGAGGCTACCATCTACGCCGATGGCGAAGGCGCTTCGTATGACAAAAATCCTGATATATACACAATCAAAACTCAGCAAGTGACGAACAAAGATGTGCTTAGCATCTGGTGCGCACCGAGTGGCGGTTTTGCTATCTCTATCAAGAAAAAGTAACCACAAGTAGGTTCTGTATAGTTTTCATACTAATTATGCAGTCTGATGATTACGTGTCGTCAGACTGTTTTTTTTGTGTTTATGATCACCTAATTGAACGAATATAAACGAAGTAATCACCCGCAATTCGTTGAATTAGAAAGTGTAGCCATTACGAATGGAACGAATTCTATTAGTGTAAATTAGTTCAATTCGGTGATAACCAATAACATTCGATACGTATTGAAATGCAAATGAAAAAGCCGAGGTGGTCTATTTTTACATACGAAAGTTGAAGTTTTAGAGGCAATAGAGTATGAACAAATTTCTTGCACTAATAATATTTACGCTTACGCTACAAAGCGTTGAAGCTAAAACCATTAACGGACACTCTCTGGGCGCAACCACCATTTTGCTCGACAAGAATGCCAATGGTGAATACGTATATAACGACATTCTGTCGGCCATAGATGCGCTCAACGCAATGCCATCCGACGTAGAGAAAACACTATTCATTGCGCCAGGCGTATACTGGTTAGACGATCCCGACGATGAAACTATTCGCCGCGCCGATGGTGCCGACTGGGGTGTTCCTTTTGCGGCTACGTTGAAGGCTTCGCACGTGCATATAGTTGGTCTTGATGGCAATGCCGAAAATGTTGTTATAGCTGCCAACCGAGGCCAGACTCAAGGCGCGGTAGGCAATTACACCATGCTGCACGTGAAAGGTTCGGATGTGACAGCCGAGAATGTCACGTTTGGCAACTATTGCAATGTCGATTTGCATTTCCCGCTCGACACCTTGCAGAATCGCAAACGCCGCGCCAACGCCATTGTACAAGCTCAGATAGCCATCTGCGACCGAAACTCCGACCGCTTCTATTTCAAAAATTGTCGCTTCATTAGCCGTCTAAATCTTTGTCCGTTTGTTGGCGCATGGCGAACATACTACGAGAATTGCCATTTCGAATGTACCGACGACGCTCTCAATGGTTTGGCTGTCTATCGCGACTGTCATTTCTCTTTTTTCTCGTCGAAGCCCTTCTACAACACCAATAGAAATGGCGGAGCTGTCTTGCTCAATTGCACCATCGACAGCCACGTAGAGGGCACGCAATACTTCACCAAAGCTGGTGGACCTCTTACGCTTGTCGACGTACGTATAAATGGTCCGAAGATTAGCAATATTGCTTGGTCGCGAGGCAATGAGCCTTATGTTGGCTATACGTATAACGTCACTCTCAATGGTGAGCCAATAAAAGTCGACAACGCGCTCCGCACCGTCGATATGACGGGGAATGAAGCTCTTCTACATCGCTATAAATATGATGATGATACGTACAACGTTGCTGGTCTTTTGGCTGGCGACGATGGTTGGAACCCTACGAATGCCAAAGATGTGCATAGTTATGCCACTACGCTCATTGTTGAGCCGAGCAAGTTGACTGCCGAAGCACAAGGCGACATTGTCGATTTGGACATCAGAGCCGTTCGTTGGGGCGGCGTAGAAATTTATCCTGCGCATACACAAAGATGCTCCACGCATAACAGCGAAAATCACGAAGTGGTTATCTGCGACACGGTGAATAGCTACGGTCTGCGCGGCATATATAAATATCGAGTGAAAGGCTACTACGAGGCTGCTCCGAAGTTTAGCGCCGCACCTCAAATTGCTATCGGCGAAGATGGGCGCGTAGTATGTACATACGCACTTACGAAAAAGACATCGGAAGAAGAGAAGTGCGAAGTTTCGTGGTATAGACTTTTGCCCAATGGCGCTTCGGTTTGTGTATGTAGGCACACCAACGTCAGCCGTGGGCGCGACACATTTTCACCTTTGGCAGCCGACGCCAATCATCGCCTATACGCTATGGTGACGCCTCAGCTAAGTAATAGTTATGCTGGTGAACCGCAACGCAGCAACGTAGTAGAGCTCGGCAAAAACTATGAAGCACCGCTCACGTTAGAAACAGATTTTTCCGACATCTGTTTAGCACTGCCGATAAGCGACACCATATCTGGCGTTTGGCTGTTGGACGCATTCAAACCTCTCGACACCTACGACTACGCTTGGCTTCCAAACACGCAAGAGGTGCCTTGGTGCTACGACATTGGCTGCGCTGAAAATACTTATGGCTTGACAACCAAAAGCAGAGGCGCTCGAATGCGATATTGGTTCCCGACTAAGGTCAAAGGGCTCGACATGACACTCGACCTCTTTGTATGCAAACCTGCCGGACAGGGATTCGGTTCTGCCACAGGTCAATATCTCGACATCGCCCTTTGGCACGACCGCAACAGCCGATTGGGCTACTCGCTACGCATAGAACGCACGCCCGAATACGACCGCGCCGTAGTTATGACTATCGTGCGCCACCAAGGCGATAGGGTTGCGCCAATAAGTAAGCCGGTAGTTACGCGCCTATTCAAGAACAGTTGTCGAATATCTATAAGTATGAAAGGCTCACATTTTGCAGCATCAATACAAAACCTCACCGAAGCATCAGACGCCGTCGACAGCGTAGAATCCTCTATTGCTCCCATGGCAATATATGGTCTATCGCTGCAGCACACAGGCTCCGTCGGCGCCAATGGATTGAGCGTAAATAATCTGAAAATTAGTTTTTGAAGAGCGTAGTGTAGTTAGATTACTATCTACATTACGCTTTACTCTTTTACACGATTGAATGGGAGTTGCGCAACTTGCGAAACTATGTTTCAATGACTGAATGGCGGTTGCGCAATTTGCGAAACTATGTTTCAATGACTGAATGGCGGTTGCGCAACTTGCGAAACTATGTTTCAACAATTGAATGGGAGTTGCGCAACTTGCGAAACTATGGTTCAACGACTGAATGGCGGTTGCGCAACTTGCGAAACTATGTTTCAACAATTGAATGGCGGTTGCGCAACTTGCGAAACTATGTTTCAACAACTGAATGGCGGTTGCGCAACTTGCGAAACCATGATTTAATCATAACAATGGATTTTGCGCAATGTGCAAAAATCCATTTTCATGACTCAATGAAAATTTCCGCACACATGCAAAAAACCATTTACGCGACTCAATGAAAATTTCTGCACACGTGCAAAAAATCATTTACGCGACTCAATGAAAATTTCCGCAGTCCTACACAATTACTATCTACATTACGCTCTACCCTCTATCGCGCTTACCATATTCTGCGCCAATTCGGCGAAGGCTTTTCCGACGATAGAGTTTGCATCGAGGGCGGCGGGAGCACCGTTGTCGCCACATTCGCGGATGCTCTGCACTATAGGTATCTGGCCGAGTAGCGTGGTATTCATCTTGGCAGCGAGCTCCTTAGCACCATCTTTGCCAAAGATGTAATATTTATTCTCGGGCAACTCTTCGGGAGTGAACCACGCCATATTCTCCACAATGCCGAGTATAGGCACATTCACCTTTTCGTTCGTAAACATATCTATGCCCTTCACTGCGTCGGCGAGAGCCACTTTTTGCGGCGTACTTACGATTATCGCGCCAGTGAGTTTCAGCAGACCGACGAGTGTAATATGTATGTCGCTTGTGCCGGGAGGCATATCTATGAGCAGGTAGTCGAGTTCGCCCCAATCGCCTTCGGTGAGTAGCTGACGGAGTGCGTTGGTAGCCATAGCGCCACGCCAAACCACAGCGCTGCCCGGGTCGACAAAGTAGCCAATGGAGAGCATCTTCACACCATATTTCTCAACGGTATTGATGAGTTCGTGGCCTTCGGTGGAATTCTCCGAGAGCGTTGGGCGCGCGTCTTCAGTGCCAAACATGATAGGCACCGACGGACCGAAAATGTCGGCATCGAGCAGACCAACTTTGTAGCCAAGTTGCGCAAGAGCTACAGCGAGGTTTGCCGTTACCGTCGATTTGCCTACGCCGCCTTTGCCAGAAGCCACTGCCACAACGTGTTTCACCTCTGGCAATATGGGACGCTCGGGAGCAGCCTCGCGCTTACGTATCTTTACATATATATTACCTTCAATATCGACATCTTCGCCAGCCTCACGACGAACAGCCTCTACGCACATACGTTTTATGATGCTGACGAGCGGGTCGTTGGGGCGGTCGAAAATCAGGCTAAAACTCACACGACGCCCATTGATGCGAATGTCGTCCTCAACCATATTCAGGTCGACGATGTTTTGCTTCTTCTCGGGATGAATCACCGTGCGAAGGGCATCGAGAATGAATTTGGGGTATAGTTGTTCCATCGTTATCTATATATACGTATTTATAAAAATGTCACTTCTCTTGTGCGCCGTAGCCAACGCTGTGGTAGGTGTCGCGCTCAATCTCCACCGTGGGTTCTACGAGCGCCTTATGCGGCATAGAGAATTTTATGTACTTAATATCAAGGCCGTAGTTGAGCCACTTCTGCTCGTAGTAGGTCTTTATGCTTAGAATCTCGTTATTAGCCAAATCTTTATAGAGATTATTTGTGGCTATTTCGGGCGCAATAGCATTAGCCTTGAGCATCTCTTCGGTGTAGCGGAAGAGGAAGTTGCTGTCGGTCTTTAGGTGGAGGCTACCGCCATCGCAGAGGAATTTTATGTATAGAGCCAGCATCTTAGTGCCTATGAGGCGTTTGCGCGGCTTAGCCATCTGCGGGTCGGGGAAGGTGAGCCAAATTTCGCTAACCTCGTCGGCGGCAAAGAAGCGGTCGATGAGTTCGATGCGCGTACGTATGAAAGCTGCGTTGGTAAGATTCTCCTTGGCAGCCTGCGTTGCGCCATCGTACATACGTGCGCCCTTTATATCTACGCCGATAAAATTCTTGTCGGGGAAGAGTTTCGCAAGGCCGACGGTGTATTCACCTTTGCCGCAACCGAGTTCCACCACGATGGAATTATCGTTATGGAAATATTGCTCGCGCCACTTGCCTTTGAGTTCGAAATCGTGCGCCACAAGTTGCTCGAAGTTTCCTTGAAACACATTGTCGAGCAGTGCCATTTCGGCAAACTTTCGCAATTTATTCTTCGCCATTTTGCTCCGAAGGGAAAATACGTAAGCCAATACTATGAATGCCTTGCACCTCATCGGCGCGCATGCCTTGCGTCAGGCGGAAAGTGTAGCAACCGGGCATGCGGAAGCGGTTGTGAAGTCGATATGGGCAGCGCACCGAATAGAGGCTACCCCACCCTGCGCCATACCAAGTGCCGTCGGGCTGTGCTATGAAGCATTCGAGCGTGTCGCGAACCATGTCGCCGTCGGGCGAAACGAGGTCGATGAAGAGCCAGAGATTCGAATAGGGATAGTCGCTCTGATGGCGCATCTGCACCCAGATGTCGTAGTACGAAAGCGTGTCGTCAACTTCAGCGCGAAATACGGCAAGCGAATCCATATTCCAGCCTTTGTCGGGGAGTGCTACGTATTCGTTATATATATCGCGCTGGTTGCACGCCGTAAGTAGCAATGCCACCGATGCCACGAAAAGTATAAGTTTCTTCATCATAACTATTCCGCATTCTGTTGGTTGCCGCCACCGTTGCCACCATTCGGGCGATTGCCATTCTGGCGGTTTTGCTGTCCGCCACGATTGCGATTGCCGCCGTGGCGATGGTCACGATTATTATTGTTGTTCGGGCGGTTGTTGCCGTTGTTATTGCCGTTGCCCTCAGGTCTGCGCTGACGTTGCTCGCCGCCATTGTTCTGACGCGGTTGCTGCTGCTCGCCGGCAACGTTATTATTGGCGTTGTTGTTATTATTATTCTGACGATTGCGGTCGCGGCCACGGTTGCGTCTGCCACCTTCGCCACCACGCTTGCGGCTAATCTTGTCGTCGAAGCGAGTGAGTTCGTCGAGCTCCACAACGTTGTTGTAGCCAGTCTCTTCGGTCACCGCAACGAGTTCCGACGAGCCGAGTTTTTCGGGCTTCTGACCCTTCTCGTTGAGAGCCAACACCTCGCGCACATGGTCGGCATCTACGGCAACAATGTTGACGGGTTTATCTTTTTGTGGCGAATACCACATAATCTTCTTGAATATGTCGTATTTGAAGAAGTAGAACGTGCCTTCGCCCGTTTCGAGCGGTTTCTCAACAGGCGGGAACTGCTTCAGCGCGTCTAAGTATACGTCGAGTTCGTAGTTGAGGCAGCACTTCAGTTTGCCGCACTGACCAGCGAGTTTCAGCGGGTTGAGCGACAAGTCTTGCACACGCGCCGAATGTGTGGTAACCGACACGAAGTTGGTCATCCACGTAGCGCAGCAGAGTTCACGGCCACACGGACCTATACCACCAATGCGACCTGCCTCTTGGCGTGCGCCAATCTGCTTCATCTCTATACGTACGTGAAAACGGTCGGCAAGCACCTTTATGAGTTCGCGGAAGTCTACGCGCTCGTCGGCTATATAGTAGAAGATGGCCTTCGTGCGGTCGCCCTGATACTCCACATCGCCAATCTTCATATTTAGTCCGAGGTCTTGCGCTATGCGGCGACTCTCGAGCATAGTAGGATTTTCGAGATCTTGCGCCTCGTGCCACTTATCAATATCCGACTGACGAGCCACGCGGTATATACGCTTAAACTCGAACGTCTCTGGGTTGATGCGGTTTTTGTGCATCTGCAGATATACAAGTCGGCCAAGCAGCGTCACCTCGCCTATGTCGTGTCCGGGCGACGACTCTACGGCAACAATATCGCCCTTCTTGAGCGCCAAGCCGGCACTGTTGCGGTAGTAGCTCTTGCGCGTATTTTTGAATTGCACTTCAACAAGGTCCGATGCTCCAGGTGGCTCGGGAAGGTCCGAAAGCCAATCGTATGTATGAAGCTTGCCGCCTCGCAATGCGCACGTTCCGCAGTTACGCTTAGGTACACTCGGCGTTGGGCTCTCGGCTGGTGCTTCTTGGTCGAAGTCAATGGGTTCTGTATTATCGTTCATGTATAAATATATTTAGTATCAGGGCCTCGGCATTCGCAGATAACCTGCCATACTGAACATAAGGTCCGTCATGATGATACGAACACTGCCGTTCTGTTCAATCTCGGCGAGTCCGTTGTTTAGGAAATTATATAAATTGACGTAGTTGCCTACGTGAACAAACTGAGCAAATTTACGCACAAACTCCTCCTCCTCGTCGGTCATGTAGCTGAGCGCGGCATTGTCGAGGTTGTACATAAAACTCTCGCGCAGCATATTTATGCTATACACGAGCATACTCTTAATAGTCTCGGTCGACTGGCTTTTGAGCGATTCGGCGCAAGCTTCAATCTTCTGCACATTCGATGTGTATGCCGAGCGCATCAAATCTTTGAAAAACTCGAGGTTGCGCTGGCTGCCTTCGTCCATCGTAATTATCGACTCGAGGCGGCACACGCTACCCATCGACACATGCACCACGCGGCAAGCCTTGTCGTCGGGGAGGTTGTAGCGCTCTTTTACGTATGCATACATACTATCATCGTCGATGGGCGACATATTTATGCGTTGCACACGGCTAAGTATGGTAGGTATGATGGCGCCGAAATCTTCGCTCACAAGCATAAAGATGGTATTGGCAGGCGGCTCTTCGAGAATCTTTAGAATCTTGTTAGAAGTGCTTTCGTTCATCAGCTCAGGCGCCCAGATTAGCATCACCTGTTTCTCCGATTCGTAGGGCGTAAGGCGCAGTTTCTTATGTATGTTGGCAGCCTCGTTTGTACCTATTATGCCTTGCTTCTTACCGCCGATGAAGTCGAACCACTGCTGCGTGGAGAAATAGTTATGCGCCGCAAACATCTCGCGCCACTTGGGCAGCAGGTCGTCACTAACGGTCTGCGTGCTCGTTGCGTTGATGATAGGGAAGACTTGGTGAAAATCGGGGTGCGCCAATTTTTTGAACTTGAGACACGACGGGCATTCGCCACACGAGTCGCCATGGCTCTTATCGCCAGTGCAGCATATATATTGCGCATAAGCCACAGCAAGCGGCAACGCTCCACATCCCTCTGGACCAGCGAAAAGCATAGCATGCGGCACGCGATTTTCGGCGTACATATGTAGCAAGCGTTGCTTCACCTCGGTTTGACCAACTATATCTTTTAGGAGCATTGGAGCGTTTTTTCGTTACAAAACATTTTAGGCGTCGAAGTTACAAAAATTACGATAGGTCAATTTGACTATTTGATGTTCTTATATGTACAAAAAAGAGAGAGACGCTTGCAATGCAAACGCCTCTCTGGAAAAAAGCTCTAAATACTCTGATTAGAAGTTGAAGCCGATGCGAATCATTGGCGCTGCTATAGCACCAAAGTCGTGGCAATAGCTTTTGTTGGTAGCCAAACCTGGTTGAGGTTTGTACTTCACTGCACCGTAGGTATACGAGCAGAGGTCGAACTGGCAACCGATGATGAGACCACCTTGGAAGATATAGTCGGCACCAAAGACAATTGCACCGCCGTATGTCCAAGTTTCGGCAAGCGATTTGCCCATCGATTCGGCATTGTTGTACTTCAACTCGCTATTGCCGTATGCACCACGACCACGCAAGCCAACGAAAGGAACTACGTGTTGGGTATTGAAGCAATAGTCGGCACCTACAAAAGCAGTAGCATTGGTCGATTTCTTATCGGGAGTTTCGCCGTAGAAAGGGATATTTGCCTCTTCAGAGCCAACGTATTCTGCTTTGCCAGGCGTTTCGTTATGGCCGTAGCCACCGCCCAAAAGCACACGAAGATTCTTCGAGATATATACACCACCTTCAAAACCAACCATCAGCTTTTTGTCGGACCACGATGGCGAAGCAACGCTGGCACCTGAATAGTAGCTGCTGTTGCCGCCCGTAGCATTTACACTTAAGTAGCTATTGTAACCTACTGTTGCCGAGATGAAGAATGGCTTCTCTTGCGCCATCGTTGCAGTAGTGAGGGCAAACAGCATTACAAAGGCTGCTGATATTAGTTTATTCATATTATCACTTAATTTTTATAGTTCAGCAAATAGTAGCTTATTCTGCAGTTGTAGTAGCTGCTGCGCTTGTTGCGCCAAGGAGTTTGCCATATTTATCGGCAATAGCTTGCTGAACTTTGATTTCGCTCTTGATTTGTGCAAGAACAGTAGTGTAGTATGAAATAAGTGTTGCGTTGTCGGTAACGTTGTTAGCTGCGTTTTCGATATTGCTATTGTAGTTAGCAATGCTGTTCTTGTAGTTGTAGATATTCTCCTGTGCGTTGATAACGAGGTTTTCTATCGACATGCCAGACAAAGCATCGTATGCTGCGTATACGCTGTATGCATACTGATACTCTTGATATGAAGTGTAAACGTCTTTAGCATAGGTCTCCAAAGTTGCCAAAAGCTTGGTGTAGTCATCGAGGCTCTTAGTGATGGTCTCTACTACAGCTTTTGCTTTGGTCTGAATCTCTTTGTAGTCTTCCAAAGAGCTCTCATAATAGTCAAGACCGCGGTTTACTCTGTTTGTAAGAGTATCGATGTTAGCCTGAAGAGCTGCGAGGTAATCGGTAGCGTCGAATGAGCCATAGTAGCTATAGTTAATGAAAGAATTGTCGTTGTAGAGCAATTTAGCTTCCGTCAACTCAAAGGCATCATACAAATTGTAGTTGTTGTAAGATGCTCCATCGCGATAGCTATCGTAGAAACGATAGTCGCTGCCGTTGGTGAACACCTCTTTCACTGCGAGAGCGTAATCGCTATTGTAGAGGTCGTGGTTTACTGGAATGTAGTACGAAGGAGAACTGTAGTTATACTCAGAACCAACAAGAACTTTGATTTGTGAGCTAATTGCATCTTTGATCCAGTAGTAGGTACCGCTGTAGTTCAGGTTGTAGTTAGCGTCTACAACTTTCTGCCATGCTGCTACATATTCAGCATACTCTTTTTTGTATTCAATCTGAGCATTAAGAGTCTCTTCGCTGAGTTCGTCAGATGTAATGACATTCTCTTTAGCCTTCTCGTATACAGCAATCTTAGCCTCTTCGAGTTTTATCTGAGCCTCGTTGAATGCGATACGATTCTGGTTCCACTCGGTGATAGCAGTTTTGACATTCTCGTAATAAGCGGTGCTCGTTTTAGCATCGTCGAGCTGAAGTTGAATATCTTTTGCGTCAGCTTCGAGAGATTTTACTGAACTTACAGCATCGTTGTAGATAGATCTATAGGTACGATCGAGGGATGCTTGTGAGTTTGCAAGGCTTACTTCGCTCTGAGCAAGTTCTACTTTTTCTTTTGCGAGTTCTACTTCGCGAATAGCTTTTACTTCGTCAGATTCTTCATCGTCAACACATGACACCATTGATCCGCACACAAGTGCAGAGATCATAAACATTGAATAAAATTTCATCCTTATAATTTTTTTTGGAATGGCTTATAATCTAAATTTTTAGCGAGTTGATTTGGGATAAAACCGGTTATATTCATTATCAAAACGGGTACAAATGTAGTGTTTATACGTATTCTCGCAATACATTTTTATTCACTTCCTCTAAATATTAGCCTTTTTCACAAAAAAAAACAATTCTTTACACTTTTGTGTGGAATATTCTTCTGCAGATCTTTTGAGCATAGAGAGTAAAACGTAAAGAGTAGTGTAGATAGTTATTGTATCTACACTACTCTCTATTCTCTACGCTTTGCGCTTTATCTGCGCTCTATTTCATAAACAACCAATCCACTTCGTCGCCAGCGCCATTGAGGCCAGCATCGCGGGGCTTGAGTTGAGTTTGGGTGAAGCCTGCTATCATAATTATGCCTTTGGGCAAGTTTATCACGTGACGACCTGCACCAAGGTGATAGGCATGAATATTCACGATAGGCATTCCTTTGATATTTATTGCATTAGAGATGACGGGCTCAGCCTGACCATATTCGTTGCCCGTAGCATCGACTTCGAGTTTGGGCGGTGCGGCAAATTTAGGGTCGTCGTCGTTGAAGAAGCCAACGAGCATCATCACCGAATCGGCGCTCTCGAACTCTATGGTAGTGCCTACAATGCGAGTGGTGTCGCGGTTGAGAATCATTGCTTGCATACCATCAATCTCGGGAGCTATGGCATCGATAATCTCGCCACGATTCTCTTCAAAGAGTTGTTCGCCTTTGCTTAGCGCATGAGTTTTGAAAGGCGTGATGAGTTTCACCGCGTAGTTTTGCGCTTTTGCAACGTCGAGTTGAGCATCATCGCTATTATGATTTTCGAGCTTCTGCAAATTGTCGCGTAGGCTTTCAGTCTCTTGCATATATACGCTTGTCATCTCTTTCCACGTCTTGAAGTTGCCGTTGTCGCCACCCACAGGAATGCGGCGTTGCGAGGTCTGCATACTATTAGCGTAGTGGTATGTGGGCTCTGTGAGCTCCACAAGCACATTCCAGCACGAATCGCTCTTTTCCATTAGCGGCAGTGCATTGTGTAGATATGATGTCTGTTTGCTCCATTTGTATTTGAGCGCCTCGTTGGCTGCCAAAACTTTGTATCGAAAGGCCTCAGCAAAAGCCTTGTAGCAGTTCATATCGTTGGCGAGACGAGCGAACTCATCATTATTATTATGAATATTCTTAGCAGCTCGCTCGATAGCAGCAACGGCTTTCGCGCCATGCTCAATGCACTGGTCTACAATGTCGAGCGGAAGTTCACCTTCGTGAGGCTCGTGCTTCCATTCGCGTTCGGCATATTCAATAAGTTTCTCGCCTTTAGGTCCACAACTCTCATAAAATCCTGGATAAATAGTGTACTTATAAGGGTTGACAAGTTGGGTAATCTTCATGCCAAGGAGCAGACATTGGCGGTTTCCCTCGGTAATGCCAAAACGGCGGATAAGTTTAGGCGCTATCTCGCCACTCTCGTCGTAAGCCTCAATTATGTAACGAGCAGTGAGCGTGTCGGTGCCATAATATTCAGCAATTCTGCGTTGCCAATAAATATCGTCGTCGGTGCGGTGGCAGTTCCATGCATAACGACCCCAGACATCGTACCACATCCAGTCGCGCTCTATCTGAAGTTGACGCGAGCCATCGGCAAGTTTGTCGGCTGTGTAGGGCCAATCCCAGTAGGAAGCTTGAGGATAGAGGTGTAAGCCCTTAGCGCCATGAACGCTGTGCATTGCCTCTACAGCTTTGCGCGCAAAGGCAGGCGAAGACCAACGCCACGGCTCGAGGTTGGCAAGGATATGTACGTTGTCGATATGTATAGGCGCTACGTTGCTCAGTTGGCGGTGAGTCTCGCCCCAAGGACCGCCGGGCTCATATGTAGTGAGACTCTCGCCAGTGTATTTCGACATGGTGTAGATATTCGGATAGAGAGGCAGCGCCGCCTCGAGCACGCGCGGACAGTCGGTGTCGTGGGCGCGAAGAATGATAGGCGGCGTGTCGGTGCGACCCGAAGCAGCAAGTCCGTCTTTGATGCCGGGAATAATGGTCTCGGTCATCCACGTGACATCGTCGTCGATGGTGGCCATAGCCTCGCCAAGGCAGACGAGGAAACCAACATTAGGATATTGCTTCACAAACTCGGCAATACTCTTGCGCGTGTAGTCGCTAATCTCAGGCGTGATTGGACGATTGCGATCTTGCGTACTTATGCCATAGTGGTCGGCAAAGGGCTTGGACACAATGATGTTGTAGAACATCTGTATCACGCGAATGCCACGACGCTCAGCCTCGGCAGTGAGGAATGCAAACATCTCTTGGTTGAGCTTCATTGTAGCATCGTCGACCTCAGGTGCGAAAGGATATTCGGGCACTTTTACGAGCGATGCAAACGGGTGGCCGTTCCATAAGTATACGGTATTCATATTAGCCGAAGCCAAGAGGTCTAAATATTTACACCACAAATCCTTATCGTAGAACCAAGGGAAGTTTTCGGGTGTATATGGATATTCATAGACCTTATGTCCGGGCAGATAGACCGTCTTCTGCAAACCAACGCAGGCACCACGCATCTTCATCTGTGGAGCATCGCTCTCGTTTCGCACGCTGTCGAGTGTGCCGTATATCAAAGCAATCTCTTTCAGTCGGTTTGCTGCATAGATAGCACCGGCGCCATCGTTGCCAATGATGCGAATGTTATCACCTTCGCGCTCGATGGAGTAACCTTCGGCAGGCTCTTGTGGCTCTACGGCGATTGTTATTCGGAAATCACCCTTTTGCGACTTCAAGAGTTCGGCTGCATATTCTGTTTGTGGCGTTGGGGTTGCCACTTCCACTTCTACAGTGCTGCACGACGTTGCCAATATAGCTATGGACAACGCAGCAAGCATTTTTATTCTAATCATAATCTTACACTTATCTCTTTTCCTGATGGTATTTCTACTCGTTTCTTACCTACTATGAGTACGCCTTTTCCGCCATCGCTCTTCACGGTGACGCGCTTTTTGTTCATACGTATATGAATCTTACCAAATGGCGTAGGCACATCGCCCTCAATCCATTTCAGTCCGCCAAGCGATGGGCGAACTTCATACTCGTCGTAGCCAGGCTTTGTTGGCTGCACGCCAAGATAGTAGCGTCCGAGCAAATAGATAGGACTCGCACCCCAAGCGTGGCAAAGGCTCTTGCCATAAGGACGGCCATACATAGCCAAATGCTGCGCACCACTGTCGGTTGGGTTGTATTTTTCCCAGAATGTGGTTGCACCTTCGCTCAGCATGCCGCCCCAATAGGCTTTCATCTCGCGCATCACTTGCTCTTGTGCACCAAGTTGGCAGAGTGCCTCCATCTCGTAGAATCGCATGTAGGGCGTGGTGATCTTGAGCACCTCATCGTTGAGAAGCACACTCTTTTCTACCTCCTTTTTCTGTTCGTCGCTCAGATAGTCGAACATGATGGCGAAGATGTTGCTGAATTTGAACACTTCGTCGCTCTGCTTGCCGTCGATGCGGTTGTGAACGATGGCTTTCTTGGTGTCGTCCCAGAAATATGGCAGAAGTTTGCTCTTCACGTCGGCTGCACGCGCTGCAATTTTTTGTTCGTTTTCGCTATCGCCAACGAGAGCCGCCACTTTGGCTGTGGCCTCAAGCGCACGACAGTATAGTATTTGCTCGAAGCTGAGTTGACCGTGCTTGTCCATTGGCTTGTCGGCCCAATCTACAAACACCCAGTCGCCTGCCAAACCTTGCACAAGGCCATCGGCATCGGTGCGACTCTCTACGTAGTCGACATAGCTAAGCATCTTGGGATAAATCTGCGCAAGAAACTGAGCATCACCACTATACATATAATAGTCATAAATAGATATGAGCCAGTAGAAGGTGTAGTCCATAATGGTATTTATATGGCTACTTATGGGCTCTTTACCAGCGAGAAGCCACATGGTGCGCTTCACCTCTTCGTTGTCGTTGAAGAGGTAGTAGTTCATCAGATAGCTCTGCGAAGCATCGCCGCTCCACACCCAACGGTCGCGTTTTATGCCGTCGATGAAGAACTCTCGCGTGGTGAGTTGCAGCGTGTATTGTCCAACTTCCCACATGCGGTTGACGAGTTCGTCGTTGCAGCGGAATGTGCCAACGGCCGTCTCGGGCATATATTCATAGTCCATCGATACGTTAGCCACATCTACGTTGCCTTCGGTCTTTATATATACATATCGGAAAGCTTTACTGTTGCTAAATACGTATATATTATCGAGTTGCACCGTTTCGTTGGTAGCAAGGTTCGTAACCATACCATCGGCCACTTGCAGATAGTCGAGCGTTTCGCAATGCTCTTCGTCGCGTGCCTCTTCGGGGCTTTCGCCGTAGAACACTCCAATTTTTCCGTTGCCTATTATCCCGTGCAATTTCACGTAGCCAAAGGTCTCGCGGCCAAAGTCGTAGAGGTTGCCATCTTTGCTAACTGCTATTTGTGCATCGCGAACAAGGCTAAACTGCGAAGGGAGCGATAGAGCATCGTTGAAATTCCAGCTGCCAGCCTGCATATAGGTTGTGGTAGAGGTGTCGGAAGCTTTGCCGCTCTCGTCTATCCACTCTTTGTCTTCGGACGTCACTTTCCAGTGGCTGCCCGACTTTATGGTAGCGCCACTCACAAAGAGTGCGGGCGGTGTGACTTGGTTGTGCACTTTGATATTTATCTTGTGCTGACCCGCAGGAATGGTGATTTTCTGCGGCATGCCAAACTGAAGTTTGCCGTCAATCTTTATGTTGAAAGTTCCTTCGGCGGCTATCGTAAGTTCCTCGGCAGCAGCGAGGTCAACTTGCGTAGAGAATTCCACCGTCACGAAATGGCTCTCCTGACGCCAAAATGGTGGAAAGAATGCACCACGCTCCGTGCGACGATTGTTCATCTTGTTGCCGAGCCAAATCTCGTAGTCGCCTGGATACCATATCCATGTCTGCGCCGAAGCTATTCCTGTGCCTATATACATAGCTATCAATAACGCTAAAGTCTTTATTCTCATTAAGTTGTAAGTAATAAGTTTATACGTTCTAAGTATTAAGTTGAAAGTTCAGAGTTCAAAGTTTAGGGTTGAAAGTTCAAAGTTGAAAGTTCAAGGTTCATGAATTTTCAACTTTCAATTTTCAATTCTCAACTCCCGCAAGCGCTTTGATGCTATCCGCCACCATCGGACCGTTGTTTTCCCACGTGTTGGTTGGACCATTGCTGTTCTTTAGGAATTTCTCCGAGGGAGTCCAATTGTTGCGCATAGTTATGCCGTTGGACCCTTCGTCGGTGTAGAGGTAGAACCAGTGGTTGGGGTCGTGAGCGTAGGGCGGAGTGTATATGTCGCGAACAGTGTTCTCTTGAATGAAGCTGTGCGGCTGACTGCCAAGCGTATATATGCCAGCCACATCGTACATGTGCTTAGCATAATGATGTATCAAGTTGCGTTCTACGCGGTTGTTGCCCATCACGCCAATCTGCTGATTCCAGCCCCAGCCCATACTTATGCCAGTGTATGAAACTTCAGATATTTCATTGTTACGTATGATAATATTACGTACGTAGCCTGCTCCAATGCCCACCGTGCCCCAATCTTCATTGGTTACGTTGGTGATGATGTTGTTGGCTATCAAGCAACCCGAGCAAGCAATGCGGCGGTCCGTTGGGTCGTAGGGTTGATGTGCCTCGTGACCAGCAGGACCGAAGGTGCCAACCAAGATGCCCGTGCCGCCACAATCCTCAACAAGCGAGCGCGACACTTCGCCGTCAACTACATTCTCGTTGAAGTCTATTCCCGTTGAAGCGCAATGCGTTACAACACAATTTTGTATACGTACATTGTTGGCATGGTTTACCGTCACAGCTGCCGACGGGCGACCAACCCAACCATGATTGTCGAGTTTGTGGTCGCCATTGGGACGCGAAATCTGCGGGCGTATCTTGTAAGCCTCCGTCATATACATTCCAGCCTGTAGCGGATTGTGTCCGTAGAAACTTGGACGAAGCCACGTGGCATAACTAAAACTTACGCCATCGATAGTTACGTTGCTAACAGGATTGTCCAGCGTGCCAAGCACCTCCATAAGTGTCTCGAGGGCAGGCACTTCCACGTCGGCAGAGTTCATGTTCTCGCCATCGCGCGGAATGTAGTATACACGCTCGGCCTTCTCGTCGAGCCACCATTCGCCCTTCTCGTCGAGGAGTGCTTTGGCATTCGCGAGATAGAAAGCCGAGTTGTGCCCATCGGAAGTTACCATTGGCTGCGGCCAAGGCTGGCGAAACTCAATGTGGCTCTCGGGCTGATGGAACGTGAGTGCGGCACTGTCGCCAAGCATCTTTACGCCCTTGATGCGCAAGTTGGCGGTGCACCACATCTGATGGATAACCATCTCCACGCCATCGCTCTTGGCTATCTTCTTCACGGCAGCTACTGGAACGTATATCTCCTCTTTCTGCTTGTTGAGCGAGAGTATGCGATACATATCGTCGAAGTTCTGCACATCGCGAGCGCGGTCTGCTTTTTGGCCATTCACCCACATCTGGCGGAAGAGCAGCGGACGACCATTGAAACGTGGCACTTGCGCCCACCACATCTTGCCTTCGCGGTGCCAATTCTCTATACGTATGCCACCACTAATTTCGGCTTTGCTATCGCCTACTATAGTCACGCCATTGTCCTCGGGACGAATGACTACAGGCGCATTCAATCGGTAGATGCCCGACTTGAGGCGAAGCGTAAACTTGTCGGCATCGCCATGCAGACGCATGATGCGCGCCTTCTGCAGCGCCTCTTCTATGGTGTATGCTCCTGGTTCAACATCAATTTCTACCGCTTGTGCCGACGCCGACACAGCAGCATACATACCCATAAGTATGATTAATATGCTCTTGGCACCCATACGGTCATCTCTCCTTTGTCCCTATTGCCCCAAGCATAATAGGGAATGAAACGAACTTTTTTCTTGTTGCTCTCGGCCGTTGCTTTGCGATACAGAACACCATTCCAATTCTTCTCGCTGCGGCAAACGGCGTCGCAAGCCAATGCCACAACGCGGCTGCCAGCAATAGTCATCTCTTCGGGCGTAAACTTGGTATCTATACCAATAGCAATATTGTCGATGTCTTCGCCATCAATATCCTGACTTTCGAGGCAGTAGACCACTGGTCCGCGGCGCACAGCCACCTGACCGCGACACTCCTCAGCAAGCGGATTTGCCTCTACAATCTCGGCATTCATAGGCATGGTGAATTCTATCTTGTCACCTTTGCGCCACGTGCGTTTTATATTTACATAACTACCAGCAGCAATGTTGCCGCCGATAGCCTCGCCATTCACAGCCACTGTAGCACCTTCGCACCACTGCGGAATGCGCAAGCTAAGCGTAAACTCCTTTTTGCCCTTGAGCTTGTTTATAGTTATGCCCACATTGCCGTCCCATGGGTAGTCGCTTGCCTGCGCAAGTTCTATGTCGCCAACGCCAGCAAGGTTGGTAGCGAAGGTGTTTTGTCCATACATATTTACGTAGATATGATTCTCGGCAATGCTGTAGGCGTAATCTTGTGTTTCGCAGAGCGTGCGCAGCGTGTTTGGCGGACAGCAGAAACAACTGATATATTCCGTGCGTTCCTTCGGCCAACGGAGTGTGTAGGGCAGTTCGTCGGAGAGACGGAGCGGATTGGTGTAGAAATAGCGCTTGCCGTCGAGCGAGATGCCGCTAAGGATGCTGTTGTAGTAGCACGTCTCCATGACATCTACATACTTAGCATCGGCGGTAGCTTCGAACATACGCCAGTTGAAGAGCATGTTACCAATGTTGGCGCAAGTCTCGTTGTGCGCCGTAGATTGCGGCAACTGGTATGGGCGACCAAAGCTCTGGTGCACCTTCTGAATGCTGTCGGGCGTGTAGTTGGTGCCATCGGGCGAAGTGCCATCGTAGAGCGCGCCGCAACCGCCAGTGATGTACATACGACGCGTCACAAGGTCGTTCCAGATGGAGGTGAGGTTCTTCATGAGTTGTTCCTCGCCTGTCTCGAGATACAAATCGGCAACGCCAGCATAGAGATACGTAGCGCGCACGGCATGACCAAGCACGGTGTATTGCTCGCGGAATGGCACACGGTCTTGGTTGTCGTCGGTGCCATTCTCCACCATGCCGCGAATATCTATGAAGTGTTGCGCGAGGTCTAAGTATTTCTTATCGCCCGTCTCGCGATACATCTCGGCAATGGCCATATAGTGCGACGGACAGATGGCGTTGCGAGCCAATTCGGCCGACGATGTCTCGTAGAAATGGAGAAGGAAGTCGGCAGCCTTCACAGCGCAGTTGAAGAGCGTAGTCTTGCCCGTTGCGCGTTTGTGCATGATGCCAGCAGTGATGAGGTGACCGAGGTTATACGTCTCGAAATTCAAGCGGTTGCCAAAAGCACCTTCGTCGGCAGTGCCAGTGGCTGTACCAATGACGGTTTCGTCTTTAGCTTCCGTCTTGGCTGCTAATTTCTTATTCAGTTCGGCAATAATTACAGGCGTATGTATGTATCCATCGGCGCGCTGACTCTTAACTACGCAGCCAATGAATCGGTCCATAATCTTATCGAGTTCGGGGTCGTGGTTGATGGCGTAGACCGAAGCGACCGCCTCGAGCCATTTATACATATCGCCATCGTGGAATGGCGGGCCTTGGTGTGTACCCTCTTTCTCGCCCGAAGCAATGAGGAAATTCTCGAATCCGTGGGCCTCGTCGGTTTGCCACGTCTGCCACATGCTCTGCACCGAAGTTTCGCTAAACACGCCAAAGCGTTCGCCCCAGAAACCGCCAGTCCATTTCACGGCATTTATTGGGGCTGCTGTCATCTTGGCATGTTGACTTTGACGAGTATTAGTTATGCCACTTTGAGTTTGTGCACTCGCTGCCATTGCGGCAAGTGCAAGCACCATACTTATGATTCGTTTCATAATTATATCGTACCTCCTCTTGCTTTGATGCGTTCGTACCAAGCTTCACGCTCCTTCACAAGGTCGTAGCCACGACCACTGAGGTAATTATTTATGCGGCCTTTGTATTTACCGAAAACCTCGTGTTTCTTGTTTGAACTCTCTGCGTCGATGGCAAGTTCGCGAGCTTCGATGAGCCACGCCATAATTTGCGCTTTCTCCTCGTCGGTGAGCGTAGGTATCATATCGCAATGTGCATCGAAAGTGACGTGTAGCACATTGAAGGTCATAACATCTTTTACGGTCTCTATCTCGTGAGGCTTCAGATACATAGATAGTTTAGCATCGTAGCCAAAGTGACTTCTGTAGAGTTTCGAGTCGGCAGTGGCTTGCGCAAGTTTCTTGTCTTTCTTCTTCAGCGTGTCGCGCTCGGCATAAATATCGTTAAGCTCAAAGTAGCGGTTGGCTACAATATTCAGCACGTTGCGGCCCTTAGGTTGGTAAGTGATGTTTAGCTTGTCGGTAACTTTTTGAGCACGTTTAAGAATGGCGTTTACATATTGCGGATCGCGTCCCGTGCTGTCGAGTGCCACTTCGGGAGCGGCCAAAGTGCCAAGGAGGCTCTTCAGGTAATGCACGTTGTTGGAATAGTTATAACGAACGTCCTTAACTTTCGATACATCGCGGCTGCGCTCTACGAAGAACCAGCCACTCCATTTGAGATCTTTGAGCGTATTTATGATAGCTACAGCGTCGATGGCTTTGTCGTCGCGCAAGCAAACGCTGTCGATGCTCGACGAGTGGAAAGCTGCAATGTTTTTAGCACCAAGTTTTTTTATTTCGGCGCAGATGTCGCGATTGTTTTCCACCGCAGTTTGCCATTTGTAGAAAATACGTATGCCGTCGCTCTTAATCTCCTTGAGCAACTTGAGGTTGCCTGCTGCATCGAGAGGAGTGTCGATGCCTATGATTTTGCCGCGTTGTTTGGCCATCTCGCCCACTTCGTGCAAGCGTTTAACTATGGTTTTGCGAAGAGCTTTGTCGTCGGTCCAGCCATTGCCGCAGCCGCCGAGCGGAAGGAATGCTACCTTCACGCCACCCATCTTATCCATGGTATTCAGACAATCTTCGATGAGCTCTTTGTAGGTCTCTTTGGTGGCAAAGCTCTGGCCGTAGAAACCACTCATAGCCATAGCGCCAATTTCAATGTTCAGACTGTCGGCAGCGCGATTGAACGCTACAACGGAAGCTTCGTCGTCGCGGAGTTTGTTTTTGAATTGGGGATTGCTGCCGAGACCGCCCATATCCATCTCTACGCCATCGGCACCAATTTGCTTTGCAAGGGAAATCTCGCCAAGTTTTTGGCGTTTTAGTATCATCCAGTCGCATACACCAACCTTTATGGTCTGTGCCTCGACGCCTGTAAATATCAGTAGCACAAGGGCTACAAACAGGTTTTTCTTGTTGTTTTTCATCACTTTGGTTGTAAAATGTTGGTTGTCTATTAATAGTATTCTCACGAATACAAACGTTTGCACGCCAAATATAAGAGAATATCTCAAAGTAAGCAGCTATTTTTTCAGATGTGCAGTTGCGAATAGTTGTATTTTTGCCCCCCGTTTGAAAAATAGATAGCATGAATCATGTATATATGGTGCTGACACACCTCGAACGCTGCGGAGATGCTCAAGCTTTTCGAGAACAGATGGAGTTCTTGGTAGAGATGTTGCATTCCGACAACAGCAGCATAGTGATTCATTTGGATAAGAAAAACGACTTGTCGTTGCTGAGCGGCATAGAGAGCGAAAGAGTTCATTTGATAAAAACGGACGTGGTCGACGTTCGATGGGGCGACATCTCGGAGGTCTACGCAGAATACAGATTGCTAAAAGAGGCGAAAAAGTATGGTCCGTTCGACTATTACCATCTGATTTCTGGCACAGATATGCCAATAAAAAGCCAAGCATATATCAATGAATTTTTCGAGTCGCATAGAGGTAAGGAGTTTGTTGGCTTTTCGCGTGGTAAGTTCCACGAAGAGGCACTTAAGTATAGGTCGCAAAACTATATTTTAGCAACACGGTGGTTCAGAGAGCATCGATCCTTATTGTGCCGTGGAGGCTACGCCATCAACAAACTTTCTGTAAAGTTTAGCCAGATTACAGGTCTGAAGCGTCATTATAAACTGACATTATATAAAGGTCCTCAGTGGTTTAGCATAACCGATGCGCTCGCTACGCATGTCTTAGAGCGCGAACAAGAGATTCGACGTATGTTCAAATACACTTTTAGCCCCGATGAGGTATTCTTGCAGACTATTGTTGCCGATTCTCCATTCTATAAAAATGTATACGATATTGAACAGGATCGTATGCACTCATGTTTGCGAAAGGTAGATTGGAAGCGTGGCAATCCATACGTATTCACCAAAGAAGACATCGAAGATTTCCGCAACAGCGAAGCCATCTTTGCGAGGAAAATCATATATCCCGACAAAGAGTTCAAGATGTTGCTTTCGCAACTATGCGGGAAATGATTTAGTGGAGAGTGGAGTGAGTAGAGCGTAGAGAGTAGAGAGTAGAGCGTAGAGGGTAGAGAGTAGAGTGTAGTGTAGTATGTAGGTTGGGTTGTAGGGCTGTCATATTATGGCAGCCTTGTTAGAACACAGATGCCGCTGATTGAACAGATTTACGCAGATTTTTCCCGTTCGAGGGGATTTGCAATCCCCGACTTATGAGTTGCGGATTTCAAATCCGCTCCTCAGCAACGGCGGATTATAAATCCGCCTGAACTGAATTTGCAATCCTTATTACTGATGCAAGCCTCAACCACGCTGTGTTTAGTTGATTACTTTCTATCATAATTTCATGATTATTATGTGATTAACTAAAAATGTCTGCTGAAAACTGATAATTCACATTCCTACTTATGGTGAAACCTTCCCATCACCGATGGCGAACCTTCAACATCATTGTGAAACCTTCCCATCACCGATGGCGAACCTTCAACATCATTGTGAAACCTTCCCATCACCGATGGCGAACTTTCAACATCATTATGAAACCTTCCCATCACCGATGGCGAACTTTCAACACCTATGGAAACCTTGCCATCACCGATGGCGAACTTTCATCATCGGAAGGTTGGGCGTTTAGCCGTAATGTATTTATGTAAATTTTCAGTGTCATGGGGTTGGATATATTATTTACTATTGGGATAAGTAGCATTGTATCAGCTACATATCAGACGTTTAGCGAACACAAAAAGTAGGTGGAATGTTGAGAAGTCAAAATTTTTGTTTAGAGGGTAGAGTGTAGAGAGTAGTGTAGTATGTCGGTTGGGTTGTAGGGCTGTCATATTATGGCAGCCTTGTTAGAACACAGATGCCGCTGATTGAACAGATTTACGCAGATTATAAATCCTGAAAATCCGTTTAATCTGCGTAATCTGTGTTCCTTTTTCCAATACAAAAAAAGGCGACCACATTGCTGTAGTCGCCATACTTAATACTTATTATGACAATGGGGCATGCCCCATTGCTTTATTTCACAACGCGTCCAGTTACATCGTACTTCACACCATCGACTTCGATAATCAATATGCCGTTTTCGATGTACTTCTTAGCATGCTGTTTTTCTGCATCAACGCCGTTTACTGCGGTAACAGCGCCGCGAGATACTGTTACGGTCAAATCGGCCGTAGTAGCCTTGTAGTTGGTGCTTCCAGCGTATGTAGCAGGGAACGTTTTGTCGCCAATCTCATTGCCAACGTTTGTAGAAGCATCTACCCAAGCCCAACCTTCGGGAAGTTCAACCTCGGCAAGCGTTTGGTCTTGTGTGGCAACAAGGTTCTCTGGCTCTTCTGGGTCGGCTTTGGTTATTTCAAAGCTCTTATCTACTTCGCCGCTATAGTTGCCCATACCTACGACAGTATGTATATATGAATCAGCATCGACGATTGACATCTTTGGTCCCTTTACATAGTAATCGACATCTTCGCTAAGCGTTGTCGCGCCATCGGTTACGACTACTACTGGTGTGAGACTCTCGCCTGTGTACGTCTGCGATGCTATGTTGGCTACGTTGGCTGCTGTGAGTTCTTTCGGATTAATGGTGAAAGTCTTGTCGGCATAAGTATTTTCGTATTTACCAAGGCCGGTTATCGCTATTGTGTAGTTGCCTGCGTTTATGTAGCCATTCTCGGAAAGCGTTGCAGTGTAATCTTCGTTTAGGGTGAGAGTGGTTTCGCCATCTTTCACCACTACGCTTTGCGCCTCACCATTGTAGGTGGCAGCCGCTATTGTTACACTTGGCGTAGCTATCGATGGATATACGATGCTTTCGCTCGTTAGATACGCTTCACCACCATTTTGATACTCTCCATCCGATACAAAATCGTATTCATTATATTCTTGATTCCAATACGTTACTCCACCGATGGTTACAGAGCCACATGCCGATTTTGATGCTACACTTCTTCCTATGCAATCAAGAGCACCCGTACCTTTTACAGCTTGGAGCTTAGCAATGTCCGCTGTGATAGTGATAGATTTACACCCTTCATAGCTACCATATTCTTCATCCGCAACTCCACAACCAATGGCCGCAGCACCTTCACCGCCTGTGGCTTCGATTGTGCCGCCCGAAATAGTTATGTTTCCACAGACAGAGTTACTATAGAAGCAATATCCACAACCTATGCCAGCGGCACCAGAGCCACCTGTAGCTTTGATGTGACCACCTGAAATAGTGATATTGCCACATTCGCCATTGGTGCCACCAACACCAATGCCCGCACCACCAGTAGAGCCATAGGATCCACCACCAGTAGCAATGATGGTGCCTCCAGTAATTGTAATGTTGCTAATAATTGAAATGTCGTCACTATCGTAGTCGTACTGTACATGCCCTTGGTTTCCGCAGCCAATGCCAGCGGATTCTTCTCCTCCTATGGCTGTAATAGTGCCACCATTGATAGTTATACTGCCATAAGAGCTATATCCGCCACCACCTATAGCAGCGGCTTGGTATCCACCCGTAGCATTTATTACGCCGCCATTGATTGTGATATTGCCGCAATCTATATGTCTACCACCACCAATGCCAGCTCCGAATGATTGTTCATATTGGTTTACATTACTACTTGCAACGAGTATTCCTGTGTTGCCCTCAATGGTTAGCGTGTAGCCTTCTGCCACGTAAATGCCAGGATAAGTCTCATGGCCACCCTTAATGGTATTAGTAGTGCCATCGGCAAGCGTAATAGTGGCATTGCCAAGACATGTGAGGCCTGCCCATTTGTGGTCTTCGTCATAAGTTGTAGCCGCAATGGTAACGTTGCTAAGTGTCACCGAAGCGCCGTCGGCAATCGACACATGAGTGTTGGCACCACCAGTGCCAGTAAGCACATCGCCATCGGCAAGTGTAATAGCTTCTGTCTCTTCAGTGAGAGTGACAACATTTTCCGCTGTTGCCACAGCGCAGGGCAGCAACAATGCGAAACAAAAAGAAAGTAAATTGATTTTTTTCATAACGCGTTTATAATTAATAGTTAATGATAGTCTCTTCTTTCAAAAGAGACCCAAAATTAGCCGAAGCGAAATTAGTGTTTATTTCGAATGGGTAGTATAAATACTACGCAAAAAAACTGACATTATATTTATCGAAATGCACAAATATCAGCTATTTATGTACAAAAATGGCGACCACATTGCTGCAGTCGCCATACTTATGACTTATTCGACAATGGGGCATGCCCCATTGCTACTTACCACTTATTACTTCACCACGCGTCCCGTTACATCGTACTTCACGCCGTTGACTTCGATAATCAACTTGCCGTTTTCGATGTACTTCTTAGCATGCTGTTTTTCTGTTTCAACTTCGTTTACAGTGGTAACTGTGCCAGGGAGCATTGTGCCTACAGCCGTACGCGTGTCGGTAGTGCCACAACCATGGTCGCACTCAGCTGTTTCGGTGCCATCAGCAAGTTTAGTTGCGTCGTTGTTGTAAACATAGTTTGTAAAGGCGTGACCAAGTGCAGCGCCTTCTGCCACAATTTGGTTTGTTGCAGTGCAGCCTTCGCGTGTACAAGATGCTGTCTTATGACCATCTTCGGTGCAAGTTTGGTCGCCATCGAGAATATATTCGCCCCAAGCGTGACCGAGCGCAGTACCTTCAGCTACAACTTGGTTGGTCGCGGTGCAGCCTTCGCGCGTGCAAGATGCTGTCTTATGACCATCTTCGGTGCAGGTTTGGTCGCCATCGAGAATATATTCGCCCCAAGCGTGACCGAGAGGTTCGCCAACCGATGTTTGTGCAACAACTGTTGTGTGGCATGCCTCGCAGTGTGAACCTTCCGTGATGGCTGCTTCAGTGCAAGTAGCTGCAATAGCTTCATCGGTAACCACCGACTTGTGCTCTACAACCACAGTCATATTGCCCGTAGCATTTTCGTAATTATTCTCATCTGGGTTGTAGATGAGCGCTACGGTATTATCACCAATTGCCAAGGTTTGTTCTGCATTCACGAGGCGATAACCATCAGAAAGAGTTACGTTAGCCAAGGTTTGTTGGCAGTTGATTGTCTGCTTTTCTGGGGCTGTGAATGTTGGTGTAGCTTTGTTGATTTTGAAGGTCTTTTCAACACTGCCAAGCGAGGCATAATCACCTTTGAATGTTACCGTCACTTTCGCTGTGCCAACATTAACATTATCGGTATATGAATACTCATAATCAGTACCCTTGGTAAGATTCTGCGAACCTGCCATAACTAGCGGCTCAGGCTTGATTTCGCTGCCTGTGTAGGTCTGGTCGGGCACGACATCCATCTGACCGGCGGTTTTCAGAATAGATACATTCCACCTGCCGTTGCCTGCGTCGGTCATTGTGATGTCGTAGAAGCCTGCCGTTGCATCATCACTAAGTGCGAAATTAGTACCGACCATCATAAATGTACCCGTGCCGCCAGAATACGGAATAGAT
>JAFYCM010000098.1 GCA_017539645.1 Bacteroidales bacterium
AGCATTCCATCGGCATAGGGCAGCATCGTAGTGGCGTGCGCCATAGTCGTAGAGGTTGAGGCCATCTTCGGTATCAAGTTCTTTGCCGTTGTATTTGTAGGGCTGGAGTGTGGCGTTTTTGCCTTCGGCAAAGGGCAATCCGTAGGGGTAGTAGTGCGTAAATTGCTCCACTGTGGAGCCTGAAGCATTGACTACAAGACGTATGTTGCCTTGGTGGTCGGTGATGTTGTAGTGATACTTGGGCGTTGTGCCAATGTATGTTATATAGCCGCCATCGAAAAGCGTGCGTGTTAGGATGCCATCTTCGTAGATGTGGCTGCCGCAATATTCGGTTGTGTGCGTCTCTGTCGCCGATTTATGGATGGTCTTTAGCTTATTTCCATTGGCATCGTAGGTATACATGACTGTCACGCCGTTGCTAAATGTGACCTTGGCTGGCAGATTGAGCACGTTGTATGTTATGCTTGTTATGCCTTTGTTGAGGTCGCGCGTCATATTGCCGTTGGCATCGTAGGTATACTCATTATCTACATTAGCTCTGTCGGTAAAGTCCATACTGCCTGCAGACGTGGCGATTTCTACGGCATCAGTAACCTTGGTTAGTTGGTTACCATTGTATTTCAGCGTTAGATCATCCACAAGGTCGTATGTGCCGTCTGCCATTTTGCCTCGGCGCGTCAACTTGGTAATATTACCATTACGATCGTAGGCGTAAGTGGTAGTGTATCTATTATTTATATTTATATCCTGATTATCTCTATATTGTGCTTTAGTTAGGCGGTCGGCACTGTCGTATGTATAATTATAGCCACGCGTAAGGTTGTCGGTTGTCCATTCTATAGAGGATATGCCGCCATTGTATTTGGGGGAATAACCTGCATAAGCATCTGGGGTATCGCCATAATGCAACCTTTCTAAAAACAGAGTACCAGTCTGAATACGAGTAACAGCCGACAATATGTTGTAGTCATACGTTGTCGTCAGCGTTTGTATACGAATGTTTCCTCGTTCCTTGCGTATCAATCGTCCTGCGAAGTCGTAAGTGTTTTGCGCTAAAGTCTTCACTGTAGATGCATTGTCGGCTATGCTATATTTCACAGTCTTCAAGCGCTCGGCATTGTCGTAGGTATACCAATAGCACTCTGTCTTCGTTGTGCTGTCTATGGTGTGTGTGGTTATGGTCTGCAATGGTTTGTCGGTGTATGTATAGGCAGTGCTTGTCACATCTATTCCACCTTTCAAGTTAGTTGATCTAACCTGCACCACGTTACGACGAGCATCGTAATATATTGCACTGTAGATGAATTTCCCATTCTGTCCTCCTTCATCGAAACAAGCAACCAATGAGCCAGTCAGCAGTCCTTTGCCTGCCGATGCATCGCGCACATACTGGGTACTCGACGATACGAAGTTCATGTTGGTAGAAAAACCGAACTTTCCTATATAATCGTAGTCGTCGTAGTAGTTTATAGTATGTATAGTTGCATTTGCCAACTGCAAACCCGTAACGCTGTAACCTCTGTACGAGCCAGAATTACTGCGTGTGGCATATACAATTGCCGCACTCAGTGGACATTCGCTATACTTAAACGAGTTTTTGCATACACCAGTAATACATTCACGTCCAAAAACATCTGGTATCGTAAAACGCCATTCTCCGCGTTTTCGCATATTGCCATCTTGCTGCAAAATACATTGCCCAGCCTTGTTATATACGTAATATGTAGGCTCTACTCCTGGCAATTTCTTACTGATACAACGGTTCATTCCATCATATTCATACACATACGCATACTTTTTTACAGCATCGGTGGATGAATTCCAGATAGATTGTCCCTTGGTTGTGTACTCAGAATATAGATATTCGGTCAGTTGAGGTGGCACAACATATATCAAATTGCCTTTGTCATCGTGCACATAAAATGTTTTGCCTACACTTGTTGTACTTGCCTTTAGGTTTCCTTTCTTGTCGCGCCACTCTTCAGTGTATACACCATCTTCGTCCACTTGTCGTGTGCGCCAATATGTTTCTGACGAAGAGAATGTTAAGTTGTTGTAATATTGTCCAAAGCCTATACCTTGAATAATCTCGTTAGATATTGTTGTTGGCTTGTTCTTTCGCACATCGCCTGCTTTTCTTACAGAAGCTACATTGTTGTATCGAAATTCGTCATACGTTTTCTGTTCAAATGGTGATGCATCGCTATAATTTGTTTTGGCAGCCGAGATAACTTTATCCGACGGCACATAAGTTCCACCACTCTTTACTTCGGCTGGCAACCACGTCTTTATCTCGCGCCTATATTTGTCATACTCATGCAACGTTACTAAGTCGCCACCATTGGGAGTCACCCCTTCTGCAACCTCTTCTATTACATCACCCAATCCATTGTCATACACGGTATTAGATATGTATTTATCTTTGACTGTATAGGTACGAGTGGTTATGCTGCTTCCTGCCATTTTTTGACAAAATGCATTATGACCATGTAGCAGCACTAATAGCACAATTAGCAAACGTATTAAGCGTATATTTGTTTTCATAATAGGTTAATTGTGATAGTTATACTGATGTGTTGCAACCACTTCTCCTTGCTTGCTTTCTTTGGTCAATCGTCCTAATGCGTCGTACTCATATTCGTATACAACACCATTTTCGTCAGTAAATGTCTTTACTCCACAAAGTGGTTTGTATGTCCAAGTTTTTATCAACGACTGCGTTAGAGCGTTATTCTGACGAAGTTTTTTCAACCCTTCATCCGGAGCATCCAAATCTATTGAGGAAATGACTGATGATAATGCCGACATTGTTGCGTTTTGTATTTCGGCTATCAACCTTTCATTTCCATATCCCCATAAATATATAGTGTGAATGCCAGTCTTCTTGTCAACAATATCAATAGGTTTACCATTTGTCGTATACGATTCAACATTGATGCTTTCAATCCAATTCTTGCCATCAAATTCATAAAAAGTACGAGGGTAAATATAACTACCACTACTACTATACTTCCTATATTTCCCATCATTGTTATACTCGCCATATTCTATCTTATAGCCATCTATCTGTCGTTGGCCCATACTTGACGTTGCTGTTGTTGACGCTGACGTTATTAGTGCAAGCATGTTCTGCAAAGTCATCTTGGTTACAATGGAAGAACTATTATCTGTTGCCTCACCAACAAAAGAAAAAGCATCTTGCTTTTCGACGAAATCCCAATATTTTTTGCTACTGATATGGTTACCATATACATATTCATAACTCTCTGTCAAACTTGTCGAATTTGAGGAAATACCAGAATACTCTTTCACTTTCTTGCTACGCAATCTGTTAGTACCTTTTCTATCCAATATGGGACCATAAAAAATAGAAAGAGGAACGTATTCTTCATTTTTACCAACGCAATGTCCTACATTATGTATTGTAGCTTGTTTGCAATGTGCAGTCGCATAAGCATTGCTATATGTAAAACCATATTTTTGCATAGTGTACTCCCTATAATCATATTCTTCGGATGTTACAGGAATCCAATCTTTTACATTTGCGTATACTGTTCGTTTTACATACTCCACTTTGCTTTTTAGCTGATTGACCTTCTCTGGCTTTTCGTCACAATATAAAATTGTTCCACCACTACAGTACCTGACTTCCTTACTATCAATATAGTAAGGTTTCTCTCGTTCGTCATAATATATTGGCTCATAATAGGCTATATATGGTGTAATATTATCTATAGCACAGAGATAGTAATTATTAGCAGTGTAGTCTTTACGATATATATCGTAAGACAAAACAGTCTTACTAATGCACGAATTAGTCGTTGGTAATCCTCCATGATATATAGTTATTTCAGGATACACCACAGCGGGGCGATCGCCCAACAAACTCCTAAAATTAGTAGCACTAAATCTGGCATTCCACCACCATGCGGGTTGATTGGCATAACTATTTGCATCATCGAATGAGTATTGACCACATGTTCTGCCTAAAATCATTTTTATAAAGCCTCTTGGAATAGTTGACGTTGAATAGTCGAAATTCATATATGTCAGTACATTGGGATCAACCACAGCTTCGCCGCAACCAGTGTGCTCGTCATCATAATTTGACGACAATTTGGGAAATGGAATTTTTACCGATGCTAACTCTTTATTTGTATAACCATAACAATAATCATCACGCGATACTTGTTCTCCATCTGCCGAATAATTTACTATACTTTTTATACGGAAACCACCACCTTCAATTATTCGCATTTTAGTTCTGTCTGTTATGAGTTTTCCATCCGCAGAATTAGCAGTTAAGAATCTGTGGTTTTCATATGTGAACCATGTCGAGCCGCCATTTGGATAAGTTATTGATCTCAATACACCATGTACATTGGGAGATGTCGCGCTTCTACTATCGCCATTGACGCTACTTTGTAGTTTAAGTTTGAAGTATTCTGGAATGTCTCCAGATTCGCGATTTAGGAGTATTGCACGATTGCTGATTCGAGATAAAAGGCTCTTCATGTCAGATTCACTAAAACTTGTATTATCAACACTTACTTGAAAATTACCTATATCTTCTGGCGTATTCGACTTGCCATAATTACCCCAATGGTCAGTGTAATCACTTGTGTATTTACTCGCATAACTAAACTTATAAACAAGGTTATCACTTCCTGAGCCAATTGAAAGATTCAATAATTGCTGATCGTTTATGTTGAAACTGAAATTTCTACTTGCAGTCACATTTTTACTTTTCTCTGTTTGTACAATGGATGCAAGATGCCGTCCATCACTCTGATAATTAAACTCAATGGAAGTGTTGCCATAGGAAATCTTTTTCAAGAACCTCATCGAATAAATGCTCGGTTGCTCCACTTTTGTCAATGACATTGTGTAAGGAGGCTCATAGTACGGTTCATGATAATTAAGAGGGACGGACATATTTGCAGATATTTGTTCGCCCCAATAAATGACATTTCTAAAAACTCTTGTAATACACAGCAATGGCTCGGTTCTAGAGTATTCACTAAACTTTATAAGTGGTGTATATTCGTACTTAATTATACCTTTTCCCGGAATGTTTATAGATGATAATTGCCACGATACGTTCGCCATAGCATTACGGTCATTGGAGAAAATATTTGAAGCTTTGTCTGCTATATCAAACGTGTATACAATACCTTCTTCATCGGTCACTACAAACGATTCTATAATTCTTGTTCCATATTGACACTTTATCTTTATGTTCTTATCAATGGATAGCAAATCGTACTTCATACCATCTGAACCCATGTACATAAAGAATGGTATTACACGCCCTGTAGGTAAAACAATTTTATAACTATCCGATTTCGTATCATTAATTGCGGTTATCTTGTCGTATGGGTTTTTATAAATAGGGTCAAACCTCTTCTTATTCGGACCATACATCTTGGGTTTGCCATTATGCTCCAAAAATGTCTCTATCTTGAATGCTGTTGGTTGAGCATATTCATCGGCAATGTCTTTTATGGTGCGAGATACGCAAGAATGTCCACTCAACATCCACCCTAAGCCATACACATCGTAGTTATAACCAGGTCGTAATGGTTTGGCTTCATAGCTAAGTTGTATAGGTATTTTGTAGCCACAAAAATCTATCTCAAGCAATGGTATAGAGATATTGGGTGTGCCAGTATTATTATCAACGGTATATTCTCCTAAACGAACAAACGCTTGTGCTTGTGGGCTCGATGGTATGTCTGGTTTTATCGATGGTGGCATAGAAATATCTTGACCATTAATCAGAAGACGCACACAAAGCATCAGCAGTATGATTATTGAAATCCGTTTCATCTATGTCTTCGTTAATCATTATTATATGCTGCTTTTGCTACTTTTCTAACAGGACGGATTACAAGTCCCATATATCTATAGCCATTATGCCACGGACCTACATAATCTTCATAGAAAAATAAGTATGTTGCAAAATCGCACCTATCTTCAGCCAACGTTTTAGTCCAATAATATCCGAAATGGTTAACGTCATATAAGTCGGTTTGCTTCCAATACCCAGCAGCTGGCAAAAAGATACTATTGTCATTGTCCTCTTGCTTGCTCGACACGATGTAACCTGCCACGCCCGTTTCTAAATAGTTGTCTGTCCATTGCCAGTTGCATTCATCATACAACTCTTGAAACTCCTCTTTTGTGGGCATACGCCATCCTTCTTCCCATTTATAGCTCGCTACATCATCATCTTTTATTATCTCTTTTTTATTGTCAGCCTTTCCTTCATAACCATATATTGCAGCCAAGTCTGACACCACATACTTTTTTAGTCGACCATTTTCTGTACAATGCAGGTATGTATTCCAGTCGTACCCCTCTCGACCATCTTTCCAAATAGTTTCTGAACCAGCTTCTGTTGGTTGATAATGCGTAAATGTTTCGCCCCACGCGTAATAGTCGCCCCTATCGCTCACTTGCATTGCTCCAACATTTCTATCTGCCCATAGTAACCCACTTGACAATCCTAAATCAACAGCATCGGCATCTTCTTGTTGTTCTGTCGGCTTTTCAAATGTTATATAGGCTGGTAATCCCTCAGATTGACTGTAGACAATGTCGCCATTGGCATCAACCACATAAAATTGTGCTTGCATCGCTATGCACACAAGGCTTAATGCAATAACTAAAAAGTATTTGTTCATAGATTGTATATATAAAGCGTTTATTTTTTCGTGATTTTTATTAGTTGCTTACCTATCTGCAATAGGTAAACCCCACTACTCAAACCTGACATGTTTATATTGGATTCTTTGGTCGATAATATCATCTTCCCTTCTGTATCGAAAAGACGAGCCTCTTGTCCTTCTCTTAACCCATCAATATAAATATTACTACTCGTTGGATTGGGATAGACACTGACGGAAACATTATCAAAGCCAATATTACTATTGTTTATTGCTGATATACTTCCACGCTTATTTGAACCCTCACGGAAAGATATTTTCTTCACATCGTGAGATACTATGCCGCAATCATATTCACTCGATAATGAATCTTTGAATACTATTATAGTGTGCATAGTATTATCCACTTCGCGAAATTCAACTCGTCCAATCATATTTAGAGCTTGAACATAGTTATTCCCTCGCAATTCTTCTACCACTATATTGCGGTAATCACTGTCTTGTGGATGTCCCCAAAGTAGAGCCACCGCGCACATTATAAATGATATTTTCATATATGTAGGATATGTAATGTTCTATTAGTCTTTGCTATATGCTCGGCTTCTTTTTGTAACAACTTACGCAACTATTGTAAGTTCCATGAATGCGAGAGGAATGATTCCCGAGTCGCAATAGTCGGGTGAGTCTAAAGAAGTTTATTGAGAGAAGCGTATAAACCGATTTCCCTTTGTCAGATTTGAAATCCAACTAAACAGAGTTGTTCTTCAGAGAAATCCTTTTGTTCGTCAACGACGGAAAGATTTTTGTTCTTTTTTTCAAACACAATTTGCCGTGAGATGCGGTTGCCACATGCGTCGTAGCCATATTCTATGGTTTGGGCAGATGCCGCAATGGATACTATTGCTAATACAAAAGCTAAGATGATCGGTTTCATAATTAGGTAGAACTTAATATTGCGAATGTATACACATGTTTTTACAAAAGCAAACTAAAATTAACCAATGTTTACAATGCAAAATACTTCCGAGTGAGATTGCAAATTCCCTGAGCCGTGGTATTGCGGGCTCTAAATCCGAACGAACGGTTCCATTATCCCCCTAAGCACGTCATCTCCTATACACGTTTCCCCATAAGCTCGCCATCCACCCCAAAAACAAAACCACAGAACGCACGAAAACCACTAATCTTTTCTGTGGTTCCGCGCATTCTGTGTCTACAAATCTCAACGTCCTCTTAATTCATCTTCATACAAATCCACACTCAGAACATTGCACAAATAGCATACTGCCTTAGGCGGCAAGAGACGAGCGTTCTTGTCTATGCCCATATTTCGTAACTTTTTCCAATGGGGTTTGACATATTTTCTGAATGTCGACATCGATACCCCCATCATTCGGGCAAATTCGCTTTTCAGCATTGCTCTGTAGTGTATTGGGGAAATTTGTTTTTGGGGTGTTGATAAATTGTTCAGCATAAATTTTACGTTTTTATCTGTTTTTGTCTGTTGCCGTGTTCATCGCTATATGAGCCCATCAATCAGATTTTTTCATTTCTATGTCATCATGACATCTGGGGAACTGGCATTAGCTGATGCTTTTTCTCTCTTTAGGTCTTCCAAACGGCATTTCAAGCTAGACCCATTCTTTTTAGTACTTTTATCTATCCTGTCATCTTGTTCATATTTATTTGGTTACACATTTTTATATACTGACCGACATCATAACACGTCCCGCCCAATATCCTTGCCGCCCTTCTCATGCAAGGGTCTTCCGATATTATCGCGTATCCCGTCGCTTGAGCGTAATACAACGACGATGCACCTGCCATAGTCGTTGCAAACTTTTCTCTATGTTTTTTCATAAACGAAGCCAACTCCATCATGCAGCATCCATCGCATATCTCTATGTTTGGTATCGACGTCACTATTTGTGGCGCTATCTTTTCTGCCACGTGTCTTGTCATCGTCAGCAGTTTTGCCAAACGTTCGTGCGACAATACTCCTTCATGATACAGCCGCCTGAACGTCAACCCGTCGCCTATTATCAACCTTTCGTCCATTATCTCAATCTTATTCTGTCACCAACTTCACTCATTACCATCTCTTCGTCCTCACCCAACATCTGCGCTGCCTTGTCATACGTCATCAGTTCCATCATAACTGCTCTGTACACCATTTCGCGCATCTTGTCGGGCTTCGTCTCCATGTATCGAGTTTGCTCCATATATCTTGCATACTTGGGGCTTCTCTTTTTCTTTATCTGATACGTCCTGTAATAGCTATCGCTCACAATGCCAAGCGCATTTAGCTTCAGCATTATAGCATCCGTCGATATTCCAAAGGCGCACTGTATGTTTATAAGGTCCTGATTGCCTATGCTTGGCTTACCCTCTACTTCTTGGCGCAATGCCGATGTGGGCAAAAGCATTTCGCTTGCAAACGCATGACAGAGTTTTTCCACTTTGCTCGGTGTGAGTTCTTCGTCTATATGCGACTGCATCAATAGATGTCCCAATTCGTGCATAGCAGTAAATCTTCTGCGCTCTACTCCTCCACTCAATTCTTGGTTCATCACTATTATCATCTCTGCCTCGTCAGTCTCACCACTTACGCCGTCAAAACTCTCTGGGCCTTTCGTCTCTATTATTGCTATGCCTGCCGATTCTATTAGTGCATATACATTGGATATTCCGCTCTCGCCCAGTTGCCATTCCTTCCTTACCTCTCCAGCAAACTCTTCTGCCTCACTCGGTTTACTAACTATGCCTGCAGGTTTCAACCTTGCTCGAACACTATTCTTTTTCCCACCATTTAGTAGCCTATCCACCTCTATATAATTTTCTATATCGTCTTGTATCTGCATTTTCAGCGCATTCACATCTTTCTCGCTCATTTTCTTCTTGCGGAACTCCACCTTTGTTGCCTCTATGTCAAAGTTTATGGGCCTGTAGAAAAAGTCCATCTCTACACCCAAAACAGCCGACAACTTTTTCAGCACCTCTTCATTCTGGCTCACCTCTCCGCTTTCATATTTACACAAAGCCTGCTTGCTAATGCCGTTATCGCCCAAGCTGTCACTCAGCTCTTCCAACGACATTTTCTTCATTAGCCTTGCCTGTCGCAATCTTTTCCCTATTTGTATTTCTATCTCCATTTCTACATTATTATAGATTGACAATAAATAATTATTTTGTCTTTTGTCAATCAATCGCTGCAAATATATAACACGATCATTGCGGCCAGAAAATAAGTTTTCAACAATTCTCGTCAAGTTATCAACAATATATTCTCAAAAGTAGAACACCATTCTCATAGCAGCCTTTCATAGCAGCCAATCTTGGATGCTCACATCCCCTCCTAAGCCTCGCGTAAGCCCCTCGCCGTCATTTCGCCCTATAAATGCCATATAGTTTGTTTTGTCGCGTCGTATCGCATTGTAAACCGCATAAGCGCATCATTTGGTGTGCTAACGCGTTTTTGGGCGCTTTTAGTTTCTTTTTGGTGCGCTATCGTGCCGTATCGCAAACCGCTATTCTACAGCACTCTACATTTGTCTCAGTCAATCGCAATAGTGCTATTGATAACCATTAATTATTTTTATATGTCAAAAATTATACTCGAAACGCCCGTTAGGGGCATCCGCGGCAAAGTCAGCAAAAACGACAACTCCTACTTTGCCATGCGTAATGGTCAAACCATCCTGACCAAGGTCTATTTTCCTTATGATGGTGGCAACACCGAGAATCAACAGGCTGTGCGAAGCAAATTCGCTCGTGTCCATGCGCGAGTAAACGAAATTCTCGCCAATGCCACGCAAGCCGCTACTTGGACTGCCAAATTCAATGCGCAGACTAAGTACACCACCTTGCGTAGCTTCATCTTCACCTCCATCTACAACGAAGTAGACTAGGCATCCCACGCGTTTGCCAACGAAGAGCGACTATCTGACCACGTGTCATTTAGTCGCTCTTCTATTCTCCATAGCAGCCATTCTTGGCTACCTCATGACAAAAGTCATCACCAATCCGCCAGCACCCCCCCGAATGTTACGTTCTCTTAATAATTCCAAAAGTATCAAAACGCGAGGGCTCTCGGCGGTACATTCGGAGGGGGGAATAGCTACATTTGACCACATGAGTTTGAAAAAAACGCAGCAAATTAGAGAACAACACTACTAAAACATACCCTTTTAGCCACACACAACACTCTGCTAAGGGGGGAAGCGTAGAAAAAGAAGTAAAACCACAAATTATCAAATAGCCGATGAAACTACTTGTTACACTTTCGGCTTTGCTACTTATGGTTAGCATTGCCTCTTACGGTCAAACGAATGGTAGTAAATACACCAAAGACCAAATTCTATCGATGCCGGTAGAGCAACTTTCGCAACTTTCACTTGAAGACCTTATGGCTGCTGTAGAAACGCTCGGCGTGTCGAGTGTTGATGAACTTTTTGCTCTAATTATGAACAAAAACGTGTCGTCGGCATCGAAAAACGAAGAGAGTTCGTTCACCTCTCCGTTGGCTACTACGGTGATAACTAAGGAGGAGATGCGCACCTACGGCGTAACTACTATAGAAGATGCATTCCGCCTAATCCCAGGTATGATAGTGTCGCAAAAAACTAATGGTATCTACGACATACATATTCGCGGCCTCAACAATGTTTCCGACAACAATATGCTACAATACACCGAGAACATGAGCACGCTGGTGATGATCGACGGTCGCATTGTAAATAATTATATATACTCGGTGGCGAGCTTCTACGATTTGCCTATTTCAGTTGAAGATATAGAGCGCATCGAGGTTGTGCGCGGTGCTTGTGCGGCGCTCTATGGTATGAATGCCGTTTCGGGTGTTATAAATATCATCACCGAGAAGACTAACGTGAACTCAAATGATGTTTCAGGCTCAGTGCAATTTGGCAATATGGGAACTGTCATCACCGACATTGGTTTGCGCCATGCCTTTAGCGAAAAGTTCAGCGTGGGCCTCACTGCCAATGCTCAGCACCGCAATCGCCCGACGAATAAACTTACACTTGCGCCATCGGTAGGTTTGTTCAAGGTGAAAGATTGGAGCAAATTCAAACTAGGCGACAATAATACTGGCTACTTGTCTGACCTCTCTGTGCAAGATTTGGTCGAAGGTGGATACATTACGTCGAACTTTAGTGGTGGCGATGTGCACATCAACGATTTGGGCGACTACGTACAGTTCTATGATAACAATGGTAGATTCTATCAGCTAACCGAAGAGGAGACGCCGTTTGAATCTATGTATAGAGCTACCGAGTTGGCTCGACAAAACGTTGGTTTCAATGGCTATATGTACTTCACGCCAACGAACGACATTTTTGTGAATCTTTCGGCTGGCTATCAGCAAGCCTACGAGTATTCGTCGACGTTGCAACAAGATTATGTATCGGCCAATGGTCAGGAGTCGAAGACTGGCTACATAAATATTGATGCTCAGATAAAAGGTCTACACTTGCTTGCCAACTATATGGGCGGTCCTATAGATTATTCTATGGGAACGGCTGGCTATCAGGCTGATGCGAAACATATCTTCGGTCAAGCAGAATATACTATCAACGTGGGCAACTTGAATATTGTGCCTTCTATAGGTACTATGCACGTTAAGTATACCGACCGTAAGAAGAGTTATAATTATGGCGACACCATCAAACAACTAAGCGGATTCTTCAACGACCACGCTTGTTTGGAAATCTTCTCGCCAAGCCTTCGCCTCGACTACAAGTTCGAAAATGGCGTGCGTCTTGCGGCAGCCGTGCGTGGCGACAAGACCGACAAACCCGACAAGTGGAATATGTCGTACCAAGGTGAAGCCTCGTGGCAAATTAACGACCGCAACTTCGTCCGCTTGGTCTACGGACGCGCATTTAGCTCGCCTAACCTTACCAACACTTGCACCGACTTCTCTTGGGCTCGCACTGGCCTCGTCGATCCGCAATACATAATAGTAAAAGGCGACGATGCTGCCGATCTCCGCCACATCGACAACTTTGAAATCGGCTATCGCTGGCGTCCAAAGGACAATATTCTCCTCGATGCCGAAGCATACTATTCTGTAAGTAAAGATTATGGTGCGCTCATGAGCGATAATACTACATACAGCATAGATCTTAATACAGTACAAGGAATGTTGCGCGGTATCTCAGCTGGTATGACGCGTCTCGGCGACAATATCGACCCTTCAGTCGTGCAGAAATATGTCGATTCGGGTATCGCTCGGTTCTCAAGTTATCTCTCGAGCACGAGTACGCTGAAATACAAGAACTTGCCTTACGACGTTCGCCAAATGGGCATAAGTATGAACCTCGATTGGATTATATCGCCGAAACTAATTTTCAAGGTTAATGCCAATGTGCAGAAGACGGTGATAGACAACTACTTTACCTATTGCCAAAATCTTGAGCTCACCACGCAAGCTCGCGAATCGTACTTGCAGACCATCGACTGCTTCCAGGAGTTTGTCATAAATATGATAGATAAAGAGACGGGAGCTATATATAGCAATAACGCTTTGCGAAAAGCCCAAATCGACGATTTCGTTGCAGAATCGGGGTGGAATAGTTGGTCTGCTTCAGATCAAGCCGCTTTCGAGAACGCATTGTTAGATGCATACAATACGGCACTAAGTGCGGGTGAAATCAATGAGGCAAATGGTTATATTCAAGAGTCGGCCAACATTACGTTCAATGGTAAAACATACGAAATGCAATATCCGTTGGCATCGTATTTCGCACTGAAATACAACACGCGTTTGAAGCAAAATACACTGTATGCAGGTAGTAGCACGGCACAGTCGCGCGAACTTGAGAACGACCATAAGCATAAAGCTACTCCAGCTATCTATGGTATGGTGGGCTTGGTGTATAAGCCAATACCACAAATCACCATAGCGGCTTACGGCAACTACATTGGCAAACATACGGTGAACTCGTCGTACTCAAGTATCATAAACTACTTCTCGCGCTTCGATCCGAGCTACAAGTCGTTGATGCAAAATGAGGTGAAAGCCAAGCTAACTATGAATATGAAAGTCAGCTACTCGCCTGTCGATGGCATGGCATTCTTCGTGAACGCGCAAAACCTCTTCAATAACGACAGCCGCGAGTTTGTGTATATGGATAAGATAGGCGGCTTGTACACCATTGGTATCGACTTCAAATTTTAGAATATCGATATATACTCAACAAACACAAAACTAAACATCAAGAAGTTCTTACAGACGAGAAGCGCGGGGCATGGGGCTCTGCGCTTTTTTATATACAAATGTTTACCGGTGCGCCACTAAGTTGAAAGTATGGTTACCATAAGCGAATGCATAGAAAACGTTACTTTTGCGGATGTCTATAATAATTAGAAATATTGAAGGAGCGTAATTACTATTTCTCAACTTTTTTCTGGAGTACGTTTCAGAAAGTATTGACGGCCATCGTTGGGTTTGTTAGTGTTCCGTTGCTGATAGGTCTTTATGGTAAAGCCGATTATGGTATTTTGTCAATTGCTACGGTTTGCAATGGATATATGCACCTTTTGGACCTCGGCATGAATACTGGAGCTGTTCGATATTTTGCGCAGTGGAATGCATCGGGATTGAAGGAGAAGGTATTCAACGTAGCTCGCACTAATATCACTTTCTATGGAATTGTCGCCCTTATCAATGCTATCGGATTGATAGTGATAGCCATGATTGGTGAACCATGGTTTGCTATCAGTCATGAACAATTTCTACAGTTGCGGACGTGCTTAATTATTCTGGCATTTTTTAGCATCTTTTCGTGGGGTGGAACAACATTTTCGCAACTTCTGACGGCCAATAAAAAGATGGACTTCACTATGAAAGTCCAATCTGTTCAAGTCATTTTTCGTGGCGGCTTGATATATGCGGCACTAAGTTCAAACATGTCGCTAACGTGGTATTTCTTTTGGCAAACTTTGATATTATCGGCATTGCTGATACCATACGCATACAAATGCATAAAAGACGGATACATAGATAGTCTGCGACCTGCCGCGCATTGGACAGAATTTCGCGAAGTCTTGATGTATTGTCTCGCCATTTTTGCCCTATCGCTTTTCCAAATTACAGCAACGCAATCGCGCCCAATAATATTAAGCGCATTTGCTGATGATGGCGCAGTATGTACGGCAGAGTTCAAAATAATCGAAGTTGCGCCTTCGTTTATAATTATGCTCGGTAGCACGTTCTCTGGTATATTCTTGCCCAAAACATCTGAAATGGTTGCCCGAAAAGATGTTGCTGCCATAGAGACATTTGCATACAAATGGACTCGACTTACCACAATTATCGTTTGCTTCATAAGTTTTCCTTTCATTATTGGCGCAGAGGATTTCCTTTCAGCATACGTAGGAGAGCAAAATGCATATTTAGCACCGTGGTTAAGTCTGTGGTGTATAACAGTACTTATACAAATGCATACAACTCCAGGCAACTCAATTGTTTTGGCATACGGCAGAACGAAGAAATTGGTATATGTAACTGCCATCGACTGCATTGTGTCAATGGTGGCAAATGCCATGTTGTGTAAATATCTACAAGTCGGTTCGGCTATAGTTGCATACTTTTTCTACGTATCTATAATTATAAGTTTGTACTATTTCCATTTTTACAAAAGTTTGCTTCACCTTAGCCGTCGAAAGATGCTTAATTGTTTTTTACAGCCTACGCTTGTTGCTATAGTGTGCGCTGTGATTGCACAGTTGATACCGCTTCCGCTAAGCGAATTTTTTGATGGACGCTTATTATATAGCTCGTTATTTATAGCCAAGGCGAGCATTTGGACAAGTCTATTTGTGGCAATGCTCGTTGCTTTCAAGATGTTAGATATAAAACAACTTATCAATAAATCGGTATGAATATTTGCCAAACAGACAAATGCACAGGTTGTGGAGCATGCATAAATGCTTGCCCCAAACTATGCATAGCTATGCATAGTGATATGTATGGTGAAATTCATCCAAAAATTGACAAGGAACGATGCATAGAATGCGGGCTTTGCGCTAAAATTTGTCCTAATAACGCACCAATAGAGCTGCAAATGCCAACCGAATGTTACGCGGCATGGCTTAACGATGACGAAAATCGAAAGGTTTGCGCATCTGGCGGATTAGCAACAGCTTTTGCCGAGTACATAATAAAACAAGGTGGTATTGTCTTCGGAACAGCTTATGACAATTCTCTCACTCCACGAATGACATGGATTGATAAGGTCGAAGATGTTCAGAAATTCAAAGGCTCTAAATACGTACAAAGCATAATTGATGCAGATGTCTTTCGCACAATAAAAAAATTTCTTGATGCTGGTAGGCGAGTTCTTTGCATAGCTACGCCTTGCCAAATAGCTGGTCTAAAGAGCTTTTTGAGGAAAGAATATGACAATCTAATAGTAGTCGATTTGATATGTCATGGCGTTTGCCCAACTACATATTTAGCAGAAGAAGTCTCTTTCTTGGCAGTAAAACATAATTTGCGTGACATAACAAACATTAGATTTAGAGGCAACGACGGTAACAATTTCCGCTTTACCTTATGGAACGGCAATGATAGATTATACTATGGCAATGATGTGCATAACTACTATCTCGCTGGCTTTATCAAGGGCGTTACCTTGCGAGAGAATTGCTACAAATGTCAGTATGCCAAGCCGGAACGTGTCGGTGATATTACAATTGGCGATTTTATTGGTCTTGGACAAAAGACGCCATTCGGCTATGATGCTAAAAATGTCTCTTGCGTAATGGTGAATACGCAACGAGGTAAAACGTTCTATGAAAAGGTGCTGCAAAGCAATTCAATGCTAAAAAGTGTGTTGCGCTCTTATGAAGAACGGCAAAACTATAGATTATCAATACTTGAACCCTTCCCTCGCCATAAGTCTAATGCTAAGTTCCGTGAACTATATTCTAAATATGGGTTTCATGCGGCTATGGCCAAATGCATCGGCGGCGATCTGTTGAAATATGAAATCAAAGTTGAGTTGAAAAAGAACCCAATAAGAGCTATTCCCATAATTATGCGAAGACTTATCGAGTTCTATAAAGAATGCCATAGCCCAATAAAGGTGAGTAAAAAGAAAAAGGTATGTCTCGTTACGTGGCTTGGTACAGGCAATTTCGGGACTAGTCTGCAATCTTTTGCATTACATAAGTATTTAGAGAATATTGGCTTCGATGTTGAATTGCTTATGCCATTTAGCGAAGACGATTTTAGCCAGAAAAGCGCGTTGCGAAAGAAGTATAAAAGGTTGAAAACGATTCTCTATAATACGCTAAAGAGTAAAAAACGACCATCTCAGAGCAAGTTGGCTAAATTCAACAGAGAGAATTACAATATAAGACGCATTTGCTCGCGCAGTGGTTACCGCAACTTGATTACCACTACTGATGTTTTCGTTACTGGTAGCGACCAAATATGGAATTGCTACCATAGCTTTTCGCCTTTTATGTTCCTCTCGTTTGCTAAGGCGCGCAAACGAGTTGCTTACGCATCAAGCATTGGTACCAAAGGGTTTCCAGAACAATATCAAGACGCCGTCAAAGGCTACTTGTCGAAATTCGCGCATATCGGTGTGAGAGAAATAGATGCCGTAGATACTATTCGCCAACTAACTGGTAGAAACGATGTTGTTCAAGTGTTAGACCCAACATTTCTGATTTCAAGCAGCGAGTGGCATGCTTTTGCTGATAAGGCACATGTAGAAATATCATTGCCCGAACGTTTCGCAGTATGTTATTTTATTGGTAATAATGATTATTGGCAAGCGGCGAAAGATATTGCGCATTCATATAACATAGAAATGTTGATAGCTATACCATCGTTAGAGAATAACTCTATTCCACATGGTGTTGCTCAAATATATGCAGATGCAGGACCGTATGAGTTTGTAGAACTAATTAGGAAATCATCGCTAGTACTAACAGATTCATTTCATGCTTGCGCATTGTCGATAAATATGTCTAAACAATTCGTTGCATTCAAACGTTTTGCCGATAGTGACGCAAAGTCGCAGAATTCGAGAATATATAATCTGTTAGAGCATTATGGTGTATATAATCGACTATACGAAGGTAAAACCTTGTCTGGTGAAATAGAATTTACGGAAGTACAGGAAATTTTGGCTCGCGATAGAGAATTCTCGTCATCGTGGCTGACATCATCAATAGAGAATTAAGATTATGAATTGCATAGTCGTTATACCTATATATAAAGCATCATTGACGAAAATCGAAGAACTTTCATTTCGTCAATGTTTGAAGGTATTGAAGGCGCATAACATAGCTATAGTTGGACCGCAAACGCTCGATTATACATACTATGACAGAATAGCCGATGAAGAAGGCAAAGCTATTAGCATAGAACGATTTGATGATTGTTTTTTCAAATCGGTATCAGCGTATAATTCACTCTGCCTAAATGAAGATTTTTATCAGCGATTCTGCAATTATGCATATATGCTAATCTATCAAACAGATGCGTGGGTTTTTCGTGATGATTTGTCGTATTGGTGTGAAAAAGGTTACGACTACATAGGAGCTCCGCTCTACTATCGGAAAAATGGGCAACCAACAAAGGAATTAATTGGCGTGGGAAATGGAGGTTTTTCGCTGCGTAGAATAGATTATTGTATAGACATTCTCACCATGAAAAATCAAAAGAGACCGTTTCTTTCGCCAATTGGAGTTTTGAAACATCTAAAGTTGGATTCTCGAGGTAGATTGAGAGATTTCCTCCGGTTCTGTTATGAATGTGTAGGTATAAACAACAATATTGCATTCTACAAAAAAGCGCTAATAAACGAAGATTTAATATTTGGCATCTTTGCTAAAAATGCGTGGATAAACTCAAATATCCCGGATTTTGAAGAGGCTGCTAAATTCGCGTTTGAAGCAAACCCTCAATATTTATATCATCATATTGGAGACAAATTACCGTTTGGCTGCCACGCTTTCGAAAAATTCGAATTTGATAGCTTTTGGCGACGTTACATAACGTTAGAATAGCTACTACAACTCCCCATTAATACCATCAAAAATCACTTTGGTGAAATCGTCTACCGTATGAGTGACCGCGTATTCCGTCAAATCGTGTTGATCGTCGTTTTCTGCCATCTCTATAATTTTCTCGGCAAGAGTTGCTCCATTTACCTTGTCGACCGTCCAACCAAGTTTATAATCCATTATCAACTGCCCAATTAATCCGTCTGATGGGCCAAGTACTGGTTTTGAGAAGAAACTCGCGTAACCAACAACCCCACTACTTCTGTATGATTGGAGATATGGCATAAGAATATAGTCACACGAATAGCAGAGGTTATACAAAAACGAACTGTCGCAAAAACCGTCGTACACAACAATTCGCGTTTTGCTTTTGAGCGTGTCGAGACGACGATAAAATTCATTTTTGATGTCGTTATTTACTCTGCCCGAAAAGACGAAAAGCGATTTGTCGAGAGTGCGTTGGGGTAATAATTCTATGGCTTTCATTATTTCTAACGTCCCTTTTCGCAATCCCAAACCACCGAAATGCAAAAATATTTTGTCGCCAACTTTTGCTCCCAATTCGTCTCTGATGTTGGAGATTTGTGCCATATCGATTCGTTGAGCGGGGTCAGATAGAAAAGCAAATTTGTCATCATGCATTTTGCGGTTAAGTTCATCGGCTACCGATTTGTCGTTTAGTATAAACACTTTGCCTACCGAGTGCGATGCCGCCAAAATACGTAAGTAAAGGGTATCCCTAAGTTTCTGCCCAATGCGAGTTTCGTATCGAGGAAGGTCGTATACTATACCATGCAACTTAATGTTTCTGGGAAGCAGAAATGGTAGAAATGGCATAGCTTGCATAAGTATAATCAAAAATACGGCATCGGGTTTATGTCGCTTTATGATTTTGCATATCAAACGTGAAATGTGCCACGCGCGTATGTATTCATTACCACTCCGACATTTGCTGTAATCATTGTCGGTGTCGAAAATGACGTTTTCGCAAGGAGGCCAATTATATTGATTTTTTAGTGTGTGAAATTCGCTTGGTATAGCGTATATATATTTATGCTCCTTGTGTTTTATGGCTTCACAATAAGTGTTGTAAAAATATTCAAGGTGATGTCCTCTGATATCAGTATTGAAGATTAGAATAGTCATAATATTATACGCTATGTAATTATAATGTATAGTGTGCAAAGATACGGATATTGCTATTGCTATAATGAGACAATAGAATACGGAATAAGCATGATTATTATGCGCAGTATTTATCTCTGCACGAGTGCTTTGAATCGCTTATAAAAGAATCGAATAATCTTGCCAAGTGGCGTGAATCGTATACCCCAATCTGTAATGGCTTCAGCGAAACATATTTCGATGCGAGGATCTTTTTGTGGATTCTCGATGCGAGTGAGAGGTAAAGGATGCTGAAGTGGTGGACGATCGAATTCGTAACGTTGGAGCAGAGAAGAAGCGCGAAAATGGGTGCCATTGTGTAACCCGATATTGCGAACCATTGTGTGAATAGGGGTGAGGCAAAGCCCTTTTGCCTTATATATAGCTATTTCCCAACATATGTCCCAAGGGATAGGGCGCTTGTCGAGGCTCTTCAAGCAGGGAAAGACTCCGCCATATTGTATCGCATCAATGTCGTGTGGTTCCATGCCGAGTAAGGCTTCCTCGCGAGTTTTATAGTGGATGAAGTATTTCTGCCAGCGATCACGCCATGTGCCCCATCCCCATCCCGACATGTGGGGTGTAAAATAGCAGTTGCTATTAGTGCTCTGGGTTGAGCAAGACGAATAGGCAAGGTCAAGATTGGTAAAGCCCGATACATGCATTACAGATGGAATATCAGCATAGAGGTCGAATGCTTGATTCATGTATTCGAGATAGTATGGAGAGGTAAGTAAATCATCTTCGAGTACTATTATGCGGTCGTGCTTTTCAAACACTTGAGCGATACCTTGGATGATGTTTTGCTCCAAATAGTAGTTCTCGGGACGCTTTATGATGGTCATACTGCGGAGAAGTCCTTCGCGCTCAACTTGTCGCTCGAAACAATCTAGCTTCTCTCGTACCTCATTAACTTGCTTCCATGACTTAGAATCTTTCCCACCATCTGAAAAGACGTAAAGGTCCGTTTCGCGTGCTATTGTGTTTTGCACAAGGCACTCAAGCACTCGCATCATGTTGTCGACACGATTATATACAAATAGTAATACAGGTGCTGTGTCCACCATTCTCCATTCTGTTTTCTGTACCAAAGTACCGTTTAATTGTTGATCTGCAAAAATATTATCCTTAACCTTGTGTATAATTATTTAGCAATGAACTTTGACGCAAACGAACTGAGAGCGAAATACAACCCCGATGGGTCTACAATAAGACAAATGCAGATGCGAATGTTAGAAATTCTAGAAGTAATCGACGGTATTTGTCAGAAGCATGGTATAACATATTGGCTATCTGGAGGTAGTATGTTAGGGGCAGTTCGCCATCAGGGCTTCATTCCTTGGGACGATGATCTTGATATAGAAATGATGCGCCCCGACTTTGAACGTCTCATGTCGATTTTGCCAAAGGAGTTACCCTCTCATTTGGCATTACAATGGCACACCACCGATCCAAATTATTTTTTTCAATTTGCTAAAGTGAGAGACAGAAATAGTCAATTATTTGAGAGAAATGGCTACGACAAGGTTTGGAAGGAACATGGCGTTTGGGTGGATATTTTTCCTTTGGAGAAAATGCCAAGGTGGATCCATAATTTATCGAACTTCACGTTTGGTCACACCTACAAGATGATGCGTACAGCACGTGATCCCCAAAAGGTAATAAGCAAGGTGAGACGTCTGGCAGCTTTGAATAGAAACTGCATTTTTCCCGTTTTGCGATGCCTCGCCCATATTGCTCCCGCAGCGTATTACGATTTCGGATTAGGAATTCCATATTTTCAGAAAAGTTTGAAAGAAGACTACTTGCCGGTGAGGTATGTTCCTTACGAACATGCAATAGTTCCTATAATGAAGGAGGCAGAGAAGTGTCTTACATACAGGTATGGGGATTATATGCAACTGCCCAAGAATATAGGCAGCGAATACCATTCAGAGGATATTAAGATTTGGTAAGTGATACATGTAGCTCCGCTTCATTCCCATTGCACGACGTTAGGTGGGAACAATAGCTGCTATTAGTATCTGCTATACATCAATTGACAAGCAGCCTATTGTTGAGGTAGAATTCAAAAGCGCCTTAGGCCTTTTGAGACAATCTTCCTTGTGCCTATTTTTCTCCTAAATCACGTTTAATCTGTGTTGTGCTAATTTCTGGTGTACGCTCCAAATAGACAACTTCACAATCTTTTTTCAAAAAGTCAAACTTTCCTTTCCAATCGTCTCCGATTACGAATGTGTCAACGTGATACTCCTTTACATCTGTTACTTTCTGTTCCCAACTCTCTTCAGGAATAACTAAATCAACATATCGTATTGCTTCGAGCAAAGCCTTTCTTTTCTCATAGTCGAAATAACATTTCTTCTGTTTTTCTTTCCAGTTGAACTCATCAGTCGAAAGAGCAACAATCAAATAATCACCAAGAGCTTTAGCACGCTTCAAAAGATTAATGTGCCCGTAATGCAATAAATCGAAAGTGCCGTATGTTATGACTTTTTTCATGACCTTTTGTCTTAATTTACTCAGTTTATAACTACGTACGGATAATCAGTACGCTGCGAATATAGCTATTACGACCGAAAAACATATTTACTCGCAGCCCGCAGAAAATCTGGCTTTTTATATTTTTTCGTATTGTATATATGTACATACGTTAGCAATCAAATCGTTACGGAAACGATGCTCGATAATGTCGTTTTGAAAAGTTTGAGTGAAAGAATTTATTGGTAAAAATGTCGATTCAAATAAGATTGAAACGTATTTATTGTGCGAATGGACAACGCCAGCGAGGGTAAAGTTATTAGTAGCGAAATAAATTATTTGCGAAAAGATGTGTGTAGTGAGCAAAAAAATGCCATTCGCAATTCATAATATAAATTAATTTTTAGATATTTGCGTTAATTCATCTTCGGTCTAAGAAAAAACGCGAAATATCATGCCTTACAGACGATTACCAAATACCGACCAGGCTCGGCTTAGAGCTCTACGTATAGCAGTAGAGATGGCCGAAAAAATCGACTCGCAGAGTCTGTTGTTTAGTCAGAAACTTTTCATCGAAGCGAAATCGTTTCTGCCGCACTTCGAGCAAGCCATAATGCGCTACAACGACAATCGTAATTCGCAGGCTACGCTTGGTAAACGTGTTGCCGAAGCTGGCAAGCAAGCGCGTCTATATCTATCGCATTACATACAAGTATTCAATATGTGTATAGTGCGTGGCGAGATAAAGCCAGAAGCTCGCGAACTGCTCGGCTTGGACGTCAATCATAGTACTATACCAGATATTTCGACAGACCAACAACTCCTCTATTGGGGCAACAAAATAGTCGAAGGCGAAGAGCGCCGCAGCGTAGGCAACAAGATATATAACCCATCTATTGCCGTGGTGAAGATTAAACTGCTGCAATTCACCGAGATATACAATCAGCATCGCGATATGATTCAGACCATAGGTAAGTATCACGAGAAAATCGACGAGATTCGAGCTAAAGCCGATGAGTTGATTCTCAATATTTGGAACGAGGTCGAAGGTACATTGCAACCAATTGATACAAACGAGAAACGCGATACTTGCTCGTCGTACGGAATAGTATATTTTTATCGACCTAACGAGAGACAAAAAGCATTTCTAAGTATGAATTGATTTTCAATTGACTTTTTTAGTTAGAGTATTACTTTTGCGAACTAAAAAACAAGGAAACATCAAGATATGCAAGACGAAATACAACTTGTGCTCGAAGACGCAAAAGAGCAAATGAATAAAGCGTGCGAACACCTCGATTACGAACTTGGTAAAATTCGCGCAGGAAAAGCCAATCCTCACATTTTGGATGACGTAAAGGTTGAATACTTCGGAGCTGTAACGCCGCTTTCGCAAGTTGCAAACGTCAACACTCCAGACCCACGCACCATCGCTGTTCGCCCTTGGGAGAAATCACTCATCGCTCCTATAGAGAAAGCTATTATGGCTGCAAACCTCGGTTTGAATCCCGACAACAACGGCGAAATCATCAGAATAGTTATTCCGCCTCTCACCGAAGAGCGTCGTAAAGATCTCGCTAAACAAGCGAAAAAGATTTGCGAAGATGCCCGTGTAGTCATTCGCAACGTCCGCCGCGACGCCAACGAAGAGTTCAAGAAGATGAAAAAAGACGGCCTCGCCGAAGACATGGCTAAAGACGCCGAAGCTGAAACGCAGAAACTTCACGATAGCGTCATGAAGCGCATCGATGATATGTATGCCGCTAAAGAAAAAGACATTCTCACCATATAATACAAGACGTTCAACAATGAACAACAAAAAAATAAAATCGGCACTCGTCTCTGTTTTCCATAAAGATGGCCTTGACGAAATAATAAAGAAACTACACGCCAACGGCGTAAAACTTTTCTCAACTGGCGGCACTCAAACATTCATCGAAAGTTTGGGAATTCCAGTTACTCCTGTCGAGAAGATAACTGGCTATCCTTCCATTTTGGGTGGACGCGTAAAGACACTTCATCCAAGTGTTTTTGGTGGCATTTTGGCACGTCGCGACAATGAGTCGGACCGCGAAGAGATGAAGAAGTTCAATATTGAAGAGATCGACCTCGTCATTGTTGACCTCTATCCATTCGAGCAGACAGTTGCTTCTGGCGCTTCACATCAAGATATTATTGAAAAAATCGACATAGGCGGTATCTCGCTCATTCGCGGTGCTGCTAAGAACTACAAGGATGTAATCATTGTACCTTCGAAAGGCGAATACGCTGCGCTCACCAAACTTCTCGATGAGAAGAAAGGCACAAGCGACGAAGAAGATCGTTTGTGGTTCGCACGTCGCGCTTTTGCTACATCGAGCCACTACGACACGGCAATTGCTGCATACTTAGAAAAGTATAACCAATAAAAAAGATACAAATGGGACTCTTCTCGTTCCTTTCGCAAGAGTTGGCCATGGACCTTGGCACAGCCAACACCATCATTATCTTCAACGATAAGATTGTTGTTGACGAGCCATCAATCGTAGCCCTCGACCGCCATACCGATCAAACAATCGCTATTGGTCAGAAAGCTCGCCAGATGCATGGCAAGACTCATGAAAATATTTACACCATACGCCCGTTGCACGATGGTGTGATAGCCGACTTCAACGCTGCCGAAAAGATGATTCGTGGCATGATAAAGATGTTGCCACAACCGAAACTTTTCAACCCATCACTCACGATGGTTATCTGCGTGCCTTCTGGCTCTACCGAAGTTGAGCTCCGTGCTGTGCGCGACTCGGCTGAACATGCCGGCGGTCGTGAAGTTTACATGATTTACGAGCCAATGGCTGCGGCTATAGGTATCGGTATAGACGTAGAAGCTCCGCAAGGCAACATGGTTGTCGACATAGGCGGTGGTACGACCGAAATTGCGGTAATCTCGCTCGGTGGCATCGTAACTAATAAGAGCATACGTATTGCTGGTGATGAACTCACCAATGATATTATGGAGTATATGCGTCGTCAGCATAATATTAAGATTGGCGAACGCACGGCGGAGGAAATCAAGATTCGCGTAGGTTCTGCACTTCCCGACCTTGAGACTCCACCCGACGACTTCATCGTACAAGGTCCTAACCAGATGACCGCTCTGCCAATTGAAGTTCCAGTTAGCTATCAGGAGATCTCGCACGCGTTGGAGAAATCGGTTGCAAAAATCGAAACCGCTGTTCTCTCGGCTCTCGAGCAGACGCCTCCTGAACTCTATGCCGACATTGTGAACAATGGCATTTACCTCACTGGTGGTGGTGCATTGCTTCGTGGACTTGCAAAACGTTTGACCGACAAGATCAATATTACGTTCCACATTGCCGAGAACCCACTTCATTCAGTAGCTATCGGCACTGGCATAGCATTGAAGAATCGTCATCGCGGATTGCCTTATCTCATCCGCTGATTGGCACAAAATAGAGAGAGTCGGCTGCTGCACTATGCACTTGCCGACTCTTTTTGCTTTTGGATATTACGTATCACTATTTATACGAAATACATTGCGTAACTTCTTCTATTTCATAGCGAAACACGCAACGTTCATATACTTCCTCATTCTCGAGGGTATATGTTTGGCGCTTCTTTTCAACTTCAACGACTACCAACGTTCGTCGTTCTTCAGTTCGTCGAACAGAGTGTGCGCTTCGGTGTATAGCATCAGCAACAGCATAACGCAATACTTCGGCTTGCGCACTGAAAATTTGCGCCTCTCGGAAGAGAATATTAAACTAAGCAACAAGATTGACCAGTTGCAGCAGCAGTTGGCGTCGATTACCGACACTTTGTCGCGCAAACTCGTAATCGACAATGACCGCTATTTTGTATACACATCGGGCAATGTGATAAACCGCACCATAAACCGTAGCCGCAACTTCTTGACGGCCGACGTAGGTAAGAAATCGGGTATTAGCGACAATATGATTGTGGTCGACGAATCCGGCGTAATAGGTATGGTGACGGCCACATCGGAGCATTTTTGTACCATATTGCCTATAATAAATAATGCATCGCGCTTGTCGGCAAAAATCAAGAAGTCGGGTTTCCACGGACAGATTGTGTGGAACGAAGTTTCGTACAGACAAGCTATTATGGAGGACGTTCCAGAGCACGCATCTGTTGCTGTGGGCGACAGCGTTGTGACGAGCGGCTCATCGAGCTATTATCCTGAGAATCTCTACATAGGTAAAATCTCCGAAGTTGAGATGGACCGAAACGGTGGCTTCTATCGTTTGACAATCGACTTGGCAGTGGACTACAATTCGGTGTCGCAAGTGAAATTTATACGCAATAAACGAGCTGACGAACAGCGCGCTCTTGAGGAGGGACAACAATGACAAACACTCAGAACCTTATCCGCATTGCGCTGATTTTTATCGTGTCGATAGTGGCGCAGCTGCTCATATTCAATAATTTGCAATTTCTCGGATTCGTCAATCCATATATATACGTACTTATAGTTATGACGCTTCCTTTGGGCGCATCTACGGGTACGATAATGACAATAGGCTTCTTGGCGGGCTTGATAATCGATATGTTTTGCGATACGCCAGGCATGCACGCCGGTTCGATGGTGCTTGTGGGATTTCTGCGTCAATACATACTGAAATTCATCGCCTTGCACAACGACTATACGCTCGACGCCATGCCCGACATACGAACCTACGATACCGCGTGGTACTTGAAATATGCCACGTTGATGGTTGCCGTACATCATATCACGCTATTTTCGCTCGAACAGTTCGACACACTATTCTTTTGGCCTACACTACTTCGAATCATACTTAGCATACTATTTACGCTAATATTTATAGTGCTTATACAGATGCTCGTGCCGATAGGTTCGAAGGGCAAACGCATGTAAGACTGTAGCATAATTATGTATACAAACCGCAAATACATAATAGAGGCTTTTATGGCATTGGTGGCGCTCGTTATCGTCATCAAGCTATTCTACGTGCAGGTTGTCAGCGATACGTATAAGACTTCGGCGGACAGCAACTCGCAGCGCAAAGAGGTCATTTATCCGTCGCGCGGACTCATATACGACCGCAATGGCAAGTTGCTCGTGTCGAATCAGGCGGTGTACGACATAATGATTATCCCGCGCGAGGTTCACGAATTCGACAGCGTCGATTTTTGCAATACTGTGGGTATAGATATGCCTACGTTGCGCTACTACTTTAGCAATCTCCACCGCGACATTCGTCGCCATAGAACTTCGATATACAAATCATCGGTATTTATAAAACAGCTATCGAGCGAACGCTACGCCATGCTGCAAGAGAAACTCTACAAAATGCCGGGTTTCTACGGTCAGCGACGTACGCTTCGTAAATATGAATATCCCGTTGCGGCTCACGTGCTTGGCTATGTGGGCGAGGTGAACGAGGGCATCATAAATAAAAATAGTTACTACGAACAAGGCGACTACATTGGCATCAGTGGCATAGAGAGTAGTTTCGAGGAATATTTACGCGGGCAAAAAGGCATAAACTACCTCATGGTGGACGTGCTTGGCTTGGTGAAAGGTCACGTGCAAGATGGTGCGCTCGACACGGTAGCTATATCGGGCAAAGACCTCACTCTTTCGCTCGATGTGGAGTTGCAGGAATATGGCGAACGGCTTATGCGAGGCAAAACAGGTAGCATCGTTGCCATAAAGCCATCTACGGGCGAGATACTCTGTATGGTCTCTGCACCAAGCTACGATCCATCACTACTTATTGGCCGCGACCGCTCGGTTAACTTTCCTATTCTCAGCAACGACCCTGCAAAACCACTCTTCAACCGAGCCATTCAAGCTTGGTATCCTCCAGGATCGACATTCAAGACCATCAATGCACTCATTGGCTTAGGCGAAGGCATAATTACACCCACCACGCGCTATCCATGTAACTTCGGTTACACCGTTGGACGCTTCCACATGGGCTGCCACGGACACTTCTCGCCACTCGACTTGCGACTAGCTATACAGCACTCGTGCAACGGCTATTTTGCCGCCGAGTTCCGCGCTATTCTCGATAATAAAAAATTCGCCAATTGTCACGAAGCTCTCGATGTGTGGAAAGATCATCTCGTTCGCTTTGGTCTCGGCTATAAGTTGGGCATAGATATAGCCAATGAAAACCGCGGTTTCGTTCCTAATGCCAATTACTACGACAAGGTGAAGGGCAAAGGTTGGAACTCGCTTGGCGTAGTGTCGCTCTCTATTGGTCAGGGAGAATTGCTACTTACGCCTATTCAACTTGCCAATGTTGCAGCTACTATTGCCAACCGAGGTTGGTTCTACACACCTCATGTAGTTCACCATATCGAAGGCGAAGAAATTGATAGTCTCTATCGAACAAAACGCGAAACTGGCATACCGGCCGAATACTTCGACGTGATTCAAGATGGTATGGAGGCAGCTGTTTGGGGCGCTGATGGCGGCACTGCTCATGGCGCACAGCTGAAGGATATTCGCGTATGTGGCAAAACAGGTACGGCGCAAAATCCGCACGGCAAAGACCATTCGATATTTATGTCGTTTGCGCCGCGCGAGAATCCCGAGATTGCCATTTCGGTTTATGTAGAAAACGGCGGTTTCGGTGCTACTTGGGCAGTGCCTATTGGCGGTTTGATGATAGAAAAATACCTCAACGGCGAGATTTCGCAAGAGCGCCAATGGGTTGAAAAACGAATTTTAGACGCAGAAATAAATGCTGGGCAATAATCCATATCGCAAAGGTATCGACTGGTGGATGGTGCTACTCTATGTGGCACTTGTCGGTTTCGGGTGGGCAAACCTCTATGCTGCCAACTTCAACCCCGAAACTGGTGTCTTCTTCTCTGTCGATGCTGAATATTTCAAACAACTTGTGTGGATTGGCGTCTCCATCATCAGCGTAAGTATAATTATGATACTCGACGCTAAGCTCTACGTGGAGATTAGCACCTTCGTATACATAATATCTATCATACTACTCTTGGTGGTATTGGCGGTGGGCAAGGAGGTCCACGGCGCAAAAGCGTGGTTCGAGTTAGGTCCGATTCGCTTTCAACCCGTAGAGTTTACAAAACTCGGCACAGCACTACTTATAGCTCGCTTTATGAGCCGCTACAACTTTCAATTCACCACAGCTAACGCTTTGAAAATTGGCGGCATACTCTTACTGCCTATAACATTGGTGTTGCTACAAAACGATACTGGTAGTGCGTTGATATTCTTCACTTTCCTTCTGCCCATGTTTCGCGAAGGCTTGTCGCCGCACATATTGCTGCTTGGCGTACTTGCTGCCGCTACTGCCATAGCTTCGCTTCTTATTGGCGACGAATGGGTTATGGCTATAGTGCTGCTCGTTTCAGCTATGGTCATAACAGTGAAATTCCAAAACAACAACCAACACAACTTCGGCATTTTCGCCGTGCTTATTGGCATTGGTGCAAGCGCCATGACGTGGGGCATAACTCTCTTGCTGCATAAGCATGTGGAACTCTCTGTTCTGTTTCTCCTCGGAGCTGGCGTAACTACAATGTTTGTACTCATACGTATGGTTACGCGCCGTTTCTACAGAATATTTATGGTGCTTGTGTATATGTGGGCAGGACTTGCAATGTCGTTCGGCACAAGCTTCGTTTTTGAGAACGTACTTATAGAGCACCAACGAACACGCATAAACATACTATTCGGCAAGGAAGACGACCCTCTTGGAGCTGGCTACAACGTCAATCAGAGTCTCATAGCAATTGGCTCGGGCGGATTTTCTGGCAAAGGCTACTTGCAAGGCACACAAACGAAGTTCAACTTCGTACCAAAGCAGTCGACCGACTTCATCTTCTGTACCGTGGGCGAGGAGTGGGGCTTTATGGGAAGTTTCGTTTTGGTGGCGCTATATCTGTTGTTCTTCATGCGCCTCATTACGCTTGCCGAGAAGCAACATTCGGTGTTTAGTCGCGTCTATGGCTATTGTGTGGCAAGTATATTCTTCTTCCACTTTGCTGTAAACATAAGTATGACCATCGGCCTTATGCCAGTGATAGGTATTCCGCTGCCATTCTTCAGCTATGGAGGTTCGTCGCTTTGGGGATTCTCCATTCTGCTATTTATATTCTTGAAGCTCGATACAAACCGCAACGAGCTAATACGCTGATACACAAATTTGCGCATCATGAAAAGGTTTGCTTCATATTTTCTGCAAGGCTTGCTCTATTTAGTGCCCATTGCCGCTACGCTCTACGTTATCTACGTTGCCGTTCGCTATGGTGTGAAGTTTACGCACTTACTCTCGCAAGTCACTGGCACCATGATTCCTGGCTGGATTAGCATCGTACTTATAGTGGTAGCCATCGCATTTATAGGCTACATAAGTAAGATGATTATAGCTACGCCCACTGCGCAATTCTTCGACCGACTTATGAAACGAATGCCTATCATTCGCTTTGTATATAGCTCCGTACGCGACTTGATGCAGGCTTTCGTGGGCAAACAACGCAAATTCGATTCGCCTGTGCTTGTGCGTATCAGTTCAGATGGCTCTATTTCCCGTCTTGGCTTCATTACGCAAAACGACCTTAGCCAACTCGGTATTAATAATATGATTTCGGTCTATCTGCCAGGTAGTTATGGCATATTGGGAGAGTTGATTATTGTGCCCAAAGAGAACGTGACGCCACTCAATACCAATTCTGCCGAGTTGATGAAATTTATCGTCTCTGGCGGCATAACAAACGTTAACGATAATGCGGAAACCGCCGCCGAGCTCAATGCCGATTGAGATTCTGCACATTCTACCTATGTAGAAAGACGCGCAACTTCGCAAAAAAACTCACATCATCACTTTTATCTAATGGATAATTGCAGTATTTTCGCGGCGTTTTTAGTCTGGTAGAGACTGATGAAAACGGACGATAACGCATTGCGCATACAATACAAGAGTTTAGCCAACGGTGAACATCAATTCAAGTTTGATATTCATCGCGATTTCTTTGAGACTCTCGAAGATTCGCTCATAGACGATGGCGACTTTGTGGTCAACTTGGAGATGACCAAGACCGACCAAATGCTTAAGATGCGTTTCGATATTTCGGGCGTCATACATACCACTTGCGATGTCTGCCTCGACCCTATGGACTATGTAGTAGACCATTGTGGTGGCGACATAATAGCAAAGTTTGGTGACCACGAAGAAGAGATCTCGGAAGAACTCTACATGATAGACGAAAACGAAAATGATATTTCTGTTGCTCAATATGTATATGAATTTATAGCGGTAGCGATGCCGATAAGATTCAAACACGAGGAGGATGCCGATGGTAATTCGCTCTGCAACCCCGAGATGATAAAAAAGCTTCAGCAATATTCGGCTAATAAAGAAACAAAAGCTCCAAGTACCGACCCGCGATGGGACGCGCTGAAAGGCTTAGTAAATAAAAACAACAATTAATAATTAAGTAAGATGGCACATCCTAAACGTAAACATTCGAAAACTCGCCGCGACAAGCGTAGAACTCACTACAAGGCAGTAGCTCCAGCTCTTGGTGTTTGCTCAAATTGTGGTGCTACCATCAAACTTCACACTGTATGTGGTGAATGCGGCTATTATCGTGGTAAGTTGGCTATCGAAAAAGAGGCTGCAGTCTAATTTTCGACCAACATTTCTGCGATATGGAATTTGCCTCCGGAACGTCTGTTTCGGGGGCAAATTCTGTTTTGGAGGGTGGCGTTCTGCAATAGAAATTATTTATGCAACCAACTTTCAATATTCAATTTCTAAATTTGGGCTACATATAAATATGAAATCTCATGGGAGCCAAAACGAGAGTTGTATACGTATGCCGCGAGTGTGGCGCCGAATCGCCTAAATGGGTCGGACGCTGTGCGCAATGCGGTCAATGGAATACTTTTACCGAAGAGCAAATTGTCGTTGATAAAACGTCTGTTTCGAGCAAATCAACGGCTGTGGGTGGCACGGTTCACCCGATAAAACTACGCGAAGTAGAGGTAAAAGAGATTCAGCGTAGCACCACTTCCAATGGCGAACTCGACCGCGTGCTTGGTGGCGGCATCGTGCCAGGTTCTATCGTGCTTATAGGCGGCGAACCAGGCATAGGTAAATCGACACTCGTGCTTCAGATGGCGCTATCTATACCGCAAAAACAGATTTTGTACGTGTCGGGCGAAGAGAGCGTGGTGCAAATAAAACTTCGTGCCGAGCGCATTCGTGGTGTGTCGCAAGACAACTGCCATGTTGTGAGCGATACCTCCATCGACCGCCTTACGCAGCATATCGACACCGTCAAGCCAGACATCGTGGTAATCGACTCCATTCAGACTATGGAAACCGAGCGCATCGATTCGTTCCCAGGTAGCATCTCGCAAATCAAAGAGTGTACGGCTATGCTTATGCGCATTGCTAAAGAGAATTCACTGCCAATAATATTGATTGGCCATATAAATAAGGATGGACAACTTGCCGGTCCTAAGATTCTCGAGCACATGGTCGACGTTGTGCTGCAATTCGAAGGCGATCGCAATCACATGTATCGCATCTTGCGCTCAATAAAAAACCGCTTCGGCTCCACCAACGAAATAGGCATCTTCGAAATGCTTGGCGACGGCTTGCGCGAGGTGACTAATCCATCGGAAATGCTGCTTACCGAATATTCGCAAGAACTCAGCGGTATAGCAATAGCAGCCGCCATGGAAGGCTTGCGCCCATTTTTGATAGAAACTCAAGCACTAACCTCAACCGCTGCATACGGCACGCCTCAGCGCTCTGCAACTGGCTTCGACCTTCGCCGATTGAATATGCTCCTTGCCGTGCTTGAGAAACGTGCAGGCTTCAAACTCGCCTCCAAAGATGTGTTCCTGAATATTGCTGGTGGCATTCGTGTAAGCGATCCCGCCATCGACCTCAGCGTGGCAGCCTCGATACTTTCGTCAAATACCGATATGTGTTTGCCCAAAGGCACATGTTTGACAGGTGAAATAGGACTCTCGGGCGAAATTCGTCCAGTAAATAGAATAGAGCAGCGCGTAGCTGAGGCGGCAAAACTTGGCTTCAATAGGATAATTATTCCTAACTATTCGCATCGCTTGCCACTTAGCAACTACGACATAAAAGTGCATCAGGTCTCGCGCCTCGATGAAGCCTTCAGAATTCTATTTGGCTAACATCTTCTCATGACATAAGTATTAAAATTTCTGAATATTTATGTCGTAGAGAATACACCTATATAATAATCTGTAACTTAGGGCATGAAGGTCAACAGATTATTAACCGTAGTGGCAATTATTTGCCGCTCTAATACTTAGCCTTATGGAAACAAAGAAAACGCCCAAAGTAAATCTCGAGAACAAGAAGATTCTGTTCACTGAGATTGGTTTAGCTATTTCGTTAGGTATTGTGCTTGTGGCTTTTGAGTGGACATCACGTGATGTTCAGATCGTCATTAACGCACAGCCCGATCCGTTCACCGTAGAGGAAGATTTGGTGCCTGTTACCACGCAAGAAGAGCAGCTCAAACTCACTCCTCCACCTCCTAAATTGGCTGACATCATTAAGATTGTCGATGATGATGCAGAAATCGATGACGACCTTGAACTAATTAATTCTGAAATTGATGACGATACAGAAATAGTATTCTCGGATATTTTGGCAGAAGACGAGGAAGAAGATACAGAGGATGCCATCTTCTTTACCGCCGAAGAAATGCCAATATTCCCAGGCGGCGAAAGCGCTCTTATGAAATTCCTTGCGCAGTCTGTAAATTACCCAGCGATAGCTCAAGACAACGGAGTGCAAGGTCGAGTCTTTGTATCGTTTGTAATAGATAAAAATGGCGATGTTACCGATGTAAAAGTAATGCGACCAACAGATCCAAACTTAGACAAAGAGGCCATTCGCGTAGTGAAATCGATGCCTAAGTGGACGCCTGGCAAACAGCGTGGCAAAGCTGTCAAGGTTTCATACACAGTGCCAATCAACTTCGTGCTAAAATAGCCGAGCTTGAATATTGATAGTATAAACACATGGCGTTGTTCATTATTGAAAATGAGCAACGCTTTTTTCGTGTGCCGAAAGCATTCTCTGTAGTCGTCGAAGCGTATTGCGAATAAAAGATTTGTAAAAAAAATGAATAAAAATCGTCGATACAGAATACCAATAGAGAAATAATAGCTAATTTGGCGGTCGCTTTACTAAAAGAAATACTTGACTTGATATAACCACGGTGACGACTAAAATTGTCACCAAAATGTTTAACCTTATGGAAATCAAAAAGACACCCAAGGCAGACCTCGAGAACAAGAAGCTCTTGTTCACGGAGATTGGCTTAGCCATCACTTTGGGCATAGTGCTTGCGGCATTCGAATGGACGTCGCGTGATGTCCAAATCGACATCAATGCACTGCCTGAGGAGGTTGCCGTTGAGGACGAACTGCCGCCTGTAACAAAGCAGGAAGAGATTAAGCCGCCCCCTCCTCCACCACCTCCCAAGATGGCTGAGGTTCTAAACATCGTTGATAACGATACCGAAATCAATGATGAACTTGAGCTCCTCGATACCGAAGCTGACGAGAATACTGAAATTGAATTCCGCGAAGTAGAGGTTGAGGAAGAGGTTGAAGAGGAAACCAACGAGGTGTTCCTTATAGTAGAAGAGATGCCTTCGTTCCCTGGCGGACAAGAGGCTCTTCAAAAATACCTTGCTCAATCGGTGAAATATCCGGTTATCGCTCAAGAAAATGGTATTCAAGGACGCGTCTTCGTATCCTTCGTGGTTGATAAGAATGGTGATGTTACCAACGTAAAAGTTGCTCGCCCATTCGACCCGAACTTGGATAAAGAGGCAGTTCGCGTGGTAAAATCGATGCCAAAATGGACTCCGGGCAAGCAGCGCGGTAAAGCCGTTAAGGTTTCGTACACGGTGCCAATTAACTTCGTACTTCAATAGTCGAAATAATTAGAACAAAACTCAAAAGTGCCACTCGTCGTAAGATGGGTGGCTCTTTTGTTTTTAGTGTATGTCTGCCAAGAGCCCATAATTGCAGCCGAAAATTCGTAACTCATAACTAAAGACAACATTTTTTATTATCGATACTACATTTTAGCTATTGCCAAGCAAAACAATCAACCTAACTTTGCACCTTGCTGAGAGTGGATGGATTTGCTCATTGCAACCACTATAAAAAAGTGCTAAAACGCTTCTCTATTCCTCTCCCTTGCACGTTTATTTATTTACAAAAACGATTGTAATATGGGATACTTTTTTACTTCCGAATCCGTGTCTGAAGGTCACCCCGATAAGGTGGCAGACCAGATATCAGACGCTATTCTCGACGCACTGCTTATCCAAGACCCAGAGTCGAAGGTGGCTTGCGAAACGCTCGTAACTACTGGCCTTACCGTAGTAGCTGGCGAGCTCAATACTAATGGCTACGTGTCGGTACAAGACATAGCCCGCAACGAGATACGCAAGATTGGCTATACAAAATCTGAATATCAGTTCGATGCCGATTCGTGTGGCGTTATTTCGGCGCTTCACGAACAGAGTAAAGACATTAACCAAGGTGTGGTTCGCAAGAGCAACGAAGATCAAGGCGCTGGCGACCAAGGTATGATGTTCGGCTACGCTTGCCGCGATACCGAGGATTATATGCCGCTCGCTATCTATCTTGCTCACAAACTCCTTATCGAACTTGCAGCTATTCGTCGCGAAGGTAAAGTGATGACCTATCTGCGCCCCGACGCTAAGAGCCAAGTAACTATCGAGTATTCAGATGATAACAAACCCGTTCGCATTGATACTATCGTAGTATCTACGCAGCACGATGAGTTCGATACCGACGATGCTATGCTTGCCAAGATTCGCGAAGATGTGCTCACGATACTTATTGAGCGCGTCAAGAAGCAACTTCCGGCTAACATCTGTGCGCTGTTCAAAGATGACTTCAAACTCTTTGTCAATCCAACGGGCAAGTTCGTTATTGGCGGACCTCACGGCGATACAGGTCTTACAGGTCGTAAGATTATAGTAGATACTTATGGCGGCAAAGGTGCTCACGGCGGTGGCGCATTCTCGGGCAAAGACTCATCGAAAGTCGACCGTTCGGCAGCATACGCAGTGCGCCACATTGCTAAAAACCTCGTTGCAGCTGGTGTCGCCGACGAAGTTTTGGTTGAAGTGGCATACGCTATCGGTGTTGCGCAGCCTGTAGGTTTGTATGTAAATACTTATGGCACAAGCCACGTGAAACTTACCGACGGTGAGATAGCACAGAAGGTCCTCGGCTTGTTCGATATGCGTCCATACGCAATTGTGGAACGTTTCGGCTTGAAGAACCCTATCTACGAGCCAACAGCTTCTTACGGACACTTCGGTCGCAAACCATACAAAGGCACTGTAAATATCAGCGTCAATGGCCGCGACTACTCGAAAGAGGTTGAATTCTTCACTTGGGAGAAACTCGACTACGTAGACAAGATTAAGACTGCTTTCGGTCTCTAATCTTCAGCATACATAAATATATTGATGGAAGCATTGCTCGTGTGGCAGTGCTTTCCTCATGTATATATGTATAGTGAATGCTACCAATGGAAATTGTTTATTGTCGCTACACTAACAAAGAGAAGAATTAGGTGCGATGAAGCTGGATTGTTGGTAGTATAAATACGCAAAAACAAGAAAATGTGATTTTTTTCTGCTTGGGGCGTAACAAAAGTATTTTGCTCTCGTATCAATGAGCAAATAGATAATGATAATTGTTTTTTCGTTGATTAGTTGATAAGTGTGTTTGGGTGGTTATGTTAGAAGAATCACTCGAAGAGGTTAGTTGAGAAACTGACCTCTTTTTTTGTGCTGTTATTTTTCTGCCAAGTTTGTGCTGGAGAACCGTAAGTATATATAAAAAAAGGCCGCAACAAATGTCTGTTGCAGCCCTTTCGTGTAGTTATGTGCAGAAAAATTAGTGTTCTATTAGAAGCTTGATTTCGTTTTCTACTACGCTCATATCATCGGTTGGTTCGAAACGTTTCACGACATTGCCATTGCGGTCGACGAGGAATTTAGTGAAGTTCCATTTTATGTCGTCGTTCTTGGCGTAGTCGGGGTTGATTTTCGAAAGGTGGTCGATGAGGATCTTGCCAATTTTATGGTTCGGGTCGAGCCCTTTGAAACCTTGCTTGCTTTTTAGGTAAGTAAATAGTGGCGAAGCATTATCGCCATTCACATCAATCTTGTCGAATTGCGCAAATTTGATGTTGAAGTTGAGCGTGCAGAACGAATGAATCTCTTCGTTGGTGCCAGGTGCTTGCTCACCAAATTGGTTGCAAGGGAAGTCGAGAATCTCAAGACCTTTATCGTGATATTTCTCGTAGGTAGCCTCAAGTTCGTTGTATTGCGGTGTGAATCCGCATCGTGTGGCAGTGTTGACAATAAGTAGCACTTTGCCCTTGTAATCCGAAAGAGCGACATCGTTTCCGCTGCCATCTTTCACTGTGAAGTTGTAGATATTATCCGTTGCCATAAGTATTGTAGCTAAGGTTAGTAATATTAGTTTCATATCTATAAATTTTTGTGTTCATTCTTTGTTTCTCTTGCGAAACCAAGCCTTTACGCGTTTCACCCCCTCGACGCCAAGAATAGACAGACCGCCGTATTGGAACGTCTTGGCAAGGCCGAAAAATATTACCCATAACACGCCTTTGGCTCCTGCACTGATGGGCAACATCATTTGTAGGAATGAGATGGCGTAGAATGGTATGCATAGCAATAGAACTATCACGCCAGTACGAAACGAGAGGCTGCTAAGCCACGTCTTTATTCGTAAGAAAAATGCTTTCATTTCTGTTTTTCGCGTTTACACATTTTATCAATAATCTCGTCGAGAGAAGGAACAATGTCCATGACGGTTTTCTCTGTCAAACCAGCTTCGCGGAGCTCTCTCGACAAACAGAGTGGCACATTTGCCGCTTCCGCCTCGATACTACGACCTTTGGGCGTGAGGCATACGATAGACTTGCGGGCGTCTTTCTCGTCCTTTTTGCGTACCACAATGCCGTCGGCCTCCATTCGTTTGATGAGCGGGGTCATCGTGTTGGTTTCGAGCAACAATCGCTTAGCAATGTCGTTGACTGGCATTTCGTCGTGCTCCCATAAGAGCATAAGTACTAAGTACTGCGTGTAGGTGATGCCCAACTTCGACAAAAACGGCTGGTAGCCTTGAATTATCAATCGCGCTACCGCGTATAATCGGAAGCAAACTTGGTTGTCTAATTTCAATTGTTCGTATGCCATGTATTATGCTATTAACTACAGAAGACACAAAATACGTAGAAATTTGCTTTAGTTGTCATAATGAGCGAAGCGAAAAACCTTCTTTATAATTATGACTGCTTGTAGCTGGAGATTGTCCGCTTCGCTCAAAATGACACAGAAACAAACAACGGTTACAAAAACGATTCTATATCTTTTGCAATCTTCTCTGGCTTCGTGATAGGCGAGTAGCGCTTAATCTTCGAACCATCTTTAGATATGAGGAACTTGGTGAAGTTCCACTTTATGCGGCTGCCGAAGCAACCTTTTGTATTGCGTTTCAAGTATTTGAAAATTGGGTGAGCCTCGTCGCCATTCACGTGTACCTTCTCCATTATTTGGAACGTTACACCGTAGTTGAGCTGGCAGAATTCAGCGGCTTTTAGGCTCTCCATAAACTCCTGGTTTGCGAAGTCGCCCGAAGGAAATCCGATAACTACCAAACCATGTTCGCCGTATTTTTTGTGTAGTTCCTCAAGTCCGGCAAATTGTGGTGTGAAACCGCATCGGCTTGCTGTATTTACTATCAACAATACTTTGCCCTCAAACTGTGCAAAATCTACTTCTTTGCCGCGGCTCGTATTAGCCTTGAAATCGTAAATCTTTTCCATATCATCTTTCATTTATGTCGTTCGCGATACAAAAGTATATATATAAAATTATATCGCAAGCGATATATAATAGAAATAACAATTTTTAGCAAGTAGCGTACTTATGTGTATGTTTGTAATATCTAAACGCGAACAAACTAATATGAAAAAAACGATTCTTACACTTGCGGCTGCAGCATTGGCCTTTGCGGCGCAGGCACAAACGGCGCGCGAGGAGATTGCCGCCAACATCTACCTTTCGGGAAGTAACTATTTGGATTACGACCGCCAATTGCCTACAGAAAAATTAACACCAACGCCTAAAGGCTACGAGCCATACTATTTTTCGCATTATGGTCGTCATGGTTCGCGCTGGCTAATAGGCAAGAATTCCTATACATACGTGATAGATGTTCTTGCAAAAGCCAAGGAACAAGGCAAACTAACTGCAAAAGGTGAAGAGACGCTTGCCAACGTGCAGAAAATCAATGCAACATCTATCGACCGCCTCGGCGACTTGACAACTGTGGGCGAACGCCAGCACCATGGTCTTGGCAAACGAATGACGCAGAATTTCCCAGAGATTTTCAAGCATAAAGATGTCTTTATTGATGCGCGCTCGACCACGGTGAATCGTTGCATATTGTCGATGGTGGCAGAGTGTGAGGAGTTTATGGCAGCAAACCCAACGGCTCATATACATAATGATGTGAGCGAGTCGTTACAATATTACTTGAATCAGTCTTGGTCTGATTTCCTTCGCAAGACGCGCCACAAGGGAGATTCTATTGGCGCTGTATACGCAAAAAAATATATCAATCCAGAGCGCATAAGTACGGTTCTCTTCAACGATGCGCAGTGGGCTAAAGATAGTATCGATGCCGGACGACTGATGTATCAGCTTTTCGATATTACGACGAATATGCAGAGCCACGACATAGACATAAATATGTTTCCACTCTTCACGCTTGATGAGGTTTACGATATGTGGCGCAATGTAAATATCAATTGGTATTTGCGCTATGGCTCATCGCCATATTCCGATGGATTGTTGCCATTTAGCCAGTATAACTTGTTGCGCAACATTATTGCTTCGGCCGATACGGTTACGCAGACTCAAGCTGTTTTGCGCTTTGGCCATGAGGTTTGTGTGTTGCCGCTTGCGTCGTTGCTCGAACTTGGCGATTGCGCAGTACAAATAGAAAACCTCGATGAACTCGACACCGTTTGGCGCAACTATCGTATATTCCCTATGGCGTGCAACGTTCAACTGATTTTTTATCGCCCAACGAAAGGCAAATCTGGCGACATACTTGTGAAAGCGCTCCTCAACGAACGCGAGGTTAAGATGCCGGTAAAGACAGATATGTATCCATATTACAAATGGAGCGACCTTCGTAAGTATTATGTAGAAAAGCTCGATAAATATGCTGCAAGCCACAATTGAAATTGGGCGACGTATGCAGAAATGAAAAAAGGCTGTTCCGTTGTGGAGCAGCCTTCATTTTTTTTATGCGAATCGCGCATCAATATGGCGTCTTGTCTGTTTTTGATGCCCATTTCTCGAACGATTTTATTGTCTCGTTGCGCAGAAGTGGCAATTGCGGAATCATACGATCTTTCACCGGCTTTGCGAATTCTTCGTAGATAAATTTATCGCTGAAGTCTATCGCTTCGGCATCGGCTTGAGTGTTGCCGTAGTAGATGGTCTTTATGTGCGCCCAATAGATAGCGCCCAAGCACATAGGGCAAGGTTCGCAGGTGGTGTAAATCTCCGAGCCAGCGAGGTCGAATGTGCCAAGTTGGCGGCTTGCTTCGCGGATGGCCATCACTTCGGCATGGGCCGTAGGGTCGCAGTTGGCTGTCACGCGGTTTGCTCCGCGAGCTATAATCTTTCCATCTTTCACTATTACAGCAGCAAATGGCCCGCCGCCATTGTCTATATTTTCCATTGCCAAGCGTTGGGCTTCGCGCATAAATTCTTCGTTCATCATATATGTATTTATTGTGTTATGTGTCTGTTGGCAGACAAAAACGGAGCAACACTGCTGTCGCTCCGCAATATACTCATTATAAGTAAAATAATTATTCGGCCTCAACCAATTCGAAATCCGATGCGGTGATGAAGTATACAGGATAGTAGTCTTTGCCGTTTTCAGCCATCCATTGCTCCATTTTTTCGATGTTCATGCGCTCCGAGTCGCATTGTTCGCTCGAACCATCGGCTTCTTGTTGTTGTTCGATGCGAGCTTTCTGCTCTTTTACATATTCGAGCGAAAGACGCGATTCGCCTACCGTACCTTTTACAGCGATAGTGCTGCCGATGAGTTCGTTGTTGAATCCGCCAAGTTCTTCGTTGGCTTCGATGCGGAGATTAGCCTCGCGCGAGCCACGCAAGAAGCAGCGGCGATGAGTGCGATGACACAAATGGGTGACACGACCTGCTACAACGACCTCTTTGCCTACAATATTTTCGGCTACCGAGAGAAGCGAGTCGATAGTTATGGCTTCGCTTGCAAATGAAGCTGCATTTTCGGTTTCTGTGTTGCTTTGTGCTTGCTTTGTGTTGCAGGCAACAAGTGTGGCAGCTATTACTGCCGTAAATAAAATTCTGAACATCATTTGTTTATCAATTGTTGATGGCGTTCGTTAGGCACGAGCAAGAGTCCTGCTAAGCCAGAAACGCCTGTTATTACTAAAAATATGGCCGACGCTATGTTTTCATTGCGGCTCAAACGTCGATAACGTGCAGCAATATATATGCCAGCTATAATCACGTTGAAGATGAGCGCCAACCAACCGCCAAATTTTATTCGCGGATAGTCGAAATATGAATCGTAGTGATGCAGTTCGGTGTATGCGAAGAAGAGTTTCGATAGCCACTTCTCGCTCCAAACTTCAGGGCTTGGCAAGAAATCTTCGTCGACAAGCTTGAGGTCTTTGCTGTCCACTACGTATATGTGGCGTCCCTCATTATTGGTGACGTAAATAGTCCAATAGAACATGCTGCCGAGCACGCGAACGCTCTCTTTGCCCAAACTTATCGGCGGAATGTCGAGGCGACTTAGAGAGTATGCACCATCACCGGCATTCAGTATCCACAATGAACTGTCGGCAGATATTATGTATCCATAATAATTATGATTGAGAGGAAGCGACATGGTGAAACGCGCCACCTCGAGCGTGTCGGTGACTTTGGTGTTGCGAATGAATGGCTTGCCATTGACCATCTTCATGTGGAAAAGTTCGCCTTTCGCATCGGTGATGAAGTAGCCTTCGTCGTAGCGTTTGCGAGCATTCACATCGCCAGACATTGACCTGATTGGAAACGACACGCCGTTCTTGTGTAATGCATTGGTATACGTGCGGCTCTTGGCTTCGTCAATCTCGTGTGTCTCGGCATTTTCGAACTCGATGCCCGTTGGCGTGAAGCGGAAATAGTCATTCGGCATGACAAGTCCAACGCGTTTTGGCATAGATTCGTAGAGCATTCCTATTTTGTCGTCAGGCCAATCTATATAATCATTATCTATAGTTATTCTATGGACGGCATTTAGCACTTCGCGCTGGGTCACAGGTATGCCTTCGATGCTGTCGGGCATTTTGTTCATCTGTACCAGCTGTCTGTAGTTGTATATAGGCATCAGCGAATCGGCTTCGGCCATCGTATATATATTGCCTTGCTTGTCGGTAATGTCTACGTTGTTTTTCTGATAGTCGTAGTAGAAAATGGTATGAGCCAACTCGCTGTATACGGCAAACTTATACGTAAGCGGCTTGTCGGTGGCGTGCTTGAGCATCGACGGAAGAATAATCGATGCCACTATGGTGGTTACGCCCACGAGTATTATGCGTATTGTTTTTATCATCGACATCACTTTTTACATTATCCCTCGTTTGAAGCGCGAGGTCGCATAAACAGACATAAGTAGACCAGATGCAGCCAGCACTACGGTCATTGGGAATAGGTATGTAGCGCGTACATATTCTGCCCAAAACGATAGCACAGTGGCCGAAATGCCAATGAGCGCAATGTTTATCTTGTTGTGCAATGTGGGTTCTATGCATACGGCAGAAGTGAATCCGTATACCGTAAGACCTGCAACGGCCCATAGTAGGAACGCCATCAGCTCTATGTATACGTATTCGGTTGGCAAAAAGCTCGACAGCGTGATGCTAAGTGCGACGTATGTAAGTAGCATTATGGCAGCATAAATAAGTACGCCAAACATCAGCATCGAGCCGATTATGTCGTATTCGTGAGCCGGTAGATGGAGAGTGAGTTTCAGACGTTTGTTGAACATCTCTGGCAGAAATTGCGAGAGCGCTAAGGTCAAACTTGCTATCAGCGGCAGTTTTATGAATGTGTTGAGTACGTGGTAGCCAGTTATGAATTTGTAGACCAATAACGATGCACCCTCCATGCGTTCTTGATGGGCTAAGTCGGTGTAAATATATACGAGCAACGCTAAGGAAAGTGCCAAAACGATTGCTACGAACAATCGCATCTTTATCCACTCTTTGTATGATAACGATAAGAAGAATTCCATATGCTAATATTTACCCGTTAGACCAATGAATGCATCTTCGAGCGACAGATGACTATGACAAACTAAATTCTTTATGGCGTAGTCGTTGAGCAGCGAGCGCACCATTTCTTCGCCCTGAAACGAGTATGTCTCCCACTGATTGCCCACGCGAGCCGTATGCCAAAGACCGACGATGGGCGGAATCTCTTCGCTGGCGGAATCGAAGGTGTAGCGGCAGAAGGTGTTCATGATCTCTGCGGTGGGCTTATGCAGCAGCACGCGGCCATAATCGAACACCATACAGTCGTCGATGAGCATCTCCATATCTTGAATGATGTGCGATGTCAGAAAAACCGTTTTATTGCCATTGCGAACGAATTCGAGCAGACGTTCGATGAAAAGTCGACGGTAGCCTGGATCGAGACCCATAGAGAAGTCGTCCAATATAAGTAGTTCAGGATCTTGTGCGAAAAGCAATCCCAACGCCACTTGCGATCTTTGTCCGCACGACATAGACGATATTCGCTGATGTTCGCCGATGTGCAATTGCTTTATCAAATCGTAGTATGCATCGGCATTCCAGTTGGGATAGAAACGCGAGTAGAAACGCTCAATCTGGTTTACGTTGAAGAATGTGTATTGCACATGTCCTTCGAGCAGCAGACCAATGCGAGCCTTATCTTCGGGTGTCTGGTGGCGCACATCGTGTCCGAATATGGTGCAACAACCTTCGGTAGGCGTCAGATAACCATTAAGTATATTTATTATGGTAGTCTTGCCAGTGCCGTTTTTGCCCAAAAGGCCAAGAATCTTTCCTTTCTCTACGTCGAAGTTGATATTCTTATATATCAACTTATTGCCGTAGTAATGGGTTATGTTTTCGCAGCGAATAATTTCGTTCAAGGCAGATTAATTATGTACGTATGTTCCTATTTTCTCGCCATCGATAACCTTTATCAAGTTGCCGGGCACGTCCATATTAAATACAATGATAGGCAAGTTGTTTTCCATGCACATGGTGGTAGCCGTGAGGTCCATCACCTTCAAACCTTTATTGTATATCTCGTTGTAAGTAATATCGTCGAATTTTGTTGCCGTTGGGTCTTTTTCTGGGTCGGCAGTATATATACCATCAACGCGAGTACCTTTGAGCATAACATCGGCTTCGAGTTCTATGCCACGGAGCGACGAACCTGTGTCGGTAGTGAAATAAGGATTGCCAGTGCCAGCCGAGCAGATGACAACTTCGCCACGTTCGAGCGCTTCTACAGCTTTAGGCTTTGAGTAAAGTTCGCCGATAGGTTCCATACGTATGGCAGTAAGTACGCGGCATTTGCGTCCGAGGCTCTCAATAGCCGACGAAAGCGCGAGAGAGTTTATTACCGTAGCAAGCATACCCATTTGGTCGCCTTTGTAGCGGTCGAAACCTTTCGATGCGCCACTCAAACCGCGGAAAATGTTGCCACCGCCAATGACAATTGCTACTTGCACACCTTTGTTGCAGATGCGTGTTATATCCTCGGCGTAGTCCGACAAACGCTGCGAGTCGATGCCGTAGCCTTGCTTGCCCATAAGTGACTCACCACTAAGCTTCAAGAGTATTCTATTGAACTTCATACTATTTCATTTTTATGCAGTGCAAAGATAAGAACGTATGTATTTCTTGAACTATTTTTTCACCTCGTTGTAAGTTTTCAGACTTTCGTGCGACTAATGGGGTGAAAATGAAAAACGAAAAAACAAAATGACTGAGCAAGAGCAAAGTTTTCTGAATCTCGTGGAGCAGCACAAAAAGCTCATTTATAAAGTATGCTTTATGTATGCTTCGGACGACGAATCCATAAATGACCTCTACCAAGAGGTGGTGCTGAACCTCTGGAAATCGTTTCCGCAATTTCGTGGCGAAAGCAAACCTATTACGTGGATTTATCGCATTGCGGTGAACACTTGCGTCTCGTGGATACGTATGTCGAGCCGAAAGCTGCATACGGTGTCGCTCACGGTGTCAATGACTGAGCTTTTTGCCGATGAAAATGAAAAAGAGAACCTGCGAGAACTTTATGCTCTCATCAACCAACTCGGCAAATTGGAACGCGCGCTGATTCTGCTGTGGTTAGACGAGCGGAGCTATGAAGAGATTGCTCAGATTCTTGATATTTCGGTCTCCAATGTGGGAGTGCGCATCAACCGCGTGAAGACCAAACTCAAAACTATGTATAACATCTAAAAATCGTTAATTACTATGGAACTCGATGAACTAAAACAAAAATGGAATAAACTCGACGGACGTCTCTCGAAGAGCGAAATATATAGCGAGCGAGCGCTCCGCGAAACCATCAAAACTAAAAGCGAAACTACCTACGACTACTTTAGGAAAAGGGAGATAATGTATGCGGTTGCAGCTATCTGTATAGCAATTGTAACTACCAACTTATGGCTTCATGAACGTATTCATGACACTACATTCTATGTAAGTACTTCTATAATTGTTGCCGGTCTTTTTTTCTATATCTATCGTTATATCGTGGCATCTCGTTTTTCAGTGAATGAGCCAACCTCAAAACAACTACAAAATATTGTTTGGTTTCATAAATGTGTCGTTATTGAATATTGGGCTGGTATTCCTATCGCAATTATTGCATTTGGCACATTGTTTTTTTGCGAATGGCATTGTCAAATGAATGCAACACGTTGGTTTGCTGCTCTTTCTCTTATACCCATAGGTACGGTCGCATGCATATTGATGTGGAGGAAGCATAAAAAGGCAATCAACGAAATCAAAAAGAACTTAGCCGAGCTAAAAGAATTCGAATCGTAAATTCAATACAAATAACATTCACCTAATGGCAGTTTCGGTGTGTTGCTGAAGCTGCCATTTTTTTGTGCATCTAATAGCAGCCGCATTTTGTCGGTTTTGAATGTTTCAATTTTCAATTTTCAGTTCGAAATTTGCGGTTTGCATACCTACTGCGCTGGCTCGCATATTACGTGTATATTTGCTGCGCTATTTATGGCGTGCATAAGCCTATGAATGTTAGAGATATAAAAGATCGATTCGGCATAGTCGGAGAGAATCCGCAGCTCAACCACGCGGTGCTAACTGCCATGCAGATTGCGCCTATACCATTGCCAGTGTTGGTTGTGGGCGAGAGTGGTACGGGTAAGGAGTTCTTCCCGCAAATCATACATATGCTTAGCGATCGCAAGCACAAGCCCTACGTGGCTGTCAACTGTGGCGCTATACCCGAAGGAACAATAGATTCGGAACTCTTCGGACACGAGAAGGGTTCGTTTACAGGTGCTGTGAATAGTCGCAAGGGTTACTTCGAAGAGGCTAACGGCGGCACCATCTTCCTCGACGAGATTGGCGAATTGCCGTTGCAGACGCAGGTGAAATTATTGCGTGTGCTCGAGAAGGGCGAATATATGCGCGTAGGCTCGTCGGTGGTGCAAACGACCGATGTGCGCATAGTGGCTGCCACGAACGTCAACCTTGAGTCGGCAGTGCAAAACGGAAAGTTTCGCGAGGATTTGTATTACCGTTTGAACGGTGTTATGATACGCGTGCCGGCATTGCGCGATCGCCGCGACGATATTCCAGCCCTTATGCGTCGATTCATAAGCAACTTCGCATCAAAGGCGCGTGTGCCCGAAGTGTCGCTTACGCCCGAGGCATACGAGATGATGAAGGACTACGAATGGCCAGGCAACGTGCGTCAACTCAAGCATACCGCAGAGCAGATAACGGTGCTTGCCAAAAGCCGCGTGCTCGATATTGACGAGGCGCACAACTTCGTGCCTACTACTACCATACGTAATAATCAGATAATAAGTGTAGACAATCAGCAGAAAGGTCAGCATTTCGAGAATGAGCGCGAGATTCTCTACAAGGTGCTTTTCGATATGCGCACCGATATGCAAGATTTGAAGAAACTCGTCATTGAGTTGCTTAGCCACGTCCCGGGAGGCACGCTCAGCAGCGAGGCCGAGCAGACGGTGCAACGCCTCTATGCAGGTCAGTTGCCAACGACGGCTGTTGCGGCTCATCATACCGACGTACATGCCGCCGATACACCCAGTGTGGTCTACGATACACCAAACATCATCAAACCGGCAATGCGCGAGAGTGGTGGTGGCGTACATATTTCGCCAACTGACTATCTCGAAAAAGATGCGCAAAATATCGACGAGCGCATGGACCTTGGCGACTACGAGAAACAGCTCATCGAGAGCGTGCTCGCCAAACATCACGGGCGACGTCAGCCAGCTGCCGATGAACTTGGTTATGGCGTACGTACGCTATTCAGAAAAATGAAAAAATATGGCATCGATGCTAAGAAAATCAAGGAATAAACTCATCGCTGCCATTGGTGCGGCTGTGGTGGGCTTTGTGAGCGCTGCTTGCACCATAAGTATAACTATGAGTGGCGCATCAATACCCGAAAACCTCAACACCTTCTCGGTGGAGTATATTGTGAACCGCGCTCCACTTATCAATCCCGACCTCAGTCAAACACTCACCGATGGGCTGAAAGATCGCATACAAAACGAATCGCGACTGACGCTCAACGAAAATGGCGGCGACATTATTTTCTCTGGTAACATTACGGGCTACTCAACGCAGCCAATGGCATTGAAGGCAGACGCTGTGTCGGCTCAGACGCGTCTGAATGTCACAGTGAAGATTCGCTGCCGCAACACCAAAGACCCTAAGAAAGATTGGGAGCAGACGTTCTCGGCATACCAAGACTACGATTCGGAGAACAACCTCGCCGATGTGGAGAGCGAACTCGTGACGCTCATTGTGGAGGAACTTACCGAAAATATCTTCAATAAAGCCTTTGCCGATTGGTAATACATACGTATGAATAAATCGCAGATATACAACGCCATAGACAACTGTGCCACGCTCGACGAGGCTGCCATAACGCAACTTACGGAGGTTGTGGCGGATTTTCCTACGTTTGAGATTGGCTGGATGTTGCTGCTGAAGGCGTTGCATGCGAATGGTAGCCTGCGATATACCAACGAGCTGCATCGTGGCGCTATACATATTACGAATCGTGCGGCGCTCTACGACCTTATACATAAGAAGCGTATAGAGGAGACGGCAGAGAGTAGAGGGGAGAGCTTAGAGCGTAAAGATGAGAATGTAGAGGTTATAGAAACCAAGGCAGAACAGATTTTGCCCGAAGAGAAGCCTGCCGAGGAAGTTGCAGCGGTGCAGGACGACTATTTCGCTTCGCTTGGCGTAGATGTCGACGAAGAAGCGGCTGTGTTCGACTTTGGCACTATAGAACAACAATCGACCTATTCGCTTGATGAGGAGGAGAATAAACTGCAGACCGAACTCTCCAACATGAAGTCGGGCTCGTTTACCGATTGGCTCGATTATGTGAACGTGCAGAGCGACGAGAAAAAAACTACCACGCCGCAAAATGCACGTCAGCGCAATATGGATTTGATAGATTCGTTCATCTCGAGCACGCAGCCGCATCGCATAATAGTAGCGCCAGTCGAAAAGGCTGCAGAGCCCGAAGCAGCGCAAGAATCGAGCGATGCCGCCGACGATTTTTCTGCCGAACAGCCGAGCATACTTACCGAAACTCTTGCCCGTATTTATATCAAACAACATAAATACGATAAGGCAATAAATATATTCAGCAAACTAAAGTTGAAAAATCCCGACAAAAGTGCTTACTTTGCCGCCCAAATTTCGGAACTAAGAAAAAAGTTAAACGATAAATAGTAAACCAATGATTTATACAGTATTGACATGGCTCATCATGGTAATAAGTGTATTCCTCGTCATTGTAGTTCTCGTGCAGAACTCTAAGGGAGGTGGTATTACCAACAATTTTTCTTCGAGCCAACAGTTGTTCGGTGTACGCAAAACTACCGACTTCCTCGAAAAAGCAACTTGGACACTTGCAGCAGCTTTGATTCTCTTCTCATTCGCTTGCGCAGGCACAATGCCTTCAGCAAATCAAGAGAATCGTTCATCGGAATTCGATGAGCTCCTTCGCAATCAGAACGCTGCCCGTCAACAGACAGAAGCTCCTGCATTCCCAGCACCTGCTGCTGAATCGGCTGCTCCTGCTGCAGAACAACCTGCTGAATAATATTAACGCTTCAAGCGTTTGATATAAAGTTCTCCACCGGCAAAATGGTGGAGAATTTTATTTGTTTATAAGTAGTATCTGCTAAAATGTTTCTCGCATAAGAGAACGCAGATGATATGGATTTTTAGGGAAATACGAGGACTAACCCTTTGAAATGGTTTTAGTTATAGTTCTAATACTCATACTTACAATTGTTGCGATAGCTTTCTTGTATAAGCAGAATAAGCGACATCGTGAAGCAAACCCCGAACTCTACGTCGACGTGCCAACTGATCCGCGCAACATTGCTTGCTGTGGCGCACACGAAGTCTGCGAAGCAGAGACACTACTCACGCTCTCCGACGAGATTATTTACTACGACGATGAAGAGCTCGATGCCTATCGCGGCATTAACTCCGACGAATATTCATCTGAACAGATAGATGAGTTTCGTGACATACTGCTATCGCTGCAGCCACACGAAGTAGCCGGCTGGATAAAGAGTCTGCACCTTCGCGAGATAGAAATGCCATCTGCCGTACGCGACGAAGCGCTGATGATAACCGAAGATTTTCGCCTTACCCGCGCTGCCAATCGACAGAAAGCCCACGAAAAGGAGTAACCTACACAAATGGAGAGCAACCGACAACTTCAACTTGGCACCGAACGCATTCGCAAACTACTTATGCGCTATGCCGTGCCTTCCATCATTGCCATGACTGCCACCTCGCTTTACAATATGGTGGACAGCATATTTATAGGGCAAAAATGCGGCGAGTTTGCCATCTCTGGTCTTGCCGTAACCTTTCCGCTTATGAATCTCTCGGCGGCCTTTGGCGCTATGGTCGGCATAGGTTCGGCAACGCTCGTTTCGGTGAAGATGGGTCAGCGCGACCACGAAGCCGCCGAAAAGGTTGTCAGCAATGCTGTGATGCTTAATCTCATCATAGGTACGCTATTTATGCTTGTTTCGCTCGCCTTCCTTGAACCCATTTTGCGATTCTTCGGCGCCAGCGACAACACTCTTCCCTACGCTCGCGATTATATGCAGGTGCTTCTCTACGGCAACGTTCTTACGCACCTCTACCTTGGTCTCAACGATGTGGTGCGTGCTTCGGGCTATCCGCAACGCGCAATGGCATTTACGCTCACGGCCGTGGTGTCGAACATCATCTTCGACTTCCTATTTATCGTTGTATTCGAAATGGGTATGCGCGGTGCAGCCATCGGTACACTCTGCGCCCAGGTGATGGCGTTCGCAGGCGAGATGGTGCACTTCAACCACAAGAATACTTACCTGCACTTCCGTAAGTCGGCTTTTAGCTTCCGACTCAAAGTGGTGCGCTCTATCATAGGTATTGGTCTCTCGCCATTCCTCATCAACTGTTGCGCGTGCTTTGTAGTCATACTTATAAATAAAGGTCTCATGGCCTACGGCGGCGACCACTATGTGGGTGCATACGGCATATCTAACCGCGTGGTGTTCATATTCTTTATGATAGTTATGGGTATAAACCAAGGTATGCAGCCTATCGTTGGTTATAATTATGGCGCGCGTCAATTGAATCGTTCCATAAAGACGTATAAAATTGCCGTTGTGGCAGCGGTTGCAGTCCTAACAACATGCTTTGCCGTGTGTCACATTATGCCTGAGGTCATAGCTCGATGGTTTACGCCATACGACTACATGATAGACATCACCGCGCACGCCATGCGACTGATGACGCTTGCAATGCCGTTTGTAGGTTTTCAGGCTATTACCGTTGGACTATTTACGGCGCTTGGCATGGTGTCGAAGTCGATATTTATGTCGCTCACACGCCAAGTGTTATTCCTCATACCATGCCTAATAGTATTGCCGCGATTCCTTGGCACCGATGGCATTTGGTATAGTATGCCGCTATCCGACATCTTGTCGTTCGTTATGGCAGTGGTGCTTGTGGTGCGTGCTATAAGAAAAATGAAAATGGAAGGATTATTATAACGTGCGATTGTATATCGTACATACTAAATAAGTACAGCTATGATAATTACAGTAGGACGTCAGGTAGGCAGTGGAGGCCGCATAGTAGGTAGAAAACTTGCCGAAAAATTGAACTTGAAATTCTACGACAGAGAGATTCTGCAACGTGCGGCTCGAGAGAGTGGCATCTGTGATGAATTTTTCGAGCACACCGATGAGAACAATTCGTGGCTTGCGCGCCTAAAGAGCTACCTAAATATTTCGGCTGCGCCACACGACAACTTTCTTTCGGCCGAGTCGCTATTCCAATTTCAGAGCGACACCATTCGCCATGCCGCCGAAGAAAGTGGCTGCGTGTTTGTTGGTCGTTGTTCGGACTACATACTGCGCGACCGCACCGACCGCGTGGACGTATTTATCTCGGCAAATATCGACGACCGCATAAAACGCGCTGCGGAATACTTCAACATAACACCCGAAGAGGCTGAAAAACGCATACACGAACTCGAGCAGGCACGTCGTAAATACTATAACTATTTCACCGAGAAAGAGTGGGGTGCAGCAGAGAGCTATCATCTTTGTCTGAACTCTTCAAATATCGGTATTGACGTCTGTGTTGGTATGATTATTGAATATATCAACAGCCTAAAACGCTAAAATGCAATACACATACATACTGTTGCTTGGGGGCAACCTCGGCAATGTGACACAGACGTTTGAAGAGGCAATAAGTCTAATAAAAAAGAAAGGAGAGCTGAACAGTAAGACATCACTATACAAAACAGCACCATGGGGATTCGATGAACACGTTCCTGCTTTTTATAATCAGGCATTAGAGATTTCTATTAACTATGAACCATTAGAATTGCTTGATTTTCTGCAAGGTATAGAGAAAACTCTCGGACGAGAGGCAAAGACGCAAAATGGCAAATACACATCAAGAACGATAGACATTGATATTATATTTTGTGGTAGCATTGTTATGAACACACCACGACTGACAATACCACACCCACAAATTCAAAATCGACGCTTCGTTTTGGAACCTCTAAACGAGAAGTGGCCACACTTCGTCCATCCCGTGCTAAAACAAAACATTGCTACTATACTCAGCAATTGTGCAGATTGCTCTGAGGTGACAATAACAGATTAGAACACAGATTCAAACAACATAACAACTATTCAAATTATCAGAGATGAAATCTTTATTTACGCTTATGGCGGTGCTGTTGATTTTTAGTACTGCCGCCTTTAGTCAAGAAGGTAACAAGATTACCAAAGAACAAGTTCTATCTATGTCGATAGATGAACTTTCGGAACTTCCTCTCGAAGACCTTATGGCTGCTGTGGAGGCTTTGGGCGTTTCGAGCGTCGACGAACTTTTTGCTATGATTATGAACAAAAATGTGTCATCGGCATCAAAGAGCGAGGAGAGCTCGTTCACTTCACCATTGGCTACTACCGTAATTACTCGCGATGAGCTACGTACGTATGGTGCAACAACCATCGAAGATGCTTTTCGCCTAATACCTGGTATGATAGTTACCCAAAAATTCAATGGCGTATATGACATACACATGCGCGGTCTCAATAACCTGCCCGACAACAACTCGCTTCTCTACACCGAGAACAACAATACGCTTCTTATGGTCGATGGCCGTATTGTGCAGAACTATATCACTGGCGCATTGCAGATGGACCGTTTACCAATCTCTATCGAAGACGTCGAACGCATCGAGGTTGTTCGCGGTGCTTGTGCGGCCCTCTATGGCATGAACGCGGTGAACGGTGTCATAAATATTATTACCGAAAAACCTTCGGCAGATTCTAAAGAGGTGAGCGGAGGTTTCCAAATTGGCAACAGAAGTACGGCTATTTTGGATGTGGCTATACGTAAGAACCTAAACGATAAGTGGTCGATTGGCTTAACGCTGAATGGACAATACAGAAAACGCCCAAATAGCTATGTGCATTTTGCTCCACAAGCTGGAATAAACCATGCAAATGGTAAGGCTGCGCTCGATAAATGCCTTAATCTGCAAGGTGGCAGCGATAACGATTCTCGCGAGGCTGTGTTGGCTGCCTACTCTACCGAAACTGATCCAGACGGAGGCCTGTTTTCTCTCGATTATATCAGCGAGCTCTTTCTCCGTCAGAACGAGGTGAACTATACTACATACGAATCGAAGGTCTATACATATAAACTCTTCGAGGATTATGCATCTATATACGATCGCTTCCCAGATCCTGAATTGGCACGTCAGAATTTTGGTGTGAATGGCTATGTAAGTTTCACACCTTCGCCCGATGTCCGTTTCGATCTCTCGGCTGGTTATCAGAACTCATACATCATGACCAACCCGATTTTGTTTGCTCCTATTACAATGTCTGGACAGACCTCTAAGACTGGTTATGTAAATATTGATGCCAACATAAAAGATCTTCATCTGTTGGCTAACTATTCGAGTGGTCCGCAAGACCTCTACGCTGGTGTGCCAGGTTTCAAAACCAATGGTCATAACTTCAATGCACAGGCCGAATACGACATCAATATAGATAATCTACTTATTCGTCCAGCTATAGCTTGGCAATATCTCTATTATAAAGATTACGACAACTACTATAATGGCAAGAAACTCTCTGGCCTCTTCAACGAAGACGCCGACCTCTCTACCGTATCACCAAGCCTTCGCCTCGACTACAAAGTGAACGATTGGCGTTTTATAGTTGGTTTGCGCGGCGATAAAACTTCTGCTCCCGACAAGTGGAACATATCTTGGCAAGCCGAGATTGCTAAGCAGATAAACGAAAAGAACTTCATTCGTGCGGTGTATGGTCGTGCCTATCGTGCGCCTAACATGATAAATACCGCTGCCTCATTACTTTGGGATCGCACTGGCATGCAAGCTCCTACCGAAATGGAGATTATCGGTAGCACCGATGCCGACCTTATGTTGATAGACAACTATGAGCTTGGCTATCGTTTCCGCCCAACCCCAAATATCTTGCTCGATGCCGAAGTCTACTACTCGCATAGCCACGATTATGGTGCACTCATGGCAGCAAGTTCGTCATATACTTTGCAGTATGATAGCTTTATGGACGCTATCTCAAGGATGAATGGTCAAGGCGGTATGACTCCCCCTGATGGTGGTGAGGGCGGTATGACACCTCCCGACGGTGGTGAAGGTGGTATGACTCCTCCCGATGGCGAAGAACCAACGGGTGACGATGATAATATAAGCCGCACAGTTTCGTCGATGCTTCGCAATAATATGGGTACAAAGTCGAACTTGCTATACAAGAATCTTCCTTACGAAGTTAGCCAAGCTGGCTTGAGCCTCAACCTCGACTGGATTGTGTCGCCTAAGTTCATCGTGAAGGTAAACGCCAATCTCCAGTATACTAAGGTCGATAAATATTACGAATACAATATGGGTGCCTCGCAATATCAGCAGATGGAAAATGCACGTGCGAACACCAGTACCGCGCTCATGACTATACTATATGAATGTCAGAGCAAAGGCGAAGATTATCTAAACGATGCTTTGGGCGATGCTAATATCGATGCATTCAAAGCCGCTTCTGGCTACGACTCATGGTCGATTGAAGAGCAGGCGGAATTCTGGGACGTGCTATACGAAGCATACCGAAATGGTGAAACTTCGGCAGCATACAACGGTGGCGTCTACAATGGAAAACCGCTCTCATTGTACTATGGTTTGATGTATGGTATCCGTCATACTACTCAGAAAGATGGTTCTGTGCGCTACGAGCTTGGCGAGACCATAGAAGGCGAACCTGAACTTGTTGATAAACACAAGCACTTAGCTACTCCAAGCGTGTATGGTATGGTTGGCTTTATCTATAAGCCTGTTCCTAAACTTACCATCTCTACGTATGCCAACTATATGCATCATCGTACATATAATACCACATATTCAAACGTATTGTCGCAAACGGCTAAAGGACTTCTCTATTGGCGCGATTGGGATATGTCAGACGAAGAGGCTGTTGAGTTAGGATTCGTTTCAGCAACTGATGCTCCCAGATTGGTTACTTTGTCAGAAAAATTGACTAATGCGGCAAACAGAGTGAATAAGCTACATAGCAAACTTACGCTCAATATGAAGATTGGTTATAGACCAATTCCTTCGTGCGAGTTCTTCCTCAACGCACAGAACTTGCTCAATACCGACCTGCAAGAAGCAATCTTCTCCGACAAGATTGGTGGTCAGTATACTGTAGGCGTAAACTTTGCATTCTAAATACTGAAAATACTGAGATTACAGAGGGTGCAGGGAATACAGAGCGCATAGAGTCTCTCTATTCTCTGTGCCCTCTGACTTTTTTGTGTAGGTGTTCCTATGTATATGAATAGAAACAAAAGAGCCGTTCAACTGCGAGTCGAACGGCTTTTCACGTGTATTATTAGAAATACTTATTTGCTGTTGTAACCCCATTTGAGGTAGAGTGCGCCCCAAGTGAAGCCTGCGCCGAAAGCTGCAAGCACGAGGTTGTCGCCCTTTTTGAGTTGCTTCTCCCATTCGTAGAGGCAGAGAGGAATTGTAGCAGAAGTGGTGTTGCCATATTTCTCAATGTTTATCATCACCTTCTCTTTGTTGAGTTCCATGCGTTCTGCCGTAGCCGAAATAATGCGGAGGTTTGCCTGATGCGGAACGAGCCAAGCAATGTCGTCTGCTGTGAGGTGGTTACGCTCCATAATTTCTACAGAAGCGTCGGCCATACGCGTAACAGCATATTTGAATACTTGCTTGCCCTCTTGATATATATAATGCTCGTGAGCATCGATAGTCTCGTGTGATGCAGGTTTAGCAGAACCGCCAGCTATAATCTTTAGCCAATTGCGGCCAATACCATCGGTGTAGAGGTTCGAGTCCATAAGACCAACGCCTTCCTCTTCGGTAGGCTCAACGAGAACTGCCGTAGCAGCGTCGCCAAAGAGTACGCAAGTGGTGCGGTCGGTGTAGTCGGTGATAGTAGACATCTTTTCGGCGCTAACAAGAATAACCTTCTTCTTAGAACCCGAACGTATGTATTGTGCTACGAGGTCAAGTCCGTAGAGGAAGCCCGAGCATGCGCCGTTCATATCGAAACCAAGTGCATTGTGAATGCCTGCGCGGTCGCAAATTATTGCTGCGGTAGAAGGCACTGGAGCGTCGGGAGTAACGGTTGTGCAGACAACCAAGTCGACTTCGTCCAAGTTCAGACCAGTTTTTCTTACTAAGTCTTCTATGGCTTTGACGCCCATATACGAAGCACCTTCGCCCTCTTCTTTGAGTATTCGGCGCTCTTTGATGCCTACGCGCGTCATTATCCATTCGTCATTGGTGTCGACCATAGTGCTCAACTCTTCGTTGGTGAGCCTATATTCCGGCAAGAATGCCCCAACACCCGTAATTACTGCATTTATTTTAGCCATTATTATTGATGATTTCTTTCGTCAAAAAATTCGCGCAAAATTACACAAACTAACTTAATTACAAGCCGTTTTTGAATCTCTAACCTTTTTTGTGAAAAAACGGCGAAAAGATTTCCATCATCTCTTCGCCGTTCATTCTCAATCTTTACTCTTGTCTCGTTTATACTGCAACGCAAGCTCGCGCCTTTGTTATGTTGCCAGTTTTTATTATTCGGTCGATAATTTCTTCCACTATGGGCAAGTCTGTCTTCGACCAAGCAAGGCGCATAAGCTGAATTGGCATAAACCATTCAGAGCGTGCTTGCACCTCTAAAATCACAGCATCGTTTTCAATCTCGGCTATGTATGGGTGCATTCTGTAAATTTTACCCTTGCTGTCAATCTCCATGTCGTACGAAGATAAGCGCTCTATAAGGCTCACCTTCAGCCCCACTTTTGTCTCCACGTGGCGCTTTAGGCACTCCTCATGCGATTCATGCTCGCTCAGTTTCCCGCCAGGGAAAAACCATAAGCCTTGATTTTCTTTAGAATCGTCCTTGTCGGTGGCAAGTATCATATTATTCTTTATGATAACTGCGCATACTACATCAATAATGTCCATTAGTTGAATCTCCCCCCCTTTTTTTCTTCCATGTGCGTCTTTTTCATAACTCTCGTGGAAGCGATTTTTGTTTGTTTTTATACCTTAATAATAATCTCTGAAAATTCAGTGTTATAAGTAATGTGTTGTGCGTCAAATATAAATGCAGTGTTCGTAACAAACAAAACGTTAGTCAAGAATGCATTTTATTTATATACTATTGGCAAAAGTATTAATAATTATTAACTTTTTCTTTCTTGAGGCATTTTACTTGCAATCTTTCTCTTTTTTATGCTTTTGCTATAATAAATAGTATATCAACTTGCAGTTTAGTCGAATAAATACGTACATAAGTCCCCCAAAGCAACACTTGACCGAGCAATGTAGATGCAGCAAATCTTTCAAATAGTTGCTATGTGGTTGTGTGGTTAATAATTTTTAGTAATTTGGCTGCTCGAATTTGGAGGCTCTACAAAGCTTGTAAATTCGTGTTTTTAGTAGTTAAATCTAAATTCAAACAATTATTTATTTTTCAATAAAACAAATTTTATCAGAGATTATGAAAAAGCTATTTGCGTATTTAGCAGTATTTGGCATGATGAGCTTCGGCTCTGTTGCAATGGCACAAGACGAAACAGCTGCTCCTGAGTCGGCAAATGCAGAGACTACAGAAGTTGTTGCTGCTGAGGCAGAAACAGAAAATGTTGCAGCTGACGAAGAGGTAAGTATCCACAAAGCCCTCAAGCAGAAATTCGTTGAAGGTGGTGTGGGTTGGATGCTCCCAGTGCTCGTATGTATTGTGCTCGGTTTGGCAATATCAATTGAGCGTATCATCTATTTGACGCTCGCTAACTCAAATACCAAAAAACTTATCAAGCTCGTTGAAGACGCTCTCGAAGAGGGTGGTGTAGAGAAAGCTAAAGAAGTTTGCCGCAACACTCGTGGCCCTGTAGCTTCTATCTTCTATCAGGGTCTTCTTCACTACGATGAAGGTGTTGATATGGTAGAGAAAACCATCGTTTCTTACGGCGCTGTTCAATCAGGCCAAATGGAAAGCGGTTTGACTTGGATTTCATTGTTCATCGCACTCTCTCCTTCATTGGGTTTCATGGGTACCGTTGTAGGTATGATCGGTGCATTCGATAGCATCCAAAAGATGGGTGATATTTCTCCTATCGCAGTTGCAGGCGGTATCAAAGTCGCTCTTCTTACCACACTCTTCGGTCTTATTGCAGCAGTCATTCTTCAAGTATTCTACAACTACATCGTTGTGAAGATTGAAGGTATCACCAACAAGATGGAAGAAGCATCTATCTCGTTGACAGATATGCTTGTAAAATACAATAAGAGTCAAGGTTAATAGAGTTGCTATAGTACAATGAATAAAGTAAATCTAATAGGTAAAATAATAATGTATGCCTTTGTGGCTATCAGCGTATTGCTGTTAGGCGCAATCATCATGAACCAAGAAGCTGCCGAAGATGCTCTTGCACTCGCAGACGGTTCGTGGACTGGCAACATTATTACATGGACAATCGCCATGTTCGTTATTGGCGTTGTTCTTATAATTCTCTCATACTTCTTCGGTTGGGTAATCGATCCGAGTCGTATAGTGAAAGATTTGATTATGTTGGTAGGTTTTGCAGCTCTAATATTTATATGCTGGAGCTTGTCAGACGCTACTCCAATGGATCTTCCAGGTTATGAAGGTTCAGAGAACCAAGCACCATGGCTTAACATTGCCGATGTAGGCTTGTATCTCCTCTATATCTTCACCGCAGTTGCAGTATTTGCAATTGTAGCTTCGGAGATTTACCAACTTTTCAAATAAACAAATCGACAGCGAAAGTTGTCAATTAGTAAAAAGACAAAGAAATGAGTAAGAAGAAAGAGTCACCGGAAATCAACGCAAGTTCGTTGGCGGATATTGCTTTCTTGCTGCTTATCTTCTTCCTTGTGGCCACCACCATGAGTACAGATACTGGTTTGGCGCGTATGTTGCCACCAATTCTGCCAAACACCAACGACGACGTGCCTCCTATCAAAGAGCGTAACGTATTCCAGGTGAACATCAACTACAAGAACCAACTTCTTGTAAGAGGTGAGTGGTGCGAAATTGGACAATTGAAGGAGAGAGCAAAAGAGTTTATCGCCAATCCTAAGGACGCTGCAGATCTTCCAGAGAAGACAGAGACAGAGATTCCGCTTATAGGTAACTATATGGTATCGAAAGGCGTCATCTCTCTTCAGAACGACCGAGGGAGTCAGTATAACGCATATTTGCAAGTCCAGAACGAGTTGCAAGCAGCTTACAACGAACTCCGTGATGAGTTGGCTAAAACCAAATTCCATCACCCATACGCTGATTGTAGCGACGAGGAGCAGGATGCGATAAAGAAAATTTATCCGCAGCGTATTTCCGAAGCAGAACCAAAAGATTATAAGAAGAAGTAATGGCAAAATTTGGTAAGAGAAAGAGAAGTTCTCAGCAAAAGATAAATACATCATCACTTCCTGATATTGTATTTATGCTCTTGTTCTTCTTCATGGTTTCTACTACTATGAAGGAGGTTACGATGATGGTAAAGATCCAGTCGCCTGAAGCTTCTGAGGTTACTAAGCTTGAGCAGAAATCGTTGGTGTCTTATATATATGTAGGTCTTCCATTGAATACTAAGAAATATGGATCGGAGCCTCGTATACAGCTCAACGACTCGTATGCAACGGTTGATGATATAGAAAATTACATTATCCAAGAGCGCGACAACATGAAAGAGTCTGACCGCCCGAAGATGACCGTTTCTATCAAAGCCGATTATGATGTTCAGATGGGTACCATCACCGACATCAAACAAGCTCTTCGTAAAGCACAAGCGCTGAAGATTAGCTATTCTGCACGTAAAGCAGTTAAGTAGAAAAATTATTAGTCAAGTCAAGTATTAGTGCAGTCAGGTAACTGGCTGCACTTTTTTTGTGCCCTACGAATGGCGTTTTTGCGCATATTCATAACGCAAGATTATACGTACATGCGCATTATAAATACGTATGTATGTAACGAAATTGAGGCTATTTATGGCTTCAGGGCGTAGAGTGAAAAACTCGTAATTATAAAAAAGGTGAATAGAGAGAAAAAAAGCAGATTGTAGTTTGCAATTGCAAAAGGTAGGTTTATCTTTGCAGCCGCAAATCGAAAAATATCGGTTTGGCATATAGGCGGTCCCTTCGTCTATCGGTTAGGACGAGAGATTTTCATTCTCTAAAGAGCAGTTCGATTCTGCTAGGGACTACAAATAATAAGTTTGAATACAAAAGAAACTAAACAGGTTAAGAAAAATGGCAAATCATAAATCTGCAATAAAGAGAACGCGTCAGATTGAAAAACGCCGTCTGCACAATCGCTACTTTGCTAAGACTGCTCGTAATGCAGTGAAAGCACTTCGTCAGGCTACTGACAAGACCGAAGCAGCTGCATTGTTGCCAAAGGTTGCTTCTATGCTCGATAAGCTTGCTAAGCGCCACATTATTCACAAGAATAAGGCTAGCAACTTGAAATCGAAGCTTGCTAAACATGTAAATAAACTTGCGGCTTAATACAAGACGCAGTTTTTCTTATGGTCCCTTCGTCTATCGGTTAGGACGAGAGATTTTCATTCTCTAAAGAGCAGTTCGATTCTGCTAGGGACTACTTGAGTGGTGGATAAAACTTCTGCCACTCTTTTTTTGTTTTAGGGGCGTAAGAGAAATCTCTATGTTATTTCGTAATTCGTAATTCGTAACTCGTAATTCGTAATTCGTAATTATAAAGCCCCCACAAAAAAATATAGCAGCCTTCGCAGCTGCTATATCAATCGTTTAGATTCTCTTTGGTTTGTCTATTTTTTGTTGTGCTTAATGGCAAAATCGGCGGAGTAGTTCCATGTGTTGCGAGAGTTGCTGCGTGGGCAGATGAGCACCACATTGCCGCGCTCGAGGATCATGAAATCTTTCAATCCGTCTATAATAAAAGTCTTGTTTGGTGAGACGTGCACGAGGCAACCTTCGCTATTCTTTACTACAGCTTTGTCGCCCATAACAACGTTTTTAGCTCGATCTTTCTTGCCCGATTCGTATATGGCATCCCATGCGCCGAGGTCGCTCCAGTTGGCTTCGGTGAGCTGAACGGCTACATTTTGAGCCTTCTCCATCACGCCATAGTCGATAGATATTTGCTCGCAATTCTCGTAGATGCGGTCGATGACCTCGTCGGTCCAATGCGAAATGGGAATATTGTCGAGCTCTTCGAATTGTTGCTTGATGCTTGGCATGTGCTTGCTTATGGCGTCTTGAATAGTGTTGACGTTCCAGCAGAATACGCCAGAGTTCCAGCAGAATTCGCCGCAGTCGAAGAAGACTTTTGCCATCTCTTCGTTTGGCTTTTCGGTGAAGGTCTTCACATGGAAGAGTTGTTGGCGTTTGTCATAAATAGCATCGCCTACCTGTATGTAGCCGAAAGCTGTCTCGGGACGCGAAGCGGTGATGCCTATCGTTACAAGATCGCTACTCTGTGCGGCATAGCCGAGCGCCGAGTTTATGCTATCGATGAAAACTTGATCATTGGTGATGTAGTGGTCGGCAGGGGTGACAACCATTACGGCGTCGGGGCATTGCTGTTTTATATATGCAGTAGCAAGCGCAATGCACGGACCAGTGTTGCGGCGCGACGGTTCGCAGAGAATATTCTGACGCGGAAGGTCGGGCAATTGATCGATGGCGTACGAGAGATAATCGTTGTTGGTGACAACAATTATGTGGTCTGGGGAACAGATAGATAGCATACGATCGTACGTGAGTTGCAACATTGTGCGCCCCTCGTTGATGAGATCGAGGAACTGCTTTGGTTTGGCACTACGGCTCACAGGCCAGAGACGACTGCCTCTGCCACCTGCCATAATTACGCAATAGGTTTCGCTCATGAGAAGTATGTTGTTTTGAGTTATTCAAAAGTAAAGTAAATAATTATAACTTTATCGTTTGACAGTTATAGTTGACCTATTTGTACGGAGAGAAATAGGTAAGGTTGTATATAGAATGTTAATTACTAATTGGATAGAGCAGTTGGGAAAATATTTCCATTTTTTGGGCATGGCATTTTCTAAGCCCGACAAATGGCGAATATCCGGCAGACGTTTGCTTACGGAACTTGACACACTTGGCGTAGGCTCGCTCGGCATAGTATCTATAATATCGCTATTCGTAGGCGCGGTGATGACAATTCAGTCGGCGCTAAACCTTGATAATCCGTTTATACCTAAATATATGTGCGCATACGTAGCTCGCGAAGCCATTCTCTTGGAATTCTCGGCTACGATAGTTTGTCTCATCTTGGCTGGTAAAGTTGGGTCGAATATTGCATCCGAAATTGGAACTATGCGTATAACGGAGCAGATTGACGCGCTTGATATTATGGGAGTGAACTCGGTGTCGTATCTTGCTGCGCCAAAGATTATGGCTATGGTGATAGGCGTGCCCATTTTGGTGATGTACAGCATAGGCATAGCAATGATAGGTGGTTGGCTTTCGGGAATAATGACAGGTCTCTTGTCGACGGAGGATTTCGTGCAGGGCATACATTTCTCGTTCAAGCCATTCTATATAATTTATTCGCTAATAAAAGCGACGTTCTTCGGCTTCTTCATCTCATCGATAGCTGCATATTGTGGCTATTATGCGAAGGGAAGTTCTCTTGAAGTAGGTAGGGCGAGCACGCGGGCTGTAGTGGCAAGTAGCATAACTATACTTACGTTCAATGTATTGATTACGCAGATATTATGATTACGGCGAAAGGCATAACAAAGAGTTTCGACGGGTGCTTGCGAATGAATGGCGTCGATTGTGAGTTCGGCACAGGCATGACCAACCTCATAATAGGCAAAAGCGGTTCGGGTAAAACGGTTATGCTAAAGAGTTTGGTAGGATTGTATGAGGTTGATTCGGGAGAGATTATGTACGATGGACGATGCCTGCAAAAGATGAACAAGTATGAGCGCAAAGAGCTACACAAAGAGATAGGTATGCTATTTCAAGGTTCGGCGCTTTTCGATTCGCTCACGGTGGAAGAAAATGTTCGCTTCCCGCTCGATATGTTTACGAATGATACGTACAAACAACGAAGTGAACGTGCACATTTTTGCTTGCAACGTGTAAATTTGGATGCGAGTTGCTACAAACTTTATCCTACGCAGATAAGCGGCGGCATGCAGAAGCGAGTGGCAATAGCTCGAGCGATAGCGCTGAACCCGAAATATTTGTTCTGTGATGAACCCAATTCGGGCCTCGACCCTGTCACTTCGGCAGTGATTGACGACTTGATAGCCGAGATAACTAAAGAGAATGGAATAACTACCATTATAAATACTCACGATATGAACTCGGTTATGACGTTGGGCGAACACATTGTTTTTATTGATAACGGCGTGAAATGTTGGGAAGGAACACGCGACGAGATTCTTACGGCACAAAATGAGCGCCTTGAATTGTTTCTCGCTCCTGCAAAACGCGCACGGTTTGGAAATTGAAAGAATTATCGACACATTGCATATACCCACTAAGAAAATATCTATGACGAACGACGAATATATACACGCACAGGTGATGCAGAAAGGCGTCGCACTATGGGACTTCGACATGAACACTCAGTTGCTTACAATAAGCACCGAAGTGGCTAAGCGTTACAACCTGCCGAAGACTGTATATGTTTTTTCGGACTTCCTGAAGCTCGTGCCAGAAGAGTATTTAGACTCTATGAATTTTGAGCGGAAGATAACCGAGATTCACATGCCCATAAATACGGATACAGAGAAAGGCGTGGTGTGGCTCGACCTTATAGTTGTGAATACGTTCAAAGACGATGACGGACACATGCATCAGGTGGGAGCAGTTCGCGAAATGACCTCCGATGAGATAGATACCTTCGTCGATTCGTCGGGTGTGAGTAGCATGGAGGTGTCGGAGCTTGTCAACTCGGTGTCGCTGATGCTCGAGGAACAGACCTTCGATGCTGGTGTACATAAGATACTCGAGAGCGTCAACTCGCAGATAAATGGTATTACGGCGTTGGTGGCGAAGTGGAACGAAGACGAAGAGTTTGAGAATATCGACACAATTGGCGCATTCCTTCGCCGCGAAAACAAAGAGATTTTGCCGCATCAGCATCTCTATTCGTCGATGCTTCGTGATGCCTGCGAGATGGGTATCGACATTGTAGCTAATGACATTCAAGAACTTGTCAATTATCAAAGAGAGATAGCTTTCTTTGAACATAATGGCCTTAACTCTGTAATTGTTAAGCCAATATTGAAGCAAGATGGCACGGCATGGGGCGTTATGGCTATTTCTCGCAAGAGAATTACCAAATGGTCGCCATTCGATATGAATTGGGTGTCGCTGCTATCGAGGGCAATATCGCTATGCTTGAAACACACCGAGCGCTTGCAGCAGTCGCAAGATCAGCTATACATAAACTCCTTTGCTTGTCGAAACACAGGCACCAACACTTGGCTTTGGAACTGCGTCACGGGCGTGGTAGATATGACACTCTACAATGGCGACGAGACAAATACCATTCAGATGGATTTGGAGGATATTATATCTCTCACCCACCCCAACGACCAAAATAGAATGCGCAGTCAATACGAAGCCATTCTCGATGGAAAGGCTATAGATTTCAAAATAAGGGTGCGCCAGCACGGTTTCCGTAGTAATAGCTATCAATGGCGTGAACTGCACGGGCGTGTGACAGCAATTAGCCCTAATGGTGGTGCGTTGACGGTTGTTGGTACATCGCGTGATATAGATCAAGAGGAGCGTGTAAACATAGCTGTGAAAAAGCGTATGGATCGCCAGAATATCGTTTTCAACAAGTTGCCAGTAGGTGTGGCATTCTTTGGCGTGAATGGCGAGTGTCTGTATATAAACCAGACGAACATCGACCTCTTCGCGGTGGAAGGCCCTATCTCTAATATGAACCTTTTCCGCGATCCAAACTTCACCGATGAGCAGCGCGACGAGATAAGAAATAGTGAGCAGTGCATAATTCATATGCAGTATGATTTTTCGAGCCTCGATGGATATGTAAAATCGAAAACTGTAGGCAAGAAAAATTTCACCATGCGCATATCTAAATACTATATACACGGCAAAATGGGCGGCTACTTGTCGGTGCTGACCGATAATACCGATGCCGTTATGCAGCATCAACGCTTGAAGGAGTTCGATTTGTATATGAAGGAAATAGGCAGCTTTGCCCACCTCGGACTCTGTTTCTACGATGAAGATCGAGGCTTTGCTACCGAACAGTGGAACGAAAATCTTGGATTGCCGGCAAACCTCGCGTATAAGCCCGATATGGACTATTTCGTGAATATTGCCGATGAGGATAGAGACGAGTTGCTCACGCGCGTCGACGAGTTGCGCTTTGGTAATGTAAATACCATGCAGATGGACGTTCGCTTGAAGGGTCATAGTGCCGTACAACGTTGGATACGCTTGCACTTCGCACGCAACGAATTCTCCAGCAGTATATCGTCAATATCTGTGGATATTACGCAAGCCAAAGAGTATGAGCGAATGCTTATGGATGCGCGCGCCAGAGCCGAACAAGCAGATGCTCTCAAGACTCAGTTTGTTGCCAATATCAGCCACGAGCTACGCACGCCTATGAACGCCATAGTGGGCTTCTCTGACCTGCTAATACAATCGGAAGATTTAGAAGAACGTCAGAAGATTGTAGATATTATCCACGCCAACAGCGATTTGCTCCTGCAACTTGTCAGCGACATTCTCGACCTCTCGCGCGTAGAGTCGGGCAATGTAGATCTGCAATATGGCGAAGAGAATGCCGACAACCTTTGTGAGTGCATACACGAGAGCATGAGCATGAAAGTGCCCAAAGGCGTTGATTTTATGTATGATAAAAACGATGCTCCCGACGTCACCTGCTTCGTCGACCGCCGCCGCGTAACTCAGGTGGTGACGAACTTTATTGGTAATGCATTCAAATTCACCACAAAAGGCTACGTCAAACTGTGGTACGATGTGGTGGATAATAACCTCCGTTTCCACGTTGTAGATACGGGCAAGGGTATTCCTAAAGCTCAGCAAGAGCATGTATTTGAAACATTCGTGAAACTCGACACTTTTGCCATAGGTACGGGCTTAGGACTTGCCATCTGCCGTGTGTTGGCAAAGAAGATGGGCGGTTCTATACAGATGGAATCAGAGGAGGGCGTTGGTTCGCACTTCTGGCTTACTGTACCTATAATTACTGACGAAAAAGAGGCAATAGAGAAATACGTCAAGGCGCAGCGTTCGCCTATCGTGGTGGCTACGCCCGATTCCGACACATACACATTCATTGAAGCGGCGTTGCAAGACGATTATGCCATTCAGCGCGTAAGCTGCGATAATATTATCGACGAGTGGCTCGAGAAGAAGTCGAATATGATTATTGTAGATGCGCGACTGGCACCCGAAAGCCTTATTGAGGATATAGAGTGCATGAGCAATTCGCTTGGAAAACACAAAATTTTTGTCATCAACGATGAGACAAGTCAATTCAATAACGACTTGCTCCTTTCCGTTGGTGCCTATCGTGTGATTCACTTCCCGATAACCAAGAACGAATTCGTAAATATTATTACTACCGAGTAATATTTCATCCAAAGCACCGAACAGTGGCCGAATAAGTTTTGGCACGAGGTGAATTAGCACCCTTGTCTATACGCTTGTCGGTTGCACATTATGTAACATTTGGTGGGTGATATGTTAATTAGTCCACACTATGATCGATTCGTCCTAAACAAAAATTCACTTTTGTGAAATCCGCTGGTTAACAGTGGATTGTGATATTTGTCGCCCATATTATATGCAAAAAACGGACGTTTCGTCTACCTAAAAAGGGGGTGTGCAAACGTTTGTCGATAGTTAAAATTATCTAATATTGCGAATGGAATATCGTGGTCGATGTGTGAATTCGGTTGCCGAAAATGGACGAAAGGATTCGTTCGGAGCAACTGCGAAACACGGAGACGATTATATGTAAATAACAAAAAAAACAACTTATGCATTACAAACAGCTAAAGAGGGTGCTTTCTACTCTCGCTTTAGGCTTAATTTGCTTAGTAGCCTCTGCGCAGCATACAGTTTCTGGTGTTGTAAAAGATTCGCAGGGTGCTCCACTGCCGGGTGTTTCCATTATAGTAGAAGGTACTACCCAAGGTACAGTATCTGACTTCGATGGCAATTACACCCTTGCCAATGTTCCGGAGTCGGGAAAACTTCAGGCTTCATTTATTGGCTTTACTACACAAGTAATTGCCATTGGTAATCAGACAACTATCGACTTCGTTTTGAAAGATGAAGCTCAAGAACTCGGTGAAGTCGTTGCCGTCGGTTATGGTACTATGAAGAAAACCGACATTACTGGTTCTATTGCATCAGTTTCTACCGAAAAACTTGTCTCGAAAGGTGCTACTTCTGTGATGGAGAATCTTCAAGGTTCGGTGCCAGGCGTAAATATTACACAATCTTCTGGTCGTACGAATGGTGGCTTCAATATTGAAATTCGTGGAAAATCATCAATTAATTCAGATACCAAGCCTATTTATGTTATCGACGGAGTAGTTTGCTCGGATATGGATTTCCTCAATCCGCAAGATATTGAACGTCATGATGTGTTGAAAGATGCCTCTTCTACTGCTATCTATGGTAGCCGTGCTACAGCAGGTGTGATTATGATTACTACCAAAGGTGGGTCTGGTGTAAGTAAGAACAAAAACGATGAGTGCAAACAAAAATTCAACATCACCTATGATGGCTATTATGGTGTTACGACTACTGCACGCGAAATGGACCTCATGACTCCAGAAGAGTTCTACAAATTCCGTTTCCTCGAATTCCTTTCTCCTGCTAATTCTGGAGTTGGTAATCCTACATATTATATGACACCAGCCAGCTATTATCAAATGGCGCTTTACGTTGTAAATGACCTCGAAGCTGGCTATTCTGTTATGAAAAAACGATTGGCAGAAGGGAAAACAGTAGATTGGGTTGATGTTGTAACTCAAAATGGTCAAAAACAGAACCATTATATTTCTGCAAGTGGTAGCACTAATGATATTTCATATCATATGGGCGTTGGTATTACACAAGATGAAGGTATATACGCCGGCGATAAAATGACAAAATATAGCTTCAAGGGAAGTCTTGATAGTGATATGAATCAATATGTTAGTGCAGGTTTCAACTTCAATGGCGCTGTCACTACCAATGAATATGCGAATGACGAGGCGATTCAGTATGCTTACCGTATGAATCCATTCATGTATCCTTATGATGATGAAGGAAATCTGTTAGAGAAACCAGGTAACAAAACGGCTCTTGGCACTACTGAAAATCAGTTTACCGATCAAGTCAATCCACTTCTTTATGAAGATCTTCGTACGCTCGAAAAAACTACGTATAGACTATTAGGTAATGCTTATGCTACAATCAAACCCATCAAAGGTCTTAGCATAAAGACTACATATTCTCCAAGCTATACTCATTATATACAAGGAGAGTTCCATGAAAAAAATGCTCTTACATCAGATTATACGGAAAATAATATGGCGCAGAAAACCGAAAGTACCTCTTTCGGATGGACATGGACTAACATTGTAAATTACAACAATACGTTCGCTTCTGATCATAGTGTTGACCTTATGCTTATGAACGAGTGGAACCATGGTACTACGAAAAAAGATGTTGTTCAGTCATGGGGCGTGCTTGATGGTTCTCTTTGGTATAATATGGGCTCTGGTGTATATAACTCTAAGAACTCAAGTTCTAATTATTCAGAGAATAGCATGCTTTCGTATGCGTTCCGAGCAAACTATTCATACAAAGGCAAATATATGTTTACCGGTACCGTTCGTTGGGATGGTAGTTCTAAGTTCGCAGATGGTAATCGTTGGGGCTCATTCCCATCAATGGCGCTTGCTTGGCGTCTTTCCGAGGAGGATTTTATGGAGAATACTAAGAGCATTCTCTCAAATTTGAAACTTCGTCTCAGCTATGGTGTTACTGGTAATAATGCAGGCGCAGGAAACTATGCTACTCAACAAACCGCTGCTGGCCCTACGTATGCAACATTCGGTTCAAGTCAAGAGAAAGCATATTATCCAAGTTCAATTGTAAATGGCAATCTGAGTTGGGAAAAGAGCCACGAAATAAATTTTGGTGTTGACTTCGGATTCCTTGATAATCGCATAAATGGAACCCTTGATGTTTACCAAAAAACGTCTAAAGACCTTCTCTATGATGTGCCATTGCCTCTTGAAAGTGGCGGCGGTGATATGACAACTAATATCGGTGAGGTTCAAAACCGTGGCGTTGAAATTTCAGTGTCAGGAGCTGTTATAGATAATGAAATCCTTCGTTGGGATTTGACGGCTACTTTTGCTAAAAACATAAATAAAGTAAAAGAGATTAACGGTACTGGTAAAAGCCTTTCTAGCATCTTTATTGACGAGCCAATTAATAGTTTCCGTGGCTACGAATGGGATGGCATTGTGACCGACAAGACGATATCCGTGCCAGATCATGAGATAGCTAAACTCAAAGGCTTTACGCCTGGTCAGCAAGTAAAGAGCTACGATTACTATTACACTTGCTACGGCTGGTACGAGGGCGATGTGATTGTAAAAGATAAAAATGGAGATGGAAAATTCTCTGACGCAGATTATAAAATTTATCATTCAGATCCTTCTTGGACCGGTAGCTTGACGTCGACAATCACCAGTTTTGGCTTCGATCTCTCAGCTTCGCTTTATACCAAGCAGAACTATTGGGTACAGTCTAATACATATGGTGAATATCTTAACTATTCTGACCGTGGTCGTACTAAGATCCAAACAGATTGGTATATCCCTGCAGGAACTCTAATCGACTGCGACGGCATAAGAGCTGATGGCTCATACGTTAATCCGACGTTCCAACAGAAAACCCATTATGGTAAATACCCAGCACCATGGCTCGGCAAGGGCGCAGGTTCAACTGCAAGTTATTGGATCGGTGCTCTAAATAAATACACCGATGCTTCTTATGTCAAGATTAAGAACATCACTCTTGGTTATAGCTTGCCTAAGAATATTCTTGAAACTATACACATGCAGAAGGTTCGTGTTTATTGCACTGTTACTAATCCTTTCTGCTGGACAGATTATAAGGGTTGGGATCCTGAATGGGCAAATGCTTCGCTCAAGAACGATGGCCCATCAACCATTACTTGGGAATTTGGTCTGAACCTAAAGTTGTAATGCCCTAAATATTGAAGAATACAATGAAAAAAATAATTTATATAGCTGCTATTGCTATCGTTGGTAGCCTTGTAAATACAAGTTGTAGCGATTTCCTTGAATCTGAAAATAAAACTGCTGGCGGTAAAACAGCAGACGATTTTTTTGGAACAGCAGAAGGTGTTGCCACTTATCGCAATTACGCTTATACTCTTTTGCGTCCTCTTGTAGATAATACATATAATGATATGCAAGATGATGGAGCGGATCTGTATTGGCCGAGCAGAGGAAATGGCAAAACTGCGTTTAACTACTATAGTGTAACAGCGGAAAATGGTGATGTTCAGAACTTTTATACTGCATGCTATAAACTTATTAACGTTTGTAATGGCGTGATAGAATATGGCGGCGATTTATATGCAAGCGAAATGAAGTTCCTCCGCGCATATGCATACTATATGCTTGCTCAACAATTCGGCTCTGTTCCTTATGTTACGACATATATCAGAGGCGCGGAACGTAATTACCCGAGAACACCGCTAAATGAAGTTTATGCTAATATTCTGTCTGATCTCGACGATGTCATTGCTGCTTCGAATGTTGCAACTATTTCACATGATGGCACGGTAAATAAGAAGGCTGCTTATGCTCTCGCAGCAAAAGTTGCTCTTGCTGCTGGTTGGGATTTGAACACTACTCTCGACGATGCTGCAAATGGTACATATACTGTAAATAGCACAGAATACTTTACTAAGGCTGCAACTTATGCTGAAAACGCGCTAAGTGGAGTGACGCTTCTTGAGAACTTCAATGATAAATGGTCACCTGATAACGAAGGCAATCAGGAAGAGTTTATGGCTGCCGCATACGACCGAGCAACTTATGCTTCTGTTGGCACAGAGTCGAGTGGCGGTCATGGTCTTCAGAATGATTATGGTAGCTACTATGGCGCACAGAACACTGAAGGCTGTAAACAATCTGGCTCTACTAAGGTGACAAGTCGTAAGGCTCTTTATTTGTGGGAGAAAGGTGACGAACGTTATCAAGGAACATTTGCAGGCGTTCATTGTAATTATGATGGAACAAACTGGCCCACAACTGGTTATTACGCATTGTATAATGGCCTAAAAGAAGACTTGACTGGTTGTAACATTGCTATTTATTATGCGCCATTTTATACTTCTGTATCTGAATTTGAAAGCTTTTTGAGTACTCATCAGAAACAGTTTGAAGGCAAAAACGACAAGAGTTATGATGGCGTTTGGCTTCTGGCAAGCCATGCATATATTCTTGGAGAACCTGTACGCCATTATTCTTTCAATAATGATGGAAGCATAAATAAGAAAGAGACGGTTGCATACAATGATATTGACGGTATTCTGACACAAACGCATGGCGCCGATTGTGTAAAGAAATGGGACGACAAGAATAGTACATGTGGTGCAGGAACAAGCAACGACTATCGCGATGTGGTTTTCCTTCACGCAAGTGAAACATATCTTACAGCCGCTGAGGCTTATTTGATGGCTGGTAATGAGGCAAAGGCGCTTGAATACGTTAATGTGCTTCGTAAGCGAGCTGGTGCATCTGAACTCGGTAGCTTCAAAGCATATTCTCCAAGCTACATTAGCAAGGGTTTCTACAAAATGACGTTGTCTGCTATTGATGTCGTGTTGGACGAGCGTGCTCGCGAACTTTATGGAGAGCCAGGTCGTTGGGTCGACTTGCGTCGTACAAAACAAATGGTTCGCTACTATGTGGCATTCCACTCTGACGTTTTTACTGATATTAATGATTGGACTGACCTTGCAAATGCAGCAGGTGAAATAAAATGGCTTCGTCCTATTCCTGCAGAGGAAATTTCTAATAATACAGGCATTACGTCTGCAGATCAGAACCCAGGCTATTAATCATTATAAATAGATTATCATGAAGAAATTCATTTATATAACGCTTTTTGCAGTTGCAATGAGTTTTGGCATTACTGCATGTGATGAGGAAATCGACACAACTGAAGGTATCTTTAGCGCTACACCAGCTGCTGATGCTGCAGGTACATATTCTGGTACTTGGACAAATGAAAGCCCTACTGGTACGACGGAAGAATCTGGAACAATAACATTGTCTGTTGTAGAAGATTCTCCATATATGTGCAACTTGTCGGTTGTAGCTGGTAGCTACACGGCTACTGGAAATGCAAATATTGTAAGTACTGTTAATGGCTTCAAAATTTACAATATGCAAGAAGGAATGTGCATAGGAACTAAAACTGTGTATGGAGAAATAGTAGATGGCGAGTTTACTATTGGCTTTACTAAAGTCAACTTCGACGGACCACATTCTACTCAGTCTATATATTCATTCATAGGAACAAAATAAAGTATTCAATAATCATGCGTGCCGTCTCTTGTAGGCGGTACGCTATTTCAAATCTTAATTTATAACGTTATGAAAAAAGTTTTTTTACCGCTTTTTGCGCTTGTTAGTGTAGGCGCATTTGCACAAATCGAAATCGGTCAGATTAGTCTTACTGTAGACTCCATAGAGGGTACAGTAGGCGTTGATAAAAACGCTCCAGTAGCATGGAAAGCTGGTGCTGAACTCTGTAAGTCTAACTCTGTGGTTATGGCTATCGGTGCTGATGATAAATACATAACCCAAGGTGGTAACACTGGTAATTACAACGAAATTGTCTTTGCAACAGTTGACGGAAAAGAACAGGCAAAAGTTACTACAACAGGTGGTAAAGCAGTCGGTGATGAAACTCATGGTTTGCAAGGACAAACCAATGGTACACAAGTCTCTGATGCGGCTACAGAAGGCGGATTTATCACCGCTACTATTGATGGCTGTGTTTATAAATGTACTGCATCTACTGATGGCTATCTCTATGTGGTTGGTAAATTCAATGCATCGAAGAACCTTTATGCATTCGAGGAACCAGGTGCTGCTTTAGGTAATTATTATCCTCTCGCATATCGCCTTTCTGCAAAGTTCACGGCAGCAGCCAAAACTTCACCAGAAGAGTTCTTGTCTTTCTTGACACCAGACTCCGTTCTTGATATGAACCTTGCTACGTTATTCCCTGATCTTACAGATAAATATCAATATTATACTGGTCCATTGGCTATTGCTTGGCCAGAAGATATTATAAAAGGTCGCACCATTGGCGATACGACAGTTGTAGTAACTGACGAAGCAACCCAAGCATCTTCTGAAAAAACAATAAAAGCATGGTTGGGAACCAAAGCATGGCAAACGAAATACGATGTAAATGGTACTGGCGTTATTGCATTCCGTGTTTATGCTGGCTGTAACTATTATGTATTTGCTCGTGGTAGCAAACTTACTGTTAATGGTTTCGCATTCTCTGAGAATAAACTCAATGTTTATGCACTCAACAAAGCTGACCAGAAACTTTACGCTCTTATCAAAGAGGAAGGTTCTGTTGATCCAATCTCAGGTTCTGAGACTCCTGAAACTCCAGAGACCCCAACCCCAGTTAAGGTTATCAATGCTAATGTAGAACTCGATGCTAACGCTCCTGTTTACAACATCCTTGGCCAGAAGGTTGAGAATGTTACCAAGGCTGGCGTTTACATCCAGAATGGCAAGAAGTTCCTCGTAAAATAATATTTACATAGAACAACTATAAACCTTTGGCGGGCTGCATTCACTTGCGGTCCGCTTTTCTGTTTTTGGTGCGAATGTTATTTACGGAGAAAGCTAATATCTTATGCAGACAACATACATATAAATATAAGCAACTTGCGTCGTCTGGTCATGGGCAAAATAGGTTGCATTTTTCGTTTTTCAAATCTCAACTTTCATTTGTCAAAAACATATCTTTGCCGAACAAAATAACATCAACGTCAAATTTTTCACATGAAGAAAGACAACGCCATATTCAACCTTATTGATAAGGAATATGCACGCCAGAAGAGAGGCATTGAGCTTATTGCCTCTGAGAACTTTGTGAGCGACCAAGTGATGCAAGCCATGGGGTCGTGCTTAACTAATAAATATGCCGAAGGCTATCCTGGCAAACGTCACTACGGCGGTTGCGAAGTTGTAGACGAAGTTGAACAACTTGCCATCGACAGACTGAAACAACTTTACAATGCAGAGTTTGTAAACGTTCAGCCTCACTCTGGAGCTCAAGCAAATGGTGCTGTGCTTTTCTGCTGCCTCAACCCGGGCGATAAATTTATGGGCCTCGACCTCGCTCATGGTGGTCACCTCTCACACGGCTCAGCTGTAAATACCTCTGGTATGCTCTATCAGCCTTGCGCCTACCACCTCAACCAAGAGACTGGTCGCGTAGACTACGACGAGATGGAAGAGGTAGCAATGCGCGAGAAACCGAAACTCATCATCGGTGGTGGTTCTGCCTACAGCCGCGAATGGGATTACGCCCGCATGCGTAAGATTGCCGATGCTTGTGGCGCACTCCTTATGATAGATATGGCTCACCCTGCAGGTCTTATAGCTGCTGGTTTGCTCGATAACCCTGTGAAATATGCCGACATCGTTACCTCAACAACCCACAAGACTCTCCGTGGTCCACGTGGTGGTGTGATTATTCTTGGTAAAGATTTCGAGAATCCTTGGGGCAAGAAGACCAAGAAAGGCGAAGTTCGCACAATGGGTTCGCTCATCAACTCGGCTGTATTCCCTGGTATGCAAGGTGGTCCGCTCGAACATGTGATTGCTGCTAAGGCTGTTGCATTTGGCGAGGCACTCCAACCTGAGTTCAAAGAATATCAGACACAAGTGAAGAAAAACGCTGCAGCTATGGCTAAGGCTATGATTGATAAGGGCTTCTACATTGTCAGCGGTGGCACCGACAACCACTCGATGCTTGTTGACCTTCGTCCTAAATATCCGGAACTTACGGGTAAAGTGGCAGAGAAAGCTCTCGTAGCAGCCGACATCACCGTAAATATGAACCTCGTGCCTTTCGATTCGCGTTCGGCATTCCAGACCAGCGGTTTGCGCCTTGGTACGCCTGCCGTAACCACACGTGGTTTGAAAGAGGCAGACATGCTTACCATCGTAGATATGATTGATCGCGTTCTTGCCGATCCAGAGAACGAGAACGTAATCAAAGCAGTGAAAGCTGATGTGAACGCTATGATGGAACCTCGCCCAATGTTCGCGTGGTAACAGAATACTTTGCAGAAGTTAATAATATGGTCGCTCCGAAAAGGGCGACCTTTTTTTTGCGTACTTCTGGAACTGCACAAGTGTTAATAATAGTGAAATGGAATGCAGCATACATATAAAGAAATTGTAGAAAACTAATTTCGCATTTCTATGAAAACTATACTATTAGCATCTGTTGCAGCGCTAATGTCGACTGCATGTTGCACCCAGCAGCAAGAAGAAATATATGGGTATTTATATTGCCACATGAGTGGACGTGGCGAGTGGACGGCGTTTGCCATTAGCCGCGATGGTGAGAATTGGACCGACCTGAAAAATGGCGACGAAGTATACGACACCGAGAAACTTTCGGCTATCGAAGGCGGTGCTCGCGATGCATTCATCACTCGTTCGCACGACGGTAAATCCTACGTGATGGTCACCACCGACATGTGTGTGCGTAAGAGCAAACATTGGTTCAACTATGGCATGGACCTCCTCAAGAGCGACGACCTTATCAATTGGACTTCTACGACGTTCGATTTCCGCAAAGGCCCAGAAATCTTCTGCGACCCAGAATCGCCTGATATTTATACCGATTATTCGGGCGTAAATCGCGTTTGGGCTCCCGAAATCATCTGGGACGAAAATTACGAATGGTCGAATGGCGACAAGGGCGGCTATTTTATATACTATTCGCTACTCCACGAGACCGAAGAACCTTACGACCGTATTTACTATTCATACGCCGACAAGTCGTTCACCAAACTCACCAAACCGAGAATCCTTGTCGATTGGGGTTATGCGACTATCGATGCCGATATTAATTATGTTGAAGCCGATGGCCTTTACCACATGATGATAAAGAAAGAGGGCGGCAAACCTGGCATCTTCTCGTCTACGGCGAAGAATATCACTGGCCCATATACACTCCCGACCGACGACGACTACATAAGTTTCGAAGGAAATAAGAAATGCGAAGGCGCTTCGGCGTTCAAGCTCGCCGGCGACTCTACTTGGCGCGTGGGCTACGTAGAATACTCTTCTCGCCCAATACATTACCGCATTTGCAAAGCTGACGCTCATCTGCAAAATTTCCACGATCCTGTCGACATCAAAGGCGTAGAAGCTCCGCAGCATGGTTCGTTCATGGCGCTTACCGAGGCGGAATATAAACGTTTGGAAGCTTGGGGTCTCTCTAAATAATTATCGCATTCAGCATAAGTAAGAAAATATATACACAACAACAGTAAAAAGGGTAAAACAAATGGCTATCAAAAAAATTTGGACTAAACTCTACGGCTCAATTAGTAGGCACTTGCTGCGAAGAATAGTGTTCATACTCGTAGTACTCACAGTTTTGCTAAGTGCAGCGCATGTGATAGATGTTCGCCTAAGTAGTAGCGAATTGCTAACCGAGTATTTTGCCGAGCAGCAGAGACAAAAACTCGACGTAGTTATATCGAACAACCTCTCTGTCATCAATCGTATCGACAACTACTTGATGAACCTTGCCGAGATTTCGCCTAACTACACACAAGCGGTAGAAGATGCCGATTTCGACGCTATTGCCGAACAACTCGAGGCTGGAAAGAAGACTCTTCAGTATCATGGCTACATACTTACCAATATGGATGGTGAGATTCAGAACACAAGCTACGAGGGATACAGCAGCCAAGATGAGAATGCCATCACTAATTATGTGAAATATTTGGTTGGCGGTAGAAATGGCAACAAAAAACAGTACGACCTTGTGAACGTGCTCAACCAAGGCCCATGCTTCATCACTGGTTTGATATTGACGAACTCCAGCGAGGAAAACGTAGCTGTAGTGGTGATAGCCAGCAATTGTTTCCGCGATAAAAAATTCATGACGTATTGCAATAAACTAACCCAGCTCTATTGCTCTACGTACGAAAACGACGTCTGCGTTTCTACTTCCATTGACGAAGTTGTAATGGGTATCAATCTCGTCGGTCAAGGTCCTCTCGATCCAGCCGCAATGGACGATGTGAAGAGCTCTAAAAAGCCACTCAGCAAGGTCGATTTGACCAACGGTCGCTTGTGGTCGTCGTTCTATTATCCGGTGCTCGACTATAAAGATGATCTTATAACGATATTCCACGCCGGTTTGGATATGAAGATTTGCGAAGACCTTAGCAATTCGCTCAGTACTCGCGCTGCAATAATGTCAATAATTATATCGCTAATAATAATTCTATTGGCATACTTCATATTTAGACGCCGACTCATCAAGCCAATAAAACTTATGTGCGATACGCTTGATGTGATGTCTCATGGCGACCTTTCTCGCGTTGTGCCCGACCCAAAGACTGGCGACGAGATTCAGCTCTTGCGCGATAGTATGGAGACAACGCGTAGAGGCATTGCCGATACAATAAAGACGATAAAGATCACGTCGCAAAAATTGCATAACTACAGTTCTGAAATGAGCGATTCGTCGCAACAACTTTCCGATGGCGCTAACCAGCAAGCAGCTGCGCTCGAAGAGATTTCGTCGTCGCTCGAAGAGATGACGGCCAATATCCATCAGACCACGCAGAACGCGCAGACCACGCAATCTCTTGTGACGAAAGCCGACAATTCTATAAACAACGTAGCCGACGAGGCCTCTGCAAACCGCGACGATAGCCTCAAGATTTCCGATGCTCTCGAATCTATCAACGAGCTCGTTAGCCAGACTAACATTCTTTCGCTCAATGCTTCGGTGGAAGCTGCTCGTGCAGGCGAACAAGGTAAAGGCTTTGCTGTTGTTGCTAAAGAGGTCGGCCGCCTTGCCGATCAGACTAAAGATACTGCCACTGGCATCTCCGATACCGCTAACAAAGTCATTGGCGGCGTAGATAAGATTAACCGTAAGATTGATGAGATTACGCCTCAAATTCATGAGGTTTCGTCGCTCATCAACGAGATTGCTACCGCCAGCCGCGAGCAAGACTTGGGCGCTGAGCAAATCAATCAGGCAATATCTAACCTCAACCACGTGACGCAGAACACGGCTGCCAAAGCCGAAGAAATTGCTGCCAGCTCGCAAGAATTGGCCGCTACGTCAGTTCAGCTCGATACTTTGGTGAAGAAGTTCACGCTGTAAGTAGATAGAAAATACATATCAAAAAAGAGGAGATAACCGCTCGCTGCGATTATCTCCTTTCTCTTTTTCGTCCTATTTATGACGAATCGGTCTTTTAGAACAATATTGCAAGACCGATGCGATGTGCACCTTGCTTGAAGGTGTACGTTTCAGTATCGATAATAGACTCAAATTTTCTATCCGTCATAGGTATGCCGTATGAATATGTGATCTGCACATGGTTGAAAAGCGTTGCACCCAAACCAAGATCCATACGCCATGAATTGGTCTTCTTTATGACAGCCTCGGCGTCAGTGCCATCTTTATAGGCAAGCTTCAAATCGTTTGTTGCGTAGTTGAATTGTGGACCAGCAAAAAGAACCGGAACAACCATCTTCTCTACAACCGGCAACTTGAAGTCGTAGCGCACGTGCAACGGCACGCTGATGAACTTAGCAGTCTCATCTTTCATGTCTTCTGTGACGTTCACCTTCTCTTGCGAATAGGTCAATGCGCCATCGATGCCAAAACCAAGCACTGGCAACGACACGATGCCCATCACGCCTACATACCAGCCGCTCTTTGCATCGGGTTTAGCAATGTCTTGTACATCTTTCTCTTTGAAGTTAATCTTCGAAATGTTCATACCGCCCGTGAGGCCCCACGACAAGACGTCGGCGCTTGCGTGTGTGGAGCTGAGCAACGATACTATCAAAATGAATGGAATAATAATCCTTTTCATAACGATAAAATTTATAAGGTTGAAAAATCAGTAAATTCTACAAACAGCCGTAAAGGTAGTTGGTTTGATAGATACAATTCCATCCATACAAAAAAATCCCGCTACTCGTGGTTAGCGAGTCGCGGGAAAGATTTATGCTATGACAGCTATTAAGCTATTTCTACCGTCTGCCAACGCTCTTCCTCTTTCTTCTCGTCCATCTTAGGCAAGTCGATAGATAGGACGCCGTCCTTCACAGTAGCGGTAATGGCCGTTTGGTCAACGTCGTCTGGCATTGTCAGGCTCTGTTCGAAGTGGTTGTAGGAGAATTCTCTGCGCAGGTATTTCTTACCATCGTTTTGCACCGTCTTGTCGGCACTCACGGTGAGAATACCATCGTTGAAACGAACCTTGCAATCATCTTTTTGCAAACCCGGGATTGCCAATTCCACCTTGTACTCTTTGTCGTCCTCGGTGACGTTGACGGCAGGCATAGAATTGCGTTTGATGTTTGCCCAGCTCAAGCCATCATCAAAGAAATCGTTGAAGAAGCTTGGAAGCCACACTTGATTGTTGTTGTCACGATTGCTGTAGTTGTATCTAACCGGTTTCATGGTTATTACCTCCATTTATGTTTTTGGTTATTTTATTTTACTTATCTGTTTGAGCACCTTTCGGCGTTCGACCGCCCTTTTTTGCAAGGTGTGTGCCACTGTCCGATTTTTCTCCGTGCCAATCTTTCGCCTTCTCGCGCAACTGTCGTTGTAATAATAACTTATAATCATAAATATTTTATGCGAATAAAATCCGACTTTCATAAATATGTCAGATTTTACACTCCGGCGCGACAGAAATGACCGATTGAGGAATTAAGAACGCAGATTTTTTTCAATGTACGGCTGTCATATTATGGCAGCCCATACCATGAACACGAAACCATCAACCGCATGTAGGTACGCAGGCCTCTGCGCCTGCGGAACACCATATCCACCATAGGTTCACACCTATGTCTAAGATATTTCACACCTTCGGCGTTATTCCCAACAAAACCACGCATAGCCACTAAGTGGCGACATAACTTAGGCTGGGGTGTGAACCCCTGCCGCCAAAGCCGAAAAAATCGCATGGCTTCGACAAACTCAGCCAGCAGCCAATTGTCATCCTGAGCGCAGCGAAGAAACGTAAGTTCGGCGCAAGCCAATCTCCTTGCGTTTAGGGGATGTTTCGCTGCGCCAAAGATGGCAACTCCATCTTTGTGCCAAATGCATTTTCGACTAATGAATGGTTAACTGAATTTGCCATAAATACTTATCACTATCTTCGGCAGTTGTAAACAAAACGAACATAAGAAACAGAAACAATACAAAACTATTAACATACTGAGCTTTACGCTCTTATTCTCTTTTGTCAAAATCTGGTAAACTTTCACGAGTAGCGAGAATAAGCGAGCGAGAGGTTCAAGCCTTGGGGTGTGAACCGTTTCGTGCTTATTAGCTACATCGGTTTACTAGAGCCAGACAAAATAGTAAGCAAAAAACGAAATGGTTTACGCCTTTTCTTTTGGTGCTTATGCAGAAGTGGAGCTAACGAGCTGGTAAAACTTCTAAACTAATTTATTATGAAACACATTTTACTTTCAATTCTATGTGCCTTGCTCTTCACCATGCAGGCAAAAGCCGCTGAAAGTGGCGAAGGCTGGAGTCTCAGCGACGATGGCACACTTACAATTTCTGCTGACTTTAGTGGCTCATGGATTGGGGATTACCCCTGGTATTCGTATCAAGAATCCATAAAAAAGGTAATTATTAACGAGGGTGTTACCTCTATTGGCTATCAGGCATTCTATGGTTGCAGCAGTCTCACGAGCATAAATATTCCGGAGGGTGTTACATCTATTGGCAGTGGTGCATTCTCTCGTTGCAGCAGTCTCACGAGCATAAATATTCCGGAGAGTGTTACATCTATTGGCTATGGGGCATTCGCTGGTTGCAGCAGTCTCACGAGCATAAAAGTTGACGAGAATAATGCAAAATATGATAGCCGCGATAATTGCAATGCTATAATAAAAACCGAAAGCAACACCTTGATTGCAGGATGTCAAAACACCATTATTCCTGAGAGTGTTACTTCTATTGGCGAGGCTGCATTCGAAGGTTGCAGCAGCCTCACGAGCATAAATATTCCGGAGAGTGTTACTTTTATTGGCTATGTGGCATTCTATTATTGCAGCAGCCTCACGAGCGTATATAGTTATGCTACCACTCCTGCTAAATTAATATCTGGTGCGTTCTCTAACACAAATGAGAACCTCATTATATATATACCTAAAGGAACTACAGAAGCATACAAGGCTGCATGGAGAGAAGAATTCAATTTTGTAGAAATGCCTGCATCTTTCGAATACGATAGTAACTACGGAGACATTAAATTGATAAAGTGGAC
>JAFYCM010000099.1 GCA_017539645.1 Bacteroidales bacterium
AAGTCATTTTCACGACTGATTGGGAGTTGCGCAGCGTGCGGAAGTCATTTTCACGACTGATTGGGAGTTTCGCAGCGTGCGGAAGTCATTTTCACGATTGATTGGGAGTTTCGCAGCGTGCGAAACTATGTTTTCATGACTGCTTGAAATTTTCCGACGTTGAAATAGAGCGGTTTACGCGTTAGAAATGGTCAATCGGTGATTTTTGAACGACCGATTATCTGTATGTATATGTTTCAAAATCGCAAGAGTTGGTAACAGTACCATATATACGCATAAATATAAAACAGCGAAATTGCGGTCGTGAAACAAACCCTTAGTCTATACTATCGTAACCAAATCATTATGAACAAAAAGCTTTTTCTGCCAATTTTCTTGATTCCGTTGGCTGTGAATGCGCAGAACCCGATTATCCATAATCAGTTCTGTGCCGACCCGACTGCGCGAGTCTTCAATGGTAAAATTTATCTCTATCCGTCGCACGACATCAATCCGCCGCAACCACTGCCGCAAGGCGTGCGCGAAGATTGGTTCTGCATGGAGGACTATCACGTCTTTTCGTCCGACAACCTTGTGGATTGGACCGACCACGGAGTCATTCTCAATCAGAAAGATGTGCCGTGGGGCAATCCCGGTGCATACAGCATGTGGGCGCCCGACTGTGTGGAACGCAACGGCAAATACTATTTCTACTATCCCGATGCGCCTAAGGAGGGTCGCGGATTCTCCATCGGTGTGGCTATTGCCGACAAACCCGAAGGTCCATTCACGCCTGTTGCATCGAATATCGAAGGCGTGAATGGCATCGACCCTTGTGTGCTACTTGCGAGCGATGGCAATGCCTACCTTTTCTGGGGTCCGGGTCTATGCGCCAAACTCAAAGACAATATGACCGAGATTGCCGACGACACCCCAACCGAGACCTTCAAGTTCGGCGAACGTGAGTTCACAATGCGTGGCGTGAATTGCCTCAAAGGTCTGCCGAACCGTCAGGCAGAAGGTCCATTTGCGTTTGAGTATAATGGTAATTACTATCTCACATATCCATACGTACGCGAAAACACCGAGGTGCTTGGCTATGCCATGAGCAAAAATCCGATGGGACCCTATGAATACAAGGGCATAATTATGGCCGAACACCCCAATGGATGCTGGACAAACCACCACTCCATAGTCAACTTCAAAGGTCAGTGGTACATATTCTATCACCAGAATGACTATTCGCCAGAGAACGACAAGCGCCGCAGCGTACGTATAGAAAAACTTGCGTTCAATGCCGATGGCACCATTCAGGAGGTCAAGCCTACGCTTCGTGGTGTAGGCATCGTGAATGCACTTTCGCGCATCGAGGTCGATAGGTATGCCAAAGGCTCAGGCGATTTGAAACTCAACTTCATGGACGAAGGCGACAAGTTCCTCGGTTGGGAGGTCAACTTCCCCGCAAAGACGAGTTGGCTGAGCTTCACCGATGTCGATTTTTCGGCGTTGCAGAATGGTTATGTCACTGCCAATGTGAAGGCCGACAAGAACACGAAATTCTTCATCCGCGAGAAGAGTGCCAAGGGCAAAGTGATTGCCGAATTCAACGTGGTATGCGTCACCGAAGGACAGTTCCGCCGCGACTATAGCGGCCAATGGCTCACTGTCACCGCGCCTGTGAAGTATTGTCCCAAAGGCATTTCCGATATATACATAACTACGCAAGATGGCGGCTTGAGCATCGACTACGTGCAGTTCAAAAACCATGAGAGCTACTTCAACCCAAGCACATCGGCAAGTATCGCGCCCGATTCCGAAGGCTTCATTCGCCGATGGTTCATACTCGAGCCCATCGCTAAAGACATACGCAGCAATACCGATTTCACCGATACTTACCTGAAAAATGCCTTCCACGACGCGGAATACCGCAAGCTCTTCGACGTTGTGCCCACCGATGGCAAGAAGGTGAAGTTCCAAAAACAGTCGCTCACGTGGCATAAACTCGACGCTACGCGCTACAACATGAAGCTCTTCCGCTTTGCCGAGAAGTATGGAACCAAGCTCTATGGAGTGCTCTTCTCGGGCATAACCGTCATAAAGTGCGACGACGAAATCAGGAACGTTCGTCTGTCGGCTGGCAGCAATTCCGCATCGTCGTGGTATCTGAACGGCGAGGAGATTCTGCTTATGCAGGGCGACCGCCGCATGGTGAAGGACGATTGCGTCTCTGGTCTCGTGACGTTGAAGAAAGGCATCAACATTCTGAGCGTCTCGGTCATCAACGGCCCGGGCATGAGCGACTTCTGCGCCCGCTTCATCGACGAGAATGGTAACGCTGTAACTAACTACAATATTGAATAAAAATGAAGAAATACATATTTATATTTTCGGCAGCACTCGCTTTTCATAATATAGATGCTCAAGTTGGACAACCATACATACACGACCCTTCCACCATTGCCGAGTGCGATGGTAAATATTATACGTTTGGCACAGGCGGAGGCGGCCTCATCTCCGACGATGGCGGCTGGACATGGCACGGCGGTGCAGAACGTCCCGGCGGCGGTGCAGCTCCTGATGTGGTGAAGATTGGCGACCGTTATCTCGTTGCGTATAGTGCGACTGGCGGCGGCTTGGGTGGCGGTCATTATGGCCGAATACTTACGATGTGGAACAAGACGCTCGACCCAAAATCGCCCGATTTCAAATATACGACGCCCGTTGAGGTGGCTCTCTCCGACGGTGTTGAGGATTGCGATGCCATTGATGCCGGCCTGCTCTACGACCCCGATCAGAACCGCCTTTGGGTGAGCTATGGTACATATTTCGGCAACATACGTATGGTGGAACTCGATCCCGCTACGGGCAAACTGCTCGAAGGTTTCAAGCCCATCGACATAGCCATCGACTGCGAGGCTACCGACTTGCTCTATCGCGAAGGTTGGTACTATCTGCTTGGCACTCACGGCACTTGCTGCGATGGCGTTAACTCTACGTACAACATCGTTGTCGGACGTTCCAAATCGGTAGAAGGTCCATACATCGACAATGTAGGCCGCGACATGAAGCAGGGTGGCGGCAAGATGGTTGTGGCTACGGGCGATAGGGCAGTAGGCGCAGGCCATTTCGGACGCTTCATCGTTGACGACGGCGTTGAAGTGATGTCGTGCCACTGGGAAGCCGATTTCTATCAGGGCGGACGCAGTGTGCTGGCCATCATGCCGTTGCTTTGGAAGAACGATTGGCCCAAGGCCGGTGAGAAAATCAAGGCTGGTGTATATGAGATACAGTCGGAGCGTCGCGGCTATGCGTTGGAGATTGCAACCGATTTTGTGCGTATTCCGCAAGAGCGCCGCATGTGGTTCCGCATCGATCCCAACGAAAAAGTCGATACTCTCAAACTGCAACAACTCGCCGACGTGGAGCAAGGCTGGAGCAAAGGTGACATCCCAGTGCGATTGAGCGACTTCATGTTCCGCCCGAACCAGAAGTGGCGCATCGAGCCGGTTGAGGGCAAAGGCGGCTACCTCGGCAACCCATATTTCAAAATTACCATCGATGGCACCGACCGCGCACTGACCGCTGCCGACAACCTCGAAGTGATTGCCACCGAAGATTTTGCCGGCGACGACACTCAACTCTGGCGCATCGAACAAGCCATCGACGGCACATACCGCATCATGCCAAAGCGTCTGCCCGGCGAATCTGCCGACAATACCCGCTACGTGCTCTATTCCATCGGCGACAGTTCTCCCGTGCTCAAGGAGTGGGATTTCTCCACCGACAACGCCAAGTGGAATTTTGTGAAGCACGAGAAATGAAAATTCTTTTTGTCGTACACACATAAGAAAAGGGTTGTCACTTCAGTGGTGGCAACCCTTTGTTATTTTTCTACGATATAATTTATTTCTACTTTTTGCCTCTTCTCTCCCGTTCCACAGCAGCCAAGATGAATGTGCCAATAGCTTTGCCCTCGTTTTGCGTAATACGAGTGTCTTTGCCGTTGAGGTAGTAGTTTATCGTGCCAGTGCGCGAGTGGTCTTTTGCCGGACCGAGACCAGCCGATGCGCAGATATTGGTTATGTTGAGAACACCGCCATCGTGGTTGATGAATAGCTTCTGCATACCATCGTAAGCGCTATCAGCAGCTTTGGCGTAAGTGTTGTCGAGCAAACCAAGACGCACGCCTTTGTAGAATACGTATGTAAACATGCCCGTAGCCGACGACTCCAAGTAGTTCGGTTGTGTGCCTACGTTGAATGTCTCGTCATCCACTGTGTCGCCCTTGCCATCGGAAGCTACGCTCGAGTCGTATTGCAAAAGCTGATACCAAGTGCCCGATGCTTTGTCTTGCCAACGCAGCAAGCCAGCGCAGATGGTGCGGAAATTTGCGAGCAGTGTCTCGTAGTCGGCGTGGTCTTTAGGCATCCATTCCAAGATGTCGACCAAAGCGCCTGCGTACCAGCCCATTGAACGTGCCCAAAATTCAGGGCTACAACCTTTGTATGGCGCATCTTGCTTAGCCCAGAACGAGTTCTCCTCTTCTGGCGTAGCCGACCAAGCGTGGTAGCAGAGTTGCACGTCAGGATTGTAAGTATGCTCATGCAGAATTATGAATTGGCGAGCTACATCGCTCCAAGCGGAATAGAGGCTGTCGCGCGTGATGCGGTCGGCATTGTTGTAGAGCCACTCGCCGTAGAGCGCTGGCGCCATGTAAAGGCCGTCGAGCCACATCTGGTTAGGGTAGCGCTTCTTGTGCCAAAATCCGCCTGCACCTTCGAGGTCGTTGGCAATGCGCTGATGGTCGCGCGTAAGTTTCGTAACTATCAGTGTAAGAGCATTATTATATCTATTTACACGTGCTGTATCGCCTTTAGCCTGAGCATCTTTGATGAGCGGGAAGTAAATCTTGCCAGCTGCCAAGTCGTCGACATTAGATTCTCCAAGAGCCGTGACGTTTCTGGGGCGTTTGTAAATTTCGTGACCATCGTCGGCGGTGCTAAAGTCGGCATAACCGCGCACTGCGTCGATGTATTCTGTCTTTTCTGGATAGAGTTCGTATGCCTTCAGAACGGCGTTTGCCACCAAGCCCGAAACGTAGTCCCAGCCCGATGTCGCGAGCGAATCTTTATGACTTGTGCCGCAATAGAAATCCGTCAAGCCGCGAGCCTCCACAATCTCTTGCGAGAGCGGCTTCGTTTGTTTGCAGTTGTTGGTGCACGCCATAGCGCACGCTCCCACTGCTAATGCTGATAAGAGTGCTTTCATCGTTGTAGATATACTATTTATTTCTGTTGTTCTTTGCTGATACGAAAACTTACGTAGAGCTCTACTGCTGAGGATATTACGAGCGGTAGAATCCAATATCTGCGCGACGTATATATAAGGTAAGCCGCTGCGAGCATCAGTGCTGCCGAAAACATCTGTATTGATAACAAACGCATGAGGTTGCGATTGGTTTCGCGTGCGCGTATGTATAATCGGCATAAAAATAAAACGAGTGCTGATGCGGCTAATGCCATCCAAGCCCAACCGAAACCAGCCAAATGCAGCATTACAGCTATAAGCACTGCATACATAGCTACGGTGGCTACGAGAGATATTTTGTTTGTCATTTGACGATAAAAATTACTTCGTCGTTTTTCTTCATAAAGTACTCTTCGCGAGCAAATTTTTCGAGTTGGCTACGGTCCGAACTGAGCTCCTCCATCTTGCGGCGGTCGCGTTCGATGGTGCTTTGCAGCTGAGCCGTCTCTTCCTGAAGTTCACTAACTTTTCTACTTAGATTGATGCGCACAAAAACGTTATCCTCGTCGAAAAATGCCATCCATATTACAAAAATGATAACGCCGAACGTTATACGATTTTGGAATAGCGGTTTTACAACTTCGAGAATGTCGCTACGTGTCAACATAATTATGATATTAATCGAAAGTCTTGTTCGAGTTGGTAGAAATCTCAATCATCTTCTCATATTCGTCGGGCTGCAAATCCTCTTGGAAGTAGTAGAATTGCGGATTTACCTTCTTTCCGCGAAGGCTTACTTCGTAGTGAATATGAGGAGCGGTGGAAGTTCCCGTTGAGCCTACGTAGCCAATCACGTCGCCACGCTTAACCTTCTGACCAACTTTGCAATTGAACTTGCTCATGTGGGCGTATGTAGACTGATAGCCAAAACCATGGTCTATCTTGACGTGTTTGCCGTAGCCGCTGTAGCTTGATTCTACCGCCACTACAACGCCGTCGCCAGTAGCATAAATTTCAGTACCCGTAGGCGCCGAAAAGTCCATGCCTTCGTGGAACTTCTTTATCTTATAAATAGGGTGAATACGCCAGCCCCAGCCCGAAGCCGTGCGACGCAAGTCCTTATTATTTATAGGCATAATAGCAGGAACGCAGTTTGTCAGTTCCTTGTTGCGCTTAGCAAGTGTAATAATCTCGTCGAACGATACGCTTTGTACGTATAGCTGCTTAGCAATCATGTCGAGATGCTTTGTGGTGGCTATCACCAATTCGCTATTGCTAAAATTCTCGAGGTTTTCGTAGCGATTTATACCACCGAAACCAGCTTTACGCACAGAAGTAGGTATGGAGTCGGCTTCGTAGATGACTCGATAGATATTTTCATCGCGCATGTGTACGTCTTCGAGTACCTCTTCTATTTGGTCTAAGCGTTTTTCTAAGAGATTATATTGTGTGAGCAACTCTTGCTTCTCGCGTTTGAGTTTCAGTTCTTCTGGACTGTCGAGTACGTATACGAAAACAAAAAAGAATACTATGCCGAGCACTACCGATAGTCCCAAATAGATGGTGGCTTGCGATAGATAATATTTGAATCCGTGTTCTACTTTACTGTAGCTAAGAGTGTTCGGGTCGTAATGGTAATGGTTCTTTGACATTCCTGATGTTATTATTCAATATTCTTGAAACGTAAAAAACGATATTGCCAACAATGGCCTTTTTCGATTCAAGTTGGCAAAATTATCAATATAATCTATTTTTGCAAGAAAAAACAAATAAGTACAGATGACAGCAAGCGAAGTGCGAGAAAGCTTTTTGGAGTTTTTTCGCTCAAAGAACCACAAAATTGTTCCCTCCGCACCAATGGTTGTGAAGAACGATCCGACGTTGATGTTCACCAATGCCGGCATGAATCAATTCAAAGATGTAATCTTGGGCAACTGCCCAATAACCTCGCCTCGTGTGGCGGATTCGCAAAAGTGTTTGCGTGTCTCGGGTAAGCACAATGACCTCGAAGAAGTTGGTCATGATACTTACCACCATACGATGTTCGAAATGCTTGGCAACTGGTCGTTCGGCGACTACTTCAAGGAAGAGGCTATTGCATGGGCTTGGGAATATCTCACCGAAGTTATAAAACTCGACAAAGACCGCCTATACGTAACAATATTCGAAGGCTCTAAAGAAGAGGGCTTGGAACGCGACGTAGAGGCTTACAATTGTTGGAAAAAGCATATTTCCGAAGACCGAATTCTCGATGGAAATAAGCATGATAATTTTTGGGAAATGGGCGATACTGGTCCTTGTGGCCCTTGCTCGGAGATCCACTACGACATGCGCCCCGATGACGAACGCAAGAAAATAAGTGGTCGCGACCTCGTAAATAAAGACAATCCTCAAGTGATTGAAATCTGGAACAACGTGTTCATGCAGTTCAATCGCAAGGCTGACGGAAGCCTCGAGCCTCTACCCAATCATCACGTTGATACTGGTATGGGTTTCGAACGTTTGGTACGCGCCGTTCAGCATAAGACCTCTAACTACGACACCGATGTATTTACACCATTGCTCGATAAAATTGGAGAGATTGCAGGTGTTAAGTATGGCGATAATGAGCAAGTTGACATTGCAATGCGCGTTATGGCCGACCACATACGTACACTCGCTTTCTCAATCACTGATGGTCAGTTGCCTTCAAACAACAAGGCAGGCTACGTAATTCGTCGTATTCTTCGTCGTGCAGTTCGCTATAATTATACATTCCTTGGTGGACGCGAGGCTACCTTATATAAACTTATACCTACGCTCGTAGCTACTATGGGTAAGGCTTATCCAGAACTCGTCGCTCAGCAAGAACTTGTTACGAAGGTTATCAAGGAGGAGGAAGAGTCGTTCCTACATACGCTTGCAACTGGCATAGGTATGCTCGACAAGATTATGGCCGAGACCAAGAAGAAGGGCGAGACCGTAATTAGTGGTAAAGTAGCTTTTGAACTTTACGATACATACGGATTCCCGCTCGACCTCACCGAACTTATCTTGAAAGAGAATGGCTTGACTGCCAATAAAGATGAGTTTGAAGTGGAAATGAATGCTCAGAAGCAGCGCGCTCGTAATGCTACGGCTATCGAAGCTGGCGACTGGGTTTACCTCTCGCACGAGGAGAAAGAGGATTTCATTGGCTACGATGTGCTCGATGCCGACGTTGAGATAGTTCGCTATCGCACCGTAAAAGCTAAAAACAAAGAGCAGTTCCAACTTGTATTTGATCGCACTCCGTTCTATGGTGAGAGTGGTGGTCAGGTTGGTGATACTGGCTACATTGAATCAGAAGGCGAGAAGATTGAAATTCTCGATACCATAAAAGAGAACAACCTTATTATTCACCTTGCAAAACGTTTGCCTTCTAATCCTTCGGCACATTTCCATGCTCAGGTAGATGTAGAACGTCGTACGGCAATAGCTAACAACCACACCGCAACTCACCTCATGCAAGAGGCTTTGCGTACGGTTCTTGGCTCTCACGTAGAGCAAAAAGGTTCGTTGGTTTCGCCTGATTATTTACGATTCGACTTCTCGCATTTCCAGAAAGTTACCGACGAGGAGATTGCTGAGGTTGAGCGTCTCGTAAATAAGAAGATTCGTGCCAATGTAAAACTTGAGGAGATGCGCGCAATTCCTATCGCTGAAGCTCAAAAACTTGGCGCTATGGCTCTCTTCGGTGAGAAGTATGGCGATAAGGTTCGCGTGATTAAGTATGGCTCATCAATTGAGTTCTGCGGTGGTACACACGTTCCGCAAACTGGTCAAATTGGCTACTTCAAGATAATTAGCGAAGCATCGGCATCGGCTGGTGTTCGTCGTATCGAGGCTGTGACTGGTGCCAAATTCGATGAACTTTTCAATGCTCAATGCAAGATACTCAACGAGATTCGCGATATTGTTAAGTCGTCGAATAACCTACAAAAAGCAGTAGAATCGTTGGCGCTTAATAATCAAAAACTTGAAAGTCAGGTTGGTAGCCTGATGGATAGCATGATGAATATTGAGAAGACCAACTTGAAAGACAAATCGGAGAAAGTTGGTAATGTCGATTTGCTCGTTGCTGAGGTAAAACCGATGTTTGCCGAGAAGCTCAAAGATCTCGCATACCAGATGCGCGCTGAATACAACGAAGTTGTGGTAGTGCTTGGTACTGTAGTGGCTGAGAAACCACAGATTGTGGTGATAATCTCCGACAGCCTCGTGAAAGAGAAGAATTTGAACGCTGTTGAGGCTATCAAGTCGATAGCTAAACACATTCAAGGTGGCGGCGGTGGTCAGCCATTCTTCGCTTCGGCAGGTGGTAAGAACGCAGGTGGTTTGAACACTGCACTCCGCGAAGCTCGCTACTACTTCAATGAGAAGTTGAGTAAGTAATAAGACAATTATTACCAAATATGTAAAGCGCGACTCAAGTAATTGGGTCGCGTTTTCTTTTGAGTATAAATACTTTATTGGTATAAGTTAGTCTGAAGCACCGCTATTCCTCTGCAAAACGGCTGCGAATATATGCCACCATCGACTTCGCGTCTTTGGTTTCGCTGAATCGGTGCTCGTCTATGCCTATTACAACTTGCGGTCCCAACGTTAAGTGGTCAACTATGCACTCGCGTGCGTTGAGCAGTTGATTGTATTCTATGCCGTCGGTCTGAATTATGTTGAGGTGCATCTCTTGCGCAGCTTCCAAAATTAGCGGTGTCATTGCAGAAAATGCAGAACCGGCCTTTGTAGATACGTATGTAAGATCGTAGTTCTTGAATATGAACAGGTTACCGCCTATTGTACGTATGGCTCTTTTTGCAGCGTTGAATAGTAAAAAGTCGTCTATGTTGTCGGGCTTTTTCTGCGTTAGAAATTCAGATTCCTTTTGCAAACCGCTCGCAGACGTGGCTGTCGAATTGAGTTGGAAATCGTATAGTGGCGATATTATGAAGGGCTTTTGTGGTATCTCTATTGGGCTGGTGTCGTGTGGTGTGCGCTTAATTATGTAGTGAAAATGGTTCGTTGCCGACATCCATAGCGAAATCTCTATTACTGAGAATTTACCTGCATACCTATTTCGTGCAGCCAATGCTTTTATGCGGCTTAGCAATTCCGAGGCTTGCGGCAGATTGAAATCATCTATTCCAAGTGCAGTAAGGCGGTGCTGCATATTGCGATAGTGATAATCGTAGCGAAATGGCGTGTCGGAGCGGCACCAAAGAGTTTCGACAATTG
>JAFYCM010000100.1 GCA_017539645.1 Bacteroidales bacterium
CTCACAAATTGGCACAAATTGAATTCACTAATTGCTATAAATATTTGTCCTGATTTGTGGAATTATTAGTCTCAATTTGTGGGGCGAAGTCTAATTACGCCGTAGCGTCTCAATGTTGTCATGTTGAGCGAAGCGAAACATCCCTTCCCGCAATGAGATTAATTATCGGACACACGCGGTGCGTCCCTACATGCGGTTGATGGATTTCACGCTTTTTGAGTTATATCCGACTTCGATAGGCTCTGCCAACACGCTTGAGATTGGCTTACGTAGAACTCGTGGGATTCTTCGCTTCGCTCAGAATGACAATGGGCGCACGGAGGCCTGCGTACCCATTTATATAATACAAAAAAACGCCGCAAACTGTGATGCTTGCAGCGTTGTATGTACGTATGTACTACGCTTGTAATTATAGCGTTACGCCAGTTTTGAAGATGGCTATTTCACGATAACCTTTCTTCTCGTTGTTGACAGGTTCGCCGCTGGCAACAGCAATGACGTAATCGGCAAACTGTTTACCCACTTCGTCGAATGTTTTGCCTTCTACAAGTACACCAGCATTGAAGTCAATCCAATTTGGCTTGTTGTTGTAAAGGTTGCTGTTGGTAGAGACCTTCATCGTAGGTACGAAAGTGCCAAATGGCGTTCCGCGACCAGTGGTGAAGAGCACAATTTGGCAACCTGCCGAAGCAAGTGCAGTAGAAGCTACAAGGTCGTTGCCTGGAGCTTCGAGTAGGTTAAGACCGTTTTTCTCTATTCGGTCGCCATAGCGGAGAACGGCGCGAACGATAGATTTGCCACATTTCTGGGTGCAGCCGAGAGCTTTATCCTCGAGCGTAGATATACCGCCTGCTTTGTTGCCTGGCGATGGATTTTCGCCCACAGGTTCGCCGTGGCTAAGGAAATATTGTTTGAAGTCGTTGATGAGTTTTACGGTCTCTTCGAAACGGTCTTTATTCTCGCAACGGTTCATAAGTATGGTCTCAGCACCGAACATCTCAGGGACTTCGGTGAGAACGGTGGTACCACCTTGCGAAACCAAATAGTCGGAAAATACGCCCAAAAGTGGATTTGCCGTGATGCCCGAAAATCCGTCAGAGCCGCCGCACTTCAAACCAACGCGGAGCTTGCTGATGGGCACATCTTGGCGTTTATCCTGCTTAGCCTTTGCGTAGAGGTCGCGAAGAATCTTCATGCCCTCTTCAACTTCGTTGCCTTCTACTTTCTGCGAAACCATAAACTTCACGCGGTCTTCGTCGAAGTTGCCAATGAATTCACGGAAGACGTCAGGCTGATTGTTTTCGCAACCGAGACCAACAACAAGCACTGCACCTGCATTGGGGTGAAGCACCATGTCGCGGAGGACTTTTTTGGTGTTCTCGTGGTCGTCGCCAAGTTGAGAGCATCCATAATTATGAGGATAGCCAACAATAGCATCGACTCCTTCGCCACCGTTTGTTTCGGCTTTGAGTTTTTCAACGAGCTGATTAACAATACCATTAACACAGCCAACGGTAGGAATAACCCAAATTTCGTTACGCGTGCCCACATCGCCATTCTTACGCACGTAGCCTTTGAAAGTGCGATGTTGGTCGGCAGCAGAAACGTCAACGAGTTTAGGAGTGTAGGTATATTCGAGCAATCCAGCAAGATTTGTCTTGATATTATTCTCGTTCATCCACGCGCCAGGTGTTACGTCGGCTTGTGTGTGACCGATAGGATAGCCATACTTAATAACATTCTCGCCTTTTTTCAGCGGAGAGATGAGCACTTTGTGACCAGCTGGCACATCCTCTTGCAGTGTGATAGCTGAGCCATCGACATTGATAACCTCACCTTTTTTGAGAGGCTCGATAGCTACAACCACGTTATCGGCGGGATTTATCTTTAGAAATTTTACTGCCATCTTGAACGTTGTTTATATGCACACAGAAGACTCAGATTGAACGGATTATCACAGATTTTTATAACTACAAAACACACGAAAGAACTCTTCGTATCTACATAGTAAATACATAAAAATCGGCGTTATCTGCGTTGCCGCGTGCAAGTTTTATTTACGAAAAAAAGTCCACGAACTTCGCATTTCGGCGGCTGCTCGTGGACTCATTATAAATATCAATTAGAGAATAGACTTAACAGTATCTATCATGCCCTTAGCGGCGATAGAATCGAGGAAGCCCTTAACCATAGCTGTGAGACCAGGAATCTTGTTGAGGTCTTGCTTGCTCTCTTTCCAAATGACATCGGTAGCGCCGAGAACGCCCTCTGCCACTTTCTGAGTGTCGCCAGTAGCCCAAAGTTTCTTGAGCAAATCCATAATCTCCTGAGCATCGTTAGGAACAATCTCTACGCCATCGGCACGCTTGCCACCCTTGTAGTAGGTGATGATAGCAGCCAAACCGAGTACCAAGCCCTTTGGAAGCTCGCCTTTGCGTTCGAGGTAAGTCTTCAAACCAGGAAGGTCGCGAGTTTCGAATTTAGGGAATGAGTTGAGCATGATGCTCGTAACTTGGTGATCGACGTATGGGTTGTTGAAACGCTCGAGAACGTCGCTTGCAAACTTCTGGAGTTCTGGTTTTGGAAGATTGAGGGTCTCCATAAGTTCCTCAAACTGAACCTTATGTATGTATTTACCAATAACAGGGTGGTTGCAAGCATCGCGAACGATATTCACACCACTGAGGAACGCAACAGGGCTCAAAACGGTGTGAGGGCCGTTGAGCAATGTCACCTTACGTTCGTGATATGGTTTTTCAGATTCTGCAATGAGTACGTGCAAACCAGCTTTGTCGGCAGGGAACTCTTTGCGAAGAGCTGCAATGCTCATGTTCTCTGGCTTCTCGATAACCCACAAGTGGAATGCCTCAGCCTGAACAGCCAAATTGTCGGCATAACCAACGGTCTTCTGAATTTTGTCGATGTCTTTGCGTGGGAAGCCAGGCACGATGCGGTCAACGAGCGTTGCGCACACATAGTTATACTTGGTGAACCAATTCTTGAAGCCTTCGTAGTCTTTGCCAAAGTCGTCTTTCCACAACTCGATGTACTTGAATATGCAGTCTTTCAGGTGGTGACCGTTGAGGAAGATAAGCTCGCAAGGCATAATTATGAGGCCCTTCTTAGGATTGCCATTGAACGTCTTGTAGCGACGGAAAAGCAACTGAGTAAGCTTACCAGGATATGACGAAGCAGGAGCGTCGCTCAACTTGCATGAAGGGTCGAATGCGATACCAGCCTCAGTGGTGTTAGAAATCACGAAACGAATTTCTGGTTGGTCTGCCAAAGCCATGAAAGCGGCGTTCTGGCTATAAGGATTAAGTGCACGGCTGATAACGTCAATGCGGTCGAGCGTATTTACAGCTTTGCCATCGATGCGGCCCTGAAGATTTACGTGATAGAGGCAGTCTTGACCATTGAGCCAATCTACCATACCTTTTTCGATAGGCTGAACCACAACAACAGAAGCGTTGAAGTTCGTCTTTTTATCCATATTCCAAACTATCCAATCGATAAACGCGCGGAGGAAGTTGCCTTCGCCAAATTGAATAATCTTCTCGGGTGCAACCATCTTAGGTGCAGTGCGTTTGTTTAGTGCTGGAAGTGCCATAGTTATTTACTTTTTTGTTATTTACGATTTACTACGAATTACGAGTTTCTAATTATGAGTTACATAGTAATTATCTCGCAACTCGTAATTTCTAATTCTCAACTAATTAGAGTTTTACTTTGAATACTATTTTCTTTACGTGAGCAGGTTGACCGCCAACACGCATACAAGGAGCGTGAAGATCCGAAGGTTCAAGCACAGCGCCTTGACCTGCGCTGAGCACTACTTGGCTAAGGTTTTTGCTTTTGCAGAAGAAAATATCTTTCTCGGCATTGTAGTCAATATCGCCTTGAACGTCGGCGATGTCGCAGTAGCCGATAGTTTCAGAGCCTTCGTAGATATACTGAACGTCGGCGTATGCGCGGTGACCTTCGAGTTTTGCGTCGGTGTAGAATTTAGTGTCGTATTCTTGAAAGATAGCGAAGAGGTTTTTGCCATCTATCTCAACGGTTTTCTTCTTGTCTGGAGTTACTTCGGCAAAGTGTTTAGCCAAATCTTCGGTCTGAAGAAATTCGATAACCTTGCCATACTTTTTAGAGCACGCCTGTTTGCCAAGTGTCTCAACTGTTCCAAATATTGCCATATTACTTTTGATTTATATTGTTGTTTATATGTAAAATCTGACGTTTTCAGAATTAACTATTTCCACTTTTTGATACTCCTGTTTTATAGGCTGTTTGCCGTCGGTAAGATAGGCAAACATGGAGTTGAGCGCCTTTATTCCTTGATCCTTAGGTTGCTGAGCTATAAGGAATTGTATGTAGTTACGCTGAAGGTAATTTACATTTTGCTCATACACCTCGTGACCAACAAGAATGATGTTGCGGCGTGCCGTTCGTTCGAGGAATTGTGCCACTAAATACGTATGCACACCCGACACCCAAATAGCGCCAATGTTTTTGTTGTTATCAAACACGGTTTTTAGGCGTTCGCATACGGCTTCTGTCGTAGCTTGCGGAATATCTATGGCCATACGCATGCCGTTGTTGCGACCTAAATCCATAAAATAGCTCAAGAACCCCTGATTGCGCGATGTGATGTGTTGCGCATTGTCGAAGTCTTTAGCGAGGTTCACCATAAGTATGTCGCTCGTTGTGGGCAAGCCGAAATCTATCACGCTGGCTGCCACGCGACCGCTCTGGTAGGCATCTTCGCCCACGAAACCTATGGCGTTTGTATTGCTCAAATCCGTATCTATGAAGAGATAGGGAATGTTGTGTTCGTCGAGTGCGGCAGAAAGTTTTTCCGACTCAACACGGAATAGCGGTGCCACAACAGCACCATTCACCTTGGCGTCAATCAATTCGCGCGAGGCACGTTCAAAGTCGGCGGCGGAATTAATGTCGAACCTAAAGAAACTCACTTTCACGGCATACGCTTCGAGTTCAAGCGCTTTTTGGCGAATACCTTCATAATGGCTCCACCAATAGTTGTTGCTCGTCGAGGCTTGCGGAATAAGTATGCCTATGTGAAACGTACGATTGGTGGTGAGAGCACGCGCCATCAGATTGGGCTTATAGTTATACTGCGCCGCAATGGTTTCGATTTTCTTGCGGGTAGCCTCAGCCACTTCACCTCTATTGTGAAGCACACGGTCCACCGTGCCTATCGACACTCCAGCTTCGTTAGCTATATCCTTGATGGTTATATGACTCTTGGTCATCTTCGTTACGTATATATATATGTGTATAATGAATAAAAAGTCAGAACTCAAGAGCCGTAGCCCTCAAGTTCTGTCTTTATAAATATTAGAGTTGTACCTCCTTATAGCGTGGTACGAGCAATTTCATAACTGCCAATGCAAGTAGGTATGCGAATGCACAAACACCGAACATGATGCCGTATGCCTTCTCTGTACCGAATGCGCCATCGCAGTAGCCTGCGAGAAGCTGAACGAGCACACCGCCAAGACCACCAGCAGCAGCACCGATACCTGTTACAGTACCAACGGCTTTCTTCGGGAACATATCCGAAACAGTGGTGAAGAGGTTAGCCGACCATGCCTGGTGAGCAGCGCCACCTACGCAAATGATTGCGATAGCTGCCACGATGCCCCACGCGCCTGCTGCCATCTGAGTGAAGAGCAACAATACTGGGAATGCAGCAATGATAAGCATTGCGGTCATACGTGCTTTGTAGGTCTCCATGCCTTTGTTGATGAGCATCAAAGGAATTGAGCCGCCATATACCGAGCCTACGATAGCTACACCGAACACGATGAAGTTGGTAATCATCACGGTATGAGCGGTTTCGGTAGCATCCATACCTACGCAGAACTGTTGTTTTACGTATGTAGGTAACCAGAAGAGGAGGAACCACCAAATGCCGTCGGTCATAAACTTACCGAATGCGAACGACCAAGTCTGACGATAGGTAAGCATCTTGCCCCAAGAAACACCTTTCTTGTTGTCCTCTGCAGGAGCAGCAGCTGCTACTTCGTCGCTATTGATATAATCATACTCAGCTTGATTGATTTTGCCACTCTCGAGCATAGACTTAGGACTCTTGTACAAAGCACCCCAGAAGATAAGCCAGAGGAAGCCAAGCACACCAGTGATGATGAATGCCATCTGCCAGCCGTGGAGCGATCCGAGGAATTCTGAACCACTATTCCACGTAAGCAAGCACCAAGGAACGAAGATGGCGCAAATCATTGCACCTACGTTAGAACCAGAGTTGAAGATACCTGTAGCAAGAGCACGCTCTTTCTTTGGGAACCATTCAGCCACAGCCTTGATAGATGCAGGGAAGTTTCCTGCTTCACCAGCGCCGAAGAGGCTTCGTGCAATGCAGTGTGGAACAAGACCTTTGCCCATGAATGCGCTCAAGATGCCCGATACAGACCAAAGAATGAGCGAAGCGGCAAGACCGATTTTCGTACCAAGTTTATCGATAATCCAGCCGGCTACGAGTGTGAAGCCTGCATAGAATAACGTAAAGATTGATGTCAAATAGGAATACTGTTGCGGAGTCCAGCCGAAGCCATCCTCAGAGCACATGTAGTCCTTCAAGAAACCGATGACGTTGCGGTCCATGTAGTTGATAGTTGTAGCAAACAACAACAACGCCGCAATCACCCAACGGTACTGAGTCATTTTATTAGCTGTCATTATTAATTATTGTTTGTATTTATACTTATGCGCGCGCGTTCTTGATAATCTCAAGGCACTCTTTGCATTTATTAGTTACGTATGCCCAATCGCCAGCAGCTACTTTGTCTTTAGGGAAGAGTTTTGAACCCATACCTACGCAAAATACGCCAGCTGCGAACCATTTCTCAAGGTTTTCTTTCTCTGGAGCCACACCACCAGTTACCATAATCTTCGACCATGGCATAGGAGCTTTGAGACCTTTCACCATGTTAGCGCCATAAATATCACCAGGGAAGAGTTTGGTGAGGTCGCAGCCGAGTTCCTGTGCTTTGCCAATCTCGCTTACAGTGCCACAACCAGGGCAGTAAGGCACAAGACGACGATTGCAAACTGGTGCTATCTCAGGGTTGAAGAGCGGACCAACAACAAAGTTTGCACCAAGTTGCAAGTAGAGAGCTGCAGTAGGAGCATCGACAACAGAGCCAATGCCGAGCGCAAGTTCAGGACACTCTTTGGCTGCCCACTTAACAAGTTCGCCAAAAATCTCGTGAGCAAAATCGCCACGGTTGGTGAATTCGAAAGCACGAACGCCACCTTCGTAGCAAGCTTTCACTACATTTTTACAAACGTCAAGGTCTTTGTGGTAGAATACAGGCACCATACCTGTTTCGCCTATCTTAGCCAAAACGGCTACTTTATCAAAACGACTCATTTTTAGTTATTTATAAATTTACCAATGTACGATGTACGATTTATTTACGATTGAAGCATTTTCTTATTTACTCCTCATCATATTTTATCGATTTTAGTCTATGATTTACTATTTCGTTCATCAGACTCCATTCGCTTTTTTGTAGTAAGAATAGAGCGCGTTACTATCCGTCGCAATTCAACACTTTCATCATACAAAGGCTGAACTCTTTGCTTTGGTAGTTTACCGCTATCTATGATAAGACTCAACCAATGAGAGGTTTCATCAATCTCTTCTTCAACCATTTTCAGCTTATTTATAAAATCCTTATCAGATTTAGCAAGGCAAGCTGCTCTATAATTAGCAGAGGGAGAAGTCCCTGAGCGAATTATTTGGCGAGCAATTGCTTTTCCCGATATTGTATCTGGCATTGCATCAACCAAATTGATAATTCGCAGGGCAAACTGACGATACCGCTCTTTCAATTCGTCTTTATCCATAAATCATCAAATAGCCGAATTGTACATAAATCGTACTTCGTAAATATTACAATTTGTACTTACTACTTATCTCTGTACTCGACCATTTGCATTACCACCTGCAAGAGCCTCTACCTCTTCAGCAGAAACAAGGTTGAAGTCGCCAGGCACGGTGTGCTTCAATGCCGATGCCGCTACTGCAAATTCGAGAGCTTCGCCTTGTGACTTGCCAGAAACCAAACCGTGGATAAGGCCGCCCGAGAATGAATCGCCACCACCAACACGGTCGATGATAGGATTGATTTCGTAGCGTTTTGATTGATAGAACTCTTTACCGTCGTAAATCATAGCTTTCCAGCCGTTGTAAGTAGCAGAGAATGACTCACGGAGCGTAGATACTACATACTTGAAGCCGAACTCTTTCATCATGGCTTGGAAAATACCTTTGTAGCCTTCAGCGTCGGTCTTGCCACCTTCTACGTCAGCATCGGGTTTGAAGCCAAGGCAGAGTTCTGCATCTTCCTCATTACCAATACATACGTCAACATATTTCATGAGCGGACGCATAATAGAGATAGCCTTTTCAGATGTCCAAAGTTTCTTACGGAAGTTAAGGTCAACCGAAACAGTAACACCATGACGCTTAGCAGCTTCGCAAGCGAGGCGAGTGAGTTCAGCAGCCTTATCAGAGATAGCAGGAGTAATACCAGACCAATGGAACCACTGAGCACATTCCATAATCTTATCAAAGTCGAAATCTGAAGGTTCAGCTTCTGCAATTGAAGAGTGAGCGCGGTCGTAAATTACCTTCGAAGGACGCATAGAAGCGCCAGTCTCGGCATAATAGAGACCTACACGGTCGCCACCACGAGCGATAAATTGTGTGTTGACGCCATAACGACGAAGTGCGTTGAGGGCAATCTGACCAATTTCGTGCTTTGGAAGTTTGCTTACGAAATAAGCCTCATGACCGTAGTTTGCGCAGCTCACAGCAACGTTAGCCTCGCCACCACCAGGAATAATTTTGAAAATTTCAGTCTCAACGAAACGGTCATTGCCGTTTGGCGATAGACGAAGCATGATTTCGCCTAATGTTACAATTTTTGCCATCTGTTCTATTTTGATAAATAGAGAATAGCTTGCCGCCATATTTATATAGCAGCAAACTATTCATATTATTATAAATTATTACTAATCAAAGATTTAGAAATTGAAATAATTCTTTGCGTTGTTGTAGCAAATATCCTCTACCATCTGATTTACGCGCTCAGCTTCGTAGCCAGTGTAAGGCACTTCGCCGTTCTCGATGTCGGTACCAAGAAGGTTACAAAGCGTGCGACGGAAATACTCATGACGTGGATATGAGAGGAACGAACGCGAGTCGGTGAGCATACCTACGAAACGGCTCAACAAGCCAAGAACCGAGAGTGCGTTCATCTGCTTCTGCATACCATCTTTCTGATCGAGGAACCACCAGCCAGAACCGAGTTGAATCTTGCCCGGAACGCTACCATCTTGGAAGTTGCCAAGCATAGTAGCAAGCACTTCGTTAGCACATGGGTTGAGGTTGTAGAGTATGGTCTTTGCAAGTTTGCCTTCAGTATTGAGTTTATCGAGGAACTTAGCGCACTTCTTAGCCGTGGTGAACTCACCAATTGAGTCGAAACCAGTGTCAGGGCCGAGAAGTTTGAACATCTTAGTATTGTTGTTACGTATAGCGCCGTAGTGGAACTGCTGAGTCCAACCAGAAGCTGCATCTTGCTCAGCGAAGATTATCATCATTGCGCTCTTGAACTTGAGGATCTCCTCGTTGGTGAGCTCTTTGCAGCCATATACCTTATTGAATATAGCTTTGATTTCAGCGTCGGTGTAATCCTCAGCATAGAACTCTTCGATACCATGGTCGCTCAAGCGGCAGCCCATGCTCTCGAAGAAGTCATGACGAGCTTGAAGCGCTGCAATGAAATCGTCGAAAGTAGAGATGTTCTTATTAGCTGCTTGCGAGAGTTTTTCTACGTATGCACGGAAATCAGCAGGAATCTCAACAGCCATTGCTTTGTCCGGACGCCAAGTAGGAAGCATACGAGTTTTAGCATTCTTATCGGCAGCCACAACCTTGTGCCATTCGAGGCTATCGATTGGGTCATCGGTAGTGCAGACAACCTTTACATTATAAAACTCCATCAAGCCACGTGGTGTGAACTTAGGGTCGTTCTTTATTTGGTCGTTACACTGCTCATAAATCTCGCGAGCCGTCTGAGGATTGAGCGGAGTATCGATACCAAAAGCAGTATGAAGTTCGAGAGCCGTCCAGTGATAGAGTGGATTACGGAAAGTATAAGGAACCGTCTCAGCCCATTTTTCAAACTTCTCCCAGTCGGTAGTATCCTTACCAGTGCAGAAACGCTCATCGACACCGTTTGAACGCATAGCACGCCACTTATAGTGGTCACCCATAAGCCAAATTTGAGCTATCGACTCGAAACGTTTATTCTCAGCCACCATCTGCGGAATGAGGTGACAGTGATAATCGATTATCGGCATTTTCTCCGCATGCTCGTGATAGAGTTTTTTCGCAGTTTCATTGGTAAGAATGAAATCCGGAGTAATGAATGGTTTTGACATACTTAATATTATGTATTGTTAATATTTATTTTACGTTAACGGACACGAAAATATACCATTCTACCATACTCGCCAAATATATTAACTGAAAATTATTCACATGGCTAATTTTCAGCATATTACAAATTACGCCATTAGCAATTCTTGTGAAATACAAATGTTGCATTCCGTGTTATAAATTGACAAACGATAGCCAAACTTGTTTGCCATTGCACACCACAACTGCATCAGATCAGTGCACACACATATTTACATCTCTGATTATCTGCATATTACAAAATATACAAATAAAGATTTGGCAAATGCGCAAACGATTGTATATTTGCGAGAATAAAAATCTAAGATAATAAATGGCCAAGTCTACAATAAACGATATAGCCAAAGCACTAAACATTACGCCATCAACGGTTTCGAGGGCACTCTCTGGCAACACGAGAGTGAGTGCGCATACACGCAAGCTTATTGAAGAGAAAGCAGCAGAGTTGGGTTATGAACGCAATTTGCTTGCATCGTCGCTTCGCAAAGGTACAACGGATACAGTGGGAATGATAGTACCACGAATCAATCGACAATTCTTCAGCAACGCCATAAGCGGCGCAGAAGCCATTCTGAACCCAGCAGGCTACAACCTTATTATTGTGCAAAGTCACGAGCGTAAAGATGATGAACGCCGCGCCATTCAGACGCTGATGCGCAACCAAGTGGCTGGCATAATTATTTCGCACTCGCTCGAGACACTTTCGCCCGAGGCATTCGACGACATTATCGAAGCGGGCATTCCGCTCGTTCAGTTCGACCGAATTTTTGCTTCGGTGAAAGGCGCATTCGTATCCAACGACAACTTCTCGGGTGCATACATAGCTACTAAACACCTGATAAAGAATGGCTACAAGCACATCGGACACCTTGGCGGCGACACGCAGTCGAACGTCTATTCCGACCGCTTGGCTGGTTTCCGCTCTGCCCTCGCCGATGCCGACATGCAGGTTGACGAAAAACTCATCTTTACCGACTGCATCACGCGCGACAAGGGATTCTACTACATGGCTAAAGCGTTGGAGTCCAACTGCGACGCACTCTACTGCGCTGGCGACTACGCAGCCCTTGGTGTGATTGAATATGCACGCCATAACAACATCAGAATTCCGCAGGATTTCGGTGTTGTAGGTACAGCCAACGAGACCTTCGCCGAAGTTGTTTCGCCTGCACTCACAACGCTCGAACAAAACGCGTTCGACATGGGCAATAGAGCAGCTCAAGCATTCCTAAATATAAAATCGGGGCAAGTGGACAACGGTGACAAAGCGCTCGCCATAAACGTACCTATGCGACTGATTATCAGAGAATCATCAATAAAACAACAGGACTAATAAATATATATTTCAACTAAATCAAATAAAAGATACAACCTTATGAATTATGAACTTCGTTATGCATCGCACCCAGAAGATGCAAAACACTACGACACAGCGCGCTTGCGCAAAGAATTCTTGATTGAAAAACTCTTCATCGCTGACGACTACAGCATGGTATACTCACTCTACGACCGCTATATCGTAGGTGGACTTATGCCTGTAAATAAAGTGATGAACCTCAACGACGCTAACGTAAGCGACTTGAAGGCAAACTTCTTCCTCGAGCGTCGCGAACTTGGTCTCATCAACGTTGGTGGTGCTTGCAAAATCACTGCTGATGGCGAGACTTTCGAAATCAACTACAAAGAGATGCTTTACATAGGTCGCGGAAAACAGAACGTTACGTTCGAGAGCGTCGACAAGAGCAAACCAGCTAAACTATACTTCAACTCGGCTCCTGCTCACAAGGAATATCCTTGCAAGAAAGTCACCAAGAAAGAGGCAGACGTGATGACTCTTGGTTCACTTGAAGGCTCAAACGACCGCACCATCAACCGTATGATTATCAACTCGGTAGTTCCTACTTGCCAGTTGCAAATGGGTATGACCGAATTGAAACCAGGTTCTGTTTGGAACACCATGCCAGCTCACGTTCACAATCGCCGTATGGAGGCTTACTTCTACTTTGAAGTACCAGAAGATCAGGCAGTTTGCCACTTCATGGGTCCTATCGATGAAACTCGCCACATCTGGATGCACAACGAGCAGGCAGTACTCTCTCCATCGTGGTCGATCCACTCGGCTGCAGCTACGAGCAACTACACCTTCATCTGGGGTATGGCAGGCGAGAACCTCGACTATGGCGATCAAGATTTCTCTAAAATCACCGATTTGAAGTAATTGTTAATCATAAATTTTTCATACTATGAGCATCGTTTCACTAATTATTTGGATTCTAAGTATTTATGGCTGCTATTCGGTAGCTAAAAAGAACGGACGTAATACAACTTTAGCAATAATAATGGGTATCCTATTCAGTTTGATTGCTTTTATAGTGTACCTAATAATTGGCAAAAAGTGATTAATAATAACATATAAAAAACATGGCAAATCCATTTTCACTCGAAGGAAAAAACGCTTGGATTACAGGCGCATCATACGGCATCGGCTTCAACATTGCTAAAGCATTCGTTGCCGCTGGTATCAAAAACATCGTATTCAATGATATCAATGAAGAGGCACTTCAACGCGGTTTGAACAACTACGCTGAGGCTGGCATAACCAACGTAAAAGGCTATGTATGCGACGTAACTAAAGAAAACGACGTGAAGGCTCTCGTTGACCGCATTCACAAAGAAGTTGGTCAAATCGACATCCTCGTAAACAACGCCGGCATCATCAAGCGCATACCTATGCACGAAATGAAACGCGCTGAGTTTCAACAAGTAATCGACGTCGACCTTGTTGCACCTTACATCTGCGCAGCGGCTGTTATTCCTGAAATGATGGAGCGTCGCGAAGGTAAGATTATCAACATCTGCTCCATGATGTCGGAACTTGGTCGCGAAACCGTTTCGGCATACGCAGCTGCTAAAGGCGGTCTCAAAATGCTCACACGCAACATCTGCTCTGAGTATGGCGAATACAACATACAGTGCAACGGCATTGGCCCAGGCTACATTGCTACGCCTCAAACTGCACCTCTCCGTGAGAAACAGCCTGATGGCTCACGTCACCCATTCGACTCATTCATCTGCGCTAAGACCCCAGCTGGTCGTTGGCTCAACCCTGAAGAACTCGGCGGTCCTGCTGTATTCCTCGCTTCTAAGGCTTCCGACGCTGTGAATGGTCACATTCTCTATGTAGACGGTGGTATTCTTGCATACATAGGCAAGCAACCTAAATAAGATTTACATAAGTAATAGGTATAAATCAATGTGTAGCAATCAACAAAAAACGATTGCTACACATTTCTAAAACAAAAAAGAAAAATGAATATCAAACTTTCGCTATTAACATCATGTGTTGCACTTTCACTTTGCTTCTGCGCTCCTGAGAATAGCAAAAAATTAGTCGTAAGCAACACCACCAGCAACGACCGTAGTGAATTAGTTTCGATAGCAAAAGCTGATGTAGACACGTTCTTCAGCAACAACAAACAACTTGTAATTACCGACGCAAGCGGCAAACAAGTTCCTTACCAGATAACCCACGATGAGTTGGTGATTTTCCCTGCATGCGTGAAAGCCAATTCGTCTTCTACATATAAATTGACATCAGGCAAATGCGAAGAGTTCGCACCACAAGTTTTCGGCAAGCACTATCCAGAGCGCGTCGATGACATTGCTTGGGAGAACAACCGCGTGGCTTTCCGTACATATGGTCCACAACTTCAGCGGAAAAATGAGCGCGCATTTGGCTACGATGTATGGAACAAGCGCACCGAAGAACTCGTTGTTGACGCTCGCTACAACGGCGAACTCAACCCCGCAGTTCAAGCAAAATGCGACAGCCTACGCGCTGCTGGTCTCAACGACGAGGCCGACGACCTCTACAACTCAGTCAGCTACCACGTAGACCACGGCAATGGTATGGACTGCTACAAAGTTGGTCCTACGCTCGGTGGCGGCACAGCTGCACTTCTCGATGCCAACGACCAAATTGTTTACCCATATTGCTGGGCAGAATATAAGATTCTCGACAATGGTCCACTGCGCTTCACTGTTGAACTTACCTACAATCCTACTTATGTAGATGGCGATAGCGTAGTTGAGACGCGCCTCATTAGCCTTGATGCTGGTTCGCAACTCAACAAAACTACTGTTACTTATGCCAATTTGAGCACTCCACACAAAGTAGCTGCAGGCATAGTAATTCACCCAGAAAATCCTGATGCATACATACTTAGCAACGAGAATAAGTATATGGCCTATGAAGATTTGGGCGATCCAAATCAGTATAAAGAGAAGTATCGCGAGGCACAGAACAAAGACTTCGGCAAAATATACGTAGGCGCAGTATTTACGAGCAACGTAGAGACCGAATTCCGCGCATTCACCGAAGAGGAAAAACCTCTCCACGGCAATGGCACTGCTCTTGGTCATATACTTGGCAAAAGCCAATACGACGGCGCATTCACCTACTATTGGGGTGCAGGTTGGAGTCGTAACCCTAAAACTAACTTCAACTCGCTTAGCGATTGGACAACATATCTCGAGACATTCGAGAACAACTTGAACAATCCGATTCAGGTAACTATTGAATAGTATTCATCCGATTCACAGCTACTACATCCGATTGGTATTTTGCTTTTTGATGTTTTCTCTCGTGTTTTGTGTTTTTTGAAAAGGTTTATCCTATACAAGTCGGGTGTAGTAGCTTAATTATACAGACAGAATAAAGAAATAAGATTTGCTTGCCACTGTGAGAGTGGAATGTGTGTTTCGTTTCATAATTGTAAGGTTTGTGACTGTTTGAGTGAGGACATCATTGAGATTGGTGTCCTCAATTTTTTTGTACTATGTATCTGTACCATAAATAGAACACAGATTACGCAGATTCAACAAGATTCAAAGGATTGTATATAAAACAATAGGGCCGCCGCTAATTTTGCGACAGCCCCATATATCCTCAACTGTGTAACCACATTTATACTATTATAAAAAAGGAGAATCTTGTGCTGGTTGTTTCTCTATAACAAAATTAATTGGTATAGCTATCGACGCCCTTATAGGCACATCGTCAATTTTAGCTGGTATAAAACATTTTCCTTTTGTCATTTTAGTAGCTACTCTTAACACTTCGTCATCAAGTAACTTATCTCCACTACTCCTTACGATTTTATATTCTATACACTGACCATCTACATCTATTAGGAAACGAACAATTGCGACACCCATCTTATTACGCAATTGTGCGCCATATGGATAATTAAGATTTTGGGATATAAGCCGTTGCAATGATATTCCACCAGGATATTGAGGTAACGATTCGTATGGAGTAAATTCAACTTCGTTACCAGCTTCATCAAAACATTTTCCCGAATAAACATCACCGTATTGGTTTCGTCTGACAAGCTTTTGATCTCGTTTCAATTGTCCATTAGGCCAGAATTGTCTAAAACGAGTAGTTTTATCTTGCTTTTTGATAAACATGACACCACCATTTTTGTAGTATACCGTATCATATCCAACATATTTATCCTTAGAGAAATGCATCACCAAACTATCTTCTCCACTTTCATAGCACCACACACAACGACCATCTAATTTACGATCACGATACAGATCTGAGAACTTGCTATAAGTTATAGCTCTAGATAGTATGCCATCTAAAGTATAGGCATTCAATTGGGTATGCTTCTTATCCAATTGGGTTTTTATTCCAATAAAATAAGCTTCAGAAAAATTTGGTAATACGTTGAGGTATGCATCAAGGGCTAACGTATCACGCTGAGCATAAGAATTTGTGTATATGCATGATAGCAATAACACAAGGGTAATAAATACTTTCATATTAGGTATGGTTAAACTTCTGCGAATATATATACAAAACAATCTCACATCATTATACCTAATAAAAAAAACCGTTTGACTTGCGCCAAACGGTTTTTCGATTTCTGAAAGCAGAACGAATTAGTTTCTCTTCTCTTTGATGCGGGCTTTCTTGCCAGTCAACTTGCGGAGATAGAAGATACGCGATTGGCGAACCTTGCCAAGGCGAACTACTTCAACACTTTCAATGAACGGAGAGTTCATAGGGAAGATACGCTCAACACCTATGCTGCCCGACATTTTGCGAACAGTAAAGCGTTTGTTACCGCCTTCACCTTTGATTTGCATAACCACGCCTTTGAAAACCTGGATACGCTCCTTGTTACCTTCGATAATTTTGTACGAAACGGCAACAGTGTCGCCCGATTTGAAAGCAGGCATCTCAATACCACTCTTGAATGCCTCTTCTGCTACTTTGATTAAATCCATCTTGTTAGATTTATTTATTTATACTAACGCAACATTCGCCGACTCCCTACGTCCGACCAGCGGTTACGCAAAACAGCGCGAAATTACTCTTTTTCCTAAACAAAAAAACATTTTATAAATGCAGTATCTATAAAAATATATAAAGGCATTACAGGTTTTTTACGTACATTAGAGCCGTTTTTATACACATAAAGAAATAGCATCTATGAAGACCTCTAAAATTTTTGCCGTAGCGGCCGTTCTATTAGGCTTGGCAATGCCAACACAAATAAAGAGTCAGGAAGATATAGCAGAGATTACCGAGAAGAATTGCAAGGCGCACTTCCAGCGTCCGTTCATTCTTACCGGTCGTCCTTTCCGCGCTCTCATCACCGACGAAGAGGTGGCTGAGTTCCGCGCTACATTCCTTTCGGGCGTTACTTATCGCATAGCTACAGGCAATGCAGGCAACAACTATGTGCAATTTGCACTCTACGATGGCGACCACAACCTCGTATTCACAAACACCGAATATGGAAATGCACCTTATTGGGATTTTACGCTCGATGGCTATATGGAGTGCATAGTGGAAGCTACACTCGACAAAGCTATCACGTCGTCGGGCTTCGTTATACTTATGACGGGCTTCAAAATCGATTAATAGCGATTGGCTCTGCATAGCCAAAGCAACTCGCGCGGTTGCTCATACATATTTATATATATATAAAAACACCCTAAAGGCAGCGATTTTGGCCTATGAACGATAAGGTAATCGACTTACTTGTACAACTGTTTGCCGTAGTGGCATCGGTGCGTGGTTCGAGCGACATGAGCGAACGACGCATTGTGGTTTATAAGTTTCTCGAAAGGGAACTCAATAACGAATTAGCCAACAAATTCATAACACAATTCGATATTGCTTATAGGAATGCAATAGAGCAAAACAAGCGAAGCGACAACCAATATAAAGTCATTTCGCGCGTTTCGACCAAGGTTACTCGCATTGCCTATAATATAAACCGGAGCCTTACTCAACTTCAGAAGTATACCATAGTTATACAACTATATGAATACCTCAACACAGGTCATTTTTCGTATATAGAGCAAGGTCTCATCGACGATGTCATAGTTGACAAATTCAACCTTAACCAGAAGGACATCGACACCATTCGCTCATTCATTTTGAATAGCGATGCCGTGATAGAGCGCACCGTAATATCGGGCAATGCCAACTGCGAATCTATCGTTTCTCCTCGCCACTTCTATTGGGAGGACCTCAAAGGCGAGATTTCATACGTATACCTCGTAAGCGCATCAATATTCCTCTTCAAATTCAAAGGCGAGGATTTGCTGACGTTCAACAATCAGCAGGTGAACGAGGGACACGTATATATAATGCGTACGGGTAACACCATTCGCCCGTCGGTGGCAGCGTCGCTCTACTACAACGATATGATGCGCCGTATGCCTTCGCTCAACGAACACATACCTATCACCCTCGAAGCGCGCAACGTAGTCTATCATCACAGTCCAGGCGTGGTTGGTTTGCATAGTTTCTCGTTCGAGTCGCACTCAGGTCAGATGGTTGGCGTGATGGGCATCAGCGGTTCGGGCAAGAGTACGATGTGCAACGTGATTGCTGGCCTTTCAAATCCGTCGGAGGGACATATTTATATCAATAATATAGATATTCACGAGAATCCCGAGATGGTGAAGGGTTCAATTGGCTATGTGACGCAAGATGACAGCCTTATTGAAGACCTCACGGTATACGAGAACCTCTACTACAGCGCGCGCCTCAGTTTCGACAACCTACCATTGCCAGTGATTGTCGACAAGGTGAACAACATTTTGCAGCAGCTCGGACTCTTCGACATACGTAATGTGAAGGTGGGCAGCGTGCTGAACAAAAAAATCAGTGGTGGACAGCGCAAACGTCTCAACATTGCCCTTGAGCTCATTCGCGAGCCAGCACTTCTTATCCTCGACGAGCCTACGTCAGGACTTTCGTCACTCGATGCTGAGAGCCTCATAGTGATGCTCAAAGACCTGACCATAAAAGGCAAACTGATTTTTGTGGTTATTCACCAGCCATCGTCAAACATATTCAAGATGTTCGACCAGTTGCTCGTGCTCGACACTGGCGGATACCTTATATATGATGGTAACCCTATTGAGAGTGTGAGCTACTTCAAGCTCAACCTGAATATGGGTACGAGCAAAGAGACTGAATGTAAGCGTTGCGGCAACGTGAACGTGGAGCAGATTCTCGATATGATTAGCCAGCCCATCATCGATGAGTATGGCAACACCACGCAGATAAGAAAAATCACTCCGAAAGAATGGTACGACAAGTTCAATTGGGGTTTCATAGATATTGCATACGTAGGCGACCCAGAACCACTGCCGCCTATAACATTCCACACGCCAAACAAGTTTAAGCAGATTTACCTCTACTTCATACGCGATGTAAAGGCGAAACTTGCAAACCTTCAATACATACTTATAAACCTTCTCGAGACGCCGCTCATTGCCATTATGTTGTCGCTTCTGCTGCGTTACTACAACATTGAGAATCAGCAAGGTTACGTATACTGCGACAACCCGAACATTTCGGTATATATAATTATAGGTGTAATTGTAGCATTCTTCCTCGGGTTGACTGTCAGCGCCGAAGAGATTATACAAGACCGAGCGATAGTGAAGCGCGAGAAATTTCTAAATCTCAGCCACTTTAGCTACATAATGTCGAAATGCGTACTAACATCGATAATATCTGCATTGCAGATGATAATATTCGTGTTGGTGGGCAATTCGATACTGAAAATACACGGCATGACGATCGACTATTGGCTTGTGCTATTTGCTACGGCCGTGGCAGCCAACTTGATTGGTTTGATTTTGTCCGACACCATGAAGAAGACCATCAACATATATATCATCATACCTTTTATGGTGATTCCACAGTTGATACTCAGCGGTGTATTTGTTCGCTTCGACAAGATGAACCCCGACACAAGTAGCGTAACGAGTGTTCCGACGTATGGTCAGATAATTACGGCACGCTGGGCATTCGAAGCTTTGGCTGTCGACCAGTTTATCTACAACGAATACGAAGAGAAATTCTATACGTACGACAAAGCTGAGAGCCAGTCGGCATACTACAAAGATTTCTGGGTGCCTACAATGCGTAACTACCTAAACCGCGCAGACAAGTGCCAACGCAACAACGACAACGACGGTCTTGAAGCTATAATGGGTCTTATACACGATGAGATTTTTGCCATAGAGCACGAATTTCCAAGCGTGACGCTGCCAAGTCAGGACCTATTCAAACCAGAATATTATTGCGCAGCCATCCACGACAACATCGACCAATATCTTGAGCATGTACGCCGTTACCACGTGCAGCGCTTCAACAAGGTATTCCAAGCCGAAGACAACTTCCGCAAATCGATGAGTGCCGACGAACTGGAGCTGATTCGTCAGACATGCTACAACAAATCGCTCGAGGATTTCCTTTGCGCAAAAGATGCTAATCAGAGCAACATAATAGTAGAATACAATGGTCGACTTTGGCAGAAGAATGATGTCGTTTTCCAAGACACCGACAAATCGTTCTACGCGCCAATATTCTCGCCTTACAAAATGGTATTCGGCGTAAAAGTAGACACCTACCTATTCGACCTAATAGTAATGTGGATTGAAAACGCTATTCTGTTTGTAGTATTGCTATTCGGACTTGTAAACAAAACGGGTTCACTATTCAAGTACCTATTTACTCGCATTGTTGCCACCATCGAACATTTCCAGGTTTCGATTCCAAATCAGATTCATTAGCAACATTCGAGAAAAAGTTCAAACCAGTAACACTCTCTATCTCATCAACACTGACGATGAAGGTAGAGAGTTTTTTATTGCTACCCTTATTGGGCATAAGGAAGCCAATCATGTGGCCGCCATTCTTAGGCGTATATATTATTTTATAGAATAGCTCCGGCACAGCCACTTTGTTGCGCTTGCCAATTTGCTTCAGTTTATCTTGCAGCACTGGCCCTGTAACTACATACAAGCTATCGTGAACCGACACAAATTGACGCACAAGCTCCTCGAGTTTCTTCCACACGCCACGATTGAAATTTGGCTCTTGCGGACTGATATTACTCATATAAAAAGTCTCGCTCTGCGCCGCTGCATCGTGGCGAACGTCGGCCGAGGGACAGAGATGACCGCGGTCGTAGCCACTCTTAGTGTAATCGGTCGTTACAGCAGTGGCGAGTTTCACATCTGGGTCGGGCAAAAACTTCTCACCACGAGTCACTTTGCCGTTAACCATCTCCTGCGTGAGAAGATAGAAAACCCAATCGGGCTGTTCATATTTATCATTATAGGAAACCGTGTACGACAAATGCTGCACAACTTGGTCATCGGCCACACGCGAAGGATATGATACCTCAATGCGCTCATCGGTAATAGTAGGCGCAGAGAACGTAGGCACTTCGGTGGTTGTGGTAGTATAAGTATTACTATTTACATCATCGGGAGCAGATTCTACAGATTCGGCAGATTGCGGCACCTCGGTAGGCAACTGCTGCTCTATCTGGTCAACTTGCGATACTTGCGATTTACGGTTTTGTGGTTGGTCCATTCTGCCCTTCTTTACGAACCAATAGAACCCAACAGCAATTAGCGCTATACATATAATAATGATGAAAACCGTGGCGGATGTCGATATGCCGCCTTTTCTACGAGAATGCTTACATTTTTTCATAATGCGCAAAGGTAGTGGTATGAGTTAAATGTATTTATAGTACAGACAATGCTATAAAACAAAAAAACTCGTTCCTCAAATCGAGAAACGAGATTATACGTTTGGTGCGCAGGATGAGACTCGAACTCACACGACATTGCTGCCACTACCCCCTCAAAGTAGCGTGTATACCAATTTCACCACCTGCGCAAGGGACTATTTACGTAAGAAATAGATGTTTATTAGAAGAGCGGAAAACGAGACTCGAACTCGCGACCCCGACCTTGGCAAGGTCGTGCTCTACCAACTGAGCTATTTCCGCAAAAAATAATTTCAAAGAATTGGTGCGCAGGATGAGACTCGAACTCACACGACATTGCTGCCACTACCCCCTCAAAGTAGCATGTATACCAATTTCACCACCTGCGCAAGGGACTATTTACGTAAGAAATAGATGTTTATTAGAAG
>JAFYCM010000101.1 GCA_017539645.1 Bacteroidales bacterium
CAAGCCAAAACCAATGCCTAACCTTCCTGTTGCTTCGGCACTTTGGGTTCCACAACCTACATTCGAAATCGGTGCAGGCGCATGGATTCTCGCAGGTGGCACACACCACAGCGCATTCTCATACGACATCACCGAAGAGTACTGGGAAGACTTCGCCGAGATGCTTGGTATCGAATATGTTAAGATTAACAAGAATACCAACATCAGCGACTTCAAGCAGACACTCCGCAACAACGAAGTGTACTACATGCTGAACAAGGCTTTGAAGTAATATTTATCACCGAATTGAACTAATTAAGACAAATATTTAGTTCAGTTCGGTGTTTTCATTTTATAATCAAACGAATTATTATGGATCAAATCATTTATAAAGACGAAGCCTACAAAATCGTTGGCGCAATGATGACGGTCCACAATGAACTTGGATGCGGTTTTCTTGAGGCAATATATCAAGAGGCTCTTGAAATAGAGTTTCAGCTACAATGTATTCCTTACGAAAGAGAAAAAGAACTGGACATCGTATATAAAGGACGTTCCATTGGCAAGAAATACCGCCCCGATTTTATTTGTTACAACAAAATAATCGTAGAACTAAAGGCCGTAGAAAAACTATTACCAGAATTCAAAGCCCAGACTCTCAATTACATGAAAATGACCAATTCTAAATTAGGGTTATTGGCAAATTTCGGTCAACCGTCGTTAGAAGTCCAGAGATTAGTTCGTATTCAAGGTTGGTAACACAGCAATAATTCGTTCAATTATAAAAGGCTTTTTACTAATAAAACTTCAAGCATATAATTTGTTTCATTCGTTTAATTCGGTGATATAAATGTCAACAGCTAAACAAATAATAGAACAAGGCAAAGCCATTCTCGGTATTGAGTTTGGCTCTACGCGTATAAAAGCCGTACTTATCGACGGCGAGAATAAGCCTATTGCTCAAGGTAGCCACGCTTGGGAAAACCAACTCGTTGATGGCTTGTGGACCTACAGCATCGATGCTATCTGGAACGGATTGCAAGATTGCTATGCCGATCTGCGTAAAGATGTGCAAAAGCAATATGGCGTTGAGATTGAGAACCTTGCAGCTATCGGTATCAGTGCAATGATGCACGGCTACATGGCTTTCAACGACAAAAATGAGATTCTTGTGCCTTTCCGCACTTGGCGCAACACCAATACGGGTAAGGCGGCAGCAGAACTCTCGAAACTTTTCAACTACAACATTCCACTGCGTTGGAGCATCTCGCACCTCTATCAGTGCATCCTCGATGGTGACAAGCATGTGAGCGACATCAAGTTTCAAACCACCCTTGCTGGTTATATTCACTGGCAACTCACTGGCGAAAAGGTTCTCGGCGTAGGCGATGCTTCGGGTATGATTCCTGTCGATCCTCAGACCAAAACTTACAATGCTAAGATGGTTGAGAAATTCGATCAACTCATCGCTCCTAAGAAACTTGGCTGGAAACTCTTAGATATTTTCCCACGCGTGCTCGTAGCAGGCGAAAATGCTGGTTCGCTCACCGCCGAAGGTGCTAAACGACTCGACCCAAGTGGTCACCTCAAGGCCGGTATTCCTTTCTGTCCTCCTGAAGGCGATGCTGGCACTGGCATGGCAGCTACCAACGCTGTTAAGCAACGCACTGGTAACGTTTCGGCTGGTACCTCATCATTCTCGATGATTGTGCTCGAAAAAGATCTCTCGAAACCTTACGAAGCCATCGATATGGTCACTACGCCTGATGGCAGCCTCGTAGCTATGGTTCACTGCAACAACTGCACTTCTGACCTCAACGCATGGGTTAACCTCTTCAAGGAGTCGCTCGAACTTATGGGGCAGAAGGTAGATATGGACGAACTCTATGGTCGCCTCTACAACAACGCCCTCACTGGCGATGCCGATTGCGGTGGTTTGCTTGCTTATAACTACATATCGGGCGAGCCGGTTACAGGTTTGGCAGAAGGTCGTCCAATGTTCGTACGTTCAGCCAACGACAAGTTCAACCTTGCCAACTTCATGCGTGTGCACCTCTACGGCTCTATCGGCGTGCTCAAGATTGGCAACGACATCTTGCTAAAAGAGGAAAAAATCAAGATTGATCGCATCACTGGTCATGGTGGACTCTTCCGCACCAAAGGTGTAGGTCAGCGCGTACTTGCTGCAGCGCTCAACTCACCAATCTCTGTTATGGAGACAGCTGGCGAAGGTGGTGCTTGGGGTATAGCATTGCTCGCTTCGTTCGTAGTTAACAACGACAAGAAGCAGAACCTTGCCGACTGGCTCGACCAGAAAGTTTTCGCAGGCAACACCGGCACCGAGATAGCACCAACGCCCGCAGACGTAGAAGGTTTCAACCGTTACATCGAAGCATACAAAGCAGGCTTGGCAATCGAGAAAGCAGCCGTTGAAGCAAAGAAGTAAATTGTCAATTCATAATTGATAATTCACAATTCATAATCCGCACAGAGATTTCAAAAATGAGGTTTCTGTGCGGATTTGATTTTTATGAGCAGTTTTACCGCACACATTGAATCGTCTAAACACAAATTATCACATCAAAAATTTTCTAAATTTGTGATTGCTATGTGATAATTGTTTTATAACAATATTAATCTAAAGATGATGAGAATAAAAAGATTAGACATAGGAATGTTGGTCAAGGCATCATCACCTTATATAATCCTATCATTGAATGGGCAATTCATGATTGATAATCAAGATTTTTGCGAAGGTGCAAAAATGTATGATACCATTTTATTTGAAAGTTCTAATGGAGAAGTTGTTTTCGCCATAGAATTTTCTTGTTTAAGATATTTCAAGTTACAGCACCAAAATCCAAATCCTAACAATAAAGAATATCTGTTACGTACTCGTATATATGTACCCGAAAAATGTGCCCAAACAAGTGATGGCTTTATAGTTGACTTTGGTAATTATAATATTGTAGTAAGGCACAAAGATTGTTTGTATTTCAACGACATAAATGGGGCTGGCTATTACAACGGATGGTCAGACCTTCCATCCTCATCCTATTACTCTACTAAAAGTGATATAATGGGATTTATTATCGAAAGTTCCATCAGACAAAAGAAAAAACAAATAGAAGCAATAAGAATAGAGAATATAAAAGAACATTGCCACCCATATCCATCTCGAGAATATGCAGTGCGTTTGAAAAATGAAATAAAGCCACTTAGCATCAACCCTTTAGAAGAAAAAATATTTCATAATATAGACGAGCTAAATGAGTTTTATACTAAAAAATACGAAACGTTAAGAGAATCAGCAGAAAAAATGTTTCTTGAAAAAGAAGCAATACTCAAAAAAGGAGGATTTGTATACCTCAATGATTTTGAGGAAGATTTTCTTGCACATTGGGACGAATTACGACAAAGTCAATACCATATAAAAGAAAGGGCGAAATTTGGATTTAGCGGGAATAGTGTTGTGTTTTCAATAGGGGTTAATGACCCTGTAAACGAAATAAATACCATTATACAAGAGGTTGACAATTACATATCTACACTAAATGTAGATGAACTATTAGAATCTTTCACTATATCAAATGAAGAATTTTTCAATCATCGTGCCGGTAAAGATGATCGTTACTTTGTGTTTAAGCGTTCTAAAGAATTTGAAGATAAATACATCAATTCATTATTCCCTAAGATAAATGAGACTATTTATGAGGATAGAGGCTATTGTACTGCAGAAAGTATGAGAATTGACATAGAAAAAAGACCTTATACTAAAGAAGAAGCAGAACTAATAGATAAAGCTAAAGAAAAATATAACAAAGACGAGCATCGTGCTTCTCTATTGAACGAGCAACTTGATAATTATTTTCGTAAGCAAAGGAATATTGTTTATGATGCTATTCACGAGCAAAAATTCTATTATCAATATATGCTAAAACGCAGAACAGCTTTTTTAGATGCTCTTATAGAAAAGCACAGACCTCCAATTACTGAAGGCAACACACAACCAAACAAAGAGGTAAGTGAATATTTCAAGAAATTGACAAAAAATTGTATCATACCCAAGCAAACAGATCAGGATGATGACGATTAAAAATTGGCATTATACAATCTCTTCTAAATAGAATTTCTTATAACTCGTTCCTATTGTATTGTCCACACCTTTCACTAAGAAACTCACATTCCTTAGAAAATCGACTTGTTTTTCATCGCCATGCTCGTAAATTTCATAAAGGCTATGAGCTTTAGTTTTTCCTTCTTTCAGAGGGGAGATGTAATATACATTTGTGTATTTGGCTTGATTCCAGTCAAAGTTTGTACATGTAAGATTATGATGGAATGTCACTTTGTCACCAATATTCATGTCAGTTTTATCATATTCTGTACAAAAACGATAAAGAATGCTATCGTTACTAATAGGTGCTTTCTTTATCATATCATCTAATGTGTCAAATAAATTTTGCACAAAATCAGTAATGCCGGAGTGATAGTAGTCGTCTCTGAAAATAGCGGAATGCTGACGATAGAATAATCGCAACAATACTCTTTGTGCATCAGACAAACCAAATTCAATTTCTCTACCTAAAGGTTCTTTTATCGTTTTATATATGTTTGAAAATACTCTATCCGATAAGTAGTTTAGCCTATCATCAATTCCAAACACACTCATTTCTCCAAGTTCTTCATTCCAATAAGTTTCGCCATAGTTTGGATGATTTTGGCAGAATGCATTTTCCTCGTCAAGGAAATATCGTATATCTTTTACCATAGATACTATATTAATTTTACCACCCACTCGTCAATATTTCTAATCTCGTGGTTGAAGTTTGCGCCTATTAGCACTATCTTTTTGCCACTAGCGCGGAAGGGTTCGGCGTAGTTGTTATCCTTAATCTGCTGCAGTGCCTCGCGCGCCGTTTTGTTGAACTTGAACTCAAAAACGTACACATAGTCAGCCGTCTCTATCGTCATATCTATGCGCCCTTGCGAGGTGTGATATTCTGCTTTGGTATAGAGTCCGCAGAGGTTGCACAAGATGAAAAGCACATTTTGGTAATGATTCTCAAGGTCGCGCACAAGTTCGTAGGGCGTATTGGCAAAGAAACTCTTTATGCGCGCCATAAAATCGTCAATCTTGCCAGCCTCTACCTCGCGCACAAAGTTCATTATCTGAAAACCCGTCTTTCCGGTCTCCACTGGGGTGTAGTGCGGCATCAAGAAACGCATGAAGCCTTCGCGAACCTCTTCGTTTGGGAATCCTAATTTATACAGACCAAAACGCTCGTCATAGCCCGTGATTGTCAGATAACCACTTTGGAAAATAACGGGGATTGGGTTTGTCGAGGTAGAATCAATCGAATTGAGCACATCGGCTTCAACCTCTTCGCCAGTGGCCATGTGTTCGAGATTATAATTGTGCGCCTTGAGTAGTTCTACGAGGTATGTAGGCGTGCCCGTCTCGAACCAATAGCTGCCAAATTCGCAGTTTTTCAATGTGTTAAGCACACTAAATGGATTATATATACCATCCGTATTGCGCAAAAAATGGTATCCGTCGTAATGCTTTTTGAGTTTTGCGTATGTATCGTCAATACCAATATTATTCGCAGCTGCAAGTTGTTCAACGTAGGGGCGAAGAATGCCGTGAAGTTCCTCTTTATCTATGCCGCAAATGTTGTAGTAGCTTTTGTTCATCGAAATATCTTCGAGGTTGTTCAAATCGCTAAAGACGCTCACTTTGCCGAATTTTGTCACGCCCGTTAGCATGGCAAATTTTATGCAGCCGTCCATGCTCTTTAGCGCACCATAGAAGCCTTTCAATGTAGCACGATAATCGTCTTGAAGTTCTGGCTTGCCAATGGCTTGAAGCATCGGCTTGTCATATTCATCGACGAGGATAACTACGCGCTGCCCTGTTTTTTCGTAAGCACAACGGATAACGTTTTCGAAGCGAACGCCTAAATCGTCGTTATTGTCTGCCCTGCCATATATTTTTTCCCACGCGGTTAGTGCCGAATCGAGTTTATTTTGCAGTACGTTTTTCTCTACAAACTTTGATGTATTCAAATCCAAGTGTAGCACAGGGTGAACGTTCCATTGCGTTTCAAGTTGCTCTACAGCAAGACCTTTGAAGAGTTCTTTTTTGCCCAAGAAATAGGCCTTCAACGTACTTATTAGCAAGCTTTTACCAAATCGGCGCGGACGCGAAAGAAAATAATATCGACCCGTAGAAACGAGACGATACATCAACGCCGTTTTATCTACATAGAGGTAGCCATCGTTGCGAAGGCTTTCGAAGTCTTGTATACCAATTGGAAGATTCTGTAGTTCTTGTGTCATTATACCGCGCGTTTAGGTATTGCAAAAATACCAAAAACAGAGGAGTTTAGCTGTCGTTATGCCCTAATAAATAGCTACAAGCGTCTACATTTATTCTTATTCCATTTTGATTTACCGAATCCGCACTGCGTTCATTTTGTGATTTTTATTATTCGGCAACCGTGGGCAGGAATGTCATAGCTGATAGTTCCATCGGTTGCGCCGAGGTCGTTGTGGAGCCAGAGGTCTCTCATTTTCCAAGCGCCTTGGAGTCCAATTTGCGACAACTGAAGCGTTCTGTTGCGCAGCTCGTCTTCTCTATTGAATAAGCCTACAATCCAAGTATTGTCGTTTAGCTTACCATACCATATTTGGCTGTTTTGGTCGTTTACGTTTGCAGAGAGAGGTTTGCCGACAAATCCAGCTCTATGAAGAGCCAAAAGTTCCGTATTCTGATAAAATTTCATTCTGTCGCCGATGGTGGATGGCATGTCGCTCACGGCTATTGGTCCGCCTGCCATTATTTGTAACGAGACGACCGACTGGCATTCGTCATCGGTTGAAAAGGTATTTAGCCGCGTAAAATCTCCGTCTAAGATTACTTTACCTTCGCCTGAGATTTCCGACCAATGAACAAAGCCATCGAACATATTGTTGCAGTTTGGCCAATTGGGATAGATTGCGCCGCGTCCATCTACCGAGAAGTGTTTCCATCCGCCCGTTCCAGTGTCGGCCACTATACGCACCATATTTCCATACCTCTTTTCAATTGAGGCTTTATCGTTGAGGTGAGGCATCACGAGCGACGTAAACACGCCATAGCGCGAGGCCGATTCGGCTATGTATTTGAGAGCTTGCTCGTAGCATTCGCGCCCGTAGCCACGCCCTACAATGCCCATTCCACGGTCGTTGCCATCTTCATACCACGAGAGGAAATCCATACGTATGAACTCAACGCCCATTTCGGCATAGTGACGAAAAAAGCCGTCTATATACTCCTTTGCACCGTCGTGTGTAGCCACAACCCAGCTGAACCAAAGGTCGTCGGTTTTGTGCTGAATTTTGTCGCCCAAGCGGTATTTCAAATCGCCAAAAGTTACGCGCCCGTTGGTGCCTTGCACGGGTGTAGAGTCGTCGGCGTGAATCCATAGTGGGTTGTCGTACACACCCAATTGGAGCCCGTGTTTTTGGCATTTTTCTACCAACGTTGCGAGCTTCACCGAACCATAGCGCGTCATATAGCCCGAATCGTCGTCGCCTGCAAGCATAGGTATGAAGCCGTCGGTGCAAATCATGTCATAGCCATAGGGCTTTAACTCTTTGGCTACCCATTCTATTACCTCATCCCATTGTTGTTCTGTAAAATCCATATCGGCATCAGCCACTCCATTCTGATTTTGCGTGTAGCAATATTCGTATATACTCCAGTAGAGAGGCGCTGAGTGGCTATGTATACTATCGTCGATTTCCGTATTCTCGTTCTCGGTATTATTAATAACATCGTCGGGAGAACTGCACGAAGATATTGCCATAAGCAGCAATATTGATATAAATATTTTCATAGTTAGGAAAAGTTTACAGAAAAGACCTCGCATCGAAGTCTATAATCTATCATTCTATGACTTGATGCGAGATCCGAGGAATGTTTATAAAAAATCAATCTATCAGTCGAACACAGGAACTTCAGCTTCGGTAACTACAACATTAGGTTCGAAATATGGCCAACCTTCTTTGTCCCATTTAATTTCTTGAAGGAACATAGGGCGCGTTGTACCGCCTTCGGTTTGTGCGTCGTGGCAGTGATATACGATGAAGTCGCGGTTATACTTATCGGTGTAGATTTCGCCATTGTGGCCAGGACCGAAAAAGCGATTTGTAGAGTTGATTATCTGCGTAGCTATGCCCGTTTTGAGCGAGTTGCCATATTTATCTACAAAGTCACCTTCGAGGCTCTTGCTACGTCCTACGCGCATTTGGTAAGTTTTGTCGTAGTACCAGCCTGAGCTAACAAAGAGATACCAATAATCGCCACGTTTGTGGAGGTATGAGCCTTCGAGCACCTTCAGGCGGCTCTGATCCTCTTCGATGTTGAGACCAGCTACGCGTATGTATTCAGCACCCTCTTTGATAGCCGTACCGTCAGAGGTAAGTTCTATGCGATGAACGCCACCAATACTTCCGAAGAAGAACCATACTTTGCCAGTTTCGGGGTCGGTAACAACTTCTGGGTCGATGGTATCAGGAATGCCAGTTTCCTTGCCTTTGGTGATTACACCTACAAACTCGAAATGGTTTGTAGAGACCTCTTTCAACACGCAAATTGTAGCGTCGTTAGCGCCATTGTAGCAAGCCACGTAGCAGAGGCGCTGACCATTGACGGTGGTTACGTCGGGAGCCCAAAGGTTCCAGCCCTCTTTCTGAAGTTTATCTTTCGACTCTTTATCGAACGGAGAGATGTGCAAGTCTTCCCAATCTACAAGATTTGTACTTCTGATGATGGTTTCGCAGTTGGTAGAGATGCTATAGAAAGCACCATCTTCGCCCTTCCAAACTGTAGGATCTGGCCAGTCTTTAGCCCAAACTGGGTTGGTATATTTAGGCAGTGCCTCGTGGGTTGGCACGTTTTCGGGGTTCTCTGCATCATCGCTGCTACTGCACGAACTGCACGATGACATTGCAACAACTAAGGTTGCAACCATAAGTAATTCTTTCATCTTTTATTTATTAGGTTTTATAGTGATACAAATTATAGTGCCGACTTATACACAACATCGATTGTCCACTTGCGGAGGTCGAACGTGATGGTGTAGTTGCCAGCTTCGGTGATTTTCCACTTTTTGTCGGGGTTGCCGCCTTTGACAAAGTCGAACTCTTTTTCGGCGCAACCTTTACTATTAATTTCCATTTGGTCGGTGACAGGCATTATGAAGTCGCCGCCCCAATTGCCCGTAGCTATAGGGCATTTCAATTCGCCTTCGTAGAGCGGACCGTCGTATACGTATACATAATCTGCGGTCTTGGTCAACTCGAAAGGTTCGTCGATATTCCAACCAACGGGAGTGGCATTGCCAACAGCGTACAACGTAGCCACTTCGATAGGCATTTTCGATTCGTAAACCACATCGATAGTCCAATCGCGAAGGTTGAATGTTAGGGTGTAGATGCCA
>JAFYCM010000015.1 GCA_017539645.1 Bacteroidales bacterium
AATGCCCATATATGAAAAGAAAAAGCATTGAACGTGGCAAGAACGCACCTTGCCTCCACTTCCCACAAGCGGAACTATTAGCTAAGTACTGCCAAACAAGTGGGAGCAGCCCCCTGCGTTTTAGTCCGTTATGCTTTATAACACAAAACTAATAACCTTTTATAAATTAATTAATTACCTAACCTAAAATTTTACAAAAATGGCAGAAACAACGAAAACAATCTTAGAGCAGATTGGCGACTTTCTTGGTCGCAAATTCAACCAAATCAAAGCGTATGTAGACGAGAAAGTCGGTGACTTGTCATCGTATTTCAAATACGACACCAAGACAGGCAGCGCAACCATCGGTGCAAGCAGCACCTCGACGCGAAACAACGAAGTTTCAGTAGGCTCAGACAAACTGACGCGCTTCATTGCCAACGTCACCGCAGGTGTAAAAGATACCGATGCCGTGAACGTGGCGCAAATGAAGAAAGCTATTGCAGACCTCGTAAACGGCGCACCCGAAACGCTCGACACTCTCAAAGAGATTGCCGATGCGCTCACCGACAATAGCGACGTTATTGAAGCTCTGAAGCAACTCATCAACGAGAAGTATGATGAAGTAAACAACTACGCTAAGACGATTGATGGGCGAGTTACAAACGTTGAAGGTGACGTTGCTAACCTCACGAAAAGCTACAACACCATTAGTGGTGACGTTACCAAAATCAAGGGTGACATCACCAACATCAACACTGAGATAACCAATGTTAACGGCAGAGTAGACGATATTGGCACATACGCACAGTTTGTAACTGCATTCAACAATCAAGTTGGCAAAGGCAGCATCTTCTATGAAGGCTAATTATTAATTACACGGCTAACGAGTTGAAATAGGCTCGTTAGTCGTTTTATCCTCCTTTTTATGACAGACCCCATATATCTGTATCTCTCATTACTCCTTGCGCCTATCAGCAGCGTAGTTACGTGGTATGCGAGCCGTCGCAAGCGAAGAACCGACGACATCGACAACCTACAACACTCAATCGAAAGTTTGGCAAAGCGCAACAATGAGTTATACGAAGAGATAATCCGCTTACAGCGCGACAATCTCGACCTGCAACGCGAGCAAGCACGCCTAATAGCCATACTAACTCCCGAGCAGCTAATTCAATATCAACAACTTAAACGAAAAGACCAATGAGTAACTACAAAATAGGCATCACCATTCCCGCAGCGTCTACCGAAGATGCACAGCAACTTGCGAAACTCTTGCAAGACGTGGCAAACAAAGTATCATTTGCCGATATGGTAAAACTACTCTCTGCAGCAAGCAAAAAGCCTGCTATCATCAAGACAGCATTGAAATTTATGTAAACGTCTAATTATTAATCATAACCTAATCTAAAATATTATGGCAGAGAATACATCAGAAGAAACCCCAAAAACCGAAGGCACAGAAGAAACTCCCAAAACAGAACAAGGCTACGTTCTAAAACATAACTTCAAAAAGGATAAGAAGGTAGAGCAATCGGGATTGGGTGTTTCGTTCAAATCGACTAACCCCAACGAATTCCCAATTGTCTATGCCGACGATGCTTGGGATATTGCCGAGAAAGGCTCAAAACTTGCCGTTCTTATGAACAATGGCGGCGAGGGTAAAGAAGAGACCTACACGCAGCACGACATCAACCACAAGTTGGCTGAGATAAAGGGCGGCGGCGGCGGCAATATCGACGAAGGTTTGTTAGCGTGGATTATCGAGCATCGCAGAGAGACAATCATAAAAGTAATCAACGAACTCTTCACCATCGAAGACCCAAGCGGAAACGAATATCTCAATCCTGCTGAGGAAACTGAGCATACGATGCTTGTAAAAGTCTCACTCTTTTGGCGTGGCAACGCAATCAACGCAGCCGAGATACCGAGCGGTTGGGAACAAGTTAAGGACGCAAAAGGCAATTTGGTAACAGGCGTATATAGCAAATCGGTAACCGCTCATTATCCTGCAAAGACATCGCCCGAAAAAGATGCTGTTATTGATGCTGCAAGTTGGTCGATAACCATTCCGTCAGACGATGAATATGCGGAGTTCAATATAAACCCCGACCCGAAACAGAGCAAGCAGCACAAGATTATGATTTCTTATCCTGCTTGGCACGGATGGAGTATCATCAGAGGTGTAGATGGAAGTGGTCACCCAACCTTGGCGGCAAGTGAAGTTGCAACAAGACTTGAAAATGTAATCAAAGAGGGCGGTTTAGCAATGACTACATCGTATAGTGCTACTGAAGTAACTTCCGATAAAGCCCCTCAGTCTTATTATTGGATAATTGTACCTAAAGGCATCGTGCCTAAGTTGCAGAAAAAGGACGGAACAACTTATTTGGCAAACGATGGCAAAAAATCGATACCTATCTTATCGGATATTAAGATGAACAATGCTAAACTATTGTCAAAAGTAGCGGTAAACAACGATAATTATTCGCTTGACAAAACGTATGACGTGTACACATCTACCAATAGTGTTTCGCCCCAAAGTCCAACGTGGAGCAGCATAGAAGTCTCTATAAATGGTGACAAAACTATAACCGCTAAGCAATAAGTATTTATCAATCATTTACCACACTACACGGAAGCTCGTCAATTCGGGCTTCTTGTGGGTGTGTTAACTCAAAACTTTACAATATGAACAAAGAACAAGCATTAGAACTTGCGCAAAACAAGACTGTGCAAAAGGCTGCACTATTCCTTGTCGGCGGCGTGTTGCTCTTCATTGGTGGTAGGAAGATTTACAACTACATCAAGCAGAAGAAAGCCGAGAATGAAGCCAAGCACGCAGCCGAAAACGCACAAAAGGTATTGAAGGCGGCAGGTATTGAATCTTCACTTACCGAAGCACAAGCACAATCGTACGCAAATACACTTCTCAACGCCTTTGACCGAATGGGAACAGACACCGATGCTGTTCGCGAAGTGCTTTCCAATATCAAAACCAAGGGTGACTACTATATGGTGAAGAAATGCTTCGGCACGCCCGAATATGGCACATACGGCAAACCTATGTGGGGCAGCGGCACGCCAATGAACCTAACCGAATGGGCGCGAAAAGAATTGTCGGGCGATTTGCTTGATAAGATGGTAAACTTCGATACACAGATATTGAGTTCAAACCTCAAAGGCGTAACAACCAAAAAAGACGAACCTTTTGTAATCCTATAATTAATTCTATGAAAATGGCAATCTCATTCAAACGTCCCCCTCGATGGTGGTATTTCGTGCTGCTTGTTATGCTCATTATGCTGCTTATGACGCGCTGCCAATCAGCATCACCAATTATCCCCAACAATGGCGAGGTTTTACTGCAATCTACCCAAACGCACATCGAATATCGCGACCGACTTGTGCGCGATACTACCTACGTGCGCGACAGCATCTATGTAAAAGAGACAGCCGACACAATCTACGTCAACAGATGGCGCGACCGGTACACCGAGCGCATAAAGATTGACACTTGCTATCTGCTCAATACAGACACAATATACATCGTGCGTCGGGTGTACGTGAAAGAACCACTTACACGTTGGCAGAACATTAAGCAAGAAGCAGGCGGAATGGCTATTGGGTGGGCTGTAATATCGGTGCTTGTAGCCTTAGTAGTAATGGGACTATTCATATTCAAACATCATTAACTATGAACACAGCAAACACTCTATATCTATCGGCGCTCCGTGCCGACGAAATGCAACCCTCAATTGTGGAGGAAGTGAGCGAAAACGAAATGTACGTTGGCTATTGCGCCCCCGACTGCACATCGATAGCCGACAAAAAATGGCTCATTAAGCGCATCTACACCAACGACAAGGGTGAAAAAACAATCTTCTTGTCAAATGGGAGCCGAAAGATGAACGTGGCGTGGAGCGATCGCAAAAACGGCAGTGTGCTTTATGCTCCGACAATTGGGTGGAAGGACAAGGTAGACCCAAGCCAAGACACCTCTACTACCACAAAACCATAACTCTCAAACCAATGGACAAAAAGAAGCTCATCATAGCAGGCTCGATAGCAGCGGCAACGGCAATAGCAGTGTTGATTTTCCGCCGTATGACGAGCAGCTATGCCAATATGTCAACTCTAATTAACTCAGTAATGGGCAACTATTTTACAATCGATGAACTATGTTATTCCGATACGGCAAAAGCCAAAGGAATAGACAATACGCCAAATGCAGAAGTAAAGGCGAACCTCGCCAATCTCATCAACAATGTACTTAACCCAATCCGTGAGAAGTACGGAAAGCCAATCCGTGTTAGCAGTGGTTACCGATGCACAGCACTCAACAAGGCTGTGGGTGGAGTAAACAACTCGCAGCACCTTACAGGGCAGGCGGCAGACCTCGTGCCTACCAATGGTGGCTCACTTGCCGACATCTTCAAAGCTGCAATAGCTTGCAACAACTTCGACCAACTTATTTGGGAAGGACCGAAAAACTCCAACACCAAATGGGTACACGTCAGCTATGCAGACAAACCACGCCGCGAGATACTCTACTACAACGGCAACGGATATACCAACATCGCAAGTAATTGGCAGAACTACGTGAAATGAAAAAGGATTGGTTAGGTAATGCGCATTCGACGTTCGTTGCTATCGGCGCAAGCAATCATTCTACAACCGAGCGCGAAGCAAACGACTTTTACGCCACAGACCCAATAGCAGCCGAACTACTACTCAAAGTAGAGCCGAGTTTGAGCAACATTTGGGAATCAGCGTGCGGTAAAGGACACTTAGCATCGGTATTTGCACGCCACGATAGACTTGCCATCGCTTCGGACTTGATAGACCGAGGTTATGGCAAACAGCTCGACTTTTTGCAATGCAAATGCCATCACAACGGCGATATTGTTACCAATCCCCCTTATCGTTATGCCTTGGAATTTGTACAAAAATCGCTCGACGTAATCCCCAAAGGGCGCAAAGTGGCTATGTTCCTCCGCATACAATTTCTCGAAGGCAAAGCACGCCGCAAATTCTTTGACGAAAACCCACCTCAAACCATCTATGTATCTACAAGTAGAATAAAATGCGCTATGAACGGCGACTTCAATTCTGTTAGTAGCAGCGCAGCTCTTTATGCGTGGTTTGTATGGCAGAAAGGTTGGAAAGGCGACACAAAAATCAAATGGATTAACTAATTCAACAGACAACAAATGAAATACCCCAAGAAATACCGCTCTCTTGAAACCCGAAATTGTCCACATTGTGGACGAAAATTTAGAACGTACAAGACAAACAGCATCTTCTATTGTTGTAGCTCTGAATGCCGACGTCGCGCAAAAAGCGAACGAAACGATAAGGTGTTCGCTTGCGTCGTGACATCGCTCATTACAATAGTTGTATGTGAGTTGATTTGGTATGTATGGTATGTACAACAACTCTAACAATTACCCATCTATGTTACGTGTATTTACAGCCTTTAGCGGTTACGATTCTCAGTGTTTGGCTCTCGAACGCCTAAAACGTTCTCACGGCGTGCAATATTCGCTTGTTGGTTGGAGTGAGATTGATAAGTATGCTATCATAGCTCATAATGCACTTTTCCCCGATGCAACCAACAAAAACTATGGAGACATCAGCAAAATCGATTGGCGCAAAACGCCCGATTTTGACCTCTTTACATACTCGTCACATTGCCAAGATTTCAGCACGGCAGGCAAACAACGAGGTGGCAAAGAAGGTAGTGGCACACGCTCATCGCTATTGTGGGAATGCCGCAAAGCCATCGTAGCCAAGAAACCTAAGTATTTGCTTATGGAGAACGTAAAAGCCTTGACGAGCAAGAAGTTTATGCCGCTCTTGCAAAAGTGGCTCAAAGAACTCGAAAACTACGGCTATCAGAACTACGTGCAAGTGCTTAATGCCAAAGACTATGGCGTACCACAGAACCGCGAGCGTGTGTTTGTATTCTCCATCTTGGGCGGTGGTGAGTTTTCTTTTCCGCAGCCAATCGTTTCAAAAAAGCGTTTGAAAGACGTACTTGAAACCAATGTTGACGAGAAATATTACCTCTCAGACGTAGCGATAAAAGGTTTTGCCAAAGCCAACAAACGCAATGAGAAAAAAGGCAATGGCTTTCATTTTGAGCCGACCAATGGGAACGTAATAGCACATGCCATACGCGCCAATGGTGCAAACGGCAATTGCGATAACTATTTATTGAGCAAATGAAAAACCCACAAATAATAAGCTATACACGCGACCGCAAAGGCAAAATTCAGAACTACCACACAAAAGCAGTAGCTAATACTCTGCATTCGTCAACTGGCAGCGGTGGCAATACCGACCAATATGTTATCAATGCTACTACTGATGGTAATGCAAACTGCATTCACGCCGGATATTACAAAGTCAGCCAAGCAAACATCGTCAAACATAATGACGATGGATATAAGGCAACGGGGATTGTTGATGGTTGTCGCGTCCGCAAACTCACCGAACGTGAATGCTTCCGCTTGATGGGCGTAGCAGACAAAGACATCGACACCATACAAGCAACTGGCATTAGCAAGACGCAGCAGTACAAATTGGCAGGCAACAGCATCGTTGTTGACGTGCTATATCACATCTTCTGTCAAGCATTTACAAGACCTAATCCAAATCAAATTAATATGGCAACACAAAAACAATTGAAAGCCCTCGCAGAAGGGCGCAAAAAACTCGCTTCTAAGCGTAAAAGCAGTCCCAAAACGGCACGAAAAGGCAGTAAGGTAGTTGCGACTAAGTCGCGATCAAGAGTGGCTAAAAACGCCCTAAATGGGGCAAAAACGCACCCTAAAAAACTCTCAAATCGAAAGCCGAAAGGCTTGAGTGGCATTAGCGATGCGCGAATCAAAAAGGCAATTGCTCTTATCGAAAAGGCAAAAGAAAAATTAGATGCGTATGGCACGAATTTGCAGAAGAATGGCAAAGTTATTCCATCTGACGTGTGCATAGCGCACAATGCTCTGCTCACTTCGCTTGTATTCTTAGAAGATTAACCCCAAACGCAACATCAATGGCAACACAAAAACAATTGAAAGCCCTCGCAGAAGGGCGCAAGAAACTTGCTGCTAAGCGTAAACGCAGCACAACTAAGAAAACGACCAAGAAAGGTCTGAGCGGTGCAACTCGCAAAACCACTCGTAAACGCTCCGTAAAGGTGCAAGTGGAGCGTCGCGCACGCAAGCAAGACCGCGAGTTCTACGGCGAACCCGAATTTTACTACGATTGGGAACGCGAAGAAGCCATAGTCGAGGGCTATTCTGAGGAACGCTACGCAGCCGCAAAACGCTTTGCCAATCTGAACTTGAAAAGCGAACTGCCAAATGGCTTTCGCATCGTGAGCGACCACTTCGCACACGGCAAATGGCATTTCATTGTCAGCACTAAGAAAGGGCTGAACGGCACAGCCAACAAAGGTCGTGCGCCGCGAGTAAAGACAATGACCACAGCCGAAGGCAAACGATGGGACATTAGCGATTACCCCAACTTTAGCAAGACAGGCAGCGTTACAGGTATGCGCAAAAAATACTATGGCAAAAGGGCCCTGCTCGTACGATGTGGCGATTATATCTACAACGTCACCTCTGCACCCGAGATTTACAACGCAGCGAAATAACCCTAATTCAAATCAATATGGCAACACAAAAACAACTCAAAGCTCTTTGCCGAAGGACTGAAGATTTCAGAAAGGCATAAAACAAAAAATCCCCTCTCGCCGCAATGGTGAGAGGGGCTAAATCCTATAATGTTATGCAAATAATAATCTCAATAAAGAAAGACGTTAGACGTTCTCCGAACCTTGTTCAGAATGAACACGAGCATTTGATATGTGCTTTTGATAGTCGCCTACGGTCCGCGTCCGCGCCCACACGTAGGTCTAACCACCTTTCGGGTGCAAATAACGACAATTTGACCGAAATAAAGAAACTTTTCGACAAGAAAATTTCGCAATGGCAAAAAGCTAAATCGCTTAGCCTTAGTGATTTTATGCTTTTTATTTCGTTGGAGTTGCGTCTAAGGGCAAGCAAAAAGAACGGCGAACATTATAGTTATTATGTGGAACTTTACGACAAAGGAGATAAGTATGTTTTGCGCATAAGCGACCATCACTTTGATGCAACGACAGACAAATATCACAAAGCAAAGAAAACGACAGCCGTAACCTTTTCAGAAGAGAAAACCGAAGATTGGGATTATTTCAAACCCGACAATAGTACAACCGCTACCGAATACGTCTATTACGAGAGTAAAATAGGCAAAGACGAGCTAATATCTATTGCTCGCGATATTGTTACGTACTTAGAAACAGGTAACTATCCATCGACTATACCTCCCGATGAAATACACCACTCGCCATTACTTGATGGAGTTTTCGACGAACGCGAAACGATGCGTTTTGCACTGCATCAGCTTGTAAAAGAACTTGGCGAAAAAGAAGGCAAAGAAACCTTTGAATGGTATTGTAAAACTTATAATGTGACTATTTCCGACCCTATGCCCGAAACAGTGAAATATGAGATTTTTGGCACAGATAAGCCATTTCTCGAATTGGACGATTTGAACGCAAAGCTATTGGCATTGCGCAAGTTCTTTAGAGACAGAGACAAAGACAAGCGGTATAACTATAAAGTACGCATCTGCTCTGCCGAAAATGATGGCAAAGACCCTATCCACGCCTACAAATATCCGACAGGCACAGCATACGCCGACATTCGTTTTGAAATTCATTCAGAAGGCAGCAGTGGTTGGGATTATCTACGAATTGCTTTCAAATTCGACAATACCAACGAGGTAAGAATTGATTGCGATGCACTGCCCGAATACAAAGAACTTATTGCACAACTGCAACAATCCGACAATAACTCCACTTACGCCTTTGCCAAAGAGATTGCAGCACTCTACGAGCAGGGCGAAAGGCTCGATTGGGTAAAAGCCAAGAAACTTGCTGCACCGCACCGCATAGAGAGCGAACAAGCTATTATGCAAGCTTGCGAACTTGCTGTGGTGCTTTCGGCTCGTAAGATTGCGCAGAACGGACAATCTATTGCGCAACGTTACGCCGCACTGAAAGACCTCTACGAACAGCAGGTTACTATCCGTCCGCTCGACACGCAAAGCAAACTATTGCAGCAGTATAGCACGCCGTGTCCGCTCGCGTTCCTTTTGGGCGAGTATGTGAAGGGCGCAACCGATTTGAAAGAGCATCAGCAGTACTATCTTGAGCCATCGGCAGGCAATGGTATGCTTACTATTGCTTTGCCCACCGACAAAGTTTTTGCCAACGACCTCGACGAAATACGCTATCAGAACCTTTTAGTACAGGGCTTTCACAAGGTGGAAAATGGCGATGCACTACGTATGATAGCCAACCCCAATTTTCGCGGCATCATCACCAATCCGCCGTTTGCAAAGCTCGCACCCAAAGACAAAATAGAACGCCACGGGTGGGAGATTAACACACTCGACTACAAAATGGCTGTTCTCGCGCTCGACAATATGGCAAATCACGGACGTGCAGCCATCATCGTTGGTGGCAAAATGTGGAACTCCTATTGGAAACAGCAGAGCGAGACGAGCAAAAAGCGTGTGCTGTTCGGTCAGTGGAAAACATTTTTAGGATACCTATACGCCACGTACAACGTTGAGGACGTTATCTACATCAATGGTGACAATATCTACCGCAAGCAAGGCACAACATACCCTATTGTTGTGATACTTATCAATCGCCGTTGGAACGAATACAGCGAAGAGCATAAGCCAAACTACGTATTCGACCCCGAACGCGATACCATCATCGACACGTTCGACCAACTATTTGAACGTATGATGAAGCACTTGCAATCTGCACCATCGAGTCTTGATGATATTAACGTTGAAGAAATCAGACGGAAACTCGAAGATGGAACAGCAGCATCTATGGTTGACCAAATCTATCAAAAAGCGAACGCAGCAGCAGAAGAAGAGGAAAAGCGCGAACGCGATATAGCCGCACGCAAGCGCAAATTTGCTTTCAAGCTAAAACTCCAATTGCAACTGAAAGAGCAAGACAAAGAACTTGTGCGAAAAACTCACGCGGAAGTGAGTAGAATGGTAGACGAATATTTTGAAAAGCACCCAATAGATATAGATAAAACAGCCGAGAAACGTGGCTATCTACGAGACAATATTGCATATTGTCAAGAGAAAATTGAAAAGGAGAGGGAGAAAGGCAAACGAGCTTCGCAGAGCAAGATAGATGCGTACGAAGAGAGAATAGCCGAATGCCAACAAATGTTGCAAACCCACGCAATGCAAAAGCCGCAAGTGCAAGTAGGTGCTTGGTATGTAAATAACAAACACCACGATATGGTAACGTATATCTACGACAATTGGGGCGGTAAGTATCAAACACGATCTTACAAGAATGGCGAATACAAGTACTCAAATGAGTTTAGAGACCCCGATATATTCTTACAAACCCATACCAAAATAGACACTCCGAAATGGGCGAGCCAAGAAATACAAAGCAAAGAACGAGATTTACAAAGAGGAGACGTATTTACTCTTCCCAAAACGTGGCTTAAGAAGAGTTATCTTTTTGCAGAAGAAAAGGACTTGTTGGATTTTTACTCTATTGCACAAGTTACAAATGATGGTAGTGTTGTGGTAATCAACGAACAAACGATGTTACCACAAACATATTCAATCAAAGAATTTGAAGAAAAGGGGTTCAAATTCCACCATCATCAAGACAACTACGGACAAATCAAGAAATAATTAGCTATGACCAAATACACTAACAAACAACGAAGCAAGATTTACAAGGTTAAATCGAAGATAAAGCCAACGGCATCTACGCGAAGCGTACCCAAAGGCAAATCAAAGTCGGCAATTGAAAAACGCAAGGAAATAATAAACAAAACTCTGCCTAAGTATTATGGCGTTTACTATTGTCCTGCACTAAATGACAATGTTGTAATAAACAGCCAAATTTCATTACATAAGGCGAGAAATGCGTCCTCCGAATCTCGTAAGTCAACAATACTATTGACAATGGTGAAAGAAATTATTGCCAATTCGCAATTGATATATACCGATAAGCCCAAAACCAACAAGGGGCAAAAAATGTTCTCAAAAATATTGGTATTAGTGGCAGCTGTTCGTGGAATTGGTTGGGCGAAGTTGACTATTGGGAAATACAATGATAAAGCGACAATGGCACAAGCTCCATATTGTCAGTATTGCATTCAGCATTTGTCTATACATACTCTAAAAAACAAATAGGAATTCCTCGCGATTACAAGAAATTCCTATTCAAGACACCGCGAAAGCGCTATGTCCACTGCAAAAGAACCAAGAAAATTTATATCCACAAAATATAAAGTGTTAATTATGAAGCTAATCGACATTCAACGACATTTTTTCACCCTACGAGGTGACAAAAACATCTATTTCTGCACCGAAGCAGAGAGCCACAACCTCAATGCCATAGCAGTGCATCACATCAAAGCCAACCGCGACTACACTTTGCCCGACAATTGGGCAAATATGCCCACGCAAACCATTCGCGGCAAAGCAATCGACAATATTATCGTGGGCGAAGGCTTAGGTATGGCGTATATGCCTGCTTCGGAAATACGCAAACTCGACACCTCTGTACCTGATAGTATGGGCGATGATACGCACGCTGCACTCGCCAAACTCAAAAAGGCAGTGGGCGGCAACGTGACCGACTTTGTGTGCGAACGTCTGCAATGGAGCAGAGACGAGATAGAGGAACGCTTGTTTGCCGAACAAGTTGATAGCGTTGCTCTTGCCATCTACAATATGGAAGCTCGTAACCAAGCTATGATTATTGGCGACCAAACAGGTATAGGCAAGGGACGTATGGCGGCGTGCCTTATCCGCTATGCGCACGTACACGGAATGAAGCCCATTTTCATTACCGAGAAGTCGAACCTATTCACCGATATTTACCGCGACTTGAAGGATATAGGCTGTGCCGACTTCCGTCCGTTCATTGTCAACTCCGACGATAAGGCTAAAATCACCGAGATTGACGAAGATGATAATATTCGCGTGGTATATAAGCCACTCGACAGCAAAGAGAGTAAGAAAGTATTTGCTTCGCAGCGTGTACCCAAAGATTGCGACTATGTACTTGCAACATATACGCAATTCAACAGCCCCAAGCGCGATGCAGACAAAATAGCCTTTCTCAACGCTATTTGCGAACATAACACCATCATTCTCGACGAAGCGCACAACGCGGGTGGCTCAGCAAAGACAGGATTTACCAAGACCGACGAGAACGGCGAAGATGCACGCAATGTGGAAGGCTCGAATACCTACAAAGTATTCTCCCACGCCGTACAGACAGCACAAAACGTCTGTTTCCTTTCGGCTACGTTTGCCAAGCGTCCCGACAACTTCCCGATTTTTGCGCTCCGTACTTGCATTAGCGAATCGGAACTCAACAACACCGAACTTATCAATGGCATAAGCAAGGGCGGCGAAGCATTGCAAGAGATACTTTCGTCCGAACTCGTATCTGAAGGACAGATGCTACGTCGTGAGCGTACGTATGATGGTATCAAGGTTAACTATATGTACCTCAATAGCAAGGGCGCACAAGAGTTCAACGTTCCCGACCTCGAAAAGCAGCACCGCGCAGTAAGCGACGTAATTACTGGGCTTATGCGTGACATCATCGACTTTGAGCGTAAATACATAACACCGCTTATCAGTGGTATGAATGACGATTTAGCCGAAGAGGGCGAGAGCGCCGACCAAACGAATAAGGATTTGGGCGTAAGTCGTGCATCGTATTTCTCAAAGGTTTTCAATATCATAAACCAAGTTCTGTTTAGCATAAAAGCCGATGCAGTAGCCGAACACGCTATCCGTCGATTGAAAGAGGACAAGAAAGTTGTTATCGCCTGTGCATCGACTTTCGAGACCCTATATTCCGACCTCGCAGACACTCCCGACCGAACCAACGAGTACGAAGATGGTGCAGGTATTCAAATCGACAACACTATTGTTTGGAACGATGGTAGCACAACCGAACTCAACGGCAAGGCACGCCAAACTATGGGCGAAGAGGTGAAAACCGATTACAGCGAAGCTCTGTTACGTGGTTTGCGCGGAACGCTGAAATACACCGTGAAAGATGGCAAGAATAAGCAACATACCGAGACACTGAAATTCGATGATCTCTCGCCCGAAGCACAGCGCGCATACATCGAACTTGAAGGAAAGATAAAGCAATCGACAACAGGCATTACCATATCGCCTATCGACTACATTATCCGCAAGATTGAGCGAGCAGGCTATCGCGTTGCAGAGGTTACGGGACGTAGCTCACGTATTGAGTTTACCAACGAGCAAGGCACGCGCGGACGCATTATGCCACGCAAGAAGATAAAAGCGAATATTGCTTTTGCCCAATTCCAAAACAACCAACAAGACGTGCTTATCATCAACACAAGCGGCTCAACAGGTGCATCGGCTCACGCCACCAACAAAGGCACTAACCTAAAGCGCGAAGAGGTAAAGCCTCGTGTAATGATTATCGCACAATGTGAACTCAACGTAAGCACCGAGGTACAGAAGCGCGGACGCATCAACCGAACAGGACAATTTCCCGAGCTTCCACCATCGTACGACTATCTCATTTCGTCAATCCCTGCCGAAGCTCGTATGATGATGATGCTTCAGAAGAAACTCCGTTCGCTCGACGCAAACACGGCATCGAATCAAAAGAACTCTACTCAGGTCATTGATACCGAAGATTTTATCAATAAGTATGGCGATGAAGTGGTTTTGAACTATATGAAAGATAACCAAGACTTCACCGAAGCCATCAACGACCCTTGTTTCCTCTTCAATGAACCGCCAAAGAATAAGAACAAGATACTCACTGAGGACATAGCAAAAGCCGTGTCGGGCAAAGTAGCTGTGCTTTCAGCCGATGACCAAGAACTTTTCTATAACACAGTTATGGAGAGCTATCTGCAAAAGGTCAACCAACTAAAATCGCGCGGCGAATTTGACCTTGAAGTTGAAGCAATGAAACTTGATGCGAAGTTCCTTCGTGAGAGCGCACTCGTACCACGCACAAGTGGACAATCAGTCTTTGCCGATGCAGCCTATTTAGGTACATACGAATGCAATGTGTTACGCAAGCCGTACACACGCGACGTTGTTTTATCGCTCCTCAACAAAGCCACAACAGGCGTTGACCCAAAACAAGCCGCTGCCGACCTCGCAAACGCTTTCCGCGAGCGCATTGATGAAGATTTGCAGAAACGACTTGCCGACAAAGAAGAGAGCCGCAAAAACGACCTCGAAGCAGCCCATCAGTCACCACGCAACAAGAAACTCGTTGCTGATGGCAAAAGCACTTGGGACGAGATAGCATTAGAGATTAACAACAAGTATGATGCGCAGATAGAAAAGCAGCGCAACGATGCCAATAACAAGGCTATCAAAGCAGGCATAATAAAATACTTCTATGCTGGGCGTGGCGTGCTTATCGACCGCACTACAAAAGGCATTTGCCTTGGTTGCGAGCAGAACAAGAAAGCCAATAACCCATTTGCACCATCGAACCTCACTATCTCGTTTGCTGTTGCAAGTAGCTTACGTTCGCTCGACTTCAATCTTGCCGATGACGGCTACAAAGAACTACTGACAATCAAGGAAGCTACCAACTTGCTCGATGATTATGTAGACCACGACAAACGCACACTCGATGATTGGGACGAGACAATAAAAGCATCGACAGCCAACCGCGAATTGCGTGAAATCATAACAGGTAACATCTTGAAAGGCTTCAAATACGGCAAAGAAAAGTCGAAACTCATAAGCTTTACAATGGAAAATGGCGAAGTGCGCAAAGGCTTACTATTGCCCAAAAGCGATGGCTCAGACGATAAAGGCGGCAACGTGATTGCTTACAAAGCCTACGATATGCAGAAATGCCGCAAGATGCTGCACAAGATATTGGACGATGTTACCGCAAATAGGGAGTGGACCAAAATAAACCTATCGCAAGGCGTGGATTTTGAAATCGGAACAGGTGGTTATCTTGAACTTACCACACGCAGCGATAAGGCAGCCGACAAAAAGATTGCTAACAACTCCGTATGGCTCAAATTTGGGCGTGGTTGGGAACACCACTACGGCAAATACAATTTGAGAGTGCGCTATAATAATTATCCTGTAACAGAAGAAATGATACACGCCAAACTCGATGATATTATCTCTTCGTTGCAGAGTGTTGGAGTGAAAGTAGAACTCAACGCACAACAGGCTGAGCAGTATTTTGCCGATGATACGGACGATACGCCAATTGAACACGGCGGCGATTGGAAACCGCTTCGCGTTGACCGCTCACGCATACCACAGAGCAAATCAAAGCCAACTACGAGCAACAGCAATGCTTTTTCCGCTCGTAAACGCAAATTTGTATTCAAATTGAAATTGCAACTGCAATTAGCAGCATAAATTATTACATAACCTATAACCTAAAATATTGTATTTATGAAAGTTACTAAAGAAAACATTGTAGAGAAATGGAATGAGATAGAAAAATATCTCAACAAAGAGACGCACGACACTTATGCGCAAGCCGCTCCCGAAGACTTCACAGACCCCGATTGGGCTGACGTTGTAGACCCTTTTATCAAAGACATAAATCGGCAATTGGAGAATGTTAGCGAACCTCAAGCAGCCCCCAAAGCCGAAGAGCCAAAGAAAGCTGAAAAACCGAAGAAAGAGCCGAAGGCAAAGAAGCCAAAGGCAAAATTCCAAAAGGGCAGCAAAGTTGTAACCGACCACGATGATACTCTTCAAACCATAACAGAGGTTATTTGGACCGGTCACAATTGGCATTACAAGCTATCTCAGTCGAGCGGCGAATGGGGCGAAGAGCAACTGACCAAAGCACCCAAGAAAGCTAAGAAAGAGAAAAAGCCAAAGAAAGAGGGCAACAGCATTAGCGCAAGCATAAAGATTATCAAACGCTATGGTTCTCTTCACGGCAAAGCATACAACGGAGATACGAAAGAGAAGGCAATAAGCATTCTTCGAGCTTTGCAAAAGGCTATACTTGCCCACGATATTCGCAAGACCGACCCATACGCAGACGAGATTGATAAAATACAAGAAAATTTACTCATACTCGTCAACAATCGTGCATCGGGACAGCCCATCGAGATAGCCGACATTGAGCATCTTCGTGAGATAGGCACTACGCACGTAGTTATGCCTATTGTCAAGCTATTGCAAGCCTATGTTCGTTTCATTGGCAAGAGCGGAGTAAAAGAGGAAGCAAAAAAATTGCGTGATAAATTGACTGCATACAATGGTAGTGAATATAGCTCTTTAGTCAAAGATGCCGTTATAAGCCTTTCTGATTACATAGATGGCAAATTAGATTCTATTACCGCTTCGCTTGAAGCATTGGAAGGTCTGAATGGCATCTTTGAGCCGAAACACACCACCAAGCCAAAGCCTGTGCGTAGCCACTCAATGAACGCTTCGCAACTTTCGGGCGTAGAGTTTGACACAATCGACCTTACAGGCAAATGGGCGCGCATCATCGGTAAACCATCATCACCATACAAGTTGATGATATTCGGTAAACCAGGCAGTGGTAAATCAACGCTCGCTCTGCAATATGCAGACTACCTCGCTAATTCACACGATCAGCGTGTACTCTATGTAGCAAGTGAAGAGGGACTTAGCTATACTATGCAAGAGAAACTTAACCGAATGGGCATCAGCAGTGCGAATCTTCAAATCACCGACTATCTGCCCAAAGACCTTAGCGCATACGATGTTATCTTCATTGATAGCGTCAACCACGCAGGATTATCAGCAGAAGATTTGCGAAAGCTCGACGCAAGTCGTTCATACGTGTATGTGTTCCAAACCACCAAAGATGGTACGTTCCGTGGCTCGCAAGAATATTTGCACGACGTAGACACTTCTATCCGTGTAGAAGATATGACTGCCCACACCGAGAAAAACCGCTTCGGCGCACAAGGCGAATGTCGAGTTGACTAACATAAATGCGCAAAATCATTATATAGTATATATATACTATACAAAGATTTTGGAGAATTAGGCTATCTGTTCACAGGTAGCCTTTTCTATTTACACTCTTTGGGATATAAATGCCCCAAATTTTGGGATATAAAAACCCAAATTTTGGGATAAGACCACCCTAAAAACAATCCCATACTTACACGTTTGTAGGTATGGGATTAATTGTAAAGAACTATGATTTGTATATAATTCAAAAAAAGGTGCGCCAATCGCGGCACACCCCAAATAGATTTGATGACTTCTAAACCTAAAAAAGGGCATACTGTCACAGCACGCCCTTATCATAACAATCAAAATGATGTTATGGAAACAATACTGCAAAAATAGTATTTTATGCTATTAGAACTAAGGACTAAGAACAACAAAATAACTATGACAAAATATCAGCATCTTACTCTTGTGCAGCGGCGCAATATTCAATTATGCTTACAATACCATTTGAAATACAGCGAAATAGCAGAACTTATTGGAGTTCATAAATCCACCATATCGCGTGAAATAGAGCGCAATACTATCAATGGCAAATACTCTTGTGGTAAAGCGCATCGAGCGGCAACACTACGCGAAAAAATACTGAAGCATAACCCTCAGAAGCCTACGTATGTTTGGAAATTGGTAGTTGAAAAACTAAAACAACATTGGTCACCTGAGCAGATTGCAAATGTACTCAGTCGCGATGGTGACAAAATTTGCACCGAGACAATATATAAATTCATCAGAGCCGACAAAAAGCAGGGCGGAAATTTGTATCAATATTGCCGTTTTGGAATGAAGCATCGAAGACATATTATAGCAGATAAGGCAGGGGTAAAACACATTCCGCATAGGCGTGATATATCCGAACGACCAATAGAGTGTAATCCGCCATTCTTCGGCAACTTTGAAATGGATTTGATTGTAGGCGCAAAACACAAGGGTGCAATACTTACGATAGTGGAGCGCACAACACAATACTTAATAGCGGTAAAACTGCCATACGGACACAACTCCCTCGAAGTAGCCAAAGAAGTAGTCAAAGCTCTTGACGTATTCAAAGGCTGTATTCGTTCCATCACGACCGACAACGGAATTGAGTTTGCAGAGCATCGGTACATTAGCCGACGTTTACACTGCCCAATTTACTTTACTCAGCCATATAAATCGTGGCAAAAAGGTTTGATTGAAAAGTCAAATCAGTTGCTTCGCCAATATTTGCCCAAGAAAATGCCGTTAGACGAAATTACCCAAGAAGAGTTACAAAGCATTGTGTGTGAGATAAATAACAGACCTCGTAGAAAATTATTTTACAAAAACCCACAAAATATTTGTTTAGAACAATTATTAACAATTACATTTGCATCAGAAACCACGTTGCACTAACGAGTGGAATGTACCGGGGTACAAACGAACAAAGCATGTCAGATAATTGAAAACTATAATGTTCGTTTCTTAACTCTCGTAGATGATAGGGTCACAAGTAATCTACTTGATTTTATATATAACAACAACTATTACGTGCATAATAGCGAAAATATTTGGACAATACTTAAGTCATATAGTGATATCAATGTAGATAATTATGCTCAAAGTATTTATTCTGCAATAATAGCAGCAAATATCGAACCTTTATTATCACAAATTAACAAAGAAATCGATTCTTTCGTTTCTTGCTGTGTACTAGCTGAAGGTAATATATCAGAATCGACAGAAAGTATTTCATTGTTGCTGAATAATAGTAATGTCTCTGACGAAGCCAAGAAAAAACTTATTTCCCACAATAGTATTGTTTTTGAGAATCTTCAGTCTATTTCTTCTGCAGAATACAAAAATGCATTATTTGAGTGTAATAAAGTTAAACCTTCGTTAGCAAGTATAGACTATTATCTGACATATAATAATCTTACAAGTCTAGATGAGATCATTGTGCAGTATATAAATACTAATGCGCAAGAGTATATAAAACAACTAAAAGAGCAAAACATTACCCCAAAAGACATCCGAATTATTAAATGTTTGATTTTTTCAGTGGGTATTAACGAAGATCTTTGGAAGACTATTTTCTCAGAAGCAAAATATTCACAGTGCTGGAGTGATGATGTTCTAAAATTACGAGAAGAGCAAGTAAGATATTTGGCTAATAATAAAATGCTTACTTTTGATGTTGAATTGTTCAAAGCTATCGGAAATAGGTTTGAGAATGTGTTCATGCTCCTATTGTGTAAATATTCCGCTGATGTCGTAGAGCACTTGTCCAATTTTGATTTTACTGCGGAAGATTTAATAAACATTGCAAATCAAAAAGCTTTCGAAAAATATACCACCAATATCTATGCATTGATTACGGCTGACAAAATTACAGATGAATCTATTGCAGATAGTTATCTCAAATATGTAATAGAGGATGCTGCCCATCTAGATTTTGAATCGTTGAAAAAATCAGTAAGTATTTCTTCTGATGATAAACTAAAAATGAAATCTGTTTCCGCTTATGTTCAACAAGATTTTATGATCGAAGAAAAACTGGCGATTCTACTTGCATCTATGGGAGAACCATTTTCTCAAATAGTTAGGAATCAAGGTAACATTTTTGAATTGGACAAAAGCGATGAAGCATATCAATTCATTGAACAACTTGTTGCTTGTAATTTCGCGTCTCATCGTGATGCGTCAAGGGGAAAGTATAAAATTTATATATTAAAAAGGCACTAATTGATATAATTATTCAGCGCATTTTCACCATGAAAAACGTTAGTAAAACAGCGGGAACACATATCTAAAACAACTTTCCGCTGATTTACGCCCGAAATTCATTATCCTAGTACCGTGATTTTCAAGAATACACATAGTAATAGTGCTCTTTACTAAGTCTTGCAGCCTCAACTGTTTTCTGCAATTTTGTACTGTTTTCATACAGTGTGATAATAGTACAAAACGATATAACAATCTCAAGGGCATTCAAGAATTTGGAAGACCTTCAACTGTGCAGAATTGAGATGGATGAGAATCGAGTTAAACTCATTCGCTTTGATGGGGACAAGAAAGAAGTGTGGGGACGCTCATTACCATTTATGAAGAATCCCATAAAAAAGAAGATTTATTGTGATGGTGTTACAACAAGACAACAGCTTACTTATGGCGGCATCAGTGCAATGGCTCATTACACGGCTTTGAATCCAAACGTAATGACCACGTATGCTGTAAACACTAAAGAGTATAAGGATTTGATGGGCAGAGGCGTCTTTATACCCCCCAATGATGTCGAGGGGAACATCTGCATAGAAATTGGAACTACCCACCGCTACTCCAAGGCTATGCGGACCAACTGTCGCTATATCTCTCGTTGCGAGACGACCGCGACCCAAGAATTGAAAAGGAATTAGAAGTAATGATTAGCAGATTATGGTAATACTGATACGCTTTCATAACGAACATCTGACATTCGACAGAGGGATATAATGAAGTGTAGATTGACCTATTGAATGAGACAATCGACAATGCCCTATTTGGCGATCATACTTATAATTAACATTATACATTTTGACGATATAAATATTCTTGGTTCATTTGCAACGTTCTATCAAGAGCAGAAAATCGGATACTGCCGTATGCGCGTTCGCGTATGAACGATAGGGGGAATTTCGTAAAACGAATAGTCGTCCTCTGATAGAACTTCAATTTGCTACACTATGTAGCTAATTGTAATAAGGTAGCTTCTTGACAACGAAAGAAGTACCTAGAAAAAAAAGTATCTTGGCTTGTAAATTCCCACTGGACAATAGTGTCGGGCAATGCTGAGATACTTTCTTTTTTGTCAAAATGTATTGTTGATTTCGAGGCTTTGGCTTATCTGGAATTGTCCTAGTGATTAGATTCATTTCGAGCAACGACGACAAACACCTCATCTTCAATTGCTTATAAGATATTTATTCTATTCCTTCAGGCATTTCCTGCGCAGAAATAGCTGTGGTGCATCGCATCAAACATACGGCCATTTTTCAATGTCCGACTTGGAAATAACTTGGACATGACTTGGACACAACTTGAATACACACCATACAACAGACTCAATATCAATATATTAATCTTAGATATCATCTTAGATATCATCTTAGATATCATCTTAGATATCATCTTAAACATTTTCTTGTCTAAATGCAGGGTAACATGGAATATCAATCAAAAAGTAGGTTCTTTCGGCTCAGTTTCAATGGTAGCTCTTGCCGAACCATTCTCTGCAAAGTTTTCTCTTTGTAGTAGGTATGCCCGTGACTCTGCCTTCGGTCAGTTCCAACTCTTGCCATATTCAATAACGAAGAGACTACCCTTTTAATTATTTTTTGTAAATTGCACATTGAAATCAGTCGTGTTCACACTTCGACCAATAATCCCAACAGCCAATAGGCAGCTAAAATTTCACAAACTCACATGCTGTGGATGTTGGGGTGTTTGTCTGTCGAGACACGGTTGGGAGAATGGGGTATATATAGGTGGAGCTAATTAATAACGTCAATAAGACACTACGTGATGACATCGCAGTGCAGATTAGAGAAGGAAGCCGACTATCGATAGCGGCATCCTGTTTCTCCATTTATGCCTTTCAAGAGTTGAAAGAGCAACTGAAGGACATAAAGGAATTGCGATTCATCTTCACCTCACCCACGTTTACAACCGAAAAAACGCCCAAACAACAACGCGAGTTCTATATTCCACGTCTCAATCGTGAACGCACTCTGTATGGCTCAGAGTTTGAAGTCAGACTTCGTAATGAGCTCACGCAGAAAGCTATTGCGCGTGAATGTGCCGAATGGATTAGACAAAAGGCGTGTTTCAAATCAAATCGCACCAATGAGCAGATGATGGGATTCATCAGTCTGGACGAAATCAGTTATTCACCTATTAATGGCTTCACTACTGTTGATCTCGGATGCGAGAAAGGCAATAATGCCTATACAATGATTCAGAAGGCGGAAGCTCCGTTTTCAAAGGCATATATCGACCTCTTCAATCAATTATGGAACGACACCAGCCGTCTACAAGTGGTCACAGAAGAGGTAATTGACGGCATCAGCAATGCCTATAAGGAGAACGCACCAGAGTTTCTGTATTTCGTGGCGCTCTACAATATATTCAACGAATTCTTGGAAGACATCAGTGAAGATGAATTACCCAATGAGGCCACTGGGTTCAAAAACTCAGTCATCTGGAACAAGCTATATAACTTTCAGCGTGATGCTGCACTTGCAATCATCAACAAACTGGAAAAATATAATGGTTGTATACTTGCCGACTCCGTGGGTCTTGGTAAAACATTTACTGCCCTGAGTGTCATCAAGTACTTTGAGAGCCGCAACCGCACCGTCTTGGTACTCTGCCCGAAGAAACTATTTGAGAACTGGAACACATATAGGCAGAACTATATCAATAATCCATTGGCCAAAGACCGCCTGAACTATGATGTACTTTACCACACTGACCTCAGCCGAGAATATGGCAGAAGCAACGATCTTGATTTAGAGCGAGTCAACTGGGGCAACTATGACTTGGTGGTAATTGACGAGAGCCACAATTTTCGCAATGGAGGTAAAACCTCTACTGATGAGAATGGCGAGAACCCTCGCGAGAACCGCTATCTCAAATTGATGAATAAGGTCATACGCTCTGGTGTCAAAACTAAGGTCTTGATGCTTTCGGCTACTCCTGTAAACAACCGTTTCAATGATCTCAAAAATCAGTTGCAACTTGCATACGAAGGTGAGTCTGAAGCGTTCGACAAACTGTTGCCTACCAACAGAGGTATTGATGACATCTTCCGTCAAGCACAAGCCGCGTACAATGTTTGGGCAAATCTGCCTTCGCAAGAGCGTACTACCGAACGCTTGTTGCGAATGCTAGATTTCGATTTCTTCAAATTGCTTGACGCTGTCACTATTGCACGTAGCCGTAAACACATCCAGCAGTATTACGATACCAGTGACATTGGCACGTTCCCAGAACGCTTGAAACCTATTTCGCGCCAACCGCATCTGACGGACCTTGATACAGTCATCAACTACAACGAGATATTTGAGCAGTTGCAGCTATTACACCTTGCCATTTATGCTCCATCAGCATTTATCCTTCCAAGCCAATTGTGGAAATACAAGGAAGAAGAAAGCCCTACTGGTCACAGATTGAGTATTGAGGAACGTGAACAAGGTATCCAGCGACTGATGAATATGCAGTTGTTGAAACGTCTGGAGTCTTCCATCAACTCATTCCGTCTTACCCTGACACGCATTTGCGACTATATGCAGGAGACTCTTGACGCTATAGCTAAGTTCCAGCGAGGAGACAAGCACGTGTCGGTAGATGACTTTGAGAGCATTGATGGCGACGAGGATGAGCAGGATTTCACTATCGGAAAGAAGAAAAACCGTATCCTTCTTGAGGATATGGACTATATATCTTGGCAGGAGGAAATAAAGAGTGACCTTGGAATCATCCGTCTGTTATTGATGATGCTCCAGAGTATCACACCCGAACATGACAGCAAGTTACAGCAGCTTATCTGTGACTTGAAGGAGAAGTTTGCCCATCCAATAAATGCGAATAATAAGAAGGTGCTGATATTCACGGCTTTCTCTGATACTGCGCAATATCTTTACGATTGTCTTGCAGACAAAATCAAGGTGCAGTATGGTTTGAATACAGCGCTCGTATCTGGCGATGTGGAAGCTCGCAGTACTCTCAAACTCAAAGAGAAATTGGACTTCAATAAAGTCCTGACACTCTTCTCGCCTATTTCCAAGGAGCGTGACGCAGTCTATCCACATTTGAAGGAAGAAATAGATGTGCTTATCGCCACCGATTGTATCAGCGAAGGTCAGAACCTTCAGGACTGCGACTACCTTCTGAACTATGACATTCACTGGAATCCGGTTCGCATTATCCAGAGATTTGGTCGTATCGACCGTATAGGTTCAAAGAACGCACAGATTCAGTTGGTCAACTATTGGCCTGACATGACGCTCGATGAGTACATAAACCTGAAAGGTCGTGTGGAGAGCCGTATGAAGGTGACGGTGATGACAGCCACGGGCGACGACAACATTCTTTCTCCAGAGGAGAAGGATGACTTAGAGTATCGCAAGCAGCAATTAGAGCGCTTGAAAGAAGATGTTGTCGATCTGGAAGAAATGAATACTGGTGTCAGTATTATGGATTTAGGGCTTAACGAGTTCCGCCTTGACTTACTGGAATACATAAATACCAATCACGATGTTGAGCATACACCTTTCGGCCTTCATGCTGTAGCCAAAGCCACAGAGCAAGCGCCAACTGGTACCATTTTCGTCTTGAAGAACAGAACTTCAGGAGTAAACATCGACCATAAGAATCAGTTGCATCCGTTCTATATGGTTTATATCCGTGACGATGGCGAAGTAGTTGTCGATCACCTGCACCCTAAAGACTTGCTCGACAAGATGCGCCTGATTTGCAAGCCCATGTCTAATCCAGATATATCTTTATGTCGCGAATTCAACCGCGAGACTCGTGATGGGTTGCGCATGGGGAAATATTCAGATCTTTTGGGCAAGGCTATTCAGTCAATTATTTCTGTCAAAGATCAATCTGATATGGATAGCTTCCTCGATGGGTTTGCTGGTGAGTTGTTCGAGAGAAAAGTGTCAGGGCTTGATGACTTTGAATTGATTTGTTTCCTTGTAATCAAGTGATGCCAATGTATCAGTTACCGCCCTCAACCCTAATCAATAAACCGCTATATAAGAAAGCAGTTTTTGAGAAGTTCAACCTAAAAACGGTTGAACGGGATCGCTTTGACGCTGACATCAGTCGAATGACGCTTATGGCTCGCGTCTCGCCAGCCACTGTCCCTGCCATAGCTGAGGGGAATGACATTAAGGGATTCTATGTGTTGCAGGTAATACTAAAACATAAGGAGTATAATGTGCAAAACATCCTCCTGCTCCAAAAGTTGATTCCGCAGCAGATTGTGTTCGCACTGCAATTCGAAGGACAAACCCAACTTTGTATTTTTCACACCCGCTTGCAACAGTCGGAATGGCGTTCAGACAATGATACTATCATCCCGTTACAAGGCTTAACGCTCGATGCCGTATGGAATAATCTTGTGACCACTATAGGTGACCTTGACGCTACATCCGAAGAGAGCATCGAGAGGCAAATCATCAATCGAGAGGAACGAGAAAAGGTACTCCAGCAGATAGAGTCACTCGAAAAACGTTGTCGCACCGAAAAGCAAACTCATAAGAAATACGAGTTGCACCAACAAATAGTAAAATTGAAAGCACAATTATAGAATGGATGAACCTATCAAACCGTACGCCATCTCAGAAGAGACTTTGTACCACGATGTACGTGGTATCATTGAATCTTCACGCAGCAATGCCGTACGCAGTGTTGACTTTTGCCGTGTGCAGATGTACTGGCAGTTAGGGCAACGCATTTTTGAGGAAGAACAGCAAGGAAAGGAGCGCGCCGACTATGGTAAGTACCTAACCCGTAACTTAGCTCAACGATTGGAACCTGAATTTGGAAGCGGATTTGGAGTCCGTCAACTTGAACAGGCTCGTCAATTCTATCGCACATATCCAATTGCGAACACACTGCGTTCGCAATTAAACTGGTCTCAATACAGGAGGCTTTGTCAAATAGAAGACCCCGATAAACGCGAGTACTACGAACTTGAATCTGTCAACAATGCTTGGACAGCTCGTGAAACAGAACGCCAAATCAACTCCATGCTCTACGAGCGTTTGCTGATGAGCAACGACAAGGAGAGCGTATTGGCTGTGGCACGCAAAGAACGCATACCAGAAAGTCCGCAAGAGATAATAAAAGACCCTATGGTGCTAGAATTCCTTGGTCTTCATCGCGAGGCAAGCTACTACGAGAAAAACCTGGAATCTGCCATTATCACCCATCTGACGGAGTTCTTGTTGGAAATGGGTAAAGGGTTCTCCTTCGTGGCTCGACAAAAACGCATATTACTCGAAGATGACGAATTCTTTGCTGACCTTGTGTTGTATAACAGACTGCTACGTTGCCATGTCATTATAGAAATAAAAACAGGCAAGCTGACACATCAGGATTTGGGTCAGCTGCAAATGTATGTCAACTACTACGACCGAAACGAAAAACTACCAGAAGAGAATCCTACTATAGGCATTTTGCTATGTACGGCCAAGAACGACACCGTAGTTCGCACTACTCTATCAGAGGATAACAAAACAATCCTTGCCAGTCAGTACCAATTGTATCTGCCTACAACTGAACAACTTGTCAAGGAAATAGAAGTGGTGAAGAGAATGGCGCAACAAGGTAATGAATAACAAAATAGACGATGGAAAAACTAAATATGCAAACCACTAATATCGTGGACGAAAACATAAAACGCATTGGGGCGATGTTCCCTAACTGCCTTACCGAGCGGCTCAACGAGAGCGGCAAGCCCGAAATGGCTATCGACTTCGACACCCTGCGTCAAGAGCTTTCGCGCCATATTGTGGAAGGCAACGAAGAACGCTATCAGTTTACCTGGCCCGACAAGCGAAACGCAATCCGCCTTGCCAATGCGCCCACTACCGACACCCTCCGCCCATGCCGCAACGAGAGCGTGGACTTCGACTCCACTAAAAATCTCTACATCGAGGGCGACAACCTCCAAGTACTCAAACTC
>JAFYCM010000016.1 GCA_017539645.1 Bacteroidales bacterium
ATCATAGCTACGTGCAAGATTGGTAACGACCTCTACATTACGCATGGCGAGACGGTGCGTATGCGCTTTCCCGACCTACTGCGCCACATTCCAGAATATGTACGCTCGCATGGCTACACGCTGCGCTCTTCCATACGTATAGAGCCTAAAGCAAACGGCATATCTGTTATAGACCAGATGCGCGATACTACTGGACTCAACGTCACGCAGACACCTACACCGCGCGATAGCAAAGAGACGCGTCTCAACGCCGTTTCGCCTATCATTGAGTGTGGACGCGTAATACTCGTAGATGGCGCGTGGAATGAGCCTTTCATCGATGAGGTTTGCGGTTTCCCAGCCAAGCCACACGATGAGTATGTAGATGTGCTATGCTACGCCATCGACCACCACATAACGCACCAGTTCAAAGGCGTTGACAAGGTGCGCCTAAGCAACTTAGTTTATTAACCAAATACTTAATCAATATGAATATTGCAGAAATCATCACCGCCGACCGCTCTATTGAGAATATTATCAGCGACCTCAAGCAGAAGAGCATCAGCGTGCCAGCATGGAAGGGCGGCAAGCTTGCCCTCGTAAATCAGTACGACCCAAAACTTCATCCAGTGATGAATAAGGGAATCTACCCCGACAACGTTAGTGAAGATGGTCACGTTGACTTCGTTACACGCGTCACATACAACCTTCAGCGCCTTGCCGTGAAGCGTATGAGCGAACTATGCAACGGCGTGCCAGTGAAGCGCATCTATCGCCCTGACAACGACCGACAAAAAAAGATAGCCAAGTACATAGAGCGCATATTCGAGCGCAACCGCATCAATAGCGTGAACAACGAACGCTTAAAGATGCTCTTCGCTGGCTGCGAGGTGATGACACTATGGTATGCCGTGGAAGATAAAAATCACCTCTACGGCTTCGTCTCACCGCTAAAGATGCGCTGTCGCAACTTCTCACCTATGCAAGATGATGAACTTTATCCGCTATTCGATGAGTATGGCGATATGATAGCTCTATCGGTAGGCTATCAGCGTAAGGTAGGACGCGAAACGGTGAACTACTTCGACACCTACACCGCCGACCACCACTACAAGTGGAGCAACGCAAGCGGTCAGTGGACCGAAGAGGCTAACGAAGTGATTACGCTCGGCAAGATTCCAGCTATCTATATGTACCGACCTACGCCAATATGGGAAGATACAAGCCAAATAGTCTACGAAATGGAATGGACAATGAGCCGCAATGGCAACTACCTACGCAAGAACTCAAAGCCGCTTTTCGTTGTCTTTGCCGACGAAGCCATCAACTATGGCGAAGAGAAAGAAGGCAACAACGAGAGCCGCTCTATTGTGCAATTTCCAAAGGGTTCAAGTGCTAACTACGTTACGTGGGCGCAAGCCATCGACAACCTCAAGTTCTACATATCGGAGCTTCGGCAATCGTTCTTCACCCAGCTGCAATTGCCCGACTGGAGCTACGAGAGCATGAAGGCAACACCAATGAGCGGAGAGAGCCGCAAACAGCTATTCATCGACGCGCAACTGAAGGTACAAGACGAAGCAGGACGCTTGATAGAGTTCTACGACCGCGAGGTTAACGTCGTAAAATTGTTCCTCAAGGCTGCTCTTGGTGATGCCTATGCCAATGATATAGATGCGCTACCCGTTGAGAGTGTTATTACGCCGTTCACCATCACCGATGAGAAGGATACCATCACTAACCTCGTAACAGCCAACGGCGGCAAGCCTATCATGAGCCAACGCGAAGCGATAGAGGAATTCGGACACAGCACCGATGTAGACAAGACGCTCGAAGAGATTATCGAGCAAAGCAAAGCCGACTCTTTCGGGCTGACAATATAGAGAAGTTACGAGTTCCCAATCACAAGTTACGAGTTACGAGACTATGCCCATCTCGTAATTCGTAATTCTTAATTCATAAGAATAGAGATGCCACGCTTAACCGACCCATTCGAGAAACAACATATAGCCAACCTCGCTAAGTATGCGAAGCTTATTGATGCTATATACAACGAAGCCACGCGCGAAGCTGGTGCCATAGCTGCCACCGTGTCAAACTTCAACGCCGACAAAATTTTCTCCTTTGCCGACTACCCAGCTACGCGCCAGCGTGTCGAAAAACTCATTGCCGCTCTTGCCGACGATACGCAAGTGGCTATTGTCAACGGCATAGATAGCGAGTGGACGCTTGCCAACAACAAAAACAACGAGCTGGCTCGGCGTGTATTCGGTGACAACGTGGGCAAACTCACTCAGCAACAATACCGCCGCTACTTCACCGACAACGAAGCGGCGCATCAAGCCTTCGTGAAGCGCAAAGAGAAAGGCTTATCACTCAGCGACCGCGTCTGGCACTATAGCGACATGTTCAAAGACGATATGGAACTGAGCATCGACCTCGGTTTGCGTGGTGGTCTCTCGGCATCGGAGATTAGCCGCGACCTTCGCCAGTATCTGCAACACCCCGATATGCTATTCCGACGCGTGCGCGATGAGCATGGCAACCTCGTACTCTCGCAGCGAGCAAAGGACTTTCACCCTGGGCAAGGTGTCTATCGTAGCTCGTATATGAATGCACGCCGTTTGGCTGTTACGGAGACCAACATAGCCTATCGCACATCGGACTTTGAACGCGTGCAAAACTTCGACTTCGTTGTAGGTATAGAGATATGTCTCAGCAACAACCACAACTGCAAAGGCTTTCCAGCTGGCGCATTCTCGGATATATGCGACGAATTGGCAGGGCGTTACCCTAAGACGTTCAAGTTTACGGGCTGGCATCCGCATTGCCGTTGCCACGTAAAGACCATTCTCAAGACACCCGAAGAACTGATGGCAGAGAACCGCATCATACTCGATGGTGGCGAACCGAGCGAAAGCAGTGTGAACAGCGTGAAAGAGGTGCCAAAGGCATTTGGTGGTTGGATAAAGGAAAATGTAAAACGCATAGAAGCCTCACCAACACCTCCGTATTATTTACGTGATAATAAGGATTGGGTGGAAATCGCCAAGATCCAAGAAGGAGCATTGACAATTCAATATGAGAGCTTGCGAGAGCAACGACAAATCATTCGTGCTGAGGTTGATAATCATAACATAAAACTTGATGAGTATGAGGTTGATGTGCAATTAACAAACAAAAACATCAAAGAATGGCTAAATCAACCACATTCACAAATCACAGAAAAAAATGAGGCATTGAAATACATTGACCAAATATTGAATAGTGCTAAGTATGTAGGGAATGGCGAAGACGAACACAATAATTCGATTAAAATGCATCTGTTTGAAACGAAGATTGGAGGCATAAAGAGTTGGATAATCGTTCGTCAAATGATGAATGGAGAATATAAGTTACATAGCATTTCTGACAATGCCACGATCCTAACACATATAAAAGAGAATCGGTTTCCTACAGCACCTTCGGGAACTGCAATCCCGAGAACACGTAGGAAACCGATTAGATAATGACTCAATATTAGATAATAATACTGAAAGAGACAAGCAACATTCAAAAAAAATATCAATGATCATACAAGTCACCAAAGTTGTATTCGATGAATAGTATGTGAAAAACATTGTCTTCTCGAAAACCAGCAAACACATGATTGTTGCCTGTAGCTCGAAAGACTATCAATTTTTCTACTCCGTCAACTTGCTTTTTGATTTGTCCTATAGGCAACAATTCAAAGCCGAAAGAATGTCGGTCTGACTTTGCTATCGTTTGCCATCCTAATTCACTGAGTTTTTTCAGTCTCTCTATGAAGTCTATAAAGAATTTGGAATCGTTCTTTGCTTGAGTATAGCTGAAAGGTTCTATCTCTTTGAACGAAAATAGAACCTCATCTTTTTTGTCTTCTGCTTTAGCACCTATTTTAGGTACTTGCCGATTAAGTCTTTTGACTTTACTCATCAAGCTTCGTTTTGAAGAACTCTTGCATAGATGATTGCGGTATTACAGAGCCTCGTTTGTGTGGCATAGTCGTTTTCCATGGCGTTTCATTGTGCGTTTCCTTCATAAGTCCGATTGCCGAAAGGTCTTTGTAGGTATCGTATACATCAATAAACAACCGCTCTTCTGCATCGGGCAAAAAGACTTGCTCGTCATCTGGAACTGGTATTGAATTTCTACCGAAACGGCTATACTCATCGTATACACATGGAACAACTGGACCATACATCCACGCTTCTATTTCTGCATCAAAGAGCGGAGAACCAAACGCAGCTAAATGAAACCCTTGCTCATAATAGAGCAATTTTTGCAATTTCATATTTGTAAGATTATCACCTCCATTGGCAGTGTCTATATCTGCCAAAAGAATGAGTTTCTTTGCTATGTCGTGTACGTTGTATGCCATTACTACCACATTTTGCCCCAAAGTAAAATGAATAAAACATAACATACAATGTTGCATATATCATTCCTTTTTTCAAACTTTGCCCCGTTCAAAAATTTCATGCGGCGTAAAGAGCTGCTGACTAATAGTCGGCTTTTTTTATGCCATTTTGTTAAACTTATTAGCGCATAGGTGTGAGGAGTCAGTAATGCCCTCAAAGGCTCGCATGAAGGCCTTGAACAACACCGACTGCGCTTTTTTGTTTTAGTTCAAAAATTTCATGCCATGAATGAAGTAAAAATTTTCACGAACGCCCAATTCGGGCAAATTCGCACAGCTGGCACGGCTGACAATCCGCTATTTTGTTTGAAAGACATTTGCGATGTGCTTGACTTACAAGTAAACAAAGTCAAAAATCGCCTAAAAGAAGATGGATGGAATCAAATACCAGTCATCGACACACTTGGACGTGACCAGTTAGCGACATTCATCACCGAGCCTAATCTTTACCGCGTAATCATGCGCTCCGACAAGCCACAAGCCGAAGCATTTCAAGACTGGGTATGTGGTGAAGTTCTACCATCAATCCGCAAGAGCGGCGGTTATATAGCGGCGAAAGAAGATGAAACGCCAGATGTGATAATGGCACGCGCTCTGCTACTCGCAAAAGAAGCCATCGACCGCAAAGAGGTACAGATACAAGCGCAAAAGGAACAGATAGAGGCGCAAGTAGAAGAGATACAAGCACTCGCACCGCTTGCAGACTACACAACGGCGGTTCTACAATCGAAAACTACCTATACGCTCACTCAGGTATCGAAAGACCTTGGTTTTCAATCGGTGTATGCCTTCACGGCGTGGGCAAAGGACAACCACATACTGTACAAGCAGAGCGACCAATGGATGCCGACATCGGATTACAGCGGCAAAGGCTGGTTCTCAACGCGCACGTATAAGTACGTAAAGAGCGACAACACCATCGGAACGAACATGAGTACAGTAATTACGGAGCTGGGGCGCGAACGCCTTCACTATGTGCTTACCAAGAAAGGAGGCGCACAATGAGCACGGTAACAGTTACGGGCGAGACAGCCAAAGTAATGGCGCTGATAAACCAATATCAAGATTTCTGTAGAGAAGTCGGTAAGGTTCAATACATAGAGACCATGAGCGTAGGCTGGCAAGAGGTTCGGCGCGACCTATACAATGCTTTGGAGAGCGCCATCGATGCCGACGAATACGCACGCTTCAAGCAGAAGGAATAAACAACAATAGCCGCTCTACACCAAGGGCGGCTATTTTTATGCAAAAAAAGAGACTATGCAGAGTCTCTTTTAGTAAGTTGATTGAAGTATTCAAAATGTTACCGCCTGCATACGGTTTAGTATTGCATTGTAGTTGCTTTGGATTCGTGCTTTCTGTTTGTCGGATATAGGTACAATTTTGCGTTTGTACTTGCGCATAAGCGAAGCGTTCAATCCTATAGCCTTGGCAAATTCTGTGGCGTTGATGAATGGAAATTGCTCAAAGAATGCCGACAAATCATATACATACTCAATGGTGTATTTGCCGCCATTGTACCAATCGGGCAAGTTGCCAGTCTGCTCTTGGTAATATTCCGCTTGCTCTTCAAGCACTTCAACGAAGTCATTTTTCGCCTCTTGCTCTGTTTCCCCCGAACCAAAAGCACCGCTTACCTCTTCGGCGTATATTGCAAATCCGCCATCTGTTCCACGTTCAATAATAGCTTTCATATCACATACGTATTATACATCTCACATCAAAAAGTTGAACTCCCCCTAAGGGGAGCGTTCTTACTTCAGTCCTGCGTCTTTCAACATTCGCTCAAGTGTGCCTTTCGGTATCTCTTGCGACTGATGCCGCCCAACTGGAATGAAGTGATTTACACCAGGCTTCACGTACTTGTAATGACGCTTACCCTTGCTGATTACCCAACCATGAGATTCCAGCAATTTGTAAAATTCTGAATACTTCATACATCAAAGAACATTAATCAACTTGTCGCAAAAGTAACAAATGTGTTACTTAATTACAAGTAAACTTCACATAAATAACGAAGAAAAGAGTGCCACCACACCCAGCGCACTAACAACCAAGAACGCAACGGCGGTTTTGTGTTCGCTCAGGGCGTATATACCCTCTATGGTGATGAACATTTCTATGCCCGATTCGTTGTGAAGTGCGAATATGTAGCCGTGGCGTTCAAGGGCGTTGATGGCGTGAAGTGTTTTGCTCGTTAGCTTGCTTCGCCTATACAAGCGGCTTGCGCTATGGCAATGATACAAGCTACGAAGAATGCGGTATTGAGTGTGCTTGATGAGTATCATTATGGTTAATGATGGTTAACGAGCGTAAGATATAACCACATCAGCGTATAATATAAACGCACTCAATAAAATACACATTGAAAAAAGTTGCACGAATTTTTGGAAGCGCGAAAAAATCAAATCTAATTTGCTTTGAATTATTAGTAAATCTAAATATTCGATATGAAATCTAAGATTCAAGAAGCACTGAAAGCCAAGTTCGTGGGGGTCAGTGATAAGATTTTGGACCGTCTTGCCGAGAAATTGGCAAGCAAGGTCAGCACCGCCGAAGATGTTACAGCCGCTGTCGAGGGGGTAACATTTCAGCAAGTACTCGAAAGCTATGGCGACAGCCGAGCTACGGAAGCCACACAAACCGCTATCTCGAACTACGAGAAAAAGCACGGATTGAAAGATGGCAAGGCAATAGAAGGGGGCGAGCCTAAACAGAATCCGAACCCAAAACAGCAACCTACACAACCCGAAGATACGCCAGCTTGGGCGAAGGCTCTTGTAGAGAGTAACAAGGCTCTCACAGACCGATTGAACAAGATGGAATCGGAGCGTGTAACATCGGCGCGAAGAGAGCAACTTTCTGCCATTGTGAAGAATTTGCCCGAAAGCCTACGTAAAGCCTACGACCACATACAAGTAGATGCGCAAACCGACGAGGAATTCAGCGCACTGCTCAAAGAGGTAGAGACAGAGACAACAGCTATCGGCAACGACCTAAGCGCAAAAGGGGCGGTATTCAGCCGACCAGCAGCCCGCAACGGCGGCAATAAACCGAACGAACTAACCAAGGCGCAACAAGATGCCATTGCGGCTCGCACCGCAACACCTTCAGCCGATGGTCAGCCGTTCTAATGTTTAACCAAAATCTTAATTGTTCAGAATTATGGCAATGACAGTAACTCGCAGAAAGGACACCAAAGTATCGCGCGTCCTGATGCACAGAGTTGCGGATATTCGCGGCGGCGTATCTATCAACGTGAGCGAACTCAACGTTGACTACTTGCCCGAAGGCACTGTGATTGGCAAAGCCGACAGCAACGGCATATCGCACGTTGTTAAGTTTGCCAAGGTGCAAGCAAACGCTGCTAACGACGCAACTTCAATTCAAATCTACAAAGGTCACAACTTCAAAGTTGGCGACATTGTTATGGCTGTAGAGAATGGCAAAGCATACGCCATCACAGCTATCGACACAAGCAATAGCGGCTACGATGCCATCACCGTAGGCACTACGCTTGGTGTAGCTCTCACCAAAGACACTTCGTATATCTACCAAGCAGCCGCAAGCGGTGCAAGTGGTGCTGCGCTCAAGTATGCGCCTCTCGCTATCACTGGTACTGGTATGCCAGTAGATTCATCGTCTAACCTTATTGTTGACGCATGGGTTATCGCAGTAACTAAGGGCAACGCTATTCCTTCGCTGCTTGAGGGTAAACTCAAAGGTGTAGTCAACTACTAAACAAAGGAGGATTGACTAATGGCAACAATAACCAACACCCTTATTCAGGGACTTACCGAGCAGATGGTTCAAGCGCGACTCAACACTATCGATGCTAAACCATTCACTTTCGGTACACACTTTCCAGTGAAGAAGGTAAACGGCTTCATTTGGCGTACGCTCGGCAACCAGCTTGCTAAGCGCAACGTAGCAGCCGACCTTCACGCCGACAATGGCACGATAGCACGCAAGAGCCGTCCTATCTTCGAGAGCGCTAAAGGCGATATTCCTTTCATCTCTATCTCTCGCGAGATGAGCCGTTCAGAGATTAAGGATTATCAGACTGAACTCGCTTTCGCTAACTCAGACGATGCTACAAAACTCGTACAGTATTGGGGCGAGGACATCGATTTCTGCTTCAACGGCGTACAGAGCGAACTCGAATACATAGCTTGGGCTTTGGCTTCAAACGCTGGTAAGCTGGCTTTCACCACTACCAACAACGCCACCTTCGCTAACCAGTTCGACCTCGACTACGACGTAGATGCTGAGATTCAGAAGAAGGCAACCTCTACCAACTGGGCAACCTCTAACAGCGCTGATATTATCGGTGACCTTGCTACGCTTGTTAAGCACGCTAAAGGCAACGGCTTGAACCCGAAATTCGCGTTCATCAACCTCAACGAGTTGTATTACATCTGCTCTGCTGAACAGATTATCAAGGCTTGTGCATCGTTCGCTGCTAATGCTCTCAACATTAAGCAGACGCCCGACCTCGCACAAGTCAACGCAATGCTCGCTAAACAAGCATGGCTCAACGGCATCCAATTCCGCGTTATCGACCAGACTATCACTCGTGAGTTTGCCGATGGCACGCAGACCTCTGCTAACCCATTCGCAGATCGCCGTTTGATTCTCGCAGAGACCGAGCGTCTTGGTACTACTCAGTATGATGTACTCCAGGAACACAACGACTTGATTCTCCGCTCTGAGCGTGCTCACACCGTAATCAAGAAGTACGGTACTGTAGAGCCTCTCACCGAGGTTACTATTGGTCAAGCAGATGCTGTGCCGGTATTCGATACCGCATATCGCAACATCTACGTTAAGACCGACGGCAACGCATGGTCGTAAACCGCTAAAACGCTAACCAATGACCACTCTTGAAGCACTCAGAGGCGTTAACTCATACCCTATACCGCTCCGCACCTTGCAAGAGGTTGCGGCGCGGCGGGGTTTATCGCTCGAAGCTGAAGCGACAACGGAACTTGTAACCACCAATGCAGCATATAACCTCTGTATAGCCGACCTACTTATTTGGCTCAGCTATGCGCCGCAAGTGTCGCAAGGTGGGCAATCGTACAACTTCACCGACGCACAACGTTTACAGATGCGTAACCGCGCGATGGAACTTGTTGCTGAGTTTGGCGACGAGGGAACACCTAAGGTGCAATATGGCTACAAAGGCTCAAGATTCTAAGCTATGATAATACAAAACGGCTACATACAGGCAAAAACCAAGACGGCAGGCGGTATAGACCCTGTCACGGGTTTTCCGATAGCAAGCAGCGCATCGTGGGGTGAGCCTATTGCGTGCCAGTATACGGCTAATATGTACAATCAACTTGGGCGCTCCAATGGCGAAGCGTTCACCATAGCACAATATACCATACTTATCGAGAAGCAACTCACAGCCTTCACCGCTGAGCAGATAAAGCTAACCGATATGAATGGCGCCGTGGTGGGCGAATTCTCGATTAAGTCTATTGACGTACTCGATGGCGTGGAGCAACTGAGAATAACAGTGTAAAAATCGCAAGCTATGCCAGCCAAATGCAACACACCGATGTCGGATATAAACGCCTACATCGAGGAACGTATACGACGCTACCGACGTGTGATAATACGCACGTTGTGCTACATAGGCGAGGCGTGTGTGAACGAAGCACGCTCTTACCATGGCAAAGCCTACTTGGATCAGACGGGCAACCTTCGCAGTTCGGTAGGCTACATAGTAGTAGTTAACGGGCAAGTGGTGCAAGACGGCGGTTTCGTAGCCATAAAAGAAGGGCAAGAAGGAACGCAATCGGGTAAGGAATATGCGATGAAACTCGCAGCACAATACCCACATGATGCGGCTCTCTTCGTTGTTGCTGGTAGAAATTATGCTAAGTACGTAGTCGCAAAAGGCTACAACGTTTTACAGAGCGCCGAATCTCTTGCCGAGAAGCTGGTGCCACAGCTCTTAAGTCAATTGTAATATGAAGACTGGAAGTCAGATACAAGGTGATATATACGCACTGATAAAAGCCGACACGGCATTGTGTACGGGCATAAGCGGTGGCGTTTACCGCGATGGATACCGTCCACGCGACAGCCGATTGGAGGATATTGTAGTGATATTCACCGAGGGCAGCGTAGGCGACATAGATACTGGAACGGTAACCGTGAATATATACGTCCCCGACATCGACTCTTTCAGCAATGGTGTTATGGTTCAAGACGGAGCTCGCACGGCACAACTCGAAGCATTGGCGGCGGCGTGGGTAGAGAGTCTTACGGCTAATAGGAGTAACTACTTATTCCATTTGGCACAGACCATCTACACCGAGGCGGATGCAGAAATCAATCAGCACTTCGTAGTAGTGTCGCTCAAGTATAAGTATTACGATAAAGTTTAATCAGCTAAATAGTTTGTTATATGGCAGTAATCTCATGGGGTAAACCCAAAATTTGGTATGCGCCGCTTTCGAGCGGTACTCCTGGCACATGGAAAGCCGCTCCGACGCCAGCTGAAGGCACAACCACTCTTACCATCACCAAGGGTGACAAGAAAGAGGCTAAGATAGAAGGCGGCGAGGTAGAAGCAACACGCTATAGCGCCAACACCGCTGCTCTCGAGTTCACCTATCGCGGCTCAGCTACGCAAGGTAAACTTGATGGCGTTACGGACGTGAACGGCGTAATCCAAGGCGAGTATGCAATAAAACTTCAGCCTGAAGATGCCACCGCTCCAGGTCTCTACATTCCACGTGGTGTACTCTCGCTTGAGCCTTCGTATACCGCCGAAGATGGTATCCAGTACAAGTATACGCTCGATGCCCTTATTCCTTCGGGCAACGACAGCAATGCTGTACAATTCCAAGTCGTTACCGACCCAACCTCTGGACAAATCCCAGGTTGATGGCGTAGGAGCGTAGACACTCGAAAGCCAAGAACGGCGGTGATAGTTGTTAACTCGGCTATCGCCGCCTTTTTTATTACTAACCAAACAGCCATAAGTATATGACAGACGAAGAAATAAGCGAAATAGCCGACGTGCTTACCGAGAAGCCAATAGCGGTGCGCATAGGAGATAGAGAGTTTGTTATTGAGCCATTGACGCTCGGCAAAACGCTCATAGTAGACCGATATAAGCATCTGCTCGACTTCAACAAGCAACTCGTAGGCATCAGTCCACAAGCCGCAATAATGGATGTGTGCAAACGCAACGAAACGGAAGTGTGCGAACTCATTGCCATATTGCTGACAAACAAACGTACGCAGATACAGAACGACCTCTACATAACGAAGCTATCTACATACGTAAAAGAGCATACCACAATGGTAGAGCGTGCCATGCTCATTCAGCTATTTATAGAGGCGAAGCCAGTCACGCGCTACATGAAGCTACTTGGCATCTCCAAAGAGGTAACGCGCTGGCGAATACGCGAAAAGGTGAGTGTAGATACGCTGATAGTAACTAAGACCGATTCCGTCTACGTAGACCGCTATGTAGAGCGCGTAATAGAACAGAAACCTACCATTTGGCAGCGAATGAAAGAAGGCGCTTTTTGGGGCTTTATCCTACTTGTGGCTCTCGGCGCTCTGTATGTTGTTTGTAAAATTCTAAGACGTAAGTAATGGAGATAAAAGGCAAAGTACATTGTCTATTCGAGCAGAGCGGGACGTTCAAAAATGAGTTTATTAAGTTGGGTATACCAGCTGAAGATTACGACATTCAAAACAACTTTGGCGAGACCGACCATGTAATAGACCTATTTGCCGAGATAGAGAAGTGACGGTACACGATACAATATACATCGAAAAGAATGATAGCACTTCTGTCAAAGATAAATCTAAGGATAATACTACTGATGATAACAGTCAAAATACAACTATTGTAGAACAGCCTTCTTTGTGGCAAAGAATAAGCAATGGATTGTTTTGGATATTTATTGGCTGTGTATTGTTTGGGGTAACTATAGCATTGTTAAAGCTAAAAAAGAAATAGCCATGAAAATCACTGAAATACGCAAATATCTGCTCGATAAATACGATTGCATCAAGGATGTCAGAGTCAATGAACTGGTGAGTACTGATACATGGAAGATAATAGGCAATAGAGTAACGGCTACACTCGACAACAAAGCAATGTATTCGGCAAAATGGATTGAAGGTATACGCCTTGAAATAGGCGCAAAAGAAGGATTCGTTACATCAGTAAGGAATAGACTAACTCTGATATATAACTTTTACGATGAGTAACATGATATTAGCACTAATCGCATTGGCATTGTTTATCCTATACGTGTGGGTAGCAATTGCAAATTTCGGTATTCCGAAAAGTATATCTAACACGTACTATTTGTACGAAGAAAAAAACAAAGGACTTGGCTATCTATTCACCGCTTTTTTGTGGATAGAAGCCTTGTTGATTATATCTGTAATGATAGACTTGGGCGATGGCTCGCCTTGGCAATTCATTGGGTTTTTATGTCCTTCTGGCTTAGCCTTCTGTGGTTGTGCCGTACTCTCAGAGGATAAGCATACGCTCGAAGGCTACGTACACTACATAGGCGCTTATACGGGCGCTATAGCTGGAGTGGTGTGGTGCTGCATCTTTATCGATGCAAAAGTCGTGCTAACAGCGCTATTATGCTTGTCTGTATTATTTGTTGTTTGTGCTTCACGCACCCAAACACTACGCTCCTCGTTTACGTTTTGGAGCGAACTGGCAGTGTTCGGGGCAATAATCCTATGTCTAACAGCAAACGCTAACTAAGAAAAAATGGCAAAGAAGCAGACGAAACTGGAGTTGACAAGAGTGATATGTAATAACTGTGCCAACTCTTACGACCCACACGAGCTGGACTACAGTGGCAAACCGTTTCTCTGCCACTGCAAAGCCAAAGGCGAATGGGGAGCTAAGTTCTCTGTGTTTCTTTTCAAACCGCAAGAGTGCAAAGATTATAAACCTAAAACAGATGCCTAAGTACACGGCAACGTAGCGTGTAGTCCTTTGTCGGCTACAGCGGTTAACGTAAACACCGCAAGGAGTTGCCCTCTGCCTACGTAAAGTGAGGGCTTTTTGAAAATAAAGACGAATAACCAATATGGAAAATCCAACAATCAGCCCTAAAGATGAACACTATAGGTGCGGTAACAAGCAGCTAATAGACGTTATGCTTGAAGTGTTCCACCCCGAAGAGGTGGCAATCTGGTGTAAACTTAACGTCTTCAAATACACGTCCAGAGCTGGGCGCAAAGGCTTAACGAGCGAAGATATGCGCAAAGCGGCGTGGTACGCTTCCAAAGCGCAAGAGATAAACCAAACGCTTGAAGGCACAAAAAAGGTGTCTATAGTTATCCAAGGCGACGTAATGAAAATAACTGATTCTAACAAAGACAATAAAAATGAAAATTGAGTTGTAAAGTAATCCTTAACAACTGAAAAAAAAGAGTAAAATGGATATAAAAGTAAAATTAATCAACGGCGGCTCGATGCCGCAAAAACAACGCAAAGGAGACGCGTGTTTCGACTGCTACGCTAATGAAAGTGTATTTATCAAGAATGGCGAGATAGCCAAAATTCCGCTTGGGTTTGCGTTGCAACTACCCGAAAACTTTGAAGCCCAGATACGACCACGAAGCGGATTGAGTTGTAAAGGTATTCTGGTGCAACTTGGAGTAATTGACGCAAATTATCGTGGCGAGGTAGCCGCAATAGTCTACAATGCGAGCGGTGAAGATTTTTGTCTGAGCAAAGGAGGTAGAATTTGTCAGATGGCTATACGTATGGTGATGTTTACGCAACAAATCTTAATAGATATAGATAACTATATCCGTGATGATTTTGAAGATAAAAACCATACACAGTCTATCGAAGATTATCTCACCACACAAACACTCATTGAGGTATCAGAACTTGACAGCACCGAGCGTGGAGAGAACGGCTTTGGCAGCACTGGTGTGTAATAACCAATATGTACCCAGAACACCGATTTTGGGTACATATTCCTAAAATATGGGTAAAGAATAGAATTATTGAAAAAGAACTTAAATCAAAGTTATGAAGAAAATTCAACGCCACCATATAAGTTTTAAGCTTGGTTGGCTACTCTGTGAATGTTTTGTCTACATAGATTGGCAACATTGGATAGCGAACAAACGATATTTTTGATGTTAAAAGTTCTTTCCGCGTAGCCGTGACGGTCGCGCGTTTTTTATGCCTATACTATGCCTATAATCACACCTATATTACACCTATATAGGCGCATAATAGGTGTATCATTTTCCCGCCGTTGGGAAAATGGTTGTTCGGAAATAGCGAACTACCACCGGACCAAAAAGGGCTGCCCGTAGACAGCCATGTAATTCGTTTCATTCCGCCGCATCAATCTCATCGGCATATTGGTTTAGCTGCCGTGCAAGTTCGCGGAAACTTTCGGCTATGCGTGCGTATTCTTGCTCCTTAAACTCTTGCTCTTTGCGCATAACAAGAGCACCGTGCAAACGCTGAGAAAACCATGATTGCGATTTGTGCATAAACCGCTTACTGAACTTGCTTATATTAATTAAACCATCCAATTCTACAAATTGGAGCGACAATGCGCCACCTTTTACTTTGATAGTTTCCTTGCGTTCTGCCAAGTATCTATCTAAGTTGTATATGTCTATACCGTAATAATTCCCCTTTGCCATATTCGTCTAACTTATTTCGTTATAAATTAGTCCTCGGCTTTTACACCGAAGGCCCTTTTTACGATTCAAGGATTTCGTTTAGTAGACCTCGAATCTTTTGAATTTTACTATGGTTGCTCTCGTTTTCTATCAGCGTCAACAGTTGGAAAATTTGAGCAACCAATTGTTTTATTCTCTCTTTACTCACTCATTACATACACCTCCTTTCGCGTTTGATTGTGTATGTAAATATATAATAATATCATTATATATGCAAGTGTGGAGGTCGATTTTTTTACTTTATTTTCTACATTTGCCGCAAACGTTATAGTTATGTTAGACGAGGAGTTCAAATATTATCTATCTCATCAAGATGACTTGGTAAAGAAGTACAACGGGCGTTATATAGTCATAAAGGAGCAAACCGTCATTGGTGATTATTCTTCATTTGACGAAGCAATAAAGAATACGCTTTCGCAAGGACATGAATTAGGCTCTTTCTTGATACAAGAATGCTCAGAGGGGGAAGATGCCTATACTCAAACATTTCATTCACGAGTAATCTTTGCATAAAGGAATGATTTCTATGAAAATTAGGGCGTTAACACACAACAACTATATTGGCACGGCTAATTGTATAAAAACCGAAGTTCACATAACAAACGCTTTTACAAATCGGACTATAGATACTTTGGGCATCTGGGACACAGGAGCGACTAACTCAGTCATTACAAAGTCGGTAGCTCAATCTTTGGGTTTGATTGCAGTATCGAAAGCAAATGTTAGAGGTGTACATGGCACGAGGGAAGTAAATGTCTATTATGTAAACATCACTTTGAACAACAAAGACATATCAATTAACACGCAAGTTACAGAATGCGACGAACTTTCTGGAGATAAGAGTGTGGGTATGCTCATAGGTATGAATATAATCACAATGGGTGATTTTGCTATTACGAATTATCAAGGGAAAACAACTATGAGTTTCAGAGTGCCTTCAATGCAAAGAATTGATTTTGTGGCTGGAATGCAAAGCGGGCAAACAATAGTGAAGGATAGAATACCTAATAGAAACGATAGTTGCCCGTGTGGAAGTGGCAAAAAGTACAAAAATTGTTGTGGCAAATAAAAAAGACCGCCCCGAAGGACAGCCTTTTCAATTTCAACTTCTATAATATTAATTCAATCCAGCTTCTTTGAGCTCTCTAAACTCCTTGCCCGTGCATGGTACGAAAGTGAAAGCGTTCTGAAATATCTCGTATATAGCGTCCCAATTCTCGGTGTCCCACAAGGCTTTTATTTGCTCGTAGGCTGCTTGGCGCTGGGCGTTCGGAATGTAGGCGAGAGTGTCGAGACCTATTTGAGTTGCCACTCCGCGCTCATCGTATACTAAGACATCTCGGTAAATATAATAATCATTGAAGCCAGTGCTTGGGTCAAGAAACCAATTGTCATCTATGCCATTTATGTTACCTGCATTAAATACAAGTCGGTTGTTTATGGTATCGATGGTGCAACCACTTTCGCCACTAAAAGAGAAGTAGGAACAACTTGTTGTAACACCACCATCTTCGTTAACCTTATCACTAACAAGCCACAGACTATCGAGACGGCAAATCTCGTGAGCCGTGAGTGGAGCGTCAACGCCGTAGCGAGTGTTCTTCAAAAGTTTGTCAACGCCAGAAATGTAAATCTTTGCGTTCGGGTCGAGTTTCCCGTTGTCATCGTCTTTATCGCACGAGGCGAAGGCGAAGATGAAGCCTACCATTAGTAAAAGAATCGTCCTTTTCATTTGTTCTTGATTTTTTGTGTTAATACACTATTATAATAATTTTTCGCGAAATATACAAACTAAAGCGTAGAATAATCGTAGAAAAATATATCAAAATCGGCTCTCCATGAGTTGCCGTGGTCTCCAATGTTCACTCTTGCGTATGTACTCTGAATATCCACTTGCACGCCTGGGCGTCTTGCGTCTAATGTGTTGCTACGTATAACCACGTTGGCGGAGTAGTCAGATGTACCGAGGTTGTGAGTAATTTTACAGCTATCACCATCTATCGCTACGCTTGGCGTTATACCTCTTGGATTGTACTTGACATCTTTGGAATACGAACTTGTGCTGCTATTCCACGTCACCCTCACGATGAGTGCGAGGGGGTTGAGCCTCCACCACGAAGATGAGCCTTGCGAGAAGAGTAAGCCGTTGGTCTTGTTGAGCCTAAAGCGGTTGTAGCTCGTCTGCGAAGCACCAGCTTCCATGCGCAAGAGGTCGCCATCGGTCATAGCTGGGTCGATACCCAAATAGGCGAATGTGGCTTGTGCAAGGATTAGCGCATTGGCGTAAAACGTATTGCAATACGCCTTCTGTCCTACTACCCAATCAAAGGCTGTAGTTGTGAACGACATGTTGGCATAGCGAGTAAACGGAATGTTTATTTTGTAGTTGCCGTAGTCGTCCAAATAAGCCGATTCCGAACCCGAATAGTACTTCTCTGTTACCGTGGCATTGCCCCATGTTCCTTTTATCACTATCGACAAAGTAACCGCTGCATTTGCCGCCACGTTGATTGCGCCAGCTTCTATAGTGATGTTAGTTCCGCTGCTGCTATCGAGCGATGAGAGTGAACCGCTCTTTATCGTTGTGCTATTCAACATAACGGAATATGTACCCGAGAAAGCACCATTGTTAGTAATGGAGAACCAATCTGTAGGAGAGTACTGCGTGCTTGAGCCTTGCGCGGAATTTTGACCTTTGATGTTCAACGTAAACCCATCGTAGCTAAACACATAGGCGGAGGTAACTACATTAGCCGCAATAAGTGTGACCGCCGAGAAAGGAATTGTTTGTTGGCTGCCACTATTAGGAGCAAGCGGATAAGCAATTTGGTTATTGGTAAAGTAAAAATAGGTAGTCTTATTGTTGTTCGTTGAGCCAGACTTAGCAGCACAAGTGCCAGTCCGCGAAGCCATATTAGCCGCCGCAAGCATATTAGTGATACCATTAGCAAGAGCAGATGTTATGACGTTGCGCTTGTCCCATCGCGTGCCATTCTTTACCTCGAAGTTGAGCAGCGAACTATCGTATTGTAGCCTTTGTGTCTCCGCCTTATTGTAGCTTTCTACCGTACCAGTGTTATACACACGGAAACGACCTAATAGAGGGTTTGTTGTGCCATTGCCAGCACCAGCGAAAATCATAGGCATCTTATTCCCGTTTGCGTCCTTAGTAGCTGTCATACCAGCCACCACATTGTCGGAGTTGTCGCGCACTCCAATAAACGACGATAGCACCAAACCATGTTTTACCGTTGTGCCGCCTACATTTGCCGAAGCCTCCGCAAGGGCATCGGAGAGGTAGTCTTGGTCGGCATCGTTGCTGCACCACGGAGTGGCGTTTTCGCCCTTCTCAAGTTTGATGCCGCAAATCTGTATCGTGCCTACCGAGGAATAGTGACCGATGTAGATAACTCCACCGCCGCCCGTGCTCATCTGAGCCGCAGTATTAGTAACGGTTAGCGTATAACGCTGCCATTCGTCTGTTACTTCCGTTTGCGAGATGTTGCCCCTGCCATTCTCCAGATATAGCTTAGGCGTTCCGCTCGTAGCGCGTGCGTAGCAGCTAAGCGTATATTTCTTGCCAATTTCCATATCGGTGATATATTGCTGACACATTGACGTTTCTCCACTCGTCGCACTCGCCGATGTGAATAGCCATACGTCTGTTAATACGGGCGGATTTTCGGGATAACCAGAAGATGTTACACGTAAGCGAGTGCGTGTGCCAGTACCAGAGCCGCTTGCACGCCATGTACCATCAGCCCAATTGGACGACGATCCGAGTTCAAATGAGCGTGAGCTGCGCAAAACGTTGCGTCCTACGTAGTCTAAGGCGTCAACCGCCGCCGCTGCTGCTTCCTCTGCCACTGTATCGGCATAAGTTTTAGCCGCCGCCGCAATGGCTTCAAGGATTGTTTGTCTATATCCGTAATAAGCAGCAATGTTAGCGTAGTAGTATTGGCTGCTGCTATCTGTAATGATGTCGATAAAGTCTGGTGTCGAAGCAGTATAATATCCCAGAGCAGTAACGGCTTTGCTTTTGGAGGTGTTGTAGTTAGTCCACGCCGTAGTACTCTTTAGGCTGTACCGCGTCGCGTCGTTGCTAATCTGCGTATATTCTGCGTTGATGTCGGCAAGTTGCTGTTTGAGCGACGTTTTTTCCGTTGGTGCTATCTTACTATCGCTGGCGTAGTTGCTAAGTGTAGTTTGCGCCGCTGCTGCTTGTGTTGCCGCTACCGCTGCTGCCGAAGCCGCATCGTTCGCCGCTTTCTCTGCCGTGTAATCTTCGATGATGTAATCGCTGATAATCCACTGCGTATCGGTTGACGAATAGTCTTGCGCTATTTGGAAATACGGTTGTGCTGACGCAGGATTGCCAACAATAGCATCGGGCGTAAGTATGCGCGAATAGCGAGTCCAATTGCCGCTCGTCTCTTCTTCTACGAGTGTAGCCGCATAACCATCGTAGGAGTAGCCGCTTGTCTGTCCGCCCCACCATAGACTCATGTTGAACATCACCGAGCCAGATATTCGCTGTGCCCATACGGATAGCTTGTAAGTATGCCCAGCAACAAGGCGGAAAGAGTACGAACCTCTTATGTCGCGCCCAGTGATAAGGCGAATACCACCGCCCGTAGGAGCGGTGATAGCACCGCTGTAGGCATTGCCAATAGTCCAATAGTTGTGTTCGAAGTTGTGGTCTGGGTAGATGTTTGGCGCAGCATTGGCAATGAGTTGCGCTTTGGTTGCCTCCGTGTCGTCCGTATACTTAGATGCAACAACCCAATCGGCTGCAACGTAAGTTGTGCCATTTTTTGTGGCATACTTAATGTCACCGCTTGCTCCTTGCACCCACATATCACCGCGCTTGTAGTTGCTTGGCGTAGCCGTGAATACAGTCATTTTCCCGTCGGCAGTAGCTTGTGCGGTGCTTGCATTGTCGAGTGCCTCTTGTATCTGGCTATCTTGCACTTTTGCCCACTCCGAACCCGTCCAACGAAATACGTCACCAGTAGTGGTGTTGTAATACAAGTCATCTTTGTGTTCTGCTTTTGCTGTGCTATCCCACGTACTTGCTGGCTCGTTGCTTGTTGTTGGGTCAACGGTTTTGAACCAAGTATCTATCTTCCCGTCAATCTGGCCTTGCAAATCGACAATATCACTCGACAAACCGCTTATGGTTGTTCCGAGAGTTTCGAGAGCCGCCGTCTCATCTTCGGGCGCTGGCGTCCAATCGGTAGCTACATTGCCTCTTTCAAGTTTCCAATTTTTGAAGTAGAGCGTCCCGTTATTGTTGACCTTATAAACTACAAACGTCTTTAGGCTGCTTTTTACTGACTTAGTCAGTCTGTGCCATGCTCCTACGGTAGCGATAGTCTCGCGTTCGCCATAACCCAATCCCCACTGACAATCGATATTAGCAGCCGAAGCATACACATCTACGGAAAGCACCCAATCAAATTCATCTGTAGTATTGCCATTGATAGCACTTGACATCTGGCTTGTGCTTGCGTAGAATCCGCAAGAAGTCGTGTTTTTGTCGGCTTTTACGCACTTTACACCATCGAGAGTGGACAACGAAGCACCGCCATGTAGTGTAATCTTATCGCTCTTTGAGCCATCGGAATTGAGCAAGTAGTTACGTCCGCCAATCTGTATGTTGCTAATAGCGGAGTTTGCGGCTGTCGTTCCCGCGTCGGTTGCCATGGTTTCGATGGCTGTTTTGGTAGTAGGTGACCTGGTGAAGTTTATCGTTCCCCAAATCTGACCATTATCGAGGTCGAAACCTACACCGCCATCGAGGCTCTGAATGCAGCCAGTGGTTATCTGTCGTCCGCTGATAGTAGAGCTGCCATACGTAAGACTTATTACACGGTCGG
>JAFYCM010000002.1 GCA_017539645.1 Bacteroidales bacterium
CATATAGCCAGTCTTGCCATTAGCGATGAGGCGAGAAGCATTGTAACCGAGAGAGTAGCAGTAGTCAGCATCGTAGTTGGATGGAGCAGCGCAACGTCCTTCGTAGCCGAAGAAGTGGTTGAGCGCGCTGAATTTACCTTTGTATTCGCCGTTGGCTTTGAGTACCGCCAGACGTTTTTGAACCATCTCGATGAGCAGTTTCTCGGTCTCAATCTGCGATACCATCACGTTTCCGTGCGGGTCACGGTCAAGCGTCAGCTGACGTGCTATACCCTTCGGCAGCGAACGATAGAGGTCGCACGAAGCCGGGCTCAGCATGCTCTTCACGTACTCGCGTTTTGCATCGTCGCCGTCAAGGCCGGTGAACTCTTCATTGTTAGCCAGCATGTCGTTGAGCTCTTGGATCAGCACGCGCATAGCCGGGATGAACTCGATCAGACCTTCCGGAATGAGGATCGTACCGAAGTTGAGTCCTGCGTTCGCGCGAGCCACGATCACTTTCACGATGTCTTCTACGATATCATTGAGAGTCATGCTCTTAGCCTCTACCTCCTCCGAAATGAGGCAGATATTCGGCTGACTCTGGAGCGCGCACTCGAGGGCGATATGACTTGCGCTGCGGCCCATGAGACGGATGAAGTGCCAGTATTTCTTCGCCGAATTGGCGTCACGCTGGATGTTACCGATGAGCTCGGCATAGGTCTTACAAGCCGTATCAAAACCGAACGAAGTCTCGATCATCTCGTTCTTGAGGTCGCCGTCGATCGTCTTCGGACATCCGATGACCTGAATGCCGCATTGTTTTTGCAGATAGTACTCCGCCAGCACGCAAGCATTCGTGTTCGAGTCGTCACCACCGATGATGACTACCGCCTTGATACCGAGTTTCTTGCAGATTTCGAGGCCTTTGTCGAACTGCTCAACCTCTTCGAGTTTCGTACGACCAGAGCCGATAATATCGAAACCACCAGTGTTGCGATACTCATCGATAATATCTGAAGTAAGTTCGATATATTTATGATCTACGAGACCGCTAGGGCCACCGAGGAAACCATAAAGTTTAGAATTAGGATTCTGAGCCTTGATGCCATCGAAAATACCAGAAATAACATTGTGACCGCCAGGAGCCTGACCGCCCGAAAGGATAACACCAACGTTGATAGCCACAGCTGATTTAGCTGCCTCGCCCTTTTCGAAGGTTACGATAGGCATGCCGTAGGTATTAGGAAATAGTTTTTTGATGTCGGCCTGATCGGCTACAGATTCGGTAGCCTTGCCTTCAACGATTTTGGTTGCGCCGCAAATCGATGCCGGAACTTTCGGCTGATAGCTTGCGCGAGCTACTTGAAGTGCACTCTTGTTCATTTTTATATTATAAGGTTTGTTTTGTGGTTCTTGCTTTTTGCCGCCGCGAATTTACAATTCATTTGCGATTTGTCGGTTTTTATGTCGTTTAATTGTAGCAACTTTTGTATGCAAGTGTTGTCATATTCCGTTTATGTTACAATGCTCGTTGCTCTAAATACTCATCTTTACCAACGAAGTTATCTGAGCCGATAGCTCCACTCTCGTATATAAATAGTACCGTATCGTTGTATTCTATCTTTGAGTATTCTGGAATTTTGTTTTTATGGTTTTCCCAACTTGATTTATAATTGTTTGATAATGGAATTACGTAACTGTATGCGCCGAATCCGACTCTTTTGTATAAAATATGAACCGATTCTTTGGTTATACGAATGCCTTTGCAGTCGGCTTTTCTTATCAGCCTATTTATGTGTTGCTGTTCAGTGTCGTTTAATCCAATAAGGACACATTCGGCAGAATCGGGCATTTTGTTGTCGTATGGATGAAAAAAATCATATTCAATATTTAGACAACAAGAATCGTTGATTGCTTTTTGCGCGTAGTGTGAAAGATTGAAAATGTCGTCTCTGTTGTCTTCGTAGTTTTTTTCCATCTCGATTGCTATTGGCTCTGAGCTTGGTATTATTAGTATTAGAATTAATGTGATATTTATTATGTGTAGGCTCAATATCGCTTTACGCCACTTATATGCGACGCAACATGAGTATATTATCGAAAAAAATGCGACTAATGCTACAATGGGCAATAAGAAAATGAAAATGAAACCAAAAATTAATGAAAAGAAATCATCATAAATAGCACACAAAGCAGCGAGTGTGATAGTAAGTGTAGGAATAAGATTAAGAATGAACTTTTTCATCTCCTAAAATTGTTTTAGTGTTAGAAAGACAAAAATATACCTTTCGTGTAGAATACTGTCAAGTTCTTAATTACCAACTGACGTGGAGAATTTCTCTCTTTGACTAAAACAACGTCTTAATCAAATCGATTTTTGCTTATTCAGGATCTTTTCGCTCAAAGAGAAATCGAAGCGAAGTCCACCTTCTGGGCGGTTGCTGACGCCTATTGTGCCACCATGGAATAGAATGGCATGCTTGACGATAGAGAGCCCTAACCCAGTGCCACCGCGCTGTCGTGAGCGTCCTTTGTCGACGCGATAGAAGCGTTCGAAGAGGTGAGGAAGTTTATCTTCGTCGACACCGCAACCATCGTCCTCGAAGCGTATGTGGTATTTGCCATTGTTGTGTGATAGCAACGAAATGTAGATGTTCTTGCCTCCCGAGTAGGAGAGCGCATTCTCGGTGAGATTTTTGAATATCGACACAAGTAGCGCGTTGTTGCCTTGTATAATTATGGGTTCGGGCAAATCGAGATGCAGCGTCATTTTTTGATCGTCGGGCAAGTCGTTAAGCTCGCTTGCTATTTCGCATAAAATATTGTCAACGATAACATTCTCACTATCAATAAAATGCTTACCATCTTCCATGCGAGTTATGAGGGAGACATCGGCAAGCAAGCGACTGAGTCTGTCGGTATTGGCGCAGCAGCGTTCGAGCAATTCTTTACGTTTTTCGACGCTCAATTCTATATTAGATAGCAGTGTTTCGAGACAAATTTGAATAGATGCAACAGGTGTTTTCAATTCGTGGTTGAGGTCGTTAGTGAGTTGACGTTTTCGTGCATATAGTTTTACTATGTGGTTCGATATGGCGCCAAGTTCGTCGTTAGGGAATGGCTCATATTCATCGAATCGGTCACCATTTTCGACCTTAGCAGCGAAGAGGCTAAGACGTTCTATCGTTTTGCCTATTCTACGCGTGGCTATATAGGCCATGAAGCTCATAATTATGCTAAAGATAAAAATCGTCCAAAGGAAAGCCCAGTCGGCTTTTAGCAGCTCGTTAAGCGAGTCGGAGTATGGTATAGCAGATCTGAAGATGACGTTTTTGCCTTTTGTGGCAGAATAGAAATATAGTCTACCATCGCTCGAGGAGTGTCGGCTGATGTTGTATCCAGATCCATGTTTCATGGCTTGCAATATCTCCGAGCGGTTTTGGTGGTTATCCAAAGAGTCGGGAGAGAGCGTGTCGTCGTAGAGCACACGGCCAGAGAAGTCGATTATGGTGGCACGAAGTCCTTCGAATGGCATTTCGTGACGATTCAATATGTATGTAGTATCTTGCTCTTGTTCAATGGGTTGTAGCTGATGTCGGTTGAAAGCTTGTAGTTGAGCATTAAGCATGTCAGACTTGCACTCTTTCTCTCTATAATATTGGAAAACAGCGAAGCAAATAAGCATAATCCAAGCAAAAGAGAGCAGCAGCAGAAAAAGCTTATGATGGTATGAGAGTTTAACAACGGAAGCCATAGCCAAATCCAGGACGAGTTACGATATATGCGCCATATTGTCCTAATTTCGGACGAAGACGAGTGATATTTACGTCGATAGTGCGATCGAGCACAACAACGTTGTTCCATACGCGAAGCACAATTTCGTCGCGCGAGAATATTCTGCCAATATTCGACATAAGGAATTCAAGAAGTTCAAATTCCGTCTTTGTGAGTTTCACCTCTTTACCATCAACGTAACATTGCTTGAGGTTCAAATCGAGCAGCAGACCTTCAATTTTCAATATATTGTTTGTCTCTTTATCGGCTTCATCTTGCTGCTTTCCAGTGCGTCGTAGCACACTTCTGACGCGCGCAACGAGATTTCGAATAGAGAATGGCTTCATTATGTAGTCGTCGGCGCCCATGTTGAGGCCTTGCACCATGTCGTCTTCGCTATCGCGAGCTGTGCAGAAGATTATAGGAATTGAAGCCGTGGATGGTTCTGCCTTCAGAATTTTTGCCATCTGAATGCCACTTATCTCGCCCATCATAATGTCGAGAAGAATAAGCGAATAGCTTCTTACATCGTAGGTAAGCGCTTGTTCGGCGCTATTGGCAACATCTACTTCATAACCTTCGTTCTGCAGGTTTAGTTTCATGACGTCGCTCAGTGTCTCTTCGTCTTCGACGATTAGTATTTTATCTTGCTTCATACTATTCTATTTCACGTAACAATGATAATAGGGAAAACAGCCATAATTATATCCAATATTTATGATATTAGGCAAACGCTATAAGTATTGAACGAATATTTACGCGCAGAATTTTATAATGCCTCTTTGTAAGTGGCGCAGACTGCTAAGAAGCACTTGCGATTCTTGAATAATATTTAGGTAAACCATAGTCGATTCAATGTTTACGCTGTTTTTTTGCATGCTATCGATAATTTCTTTTCTGTAGTCGGATATCATTCTCATTAGCTCCTTTGTTTGTGTTCTAACTTCTGTCAATTTTTCTTTGCTTATGACGGAAGGTTTGAGCGCGTATTCTGTTTTTAGAAATACATCTAAAATAGATTTTTGAATATTTTCGAAGCTGTCCGCCATCTCTTTAGATACGGGAGTGAAGTTGTTCCCGACATGTTCGCGACATGGGTCGTTGATGCGTTTCAGACAGTATAACATCTGTTCCACGGAGCCGTTGCTTAGGAAATACCAGGTGTTTCTCTCCATAGCGAGCATAGGCTCAATAGTGCGCAGACATATTATCTCTCTGCGACGCTGGCGCTTCAGTTGTTTGCGAGCAGTGTCTATATCGTGAGTCGATTGGCGAAGTGGACTATAATCTTCGTTCAAGAAGGCATCAGTTACTTTTTGAAAACATGATTTTGTGAATTTGAGTTGATTCACAACGCCTCGGCATACATACAACTTCAGAAGTTGCCAACGTTCGACCTTGTCGGTGGTTTTGTTTATCTGCTTAAATAGAATGTCCGATTCGTTTGTTTCGCTGTTGCTTTTGAATTTTATGTTGCTGCGAATAATCAGCACAATAGCTATAATTATAGCTAAAGCCATAGCTATAAAAGATCCGAAAAATAGCGCGTTGGCTATGATGTAGCATAATATGAAAGCCGAGCCAGCTGTGATGAACCAACCACCAATGACGCTCAAAACGCCCGTAATGCGGAATACCGCGCTCTCGCGACTCCAAGCTCTGTCGGCGAGGCTCGTACCCATAGCCACCATGAAGGTGACGTAGGTCGTTGATAGTGGCAGTTTGAGGCTTGTGCCCAAAGCTACCAGCAGTCCGGCAAGGACTAAATTTACCGATGCGCGAATCTCGTCGAAGGCGGCTCCTTCTCGCAGTATGGCTTCGTTGACGTTGAAGCGTGAGTCGATCCATCGTCCAATGGGGCGCGGAACAATTGCTGATATGGTTGTAGCGGTCTTTTGCGCTGTACGCACTATTAGTCGTGCGGCTGCACTCGAGCCAAACATTTCGTCGCCCTCTTCTTGTCGTGATAGGTTGACCGAGGTACTGACTACATTTTGTGCCTTCTTCGAAAAGATGAGCGATAGCACCATTACTATTCCTGCTATAAGTAAAAATATAGTGGGCGTTTGTGCTGAGTCCATAAGTGATGTCATCAAGAACGAGAAGGCATCACCATTGCCGTTGGCCATATAATCTCTGTAGGATTCAAGTCCGGCTAAGGGCACGCCTACAAAGTTTACCAAATCGTTGCCAGCAAAGGCCAGCGCAAGAGCAAAAGTTCCGAGCAAGACAATATATTTGAGTACGGGCCTTTTCATTAGGCTTAGAAGCGTCATTATAACAGTGAAAACAGCTAAACCAGTTCCTAATATCAACCATGTATATTCATCGATAAAGCCTTTTAGTTGAGGCGTCATGATTGTTGAACCTTTTAACCCCTTTATCAGCAGAAACCAAACTATGCTCGTCATAGCCATACCACCAAATACACCAATCTTTATCGACGACTTAGCCCTATTGTACATCGCACCTTTAGTATGTGCTATAGCTCCGTTATCTTGGTATGTGAAAGTGAATACAATACGAGCTAGCCACTGGACCAACGAACCAAAAATGAAAGCTACAGCTACGCTTAGGAATATACTTAGTATAACACTAAGAGCCTTTTCGGTGTTGATTAAATCGCCAAGTGTAAGTAGCACTCCATTGGCATCGGTGGCTCCGCTGAAAATTTTTACTAATGCTATGGCTAAAGCACCTCCCAAGAGCTCGAACACCATGCTGACGGTTGTGGAGGTTGGCAATCCTAAGGTGTTGAATATGTCCAATAGAATGACGTCTGTTACCATAACTGCAAGAAATAGGCACATGACATCGTAGAATGTGAAGTAGGCTGGTGTCATTATGCCATGGCGCGCTACGTCCATCATGCCATTGCTCATGACTGAGCCAGCAAAAACGCCTATTGCCGCAATAACAATTATCGTTCTGAATTGGGCTACTTTAGCACCTATTGCCGAGTTGAGGAAATTCACTGCATCGTTGCTGACTCCTACTACTAAGTCAAATACTGCCAACACGATGAGGAATATTACTATCGCTAAAAATAATGTGTTCATATTCGCATAATTTGTTAGCAGCAAAGGTTAAAACTGATTGTTACAAACCGATTACAGGAATATGACAGTGTTGTTGCATGAATTCAACACGCGACTCTCAATTTTCAATTCTCAATTCTTAATCCCCCAACTTTCAATTTTCAAATTCACCAACTCCAGCCAACTATTATAGAATAGTGCATATCTACGTTCGTGGCAGAGTGCGACTCGCCATAGTCTGTTTTGGACCAATTGATGAAGCTGTAGAAACTCGAATAGAAATGGTTGTGGTGGTAGACAACAGATGCGCGTACGGGCAGTAGCACACGATCCGAGAACCAGTCGTCGGTCGATTTGTAGTCGTCGTCATCGGCATCTTTAGTGGGCACCATCTTATTCTTCGAAAAAACCGTCAGCGTGGGCATTGCCGAAAGATGTATCAGCCAACGTTTCTTTGCGCCAGGAACTATATTTATGCCAAATCCTGCCGACAGACCACCATTGTTCACCACCACCTCTTTTATCTTGAACGCCGACAGCACCGCGGTGTCGAGAATATTTATGTTGTAATAGTAATATGTAAGACCAAAGAGTGGACTGCCTGCGGTGTGACGTTGCTCCATGTCGCCGCCACGCGTTGCTGGGTAACAAAACTTCTTATTTTGCAGCACGTAATATGCATTCAAATCGAAGGTTTTCTTCTTTATGTCGGCATTGTCTTTGCGCGGCGTGTTGCCTTTGCTGCTGCGATCATAAATAAAATCGAAGCCCCACACTCGACCACTCATGTCGAAGTCGAAACTAAAATCGCGCTGTGGACCAAACTTGAGCGTAGAAAACGAAAGCGACAAATAGCGATAGTGTGCCGAGAGTTTCAATGTAGCTTTGAGCGGCACTTCTACTATGAGCGCCGTGTCGCCGTTGAACGACGTTTGGCTTGTAAACATCTCCAATTTTGTGCCGGCGCCCCACTTATTGGCGGGGTTCGACATATATAGCGTATCGTAGTCGATTGTGTCGAATCGGTCGAGAAATTTGTTGAATGCGCGCCACTGAAGAGTCCAAAATCCTTCAGCCGACGAGCGACAACACATTAGCATACATATACTTATGAAAACAAAGCGTAGAAGCGTCATAAGACAAATTTGATAGAGCAAATTTATCAAGCCACTAATTATCTTTGCCAACGTTTATAAGGAAAACTACAAAAAATGAAAATCGCACTTATCGGCTACGGCAAAATGGGCCACATGATAGAGCAAATAGCGCTCGAACGTAAACATGAAATAGTCAGTCACATAGATATTGGGTTGCCCGACACAATGGATTCGCCCGCATTTCAATCGGCCGATGTGGTAATTGAGTTTACTACGCCTAAGTCGGCTTATAACAACTACATAGAGTGTTTCAAACGAGGAAAAGCCGTCGTTTCGGGCACTACGGGTTGGCTCGATAAACTACCCGAAATTCAGGCAATGTGCGTCGATGGTAAGCAGACGTTTTTCTACTCGTCGAACTTCAGCTTGGGCGTAAATATCTTCTTCGAAATAAACCGCAAATTGGCCGAATTGATGAACAAATTCGATGCGTACGACCCATCGATGACCGAGACTCACCATATACATAAACTCGACGCACCAAGCGGCACTGCCATCACATTAGCCGACGACCTCGTTAGCCGCATCGACCGCGTAGATGGCTGGACTCTGACGCCAAATCTCGAAAAAGGCAAGATGCCAGTTAGCGCTATCCGCCGTCACGAAGTGGCTGGCATTCACACTGTTTGCTACGATAGCGATGCCGACTACATAGAGATCAAGCACTCTGCACGTTCGCGCAAGGGTTTCGCTCTTGGCGTTGTACTTGCTGCAGAATTTACTTGCGGCAAAAAGGGTTTCTTCGGCATGAAGGACATGTTAGGATTCTAAAAATCGACATTATTTATCTATAATGAAAAAAATAAATTTCTCAGACGTCACTCCAATCAACTGGGTGAAAGGCATTATAACCACTATAGCCTATTTAGCATTAGTAATATGGATAGGCAATTGGTGGCTATTGCTCGGATTGCCATTAGCATTCGATTTATACATAACTCGAATAATCAACTGGGGATGGTGGAAGCACACCGCATTCTCTAAGAAGCATCCGCCGCTCGTCAGTTGGGTCGACGCCATAGTATTTGCATTGGTAGCAGTATATTTCATAAATATTTTCTTTTTCCAGAACTATCAGATTCCGTCATCGTCGCTCGAAAAGTCGCTTCTCGTTGGCGACCATCTTTTCGTAAGTAAAATGAGCTACGGCCCACGAATGCCAAACACGCCAATATTTATGCCGCTTACGCAGAACACAATGCCTTTTGGCAACTGCAAGTCGTACCTCGATTGGCCAATGTGGGATTATCATCGTTTGGCTGGTTTTCAGCGCGTTGAGCGTGGCGAAATCGTAGTTTTCAACTTCCCAGCTGGAGACTCCGTTTGTCTAAAGATGCCTAACCCCGACTATTACTCGATTATTTTGGGCGAAGGTACCAACTACGTTGCTCAGCATAACGAAGTGCTTCAAGGTCAGGACATAAAGAATCCTTGGCGTCGCAACCACATGCTTATGGATTATGGTCGCAAGCGCGTGAAAGAGGCTCAGGCTTCGCTCGGCGAGGTGGTTTGGCGTCCGGTGGACAAACGCGACTGCTACGTAAAACGCTGCATAGCTACTCCTGGCGATACGCTCCAAATCATTCATAATCAGGTTTATATAAATGGGGAACCTATGCAGAATCCAACCGAGATTCAGCATAATTATTATATAAAGACGAACGGAGTTGTACTCTCGGACAAGTTCTTCGAAAACCTCGGCATCTCTAACGACGACAAGGTCGCTGGTGGTATGGGGCCCAATTATTATCTGCCGCTCACCGCTGCCAAGGCTGCTCAAGTGGCTAAAATGCCTATGATTGAACAGATTAAGATTGACGAGCAGTACCCCGATTCAACTGGCTTCAGCGTATTCCCATACAGCAGCGATTATCCTTGGAGCCGCGATAATTACGGCCCAATTTGGATGCCTACCAAAGGCGCTACCATCACGCTCGACCAGAAGAATATTACGCTGTACGAACGCATAATTACTTCATACGAAGGTCATACGCTCGACCTCCGCGCCGATGGCACTATCGAGGTGGACGGCAAGCCAACAACCACCTACACCTTTGCTATGGACTACTACTTCATGCTTGGCGACAACCGCCACAAATCGGCCGACTCGCGCTACTGGGGCTTCGTGCCAGAGGACCACATCGTGGGCAAACCGCTCTTCGTTTGGCTCTCGCTCGATCCCGACAAGTCGCTCTTCTCAAGTATCCGCTGGGACCGCTTCTTCATGAGCGTGAAATGATTCTATATCGCACTGAATGAGCAAAAAGTGCATCATAGATAAATTGTGCGCACTGCCGCATACCACTCAAAACGTAGTGGAATGGGCGGTGGTGTCGGTTGTGGCAGTATTGCTGGTATTCGTAGTTACGCGTTTTCTCATACGTATAGAATATTGCGTCAACGCCACTTCGTCTGGCCGTTTGGAACTTGTAAATATTGCCAAAAGCAAAGGCAGAATGCGTGTTGGCAGCAGCGTTGTGGTGAAGTTAGCCGACGCCGACTATTGCCGACATATACGTATTGCTGGCGTGCCTGGTGACACCGTCTCGCTTGTCGATGGTTGTGCCATAGTAAATGGTGCGTTTATCGACGAAGCAAGCAGCATAAAGAGTACGTTTCGCATCTCGCAAGGGCTATCGTTCAAGTTCCGCCACCGCATGTCGCGCGATGCGGGCTACACTCTCGACGACACCGCACAAACGGTCGTTCTGCCCGTTGAGCTACGTATAAAAAACTGGTTGCTATATACTTACGCACAGACGCCGCCCAACATGCCATCGCGCACCATTTATCCCTACGACCTCACGGCGCATAATAATGCATACAACATGCATCGTTTTCGCCTTCCGCGCGCTGGTGACGAGGTGACTATCGATGCGCGTAACTTGCTCTACTATGCGCCACTCATTCGTAAATATGAGCAAAAGACGCTGCCCGAAATTGGCGATACATTTCGCTTCGAGCACTCATATTTCTGGTTTCTCAACGACGTCCGCGACATCTTTTCCGACTCGCGTACCTTCGGACCATTGCCAGAATACTTAATTTTGGGGACTATTTTGTAACTAACAAATACTTATAAATATGGAAGAAAACAATTTCAGACTTGGCAACACCACCTTCACCGACGATGTGAATGTGGTTGGCACTGTACTTATGCGCAAAGTATTCTCGTGGATGGCTCTCGCGCTTCTCATCACTGGTCTTACAGCCTGGGTTGTGGCAGGCTCGGAACAGTTGCTAAGCATAATATTTAGCTCAAGAATTACGTTCTTCGGCCTCATCATTGGCGAATTGGCTTTGGTAGTGGCCATGACGTCGGCTATCCACCGCATGAGCCTTAGCACGGCTACGCTACTTATGGTGCTCTATTCGGTAATAAACGGCGCCACAATGTCGTCGATATTTCTCTTATACACAGCCGATTCCATCGCATCAACATTCTTCGTTACGGCAGGCACATTTGGCGCAATGAGTCTTTACGGCTATGCCACCAAGCGCGATCTCTCAAGTTGGGGCAACATACTCTTCATGGGTTTGATAGGCTTGATTATAGCCGGCGTGGTGAATATGTTTTGGATGAACAACACCTTCTCGCTATTGGTTTCGGCCATCGGCGTAGTGATTTTTGTGGCACTCACCGCCTACGACGTGCAGAAAATCAAAACGCTCTTCAACGATGCCACAGAAGTTAACGAGTCGACGCAGAAAATTGCGCTCCTTGGCGCGCTATCGCTCTACCTCGACTTCATAAATATTTTCCTCTATTTGCTCCGCCTTCTTGGTTCGCGCAAATAAAGGTTTTACGATAAAACTAAAATTATCGAACATACAGCTCTACTTTGGCACGGTAAGTGATAGAGACAGAGCAAGCGTTTTTTCATAATTTTAGAGTTTTATTTGGTTAAGGATTTGATGACCGGCAGCTGTTGATAGTTGTCGGTCACTTTTTTTATGTAGGTATTTTGAGAAAGCAATCGCTTAATTAGCAATTAGTAACAATTTGTATCTACAAGAAAATTGTAAATTTGCCATGCAAGCACTCGATTTATGATAAAAATAGGAATCTACGATCGCCATCAGTTGACGCGCGAAGCGTTTGCAGCTCTTATTGCTGATCATGAAGACTTTGATGTTATGACTCTGGGCACCGATGCCATGGAGATTGTGTCGCAAGTGAAAACGTTGGGCATAAATATTATTGTGTTCAACCTACATACTGTCGACACTGAGGTGTTTGCTCTCATAAAAACTCTCAGTCAGCGCTACGAACGCTTGCGACTTTTGGTCACTTCGGCTGCCGACGCCGACCAAATTGTTATCAATTCAATAAAAGCTGGCGCACGCGGCTTTTTGGACGTCGATGCTACGCGTCAGGATTTGATAGAGGCCATACTTACGCTCCGTGGCGGATACGATTTCTATAGCAAATCTATCTCGCACTTGCTCGTTGGTCGATACATTTCCGACGTCACTGCCGACAAACAAGTACAAGCTGGCGTTGAAGCACTTAGCACTCGTCAGATAGAAATTTTGAGACTTTGGGGCAACAATAAATCCAATCGTGAGATTGCCGACGAACTTTTCCTTTCGGTGCGAACCGTGGAGAGCCACAAAAATCATATTATGCAGAAACTCAACCTCAAAACCACTGTAGATATGATTAAGTTTGGCATACGCAACAATATTATTAGCTTATAATTCAATTAATTATCCTTTCTACATACCCTGTTACTTATGTTTTATCTTCGCGTTTACATAGTTGTTATTTTAGCACTTATAGCCGGCCATTTGCAAGCGCAAACGCCTTATACTCAACTCTCTCAGCAATACGACACTGTGCGCACCGACACAACGGATTTGGTAGTTAATTATTACCTACTGCCGCACAAAACATTCGAGACAAACTCGGTGATTGGCGTTGGACCGCTGCTTTTCATACCTAAGTACATACCATCGAATGTAAATATTACATACGTACCTAAAAACGCTACTAACGAACAAGTTACAAACTATCAGCAATTCATTTCGGGCGTCAATCCTGCATACGAATCGTATCTATCGGCAGCCGACAAAATGGTGGAACAAATTGCGCACAACTACACCGTAGACAGCTTAGCTGCAATAACTTACGTATGGAACGAGATCCCAGAGCCGTGGCGCGACATCACCGAACGCCGCAAGCGCAAAGGTCAGGAAAGCGACGACTCGCGCAAACTGGCCAAATACTTCCGCGACGACAATGACTATAGCCGCCGCAACGATATGGTAACCAAGCCAGAAGCCGAAAAATCGCCTTGGACTGTGAGCGGACAAGAAAACATACAGCTCACGCAACTCGCTGTAAGCAACTGGGTTAAGGGTGGCGAAAACTCCATAACCATCCTCAACGACTTCCGCTACAAAGCCGAATACAACAAAGGTCGCCACTCGTGGGAAACAAATTTTACCGAAAAGCTTGGTTTCACGCGCACTTCTACCCTCTCGACCCGTGTGAGCGATGACGCATTTGAAATTACTTCTAAGTATGGTTATAACGCCGTTAGAAAGTGGTACTATTCGTTTCAGTGGAACTTCAAGACGCAGATGTTCCGTAGCTACAGCGGTAGCGATACCGAAAAGACCACTCCATTATCTACATTATTATCACCAGCATACATACAGTTCATCTTCGGTATGGACTACAAGAAGGACAACATAAGTATACTTCTATCACCATACACCGGAATGCTCACCGTGGTGGCAGACACCGCGCTCATCGACCAAACTCGATATAAGATAGCCGAGGACCGCCGCTCGCGCTATTTGAATGGTTATTCGGTAACGGTAAACTGGAAGAAACCTATCGCATACAACGTCACCTATACCACGCAGTGCGAACTCTTCTTTGAATTCCTCACAAAAGATGGTCAGAAACAGTTCAACTGGGAAAACATATTCGACGTGCAGATAAACCGATTCCTCACAACGCGCTTCTTGCTTACATTGCGCTACTACGATAACGAGAGCAATAAGTTCCAGTTGAAAGAGAACTATAGTATTGCCTTCAAATACACATTCTCGTAGGCAGAACATATATACATACAACGAAACGAGAAAAAACTTATTTTTGCAGCCGTTACATAACTACACAAATGGGGTTGACATGGATTTGACAGCATTTGATTGTGATATGTAAGCATGCAGAGCCGGTGGGACAACAGCTCTATAATCTGGGGTTTCGAACTATAACTGGCGAAAATTCTTACGCTCTCGCTGCCTAACCGAAGTTTAGTAAGTCGGCTTTATCTCGACCTAAGAGGTTGAGACGAGACATCTCCCAAAAGCCCAATCCATGAGGCGTTTGACACGGAGGTGCTGCAAATTCAGGGATAGTCGTAGGTATGCTCCTTGCCTGCGATGAAATTCAAAGAGATAAGGTCGTGTTCGGGTGTCTGTTCCCTCGCACGACACGAAAACTAATAACAGAATAAGCATGTAGAAAGCATATTGCTGCGGTGTTTGGACCGGGGTTCGACTCCCCGCAGCTCCACGAAAAGTTCGCTATTTCGGCGGACTTTTTTGTTTTTATATACAATCAGTATGCATAGCTGATAAAATATGTCGTAAAATTGTAAAATAGGCAACATTCAAGTAAAAACAGAAGCCATGAACCACGGGAAATCTACTTGCAATCAACTAAAAGCCATTCGCAAAAAGATAGCCGATGCCAACGGAATAGCTTACGAACCGCATGAATGCACGTTTGAAGGCGAATGCCGCGGCACATGTCCAGCGTGTGAAGGCGAGATGCGCTACATAGAACGTGAACTTCAGCGCCGCCAAGGCCTCGGTAAAAAGATTGCCGTGGTGGGTATTGCCACTGGTTTGTCGGCTGCAATAGCTACTACCCAGCAGTCGTGCAGTTTTACGTCGCCATCCGATAGACCAATCAATCCGCCAGATAAAGAATCGTCTGCTAACGAGCCTACAATGGGCGAAGTAATGGTTCCGCCTCCATCACAGCCGAAGCAACCGAAGCAAGAGTATATGAGTGTGCGCTTTCGTATGTACAATGGTTCACCGCTATGGATTGCTTCATCGGAATCGGGCGACGATTATCTTATTGAAGACGTGAATATTATAGCATCACCCAAAAAAGTTTGTACTCCGAGCATGATACCTGAAGTACTCAATATTATAACATGTTATTCAGGTACTGATGATGATGAAATAATTTTATTGGATGAAGAAGTAGTAGAGGTAGAAGATAGTGTCTTTATGGGAATAATAGTCGAAGAATTACCTTCGTTTCCTGGCGGTGATGGCGAGCTTCGTAAGTATCTGAAAGAGAATACGCATTATCCTACTGAAGCTCTCGAAAATGGTATTCAGGGTCGAGTATTTGTGTCGTTTGTAGTTAATGAGGATGGTAATATTACCGATGTGAAAGTGGTTCGCACGGCAGACCCAAATTTAGATAAAGAGGCCATTCGCGTTGTCTCTTCTATGCCTAAGTGGACGCCAGGAAAGCAACGAGGAAAAGCTGTAGATGTTTCATGTACTATTCCCATAAATTTTATCATTTCAGAAGAATAACAATGAACCACGGAAAGAAAACTTGCGACCAACTAAAAGCCATTCGCAAACAGATAGCCGATGCCAATGGAATAGCTTACGAACCGCACGAATGCACGTTTGAAGGCGAATGCCGTGGCACATGTCCAGCGTGCGAAGGCGAGATGCGCTACATAGAGCGTGAACTTCAGCGCCGCCAAAGCCTCGGTAAAAAGATTGCCGTGGTAGGCTTGGCTGCGGTGAGCATAATTAGTACCGAAACATCATGTGTTCAAGGCGATGAAGGCGATGTGCAACCTCAAGGCGAATACCCAATAGACACTACATACGTAGAACCAATAGACACAACAGAAATAGCCAAAGCGTTGGAAACGATTGCTTCAACCGAAAAGAAAAATGACCGCAATTGAGGCAAAATTCATAGGCGTGGCGCGTCATCGCATAGGTCGTGACGGCGATGGCGTAACCACATTGGCTGCATTTCACGGTTGTCCGCTGCATTGCCGTTATTGTCTCAATCCGCAATGCCTCGATACCAATTACTCATACCGCATACTTACGCCCGAAAAGCTACATGCCGAGGTTATGATTGACGACCTATATTTTCAGGCTACGGGCGGCGGCGTCACCTTTGGCGGTGGCGAGCCTTGTCAGCAAAGCCTTTTCATCGAAGAATTTCGCCGCATAAGTAATCCCATATGGAAAATAAATATCGAGACAAGCCTTAACGTGCCGCAGTCCAACATTGAGCGCATTATGCCGTTTGTGAATAACTTCATAATAGATATAAAAGATATGAATACCAATATTTACAAGGCGTACACTACCATCGACAATGGTCGGGTAATGGCGAACTTGCAATATTTGGCGCAGCACAATATGCAGGAAAAATGCAGAATACGCCTACCGCTAATCAAAGATTACAACACGCCCACCAACGTGGCTGCAAGCAAAAAGCAGCTCAGCGCGATGGGCTTTACAGATTTCGATGAGTTTGAGTATAGAGTTAATTGAAAATATCAATCTAAAACTATATCGCGAAGCTTATGGCTACAGAACCAGCAGTGTCAATTTCTTCGTTTGGTGTATTGTGGTATCCTGTATTTATTTGAACTCATCAAGTTACTTTTTTGTTCATAATGTTGTACCGTATGTAACCATATAAGGGCACAATCAGAACATCTTCTTACCCATCTCTGCCATTATAATAATCATAATCGTTTCTTGATTATCACATAAAAGAGACTCTTTTTTTGAAAAAAAGCTAATAAATGTTTGGACGTTTCAAAAATGTATCCATATATTTGCAGTGTATTAATCAACTAATACACCGACATAATTATAACACTGACTTAATTATAACACCATGATAAAGTTTGAAGATGTAACATTTGGCTACAAGAGCAAGAAGGTGTTCAATAACGCCTCGTTTGAGCTCACAGAAGGCAATGTGTATGGTTTGCTTGGCCTCAATGGCGCAGGTAAATCTACAATGCTCTACCTCATGAGCGGATTATTATTCGCCGAGAGTGGTAAGGTAACTTTTGATGGTTACGACATGCGTCAACGTCATCCAGAAGCGTTGAGAGACATATATATAGTACCTGAAGAATTCTCGCTGCCAAACATGACGTTTGATAAATACATCAAAATAAATGCGCCTTTCTATCCACGCTTCTCTATGCAGATGCTCGAAAAGAGTTTGGCTGCATTCAATATGACGCGCGACCTACACTTAGGGCAACTCTCAATGGGTCAGAAGAAGAAGGCTTTTATGTGTTTCGCACTTGCTACCAACACCCGATTGCTGCTGATGGACGAACCAAGCAACGGGCTCGATATTCCATCGAAAAGCCAGTTCCGCCGCGCTGTGGCTGAGTGCATGAGCGATGAGCGCACCATAATTATCTCTACTCACCAAGTGCGCGACGTGGAGAATCTGCTCGACCGCATAATGATTGTAGACAACGGACAAATGCTTTGCGACAAGTCGACGCTCGAAATAAGTAGCAAACTCGATTTTGTGCAGGTTGGCGTTGGTCAGACGGTGGAAAATGTCATCTACACGCAGCCTTCTACAATTGGTTCGGTGGCTGTAGTGAAGAAAACAAGCAACGAAGAGACGCCTCTCAACATTGAACTATTCTTCAACGCTATGCTTGCCGAACGCGAGAAGATGAATGAAGCTTTGAGGAATTGAAAATTGAAAATTGAAAATTCAGAATTGAAAAATGTCATGTTGAGCGAAGTGAAATTTCTACTAAGCGAACGAGATTCTTCGCTACGCTCAGAATGACAAGACTGAAGGTTGGTAATTAGTAATTTATAATTCGTAATTATATGAATAAGTATATATCTATGAGCCGTTTGCGAATGCTTTTTCGCCACGACTTAACTTCATACGCCAAGGAAAAAGTTATGGTAGCTGCTCTCATTTTCGTGCCTACGCTCTTGGCTTATTTCATTAGCGAGCATATAATGTGGCTTACTATAATGCTATTGTTTATATCGCTCTTTACGGCGCTCTTTGCACCATTCTATTTGGCTTCGCACATCTGTGCCAACATGCGCACCAAGCAAGACGCTATTCAGTTTGCGATGTTGCCCGCCACAAACGTCGAAAAGTTCCTCGTGCGCTTCGTCGACTATGCATTCCTACCAACCGTAATAGTTATATTGGCTGTAGCTGCAATTAGCTTAGTTACAGGCTTTCTATATAGCTTGGGACATTTCGACAAACTTATTGAAGCAGTAGATTACTTTTTGAAAGTTACTGAAGAACAATGGCAAGTGGTATTTAGCCAATTACACGAACACCTATTCACATTCAACGTATTCAGTTTTTTGGTATTGATGCTTATTTCGTATGGCTTCGACATATCGATAGCAGTGCTTGGTGGCTGCATATTCAAGCGTTTTGCTTTGGTGAAAACCTGGCTTTGCTACCTACTTATAGCAGTAACCTGCGGAAGCTTCTTCGGTGGTATATTTATACATCATATCGATGAGACATTGCTCAATTTCAATATTGATAACGAAGTATTCCTCAGAACTATATGGACACAGATAGGCATCTTCGTGGCACTAATAGCAGCAACGCTCTACGGTTCGTACGTGCTGTTCAAACGCAAACAAATTCTTTGATAATCAACAAATTACAAATTACGAATTACGCAAATGTGGGGAGTTATAAAACTCGTAATTCGGAATTCATAACTCAAAACTATATATATGGAATTCAACGAAAACAAAACCATCTACTTGCAGATAGCCGACCGCATTTGCGACCAGATATTGGCAGGTGAGTTCGGTGAAGGCAATCGCATACCATCGGTACGTGAGGTAGCGGCTGCGCTTGAGGTGAATCCGAACACTGTTGTCCGTTCGTTCGATTTCCTGCAGAACAACGGGATAATATTCAACAAGCGCGGCATGGGCTACTATGTGGCCGAAGGTGCTGCCGACAAAATACGTGGCATACGTAAGGAAATCTTTGTAAAAGAATCGTTGCCTCAGCTCTTTGTCGAGATGCAGAAACTTGGTCTGACAATCGACGACGTGGTAAGTAATTACAACGCATTTATATCTAACGGAAACAAACTATAACACCCTTTATGATACACTTAACCGACATCAACAAAACCTACAACAACGGTGCGCCGCTGCATGTGCTGAAGGGCATTACGCTCGACATCAACAAGGGCGAGTTCGTCAGCATCATGGGCGCATCGGGTTCGGGTAAGTCGACACTGCTCAACATCTTGGGCATTCTCGACAACTACGACACTGGCGACTACTATCTCGCTGGTAAGTTGGTGAAGAACCTGAGCGAGAATCAGGCGGCCGAGTTCCGCAACAAGCTCATCGGGTTCATATTCCAATCGTTCAACCTCATCTCATTCAAAAACGCGATGGAGAATGTGGCTCTGCCACTCTACTATCAGGGTGTGAGCCGCCGCAAACGCAACGATCTTGCACTTGAATATCTCGACCGCCTTGGCCTGAAAGATTGGGCACATCACATGCCAAGCGAGATGAGTGGTGGACAGAAACAGCGCGTTGCCATTGCTCGCGCGTTAATCACCAATCCGCAAATCATCCTTGCCGACGAACCAACTGGTGCACTCGACTCGAAGACTTCGGTAGAGGTGATGGACATCTTGAAACACTTGCACGAAGATCAGGGCTTGACCATTGTTGTAGTTACGCACGAAAGCGGCGTGGCCAACCAGACCGACAAGATTGTACACATCAAAGACGGTCTCATTGGCGCCATAGACGATAACCGCAACCACGATAAGGCAATGGAGTTCAAGTAATTAATTACGAATCCAAAAATGTGAGCTCGTAATTAGTAATTCATAACTCATAATTACAAAAAGATGTTTGACGAGATTTTATCATCACTGCGTCGCAATAAGATGCGAACGGCTCTGACGGGTTTTGCAGTGGCATGGGGCATATTTATGCTTATTGTGTTGCTGGGTGCGGGCAACGGCTTGGTGCATGCCTTCGAAGCCGACTCGAGCAAGCAAGCCATGAACGCCATGAACGTTACGCCAGGCTGGACTTCGATAGAATATAAGGGCTTGAAAACAAATCGTCGCATACGCCTCAACGAAGCCGACATGAGCGATTTGAGAAATAAGTTCGACGACAAAATCATCGACATTCTTCCTACGGTGAGCGCTGGCGGCATGAAGGTGAGCTACGGACAAGAATACGTAAGCACTTCGCTCAATGGCGTTTATCCCGACTATCCTAAAGTGCGCCGCATAGAGTTGAGTAAAGGTCGTTTCATCAACCAAATAGACATCAACGAAGAGCGTAAGGTGTGTGTGCTTGGCAACAAAACGGTCGATGTGCTCTTCCCTAACGACGAGCCTGTGGGCAAATTTGTCAAAGTCAACGATTTATACTATAAAGTGATAGGCGTCTACACCGACGATAACACTTGGGGCACGCAAGAGGTGCTTGTGCCATTCAGCACACTCTCGACCATCTACATGAAAGAGGGCTACATCAACCGTATGACGATGACCACTAAGAACCTCACCAGCATTGAAGACAACGACGCATTTGAAAACGAGGTTCGCGAGTTGCTTGGCAAGCGTCGCAACTTCGACAAAGACGACACCAACGCTGTGTGGATTTGGAACCGCATGACGCAATATTTACAAGTAAACGGCGCGCTCGGCATGCTCAAAACAGCCATCTGGGTGATAGGCATACTTACGCTCATAAGCGGCATTGTAGGCGTGTCGAACATCATGCTCATCACGGTGAAAGAGCGCACCCACGAGTTTGGCATACGTAAAGCTCTCGGAGCAAAACCGCGCCAGATTTTGGTACTGATAGTTGCCGAGAGTATTGCCATAACAGCGTTGTTCGGATACATAGGTATGGTGGCTGGCGTAGGTGCTACGGAGCTAATAAATATGGCAGTAGAGCAGATGGATAGCGAAGCATTCCGCGACCCAACGGTCGACATCAAGATTGCTATAGAAGCCACTCTGACGCTCATCATCGCTGGCACAATGGCAGGATTCTTCCCAGCCAAACGCGCAGTAAGTATTAAGCCTATTGAAGCTCTTAGAGAACAATAACCAATTGAAAATTCAAAATTGAAAATTGAGAATTCATAATTGAAAATTCAAAATTGGAGGTTGTCATCCTGAGCGTAGCGAAGGTTCTCAAGCGAACAAGAATCAACAAAGATTTTTCGCTTCGCTCAGAATGACAGACAAGTTTAGAACTCGTAATTCGTAACTCATAACTCATAATTAACAACATGCGTTTCGACAGAGATACATTAACCGAAATTCTCGACACACTGACACGCAACAGGTCGAGAAGTTTTCTGACGGCGTTCGGAGTGTTTTGGGGCATATTTATGCTCGTGCTGCTCTCGGGCGGTGGCAATGGTCTGAAGCAAATGCTCTTATCGCAGTTTGACGGTTTTGCCACAAACTCGGGCTTCACATTCTCCAACAACACCAGCATGCCTTACAAAGGTTTCAACAAAGGGCGTTATTGGGATATTGAGAGAAAAGACCTCGACGCCATTCGCGACAATATTGATGAAATAGACGTCTTGGCAGGCGAATCGTCGGTGTGGAGCAAGACGGTTGTATATAACGATAATAAATACAACGACTGCACGGTGAAGGGTTTGGAAGCTGCCTACGATGGCATCGAGCATCAGCCTATGAAATATGGCCGATTTCTCAACGAGATTGACAACCGCGAGAGCCGCAAAGTGGTGGTGCTTGGCAAACAGGTCTACGAAGCGCTCTTCAAAAAGGGCGAAGACCCATGCGGCAAATATGTCACTATCGATGGTATTCACTACTGCGTCATTGGCGTAAGTGTGAGCGAATCGAACATAAGTATAAATGGTAGTACACGCGAGAGTGCTATGGTGCCGCTCTCTACGCTTACAAAAACCTACAACATGGGCAACACAGTACACGTGATAGCCTACTCTGCCAAGAAGGGCTACAAGGTGAGCGACATAGAGACAAAAGTTGCCGACCTACTAAAGTCAATCCACCTCATTCACCCCGACGACAAGCAAGCTGTATCGTCAATCAATGCTGAGGAGATGTTTCAGATGATGGACAACCTCTTCATTGGTCTCGACATACTTATATGGATGGTTGGTTTGGGCACATTGCTCGCCGGTGCCATTGGCGTGTCGAACATCATGATGGTAACCATAAAAGAACGAACCTCGGAAATTGGCATACGACGCGCCATTGGTGCTCACACTTCCGACATCTTGCTGCAAATAATAGCCGAATGTTTGGTGCTGACAACCATTGCAGGCTTAGCGGGACTATCGCTTGGCGTGGGAGTGCTCAACATTGCCGACACGCTCATCTCCGCCAGCCAAGAACGTGAATGCGGCTTCATCATCGAACTATCTACGGGCATAGGTGTAACTATAGTGCTTGCAGTGCTTGGTGTGTTGGCTGCTCTTGCTCCCGCTCTCAGAGCTATGGCCATAAAACCTATTGAGGCAATGAGAGAAGAGTGACGAATTGAAAATTGACAATTCATAATTATCGCACTGAGAATACAGATAACACTGATATAAAAGGATATAACGGATAAATAAATCTGCGCGAATCTGTTCAATCTGTGTAATCTGTGTGCCAATACAAACTGAATATTAACAAACTTATAACTATAAAAAAATGAAACGCTTTTTCAGAATTGCATTGCTCGTAATTGTAGCACTTGTATTCATTTGGACATTCTATTTCCTTTGGGCTAAGGGACAACCTGTTGACCTTGTTTACGAAACGTCGAAGGCTTCTTTTGCCAATATCGAAAAGACTACTATTGCCACTGGCAAAATTGAACCTCGCAACGAAATCAATATCAAGCCTCAGATTTCGGGTATCGTGGCCGAGATATACAAAGAGGCTGGACAGAAGGTGCAAAAAGATGAGGTTATCGCTAAGGTAAAGGTCATTCCAGAAATGGGTGAACTCAACTCTGCCGAAAGCCGCTTACGTTTGGCTCAGATTAGCTACAATCAAGCTAAAACCGACTACGAACGTGTCAGCAATTTGCACGCCGATAAGCTCATAAGCACCGAAGAGTTCGACAATGCCGAAGTTGCCCTCAACAAAGCCAAAGAGGAACTTCAGACCGCCGAAGACAACCTCGAAATTGTAAAGACAGGTATCAGCAAACGTGCAGCCAACGCCAGCAACACGCTTATCCGTTCAACCATTACAGGTCTCATCCTCGACATCCCTGTAAAAGTTGGTAACTCGGTTATCCAAGCCAACACCATGAACGACGGTACTACCATTGCCACCGTTGCCGACATGAGCGACCTCATCTTCAAAGGCAAAATTGATGAGACGGAAGTTGGTCGCCTTAGCGAAGGTATGCCTGTGAAAATTACACTCGGCGCTTTGCAAGATGTTAAGTTCGACGCCAATCTTGAATTCATCTCGCCAAAAGGTGTTGAAGAGAATGGTGCTAACCAATTCGAGATAAAAGCCGCAATGCATGTACCCGATAGCATAACAGTTCGTTCAGGCTATAGCGCCAACGCCGAGATTGTGCTCCAAAGCGCCAAAGGTGTGCTCACCGTGCCAGAGCGTTCGCTCGAGTTCAGTGGCGACTCAACATTCGTATACGTACTCACCGACAGCGTACCTACGCAGAAATTCGACCGCAAGCAAATCACCATCGGCATCTCCGACGGCATCAGCATCGAAGTGAAAGGTGGTATTGCTGAAGGCGACGTAATTAGAGGTAACGTGAAGAATTGAGAATTGGAAATTGAGAATTCATAGTTATCGCACAGAGAAAGCAGATGACACAGATATAATAGGATATAACTGATGAAATAATCTGCGAAAATCCGTTCAATCAGTGTCATCTGTGTGCCTAATTATTGTAAAACATAATTTGTAAATATTATGCGTAACATACTTATAGCTATGCTATTATGCTCGACGGCAGCAAATGCGCAAGAGCCTTGGTCGCTCGAGAAGTGCATCAACCACGCCATCGAAAACAACATCAGCATCAAGCAGCAACAAAATACCATTGAGCAAAGCGAAGTTGAGCTCAATACTGCCAAAATGAACCTCTTGCCCAGCGTGAATGCTTCGGCAAGCCAGAGTTGGAGCTTCGGTCGTGGTTTGACTATGGATAATACGTACGTCAACCGCAACACCAGCAGCACTTCGTTTGACATATCGGCCAACGTTACGCTTTTCGCTGGTATGCAAAAGATTAACACCATCAAAGCACGCCAACTCAACCTCCAGGCTGCCACTGCCGACTTGCAACGCGCCAAGGAGGATATGGGCATCAACGTGGCTCAGTCATATCTACAGACACTCTACACCGCCGAACTTTTGCAAGTGGCCAAACGCCAAGTGGAATTGAGCAAAAACGTGTTGGAGCAAAAGCAGAAAATGGTGCAAAACGGTAAAGCCTCTGAAAGTGATGTAGCCGAAGCTCGTGCTACCGTTTCGCGCGACGAATTAAGCATCGTACAAGCCGAGAACGATTACCGCTTATCGCTGCTTGATCTTAGCCAATTGCTCGAGCTGCCTTCGCCCGAAAATTTTGCCATTGAAGACCCCGACACTACAGCTCAGCTTATGGCCATTGCCACTATCGAAGAGGTCTACGCCGACGCACTACGCAACAAAGCCATCATCAAAGGCGACGAAACGCGTATAGCTGCTGCCGAGAGCAACGTCAAAATAGCTAAGGGCGGTCATTCGCCTTCGCTGAATCTCTCGGGAGGTGTGGGCACAAACTACTACAAGACAAGTGGTTACCCTCACGATTCGTTTAGCGACCAACTCGACCAAAACTTGAGTAAATACGTATCGCTATCGCTCAACATACCCATATTCAACCGCTTTGCTACACGCAACGAGGTGCGCAACGCACGCATCCAAGTGCAGAGCCTCAACTTGCAGCTCGATGCCGACAAAAAATCGCTCTACAAAGAGGTGCAGCAAGCATACTACAATGCCATTGCAGCCGAGAGTAAATATGGCAGCAGCCTCAGCGCCGAAGAGAGTGCACAAACTGCCTTCAACCTCGTAACAAAGAAATTCGACAACGGCAAAGCCACTCAAACCGAGTATAACCAAAGTCGCACGCAATGGCTCAAAGCCGTAGCGGACCGCATTCAAGCTAAATACGAATACATATTCCGCGCTAAGATTTTGGAATACTATCGAGGCGGAGCTATTTGAGAATTGAAAATTGA
>JAFYCM010000017.1 GCA_017539645.1 Bacteroidales bacterium
ACCACTTTTGTAATCGACATTATCCTTGCGAAGCCAAACACTTTCAATAGTTCTGCTGCTGTCAGGTGTAAGAACTATCGAACCTTTATCTTTACCTAAACAAACAACGTCATTGAATTCTACGTCATGGTCATATTTTTTACCTGGCAAAATGGTTAACTCTTCAGTATATGTGGCACTATTAACTATTTTGACAATGGCGTTCGTAATCGTTGTGTCAGTCTTATAAGTTATACTATAAGTGTCTGCATCAACTTTTTCGGTTTCCCCATCTGCACTTAGAGTTTTCCATTTGGCAGAACCTATCTTATATTCGACTTTGTCGCCTATATTAGAATTTTTCTCATCGATAGCCACTTTCACTGTGTCTTTTGTTCCATAGCATCTAAGTGTGTCGGCTGTATATTGCGTTGCTGTGGTAAGACGTAGAGGCGTCAAATCCTCAAACAGATTTAGCGTCTGCGTAATTCCGCTTTTGCCATCCACTTCATACTGCAGATCTAAACTGTATACATCATTGAGTTTTACACTTGCACTGTCTAGTTGCAACTCATTGTTTTGGCTTCTTGCGATTTCCTTTTTCTCCTGATTATAAAGCACCAGATTATGCTTAGAAACCTTTTCAAATCCAGCCGACAAAGTCATGCTCACGCTTCCATTTTCGTTCTCCACCAAAACTTCTGCATTCTTCATCTCTGGCCCATCTATTGTAGCTTCTACCTTGCAAGGGCATTGCTTTGAATCAGACGCAACTATAGTATGTGTGCCTTTGAGCAAAGGAACTGTTGCGGTAGAGTCCTGTGAATTGAATGAGCAACCTATTATCTCTTTCTCGTTTTCATACCAAGACAAATTGCCATCATAGTTTTTCACTTTTATAATGGCAGCTCCTTTTCCACCTATTGTTGGCGCAGATTCCTCCTTGTCCACTGTAAGGCTAAATACCTTATTAGCAATAGTTTGATTTTTGAAATTTACCCATAAGTCACCGAACTTACCACGTACGTTGTACTCTCCTGCTTTCAAATTGACTAATCCTTCTTTCCAATATTCATCAGAAGCTGGCATAGAAGGGTTCTTGTGCTGCCAAGCGGAGCATTTGTCTACGTCGTTCCCTGAGATCTTAATTGCGCCATTTGGTTCATCGCATGTTTGGGGTGTTGTGGTTAATTCTACTTTCGGCAAAAGCTTTATTACGCGCGTGCGTATGACGTTGCCATTTACATCAGTAAATTCTACTTTGTTGTCTCCCCAATGCAAATTGGTTAGATCAATTTTTATCTCTCCCGATATTATTTTGTTATTGTAATAATAATATGCTGCGCCTCCTGGCTGAACTATGAGCGTTGCTTTACCGTCTGATACTCCTACATTCGTAGGATTTACGCTATCTTTTACGTTTATAGTTAAATCATCAAGCACATTAACTCGATATGGAATAGTGTACGAGCAACCATCGTTATCTATCAGTGTGAGTTTATCGTTTTGATTTATTTTTTTGATGCTTATATGAAAACCTGTATGTTGGAGATAATATTGTCTCCACAATCGTTCATATCGTTCTTTGAATGCATCTTTAGGCAAGTTTACGGCATTACCTGCCATGAATATTTTGACAAAATCTGTTTTCCCTATTTCATAATACTCTCTATATGATTGATATTTGCCATTTTCTAAGGTCGTATACTTAACGTTATTGCCATCATAGACAACACTCTTTGCTGAATTTGGTGCGAATAGAACTTTTCTTTGCTTTTCAGCGTCTTCTTTCCAACTATAGCCCCCATTTTGATACTTGTATAGTTTAATAGTTTTATTATCCACATACACAATATCGCCATTACCATCAATGAAAGCGTTACTTATGTTTTTTCCTACGTCTGTAGGTAAATTTCGATTCTGTGGACTTACATCAATTTTCAAATCGAGTACGCAATATCCGCTATTATTCTTCAGTATCAAAAAACGATTATTCTCTTGTACCAATTCATAATCTGCAGTAGTAGAGGCTGTATACCATGTCTTGTTATCAATCGATAAATAAAAAGGATTTTTTCCATAATCTTTTTGATGGAAATTAGTGAACCTATAGTTTGACAAACAAGAACCTTTTATCACGGTACATTTTTGATTAGAGACTTGAGATGTTTCTATTATCAAATAAGTACATGAATAATTGGGCGATAAAGGAATTGCATAAATATTTCTATCTTTAACTGTACTTCCTTGGAATCCTGTTACCGTTCCTGTGATCTTCTCTATTTTAGCTAAATCCTTATGGGTGTCATACCATTCGCCAGCCCATTCTTTTATCAAATCATCATATTTATGCTTTTCTTCAAATTCCTTTCTCAAATCACTATTAATCTCAACTTTCTCGTCTATAGTGGTTATTAGAGTTCCATCGCTACCATATATTTGATATGGTAAACGACCTTGAGCAGGATCATTATCGGTTATATTCAGCACCACATATGGATTCTCTGTGCTATACAAGTGGTATTTTATGCCTTTTAGTACAAATAGACAACTGTCTGATTGCACAGCCTTTATGGAGTCTAAATGCTTTGGAATAGAGAACGATGCCGTATGAAATGCAAGTCCCTGGATAACAGCTCCTTCCTCATCTTCCAATTGCAGTTGTATCTTAAACGCTCCACTTTTTGCTTCTTTAGTATTTAGATAGTCATTCTTACCTTCTTTTACAGAAAGTTTATAACGATTTGGGGTAGTTGTTGCGTTGACAGAAGTGGTCAAATTCCTATCATAGGAAGCATGTTTTGTTTTCCAACTATATTGACCATTTAGCGACGAAACATGTTTTACAGATTCATCATCAATGTTCACAAAAACCTCTACAGAATCTTTGCAATATGGCCATCGAATATCTTCAATTGAGAACTGTGGTCCTTTGTGGTAGAAACGTGCATAAACAATATTACTTGGCGTCGTTATCTTTTCGCTACCAGATAATGTTTTGAGTACACGAATTTGAATCTGCTTGCCTGAACATTTTAGGTATTCCTCATCTTGTGGGTTATTCCCGAATATATCTTCATAAGCAATTTCTATTTCTTTTTTTGGTCTTATGGAAACACGCCATTTGAATGAATAACTTTTGAAGTCATTCCATACTCCATCTCCTACTCTATATTGGAATTTTCTTCCTAATAATTGGTTCTCATAAAAATCATTAAGCACCACGACAAACTTCTCGTTATCTTCAATGATATATGTGTGTTTTTCGGGATTTTTTTCTGTTAATCTAATTGGATCATCTATCGTAAAATGAAGTGAGAAGGAGTATCCTTCATCCTTTTTAGCAAAGCAATGGGCATCTCTTTTATCTTCAACATTATCGTGTTTGCTATAGCCAATAGTTATAGTATCTACATAGTGCCCATGCTTTTTGATGTTAGCCACATCAAGTGTGTATAATAATTTTATTGAATCGTTAGCGAACTTGTATGAAAAAGGTTCTTGGAGTGCATCTTCTATTTCTACATTCTGAATAATAATAGAATTATCCCCAGACGAAAACGATACTATTTTATCATTCGTATTTATCGTTTTTATCGAAGACGAAAACCATTTAGGTTTAGGGTTACTATGGCAATGTGTCCAACCATGAAAGTTCTGATTCACTATGATTGAACACTTTGAAGTATCATTATCTTCAGCATATACATAACCAAAAGATGCAACTGCAAGAATAAGCCCCAAGATTCTTTTCATACGCTCACATTTTTACTTTTTGATGCACCTAAGGCTAATAAAACTAGATGAATTTTGAGACGAAAGTATACGAGCTATGCCTTTATGTTTATTGGAAAAAACTCTGAGTGCGAAACAATTTTCATTATCTATTCTATGAATAGGTTTTGTTAGATAACAAGCTCCTTTTCCTTGCGTATTTTTCACGTCGTCCCCATCATAGCTCGCGCCAAATGGTTTTGCATTGAACCAACCTTGACTTGGGATTTCTAAAACATTCTCCCAATCGTAAGGACTTGCCATAAATAACATTATGCCACTATCATCACCTTCAAATTCTTTTTGTAAATTTGTCCAAATATACGGTGCATCGGGGACGTCTAAGCTATCTACAATGCAATAATATGGGCTAGCGTACTTCCGATTTTCTAAGCTAACATCTGCCAATCCATAGTTCCTTTCTATTATCAAGAAATCATCGTCTGTTGGAATATCATAACCATTCGGCGCAAATTGTACTTTATCTAATGATTGCCATACATCAAATAGATTGCCCCTTTCATACATATAAGTATGATCATCAATTACTACTTCCCATTGACTTACTCTATAAAGCACGCCTATTGCTCCTGATTTTAGTGTAGAATAGACGAAGTCTTTACCTTCTTCAAGTTTTACGATTTCACCTTTTCCGTTTATGAAACTTGTTGCTCTAAGATCATCTGCAAGCCATGTCTGATTGCCATTTTTTACTACACGATAAATATTGTATTCATGGTCGCGAACGTGCAATTGTTTATTCAAAAGTACTTCATTTATAGAGCCAGATGCAGTGCATAATTTATCTCCAACTTGTATATGGACTTTTGCGTTGAATGTGTAAATGACAGGTTCGTAGTAGATGCCTTTCTTATCATCGAAAGAATGTGTATATGCATTATTTTGCGGATTCGTTGTTTTGAAATAACAAGAGTCTTGTTCTCCTTCAACCGTTAGACTTTCAAGGCTATATCCTTCGTGATCGGGAGTGGCAGAAATGGTGACGCTTTTGATTTTGTCATTCTTTTCCCAACGTATAACAGCTGCCCATTCACCATCGCCATTATCTGAAGTAAGTTCGATGGAAGGTACGCAGTATAACGTACGCACTTCAGTCATTGCACTTTCGCCACCTTCGGTTTTTGCTTGCGCACTCCAAAAGTATTGAGTGTATGGTTCAAGAGTTACATTGGCTGAAGTCTTCGATAAAGCATCTGCCGATTTGCCAATATAGTAAATGTAAGAAACACTGAGATTCTCATCTTCAACCGTGCTTCCGTTAGCACTAAGCGTCACAGTCAATTCTGTTACTTCTGCTCCATCTTCAAGCCCGAAAGTCGTAGGAATTGTTGGCGTTTGGCTTGGTCCCTCTTCTTTACAGCCTATAAAGCATAGCGATGCTGCAATCGCCAAAAATGAAATTTGTTTCAGATTCATTTTATTCATTATTAATCGATTAGTATTTAACATCAATAGCATACGTACTTGTAATAGTATTTTTACCAGGCAATTGGTATTTGAAAAGCACAGGATACGTTCCTCTTACAAAACTTGGAACACAATCAGTATTGAGTAGTCTTTTTACACCTTCTTTTTGCTTAACAGCCTTACCATTGGTATGTGTATTTGCAAGTTTGGTAAGCATTTTATTAAGGTCTTGATCCATAAAAAACTGCATATAATTGTTTATAGCCCCATACTTAGAAATATACGCAGAGTGCACACCAGTTTGAATATCTTCAGGCTCTAAAGTGAATCCAAGAGAGTATCCGTTCAACAACACAACATTACTACCATTAGGCGCATCATAATTACCTATAATAGTTTCTACATCAACGTTGTCATACAATACAGGTGCTATCTTTTCTGTGTAGTACTGCATGTGAGGATAATCGGGAGTAATCTTGATAATACAGTTTTCAAGATTATTCCTGTCGTACTCAATTTTATCGAAAAACTCTACCTCAGAAGATCTTTCTGTAAGGTTTGCATCCAAAGAAAACCAACTGTGAGATTTTTCATCTTGCCATACATCTACCAATCCCAATTCCATTTCTTTCATCTTCTCCTTGAACGTCTTATAAGAGCTTGTGCGGAAGTCTATTGAGTATATTTCGGTTTGTTCGAGCATTGCGAGGTCGCCTTCGGCGGCGTGAGTGGTAACGTTAACGTCGCTGCTGCCGCCAGTCTCCATTCTTACACTGTCGGTAACAATGTTTTCGTTGGCTTTGGCTATGCTTTGCGGAACGTTCACTATCGCCATGTTGTATATCTGGTCGTTGGCAAGGTTGAGTTCTTTAGTAGGTATATCCACCTCAAACTTCACTCCGCTAACGTCAGAAATGGTCTTGTGAGTGAACGAGGCATCTATCGTCTTGCCATCGAAGGTGGTGAACTGCACCTTCTGGTCGAAGCCCACGGGCTTTTCGGTGGTGAATAGGTACGAGTAGTTTTGGCTTGTCATCAAATAAGCCTCGCCATACTCCTTAGTGAGGTAGTTGTATTGGCGGTCGGCAGGATAGGCATATTTCACATGCTCAGGCATAATGTACTTAGGTCTCTCGCCAGAGGTAAATTCTACGGTCTTCTCTTCATAGTATGGCTTGCCATCGTCGCCATTCACAGCCACCCATTTATCGCCGTCCTTTCGTTCAAAGGTTACTTTTGCGTGGGCTTTGTATTGCTTATGGCTCTCGAGAGGTTCGTCGAGGTCGTAGGTCCAGATGCGTCCATCCTCGCTCTTAGAGGTGGTGTATTTGGCTTTTGCGCCCGTTGCGGTGTTGGTTATGCTGAACTCTGCAATGCCTATGCGGTAGGTCTCTTTGCTGCCATTATCGTCCTCAATGGTCATCGCCTCATCGGCAGGTATATTGAGCACGAGCTGCGGAGCAATGAAGACATTCACATCGCCCGATTTGTCGGCTGGTGTGAGTTGCTCTATCACGTCCTCGCCAAAGGGCGAACCACCCTCTATGATACACTTTTCGCCAATCTCGAAGTCGAACGAGCAATGACCCTTCACAAGTCCGCCAAGCACGCTGAACTTACCGCCCACTGCGCCTGTGAAATAGACGGGGTTTGGTCCTGCGCCATGCAGATATGCAGCCATCGAGGCATCTATTATGTCGAACTTGCGCTCCTTGCGGAACACCTTCACCTTCATGCCAATGGCAGCATCGACCCACGCCCATGCCTGAGCCTGTGCATACCATCCGTCGATACCTAAGCCTCCTTCGCGTCCCTTACAGTGGGCAGCCTCGGAGTATTGTTTCATGAGAAGCTCAGTGCCCATGCCTACGCCAAGATGCGCATAGAAGGGTTTGAGCGTAGCATCGAACTTAACAGACAAATCGGCGCCGAAAGCAAGTCCTTTGCCCTCGGTTAGTTTGCCGTCGTCGGATCTGCGCTCCAACTTTTGCACATAGCTATCCGATAGGTTACTCTTTACTTTGCTGGGTATGCCTGGCAACTCGGGTATGTTGTTGCCCACCATGAAATATCCGCCAGCTTCGGCAATGCCAAGCAGCTTCACGCCAAGGCGGTCGTTGGGTGTGCCTATGTATGTATACCACTTATCTTTAGAAAAATAGGAGCTTGCCCAGCCCATGCGGTTGTTCGCCTCGCGACCTTTGAGCACACCCGCCACATCGAGATAGGCGTTCATGTCGGCGGTGAAGACGTCGTGCTCCATGTCGAACTTCATGCCTATGGTAGCAGTGAGCGCGCCTTTCTTTTCAGGGTCGGGTTTGGCTTTGAGCGAGTTCTTGTCGAACTTCACTATGTCGCCGCTCTTCTTCTCTACCTTTTCGAGGCTCTTCTTTAGCCCACTGAGCATATCCGTTTGTTGTGCCGCGCTGAGCATGGTAGCATTGCCACGCAGCTGCACGAAGTTGACACCCCAGTTTTCGTTGAACTGCATCTCGAATGTCACATCGGCATCGAAGAGCGAAGGTGAGCCAATGAAGCTAAACTTTGTGCGAGCCAGGAAGCCCATGCCAACCTTCTTGTCGGGCGTGTAGCAGATGCCCGTGAGCGACTTGCCAAATTCGTTCTGCGAGTTCTTCACAGCTTGTTGCATGTGGCGATAGAGACCACCGCCAAATCCGTAGAAGCTAAGTGCTGGCGCCACCTTTATGCCCGAGGCTGGCTGCATCTCGTAGAACACGTCCGTAAGGAAATATCTGTACCCGTCCTTATGTCCGAAGACGCCGACGGCATCTATCTCGAACTTGTCTATCAGCGTGAATTTGAGATCGCCACGGAAGCCTTTGCCATATATCTCGTCGCCATCGCGAAACTCCACTCCGCCATCTACGGAAAACGACTTGGAGTCGTATTTGACATGTATCTTATCAACTTTGACTTTGTTGAACTTCCACTTCTGAGCGTCGCCATATAGAGCCATTTTGGCATCGCCATTGAACATATCGTTTACTGCCACTGCAGCATCGAGGCTCAAGCCTTGTTCGCTGCCACTCTTTACCGTCTTGATGTCGTTCAACGTGAGTTTGAAGCCCGCCATACTCGGGGTTTCCATCTTGCCAGTGAGTGCAGCCGTACCAAGTTCAAAGCGGTCGCGGCTTATCTCCATGCCCTCGAAACGCAGGTCGGGGAGCTTGAGTTTGTTGCTCGTCGTGTCCTTGCCTATCGGTGCCTCCACCGACAGCAGACCATTGGCTTTTATGGTCGGGTATATGCCACCATCGCCCATCTTGAGCGAAACTGTAGATGTTTCGTCGAGCGTAAGTTTGGCGCATAGCATTGGGAAGTCGAGTTTCTTGCCAAGCGTCGATTGCAAGATGAATGTGCGCTGCTCCACATCGAAAGCAGCCTTGTAGTCGAGCATCGAGTTCGCGCCGAGTGGAGGCACATTTACCTTACCGCCGAAGCCCACGCCACGGATGACATTTCTATAGATAGCAAGTTGAAAATCGTTTATACTTATTGCCCACGAATTCGGGTCGATGCTGCTGTCGCTGATGATGTCCTTTGCCTCCGCCGTGCCCGTGAAGCCGCTGCCGTCTATCAATACGTTTCGGAGTTCAAGCTCTGGGCGCTCTTTTTGTCCGTTGGTAGAATCCTTAGCCATATAATTTGGCAACGTAACTTTTGCCTTATTTATGGCGAGACCTTGCCATTGTTTACGACTCTCTTCGGCATCAGCGCCACCAAAATAACCGCTCGGGAAATCGGCAGTTACTGGAGTTGAGTATGCGCTGTGGTCAAGTACAAGTTTGTTGAGCGAGAATGTGAATCCGTCAAGTCCATCAAAGCAGAAGCTCTTCTCCGAGTTGAGCTCTACCGAGAAATCTTCTATATCTGAGAAGCGCGTGCGAGCATCAAACATCAGTTTGCCAGTCTTTCGTCCGCTTTTGTCGATGCTGTATACCTTGTCACTTTTGAGTATGAAAGCCATGTTGGCGTCCACCTCTTGGAATCCGTCGCAGCCGAACGTGAGCGACGTGCCCTCGCAGAAAACAATCGAGCCCTCTTTGCCAAGTTTTTTCTCTATTGGAGCAATGAGTTCGAGTGTGCCTTGCGTACCCACACCATTGTCGCCCTCTATGCGTGCAACACCTTCGAATGCAAGACTCTTGCCGCCTGGTATAGGTATGACACATACCGCCTTGATAAGCAACTTTTCCCCATCGGTGAGGCTATCAACATATACTTCCTCAATGCATATCGTATAAGTCTTCGATTTTATGCCTACCGGCATCGGCATCTGCTTGTTCTTAATTAGCTCTGCTATAGAGCCGATATACCGCCCTGCCTTGGCCATGTTCTCGAATGCCGCAAGCGCGCTCCCGACTCTTTTCGTCTTCTCTTCCGACCAGTTCAGCGACGCCTCAACCTTCCTCGCCTCGTCAGACGAAGCGTTTACGGCACTTTGCGCTTTTGCGCAAATAGTATTTGTCAGCAAAAAGAATAGCGCCAACAAGATATGTCTACTCAACTTTGCACATTTCGCACGTCTCATCTTAGGGAATTCTAACAAATTTACAAACTCACGAACCATGTATCATCTCAAGACGTGCTCAAAATTAACAGTTTACTTTCAGATTGCAAAATATTCAAGTAGCAATTCCACCGTTTGAGTGTCAGTCGCATAGAAGTCATCAGTATCTCGATCATGCTCGGCGTGCGAGCTCACCCCAAGCGTGGCAAACGTAGAACGCCTATTTCCTACCCAATTTTTCATGTGGTCTTCATTACAGTTCAATCTCCACCGCCAACGCTTGCAGCATCTGCATGTTCAGAAGGCTCAGCACGTAACGCATTATACAGTTGTCGTTTACATCATCAATCTGCCATCAGCCTCGCACACACGAAGCCTGCCACATCACCGCCAAGCGCATTGTTCAGTCGTTCAAGTGCCGACCGCACCCCTTCGTCCATCGAGTCTGGAATGAGCGTGTCGAGTGTCTCCACGCCCTTGGCTGCTAGTGTATATACTCCGTCGAGCGCGGCGTTCTTTCTATTTCGTCTGGTCATTATCGGTCTGGATTTGATGTCTCAGACCGCAAAGGAATAGCTGTGAAGTTACGCCGTTGGAGCGTTTCTGACTGTTTCGGAGATTGTCGGTAACTATCGGAGGATTTGCATACAAATAATTGAGTTCCCCAGCCCGAAGGCCGAGGAACTCAAATCAATTATTGACTCAACCATGCTTCCATCTCGCATCTTTCGATTTCAAGCCTCTGCTTGGCGTAGTCAATATGACGCTGCTTGATGATTTTTATAGCCTCGTCACTGAGGTCTGCTTCCGACAGGCCTTTCTTAGCGATTTCCCTCGCACGCTTCTCTGGCGGCATCATATTCACAAGCTCCTCGTAGATTGGAATGCGACCTTCGGCGATTTCCGTCCACTTGGCAATCTCATGCTCGTAGCTTGCTTTCTTCTGCTCGAGATTGTATTTGCGTTGTGAAGCGATTCGCATGTGATTTCCGAGGTCGTTGAGCAGGCTGCTTAGGCTGAACGTCCCGTAGTTCGCAATTTCATACTCGTCGTAGTAATGTTGCTCCGTCTGCGCATAGCCGAAGAAGATGGCTATTGTGTGTGATTGGTCGGTTGCCGTACTTCTGGAGTATGACCGATGCGAATGTGCTGACCTGCTCCGCATCGGGCGCAACAGTCGAGGCTAACATGGCGCATCTCATTATCTGCGAGAATAGCCACAATTCGGCGTTCTTCTCTACCACGAAAGTTTCCCTGAGCTTCTTTTCGTCAAGCAGAAGTCGCTTGATCTCCTTTGGGTCGTTCACAGTCCTGCGCACGTAGTCGGGATTGAGTCTCGCCAACGTCAATCTGTCTTGCTCATCCTCTGGGCTGCAAATCTCGAGACAGTTCCATTCCGATTCCAAGACTTCCAAGCTCGCCGTTCTGGAGCATTCGGGCAGTGTCTCGCAAAAGTTTCTCCTTGGACTCTCTAACTTGCTCAGCAAAGGACTTGCGGTAGCCACGAGAGTATCCTGTTGGCGCTGCGACCGAATTCCCGCCTGTACTTGTTGCAACACTTGGTTTATTGTTGATGCCATTTTGTTTTGCTTTTTCGATTTTGAACAGTAGCCAATTGCAGAACCATGTCTTTGCCTCTGCAAGGGTCATCAATTCATTCTCCTTGCCGCGCGCGGTCTGAAATTCTACAAACTCACTCGCAAGAGATGGCACGTCGGTGCTTGCCAAGTTGACATTGCTTTGGCGCATCATCGCAGACAGACTGCCGTGCCATTCGGTATCTTTCTGCATTTCGGGTAAAAGATTTCTCAAACTCTCGCGTATGTGCGTACAACAACATCCAACATCATCAGTATTATTCTCATCAACAGAACGCGCGTGCGTATAGGCATTTGCTATAGCATTTGTTGTTGCATTTGCAGTGGCAATTGCTTGTTTTGATGTCGATTTTGCTTGTTTTACGTTCGACTTTTCTTGTCTTTCGTTATTGGGTACACCTACGGTATTAGCGAGTTCTGAAGCGTTTTTCACTCCATATCGGTTCTGTAGCCCTTTTTTGCCACTCTCCGACCTCGCCTTGCTCGTCTTTCTTGCCTTCTCTATGTCCTTAAGCAACCAATCTACCGATATGCAGAGAATCCCATGTTCCATGGACTTCACGTCAAATAGGTCATAATTGGTCAGTATGCGCTTAAGTAATCCCGTCTCGCAGCGAATAAGATAGTTTAGTTCGTTCAAACTGATCTCAAGAACCCCACCAGCGGAAAGTAGATATTCAAGAAGAACCGTGTAGACTCCGTAGCCTTCGTACCCTGTCTCCATTATGAGCTTGACATGCTTTCTCTTCTCATGCCAGTCAGCTCCGTGCTTGAAACAGAGTGTCATAATATTTCCTTCTGTTTATCTCATTGGGTTTCCCATTCGTTAGTAAATAGGGACTTGAGACCTCGTTTCTCTTAGGCTCAATCCCAAGCCCCGTTGTCAATCACTATCGGCCAGTCACGTATTTGTCCTCCTCGTTGACACCCTCGATGTATGTGTCGAAGTGCTTGGCTATGAGCCTTGCCATCGAGCGTGTCACAGTGTGAGATTTCTTCTTGTAGCCCATCTCCGTGAACTGCTTCATCAAGTGTTCATTCTTGTGAACAAGAAAACACCAGACATAGCGTTGGGTTAGACCAAGTGCCTCCGAAATCTCCGACTTGTATACTGGTTCGACACATATCTTCTGACCATTCTCGACTATGCAGTTCTTCATAGTCTCTCCTCCTTGCCCTCGATTGGGCTTCTAATTGTCCGACGAACCTTTGGCATCGTCAGCTTGTCACTCTGTCTGAAAAACGACTGAATGTGACCGTCTCTCATAATCATGCTATTACTTCCGTTTATTGTTGAACTTTATACCCTTACCATTCATAATGTCTCGCGCCTCCTTGTTGCAGATGAAGTCGTACAGATCGCCAGCCAAGGCCGTCCTGTATCCCTGCGCGTTTTTCACGAACAGCGACGGGTTGTTCTTGCTTGCTCGCTGGATGGCGAAACGGCTCTTGAATGGGGCTTCAAGATTTCTTTCTTTGTCCCATAGGCGAGGGTCGCACATGAATACGACGTCGGTCCTGTTCCAGAATCCGAATATTGTCTTTGCGCCATGATCCACAGTTGCGGTGGCAACGCTGTTATCCGTCAGCGCTTTCAGTTTGCACTTTATCTCGCTGAGTTCATTGGCAATGATTGTCACCTGTTTTCCATCCTCATTTCGTACCTCTTCAACAACTTGCTTGACTATTCCTCTGAGCAGTGTTGACAAATTGTCATTCTTTTCTGACTCCATTTTTAGTTTAGTTTCTATGCGCCACGTGAGCTCAGTTGCGTATGGTTGCATAACGTTGCGCTTGGTTGCTAAATATTTGAATCAAACCGTTGACGACTGTTAAAATTGCGGAATAAAGTTGCTTAGAGTTGCGTTAAGTTGCATTTTTCAGCAAAATGCATTTACTTTGCATCGTAAACAACACCGCAATGCCCAATACGAGCGGTTTCGAAGGCGCAAAATTACTTCATTTAATCTTAAGAATGATGATTTTGCGGCAATTATTTTCGTGTCTAATAGTAACAATCATGGCCGACCAGAACATTGTAGATCGCTTGATGATTATGTATGAATGCGATACGCAGGCGAAGCTTGCGCAGAAACTGAACTTCACGGAAGCGTGCATCTCGACATGGCGCAGCTCTGGCAATGCCAATCTGAACACGGTTATACCTCAAGCGGTGGCCATGGGCATCAATTTGAACTGGCTCGTGACTGGTATTGGCGAGAAGAAAATCGCCTTCGGTCGTAGGAACAAAGATGATGAAGCGAATGCGGCTGTAACACTCGCCAAGCGCGAGGTGGAACGTCAGAAAGTCCAAGTCGAAAAGCTGACCGATCAGAATCAGAAACTCTTCGACATAATTGTTGGCTTGCAGGAAGAACTCAAGAAGAAGGACAAGGTGATTGAGCGTAAAGAGAAACAGATTGAGCGTCTAATCGAAAAGATAGGCGAGAAATAGCGATTCGACCCGTATCTACTGAGGTCCGACCTCGTCTCTTTGCGGTATTTGTTGGCTTCGCTCAGTCAATATCGCAACGCACTCAAATAGTGTTCAATAGATATAAGTCAGACCTCAATCGACACTCAATACCTCTCAATCGATACGCAGTTGAAGTGCAATCGAATCACAATCAATATGCAATTAAGACATAATTGCGACAATGTTAGGACACAATCACGACGTAGCCGCACCATAGTAGTCGCACACTTGCAAGACAAAACTACCTCTATACCTCTCTATAAATTCGGCAACAAAGCGCATCTATTGCCGATTTTATATATCTTTGCATCAAACTTTCAATCGAGAATCGCAATGAACGTAGGTAAGAGTCAAATACTTGAGTTTGCCAACGCAAACAAATTGGTCAATGCAGACTTGCTGGCGACGGCGTATGGCATGAAGCCTGTCACCGCTCGGCAGTACCTGAGCTCATTGGCCAAAACTAATGTGCTGGTGCGTGTCGGTCAAGGCGTATATTCTATTGCACAAAAGCAGCCATTCTCTTACACACCTTCAGAGTTGGTGCGAAAAGTCCACGAGAGACTAACGGCAGAATTGCCATTCACCGATTTCTGTATTTACGACGGCAGTATATTCTCTTCCATCCAGCATCACTTGTCAACCAATCGGGCAATCTACGTTGAGACAAACCGTGATGCGGTAGAGTCTGTGTTCACACGACTGAAAGGTCAATACAAGAATGTGTATCGTCAGCCGAGTACGTCATTCATGTACGACTACGTTGACCTCCGAGAAGAATGCATCATTGTGAAGACCTTGATCACAGAATCTCCAATGATGAAGGTTAATGGCATAAAAATTCCGACATTAGAGAAACTGTTGGTTGACATGCAGAAGGATGCCGACTTCGACTATCTACGTGGATCAGAGTCGTACAATATGTTCCGGCTGGCATTCGACCTTTTTGCCATCAATACAACAAAGATGATGCGCTACGCCAAGCGTAGAGGTATCGATAAGGTTATTGGAGAACTAATGAATCAGGCAAAATGATTAGTAAAGAATCTTTTGACGCGAGTTGGATTGAGCAGAAGTCCAAGGAGTTTCAATATAACGACAAGAACATAATCGAGAAGGTCATCAGAGCATTTTCGTTGTTGGAATTGTTGGCGCACTCTGGCTGTCCATTTCATTTCAAAGGCGGGAGTTGCTTGATGCTGCTTCTGAAAAATG
>JAFYCM010000018.1 GCA_017539645.1 Bacteroidales bacterium
CTGTATGTTGCCATCCATATCGGTGATTACATATCCATGCATTTCTACAATGCGCTGACCAATAACAAGTTCCTTTTCGAGCGGCTCGTAATCGCCATCGGTGAGGGCTTTGTTCACTTCGGGGAAGATTGTTGTCATGTCGTTTATGTACGAATCGAGCCAAGCACAATCGGTGCGGGTGCGAGTCTCGAGCGTGTGGTGCATCGAAATGACTTGATTTTCAAAATAATCGCCCAAAATGTCGCCACACGAATGGTTGATGTTGATAATATGGGCAACGTTAAGTACTACCGAAAAAATGATAAAAATTGCAATGATGCGAAACAGTAAAGTCTGTCTCTTTTTTGTTTTGTTTTCCACTGTTGTCTGGAGTTTTCTATTGTTTTTATCCGATGCGCGAAATTATGCCAAATAGCCCACGCGGAGTAAGGGTTTTGTAATAATTAACGGAAGCGCGCGGGTGTGTTATTTTTCTTTATTTTCTGTGCATATATTTGCATATATTTGCATATATTTGCATATATTTGCATATATTTGCATATATATAATTTACGTCTCCATAAATATGAAAGAATCTTTTACCCTTACATTCGATTGGCGAATTGTAGCCTCTTTTGCTGCATACTTCGTTTTTCTGTATTGTCTCACATTTTTAGGCGTCGACATTGTCTATATTGTGACTCTCTTTTTCATTTCTTGTGCCGTGTGGACTTTCCTAAAGTTTGATAAGAATATGTTCAAACATTTCTACCAACGCGGTTTTAGTAAACGCCGTATGTTGTTTGGCCTTATAGGGTTTGTGTTTGCTATAGGTTTGTTCGTTTCGGAAAGATGGCGGCAACCTGATTTTGGAACGTTTATGTCTTGGTACTTCGCCATTTTTGCTGTGTTAATATGTACGTATGGTATAGTCGAATTCTTTTGGGGCGAGACGAAAAGGAAACTAATTCTCGACGAAGAAGGCATAAGAACGCAAACATTTACAGTGAATTGGTCGGAAGTGTCTGAGTGTAAATATGGGCGCGACTTGGCTCGAAAAGTATTCGACCGCACATTGGTGGTTACGACCAACGACAATAAAGAGTATAGCGAATTTGTGGCGTTTTACCGATTCGATAAAAATGAATTGATTGACCGAATAAATAAGCTTGCCGGTAGAGAGGTGTTTGATGTTAGAAAGTTTGTGGAGAGTGAGAAACGTAGTAACATTTCAAGACTGTTTTGGGGGTTCGTGTTGGTGATGATGATAGTTTCGGCATTTATGTTCTTTAGGTGTGGAGTAGGTTTTTATTATGATGGGGTTCGTGGACCAAATGTAATTTTGTTTTGGTGGATAGCCTTTGCGGTGTCTCTTGCTGCGATTTTCGGACATTACTATTGGCACAACATCCGTAACGTGAAGAAACAGTAAGAATAAACCCTAAAAAATAATATAAATATGAAAGACGCTTATGTGTTGAAGTTAGATTATAGGATAACGATTTTATTCTCAATATTAACTATCCTTTTTTGGCTATTACCAATATTAGCAATTACTACTGATGGAAATCTTTTTGCTATAGTGATATTTACCATTCTTGGATTGTTGGGCACTATCCCTATAATAGTTTGGTTGTCGGAAAGAAAGAAAAAGCTAATTATCGACACTAAGGGCATAACTTCTCCCAAAATAAATGTGGAATGGTCAGAGGTGGCTGAATGTGTGCGTATGCATGATGGACGACATTATTTTTTATACATAAAGACGTATAGCGGAGAAGAACAAGAGGAACCTATATCTCGATACAAGTACGATGTATACGAATTGGCTCACGCAATAGATAGTTATGCTGGTCGCAGTGTTTTCAATCTTGAACGTAGTCTATTGATTCGACGTCACGAAAATGTATCGATGGTGTGTATGGTGATATCAATGCTATTGTTTATGATTTCCCTTCACATATTCGCCCTCTATTGTACGAGTGAATCCGTTCCTGAAGCACAAAATATTTTGGCTTGGTGCGTCATTGGTGCACTTATGTGTGTCGCAACGGTTGGGCATTATCGCTACATGCAAGCGTGGAATCGCCGCAATAATTACAAAGACTAAGCCCTAAAAAATAATATAAATATGAAAGACGCTTATGTGCTGAAATGTAGTAAAGTCAAATTGTTATTTTGGATCGTACTGGCACTCATTTTTGCGAGTCTGTTCGGAACAATGTTGATATGGTTCATACAAGATGTACCTCTGGAAGGGAAAAATATATTTTTAGCAGTATTGATTTCTATATTGACTGTGTTGAGCGTTTGTTTTCCCATCCCATTTTTGAAGGAAGCTAAGTGGATGAAAAGGCGTCTTATCATTGATAGAGAAGGAGTAAAATCTTCTGATTTTACAATTGCCTGGTCGAACGTGAAAGAATGCTTTTATTGGATGCATGATAAACCGGGAGGATTCGCCAGTAAAGAACGAATTTTAGTTATAATGACAAACGACGATGGAGAATACGATGAAAAACTCGAAGTGTTTAGTTTAGATAGACAAGAATTGCGCGAGATGATAAATCTATATGCCGGTTGCATAAAATTCAATGAAGAAGTAAGCTCGTTAGAAGAAACGAAAGCAAGGTTAACCAATTCCCTCGATTGGAGTTCTGTGTTTTTGTTGGCGGTGGCATTCCTTATATTCTTCATTCGTTGCCGAGATGAGTCACTACCATTAGCCGAGAATATTTTTTGGTGGTGCGTAGTTGGCGTGTTGGCAGCGGTTGCAACGGTTGGTCATCATTACTATTTGAAGCATTGGCGCCGCAAGAATAATTATTACCACGATTAGCGATTGCATGACGCGCAAAAACGAATAACTTCGCGCCTTGTTTATTTATAAAAACAACCACTGAACCATTTCATACTATGGAAACTATCGATTTACAAAAACCAATTTGGAAAAAACTGATTAGCGGAGAGAAAGAGATAAATCTCTGTTATTTTCCGGCGAAACTTCTTATTGCTAAATGGCGTACGCAGGTGCGCGTGCAAGGTCCTAACGTCGACCTCAATGCGGGCGCTTCGGAGCTATTCAACCTCTACTACGAGGGGCAAAATATGCCCAATGCAAGCCGCGATATTCAAAATATTCTAGCTCAGTAGCCTTGTGCTGTGAATATTTTTGCCGCAATTGAGACGTTCGCTTGGTTGACTATCAGAAAGTTGGACTATGAATGTGAGGTTAATTTAGTATAATGTTGAAATTTAGCTAAGTAATGTTTTGACTTAATGCAAAAAAAGAATACTTTTGCGTCCGCATTTGGAGATAAATAAAACAAAAAAGAAATATATAGGCGATGAAAAGAACGTTTCAACCATCAAACCGCAAAAGAATAAACAAGCACGGATTCCGTCTTCGTATGTCGACCGCTAATGGCCGTCGCGTACTTTCAGCACGTCGTGCAAAAGGTCGTAAGAAACTTACCGTTAGCGACGAAGTAAAAGGTAAGGCTTACTAAGCCAAGCGTTATTCTAACGAAAACAAAGAGCTCCGAAAGTTTCGGGGCTTTTTTTGTGGCCTATTCTGACGTATTGGCGGCCTGCAAATTCGGCGGTCGGGGGAAAGTGGGTCACATTCGGCGTTGTCTTCTAATAAATATGCGCGAAGAATAATCTTGAGTTTTATTACCTTCGCGTTTGTCTTGTATACATAGCAACGTAAATATTTACAATATGGGTTTTATCAAATCTCGTTTGTTCCTTTGGCAGATAGCATTGGCAATAGTGTTGTCGATAGTTTTGCTATTCTTGGTTTCGTGGTCGCTCACCATCTACACTCGTAGTGGGCGAATAATTATGGTGCCTAACGTTGAAGGGCGCTTGGTAAACGAGATTGACGAAGCGCTTGCAAACGTTGAACTCAGCTACGAGATTAACGATTCTATGTATGTAAACGACGCGCGCCCCGGCGAGATTATAGCGCAAACGCCTGCCGCTGGCAAGAAGGTGAAAAAGGGTCGCACGCTGCTATTGACGATAAATCCTTACTCGCGCGAGATGGTGAATATGCCGCAACTCGTCGACTACTCTATACGTAACGCCCAAGTGGTGCTCGAGACTATCGGTCTGCGCCTTGGACCGGTGAAGTACAAACCAAGCGAGTTTGACGGTTTGGTGCTTGCGCAACAGGTTGATGGTAAGGATATTGCGCAGAATACGCGCATACCAAAAGGAACTCTGGTTACGCTCATCGTAGGTAGCAAAATGGGCCAGAACTACATTGCTGTGCCCAACGTCGTAGGCGAAACGCTCTTCAGTGCTCGTACGATATTGGAGTCGTCGGGTTTCAACGTAGGCATAATTACATACGATAGCGATGAGAGCAAGAAGCATAGCAATACCGCGCAGATCTACAAGCAAGAACCAGCTGGTGGCAATGGACATTCGGCTCCTGCCGGCACGCAAATAAAGCTATATATGACCAATGATGCTGGCCTTGTGGTAAGGCAAATGGTTGAAGAATAATTACTTTTCGCCATATAGATGATAATCAACGACGACGAACTCGATGATGAATTGAGTGACGAATTGGACGACGAACAGTCCGACGCCGAAGCCGAATTTGTGTCAGAAGAGACGGCTGAGGGCGAATACGAACATTTCCATTTCACCGCCGACCCTAAGCAAGGTCTGCTCCGCCTCGATAAATTCTTGGCTGGTCGCCTTATGCGCACGTCGCGCACCAAGGTTCAGATGGCAGCCGATGCAGGTTGCATACGTGTGAACGGCAAGCCCGAGAAGTCGAGCTACCGCGTAAAGCCAGGCGACGAGGTGTCGATAGTGCTTAGCTATCCGCGTCACAATTTCGAGATTGTTCCGCAAGATATTCCGCTTGAGATTACTTACGAAGACGACGAGGTCATCGTTGTGAATAAGAAAGCTGGCATGGTGGTTCACCCAGGACATGGCAACTTTGAGGGAACGCTCGTGAATGCATTGGCTTGGCACTTGAAGGATAATCCGCTCTTTGGCGACAAGACAAATTTCCGTCCTGGACTTGTTCACCGTATAGATAAAGACACGTCTGGATTGCTCGTAATAGCTAAGACCGAAGGCGCGAAGGTGAACCTCTCGAAGCAATTTTTCAATAAAACTACCACGCGCACATACATAGCTCTCGTTTGGGGGCAGATGGAGCAAGACGAAGGCACAATCGTTGGCAATATCGGCCGCAGCACCAAAGATCGTCTTCAGATGGATGTCTATCCAGAAGATAGCGGTATCGGCAAACACGCCGTCACACATTACCGAGTGCTTGAGCGTTTGGGCTATGTAACTATGGTAGAATGTCGCCTCGAGACAGGTCGTACGCACCAGATTCGCGCACATTTTCGCCATATTGGCCATCCGCTTTTTAGCGATGCACGCTATGGTGGCGATAAGATTCTCAAAGGAACTACGTTTGCCAAATACAAACAGTTTGTGCAGAACTGTTTTGAAGTTCTCCCACGACAGGCGCTGCATGCCAAGACGCTCGGCTTCGTACATCCTACCACAAACGAATATATGCAATTCGATTCGCCCATACCTACCGACATGCAGCAATGCATAGAGCGTTGGCGCAATTATATCTCGTCGAGAGATTCGGAATAAGCAGAAAAATCAACACATATATACATAGCTATACCAAACATTAGCGATGCTAAATGCCGCCAATGTGGTATTTATGCCCGTCTGTACTCTCCATAGCTTTGTCATCGAAAACAAAAGACAAAAGAGTGATGGAAAGAACTAAGACGTTATTATTTACCCTCGCGTTAGTTATAACCGTAGATATTTCAGCTACGCCTATTCGCGGTTGGGTTGGCGATGCTACAACGCACGAGGCTATTATAGGTGCTACTATTTATGATGCCAACGGACAAACAGGTACTACAACCGACATCGACGGCAATTTTAGCTTAGATGTGAAACTTCCCGCTGTACTTAGAATTAGTTTTTTGGGCTACGAGGTTGAACAACTGAATGTTACCGATGATGATTTTACATATCAGGTGTTGCTGCAAGAGGAGTCGCGTCAAGTAGATGAGGTTGTGGTGGTTGGCTATGGCACGCAGAAACGCACGCAACTCACGGGTAGTGTGACGACAGTGCATTCGGAGGTTTTTGCAAACAGTGTTTCGCCAACGCTTGATGTGGCTCTCGGCGGACAAGTGGCAGGGCTCAACGTAACGGCGGCGAGCGGACAGCCAGGCGCAGCAAGCAGCATACGTATTCGCGGCGGCAACTCGGTGAATGCCTCCAACGAACCGCTCTATGTGGTAGATGGTTTTATCTATTTCCGCAGCGCCGACGACAATGGCACGGGCTTGGGTGCTATAGAGAGTAGTCTAAACCCGCTTGCGACTATCAATCCTAATGATATTCAGTCTATTGAAGTGCTGAAAGATGTCAGTGCAACGGCTATTTATGGTTCGCGCGGCGCTAACGGCGTCATACTTATAACTACGAAGAAGGGCAACGTAAATAAAACTACTGCTAATTATACCTATTCTATTGGTATTGATAAAGTTAGCAAGTTGCTCGACCTAATGAACGCGCAAGAGTGGGCGGCGTTTCAAAAGAAATATTTCTTCAATAAAGGTGGCTATACCGACGAACAGATTGCTACGCTTGGCGAAGGCACGTCGTGGCAAGATGCTATGCTACGCACGGCAATTCATCAGAGTCATGAGGTGTCGGTGAGCGGTGGAAGCGAGAAGAGTAGATTTGCGTTTTCGGGAAATTATTCCGACCAAGATGGTATAATTATCAATTCTGGACTAAAGCGCTACAATTTCCACATAAATACCGAACGCGAAGTGCGCGAAGGTTTGCGCTTTGGCATCAATGCAACGTTTGGCAAGACTACGCAAGAGGGCCTAACGACATCGGAAGAGGTGGTGTACAACTCATCGCCTTTCTCGGCTGGCATAACTAATAGTTTTGTGTATGGCTTGCTTATGCCGCAGGTTGTAAATATTTATAACGAAGATGGCAGCTATAACTATCACAACCCGTTTGAATATGCCTATTTTGCTATTGGCGACAAGACTTCAAATGCAATATCGGATCTTGAAAATAGCGTTGCCGAAAACATAAATAATTACCTTCTTAGCAACGTTTGGGCTACCTACAACGTGCGCAATTTCACGCTAAAAGCTTCTGTAGGCTTGAACCGCGAGAAACTTACGCAGAACTATTTCTCGCCATCGTACACGTCGCTTGGCTTGTCCAATACGGGTATGGGTGGCATTGGCAACCGTCAGACTGAGGTTTGGCAGCAGGAGTATACTGCTACGTGGAATCCGCAATTCGAAGGCGCTCATAGCATCGATGCACTTGTGGGATTCACGCGCCAGAAGAGCACTACCAACTACAACTCTGTTATGGTGACGCACTTCACCAACGAGGAGCTAAAGCAGTACAATTTGGCTGACGGCTCTACCATCTATCCACCATTGACGGGCATTTCGGACGCCACGCTCAATAGTGTTATTGGTCGCGTAAATTACACATTGCTAAATAGATACAACCTCACGGCTACCTTTCGCGCCGACAATTCATCGCGCTTTGCCGAGAATTATCGCTGGGGCTATTTCCCATCGCTCGGCATCTCGTGGAACGTCAACGAAGAGAGCTTCTTTAGCAACGTAAATACTATAAATACGCTGAAAATCAGAGCTTCTGTTGGTACTGTAGGTAATCAGGAAATTAGCGATCATGCCTATACAACTACTTATGCTACAGGTCAGTACGATGGCTCATCGAGCTACTCGAAAAACAATAGCGCCAACGATAAACTGAAGTGGGAAACCACCTCGAGCTACAATTTTGGTGTGGATGCCGAGTTGATAAATCAGCGTGTGGGCGTAACCATTGATATTTATTACAAAAAGACGAAAGATTTGTTGCTCGAGGTACCTATGGGTTTCTCTTCGGGTGTGATAGCGCAACTGCAAAACGTTGGTAATGTGGAGAATAAAGGCATAGAATTCGCTGTAAATGGTACAATTCTGAAAAGCGAAAATCTGTCGTGGACCGCAAGTGCAAACCTTGCTCACAATGTGAACGAAATCAGCGATATGGGCTCAGCCAAGAATATAATTATGGGTTCGAGCAATCAGCAAATTTTGCGCAAAGGCGAGGCTCTCGGCAGTTTCTATGGCTTGCGTTATGCAGGTATAGTCTCTACAAATGAGGATGTTAGTTCTTTGCCAAAGGTTAATGGCGAGACGCCTAAAGCAGGTCAACTGAAGTTTGTCGACACCAATAACGATAACAAAATTGATGGTAACGACCGCCAGATACTCGGTTCTACGCAGCCCAAACTGACCTACGGCTTTTCTACGACGCTTTTGTGGAATGGCTTCGACGTGAGTGTGGCCTTTCAGGGTAGCTACGGCAACAAAGTCTTCAACTCGCTCGGTCGCCGCCTTGAACTAACGGGCGATAGCTACAACTTGCTATCGTCGGTGCTTGATAGCTGGACCGAAAGCAACCAGAATGCGCGTCTGCCATACGCCTCGTACGACCGTCCGTTTTCCTATATCGATAGCCGATACGTAGAAGATGCATCGTATCTAAAATTGAGAAATTTGACTGTTGGCTACCGATTGAAATCAGAAAAACTTCCGGTTTCTGTACGTATATATGCCACAGCGCAAAATCTCTTAACCATAACTAATTATACTGGCTACGACCCCGAAGTGGCGAGCGGCACCGACACTGGCGCATACCCATCGGCAAGAAACTTCACTGTTGGGGTGAATCTGACACTGTAACTCGTAATTGAAAACTAACTCTATAAGTAATTATCACCATGAAAAAACTATTTACAGCACTAATGATGAGCGCAGCTCTTTTGTCTGCTTGCAACGAGAATGATGACATCATCGACGATGGTTTCACGAGCGAAATAACTATAGATGGCGACGTAGATTGCTGCTCGGCTGATGAGGCGCGCATCGTATATAATTTTCTCAAGAACGTAAAGGAAGTGCCTGAACTTGCCGACACTATCGATGGTACGTATCGCCTGCACGCCTACACCTCTACGGGCAAGCTGCAAACGGGCTTCAACTATATCTATTTTGTGGTTACGAAACTCAAAAACGCCAACTACGTCAAGGATATTACTATCGAGAATTTTGTCCCACTCATGACCATGAATATGGGCGAAAAAACAATGAAACATTCCACTCCGATTGGTGGCAATGCGAGCGTTATAGATGGCGCGCCGGCTGCCTTGAAACGTGCGTGGGTGTCGTTCATGATGCCATCGGATGGCGAGGATAAATGGGCGTTCTCATACGACTTGAACATCCTTAGCAAGGGGGCTGAAACATACGAAAAGGAGATTACTGTTAACCCATTTGCCGATGGTCAGGTATGGCTAAAGACCTTCAAAGCCAACGATAATGTGTACGTTCTTTCGCTTGTTGAGCCAAACAAATGGCAAACTGGCACTAACGAGATTAAGGCATACGTATCGGTAAAATCATCGCCAATGACGAATCCGTATCAGCTTGCTAATGAGCAGTTTGTTATAGAGCAAGTGCCAACGATGCCCGATATGGGTAACCACTCGTCGCCCGACAACACTGCGCTAACGTTGCAAGGCGATGGCTCATACGTAGGCTCTATCAACTTGACTATGACGGGCTTGTGGCGCATCCACCTCACCATTCGCGATGCAGCAACCAACGAAATTGTTGCTGGTGGCGACGAGGAGAGCGATGGCTTCAGCTCACTCTTTTGGGACGTTACAATATAAATACGTTTTGAAAAAAAGTATCACCGAATTAATACGAAGTGAACGAAGTATTTGCCTAAAATTCGTTGAATTAGTAGAAGTTTGGTAGTTACGAATGAAACGAATTAGGTTAGTATAAATTAGTTCAATTCGGTGATAATCAATATATAGTGAGATGCTAACCCCGATTTTTCTATCCATAATAGGTTGTTTGTCTGTTGAATCTGATACCATCTTGTTGAGCCGAAACCTCGATGAGGTGGTTATCAGTTCTATCGGTACAGGCAAGAAACGTAGCGCTAAAGGGCAGGTGGCGAGCATCGACGAGCATTTGCGTGAACTGTCGCACGTGGAGCTTATCAGGCGAGGTAGTTATGCGTGGGAGCCCGTTGTGAATAATATGCAGACCGAACGTCTGTCGGTAACCATCGATGGCATGAAGATTTTCTACGCCTGCACCGATAAGATGGACCCTGTGACATCGTATGTAGAGAGCGGCAACTTGCAGTCTATCAACCTCAATTCGGGTTTGGCTGGCAATCCGCAATCGACGGGCAACATTGGTGGCAGTCTCGACTTGCGCTTGCGTCGTGCTGGATTTGCTGGACATCCGTGGCGAACGAACATCTCTGTTGGTCACGAGTTCAACGGTCATCTGCAAGTCTATGGCGCCGACGCTTCGGTATCGACAACCAAGGCGTACACCAACTTCGGCGCATTCGTTCGCCATGCCGAAAATTATAAAATTGGCGGTGGCGACGAACTTGAATTCTCTCAATTCCAGAAGGTTAACGCCTTTAGTAATTTTGGTTTTAGATTGTCTGAAAATCAGGTTATTGAGGGTACTGTTATTTACGATTGTGCTACCGATGTAGGCTATCCGGCATTGGCTATGGACGTGGCAAAGGCGGAAGCTATCATCGCATCGCTTAGCTATCGGCATACGTATGTAGATAAATTTATAAACGCATGGGAGACAAAGGTTTACGCTAATCGTCTTATTCATAATATGGACGATACTAAGCGCCCCGAAGTGCTCATACATATGGATATGCCTGGAAGCAGCAAAACGGTGGGTTTGTATAGCTTGCTGAGCGCCACAACCGAACGCCATACGTTGCGTTTCAACTACGATGTTTACTATAATCGTCTCTTTGCCGACATGACCATGTACCCCGACGAAGCCGCGCCAATGTATATGGTTACGTGGCCCGACGTTGGTTCGCTTTGCAGCGGCGTTGCTTTCGATGACGATATTCAGTTGCTGCACAATTTGTCGGTTGGCATTTCGGGCAAGGTGGCTGCGCAACATCAGAGGCTCAACAACGACGAGGGCTACAACGCGCAAAAGGTATTCTTTCCGCACATGCAGAATAATTACAGTCAGCTAACAGGTCGTGTGGCGGCACATCTGGCGTGGTTTGCGAGCGATTGGCAAATCAACTTAGGAGGCGGGTGGGGTAGTCGTGCGCCCTCGGTTACTGAGGCTTACGGATATTATCTAAACAACACTTTCGACCGTTTCGACTACATTGGCAATCCGCATCTGCACAACGAATCGGCTATCGAAGCCAATGCGTCGGGTGCCTTCCACCATGGTGCGCTAACTCTCAATGCCGATGCTAATGCCTTCTTTTTCAGTAATTATATAATCGGTCGCGAAGAAACGCGCCTCAGTGCAATGACCATTGGCGCTGCTGGCGTTAAGGTCTATCGCAATCTTGCCAATGCTCGTATTGTAAATACCTCATTAACTGCTCAATACGACATCATGCAAAGCCTTTCATTGCGCGCGAAACTTAGCTATGGCCTTGGTCGCGACGACGACGGCGATCCTCTGCCACTCATTGCGCCAATGGAGTACAGCACCACGTTGGCATACGTACGCAGCCACTTCAAAGCGCAACTGACGGCACTCGGAGCAGCTAAACAGGTGAACTACGCGCCTAAGTATGCCGAAAGTCAAACGCCTGCGTATCATATTATTAACCTCAATACTGAATATACCAAAGCCTTAGGCAAGCATTCCATCACACTCATCGTTGGTATAGAAAATCTCCTCGACCGCAACTACTCAACCTATTCCGATTGGAATAACATACCCCAAAAAGGTCGCAACCTCTACGCCAATGTGAATTGGACGTGGTGAGATGCGTAATAGTAGAGACGTAGCTCGCTACGTCTCTAAATTTTCGTTCGATTATTAGCATGGGTTCATACCCATGCCTGTGCCATAGCGCTCCTACGGAGCTATATTGGATGCTGCCTTTTCCACGAGCCTGACGTATTTCGCCAGCATACCCCGATTCACGAAATACGGTTCTTTTCAACAATTGATGAGGTTTGAGTATTGTTTGTATTTTGTGTGGATTGTACGGGTTTATAGCTCGTACACGAACAAAATAACAATACAACTATTATGTAATAAAACTTCATAAAATGAAACAAGCCAATTCAGTTTTACCTGAACTGGCTTGTTTGATAACTATTAATTAGAAAAACTTAATTCTCTCCACGTTCTTTCAATTCTCTGTACTCTTTACCAGTACAAGGAATGAAGGTGAATGCATTTTCATACATTTCGTAAATTCCATCCCAATCTTCGTTTTCTTTGAGTTCCAGCATCTTTTTATAAATATCATATCGTTGCTGATTTGGGACATAACCGAGAGTATCTTTGTCGAAGGTGATATCTCCTATTGAATCTATTACAGGTACATATCGAACGAGGACAAAATCCTTCCAACCAGAACTTGGATTCAGCCAAGGATCTTCATCGAAATGTCTAATACAGGCATCTAGAAATGATACTCTATTATTCACTGTATCAATACGATGGTTTTCAAAAGAGAAGTATTCTGACGTTGTGGTGAGATGAAGTCCTGCACCAAGATCTTTTAGTGCTACTGCTTGCAGCCAAAGACTGTCAAGACAAAGAATTTCATGAACAGTAAGAGGAGCATCGATACCATAACGAAGATTCTTGAGATTTCTGTCTACACCGTGGATGTAAACAGTAGCTTCTTCATCAGGTTCGTGATGAATAATTGATGGTCCTGGGACCGGATTAATAATTTCGTCCTCTTTTTCATCACAAGAAACGAACATTGCGGCTGCCAACCCGCAGATTATAAGGCTAAAAATAAACTTTTTCATATTGATTAATTATTAAGGTTTGTATATAAAAATATCTATATAGTCACCGGATGCGTTGAAATCTACTAATCCACCGGTTGTAATACCGTATAGATAGATAAAGCAATCGGTTCCATTGAATCGAGTTACACAGAATCGTGGTGTATAACCGGTGGAAGATGAGCCTGCTACACAATATTGTGTATGTACCATAGTGCCTGCGGCTGAGGATATATTTGATAATTTATATCTTCCTTGAGCCTCACGAGTAAAACTAATTGTACCTTGAGACACGGAACTCCACATTGTCTATGGCGTATATTTATATCCGCTTGTATTTTCACAAAAGAGTCTAATAATCAATTTCAAAGGATTATTGAAACTACTACTAATACCCGTTAATGCATTATCAACGTAAGTTTTGACTGCACCTGCGGTAGGAATGCTTGTAGTGTTGGAAATGGAGGTGACAATAGATCTGGTGCTACCAGAGATAGATTCAAAGAGCATGGATACACTATGGTAAACTATGTGTGCAATGAAATGTAATGAGAATGTGTTTCATAATGTAAAAAGGAATGTGTTATATACACTATTGTAATGTTATTGGGAAGTCGCTTTTTCTTCCTTTCTTATAATCATCATTCCATTTCATCTTTAGGTTAATTTTGGTTATAACACTTGACGCGTGTAGCAAAAATTCCGATTTATTTTGAGGGTATAGAGTACCGATATACCACTCTTTTTGGGGAGCATTCGTTGATACGGAGGATTTATCGACATCAGTAAAATCATAATTTTTATAGTCTAAATCATTTATTGTTTGTTGAAATCCAACATCATCAATGTCAATTATGAACTTTAGTTCAGTGGCAATGGCGTTCCCAATGTTTTGTATTGTAACAATTTTTACGTCTTTTTGAGTGCTTTTGCATTCTACTAATACTATTCTTGCTGAATTATCGTGCTTGTTAACTCTATCCCATTGTTTGTAACCACACCAAGCAGCAATTGCGGTTCCTAAAGAGCCAATAGTTGTCCCCCAAGAGCCAATAGTGTCCCAAATACTAATACATATATTCATAACGGTATATTTATAATCCTCGCAAATTTATCCTCCTCTCACACTCGCACTTCCAAATCTCTGTACTATAAACCGTACACTTTTGTACGATAATTAGTTCATTTGCAAGACGATGCGCAATCGTCGTTCTGCATGTCGGTGGAGAGAAGAATGAAGAAATCTTTGCCGAGGAGTAGCCCAATGCGCTTGAGCAAGTATGTGTCGATGCTGTTTTTTCGGAATACGTCGTATAGTGTGGCGCGGCGCATGTCAAGCTGTTGGGCAAGCCAAGTTACTGTGCGTCCTTGCTGGCGTAGCTCGGTGCGAATCTCTTTACCTATATCTACCATAATTTCTATGTCTGTTTCGCAACAGCCATCGCAAATGCCTATTTGTCTGCTGTATATAAAGAAAGGTGTGAACCATCTCACTCGCATTCACGGGAAGCCTGGAAGAAACCCGCCCCAACTCGGATTTGATTCACACCTTGCGGTATGAACATCAATCGAGTTGGAAACAGAGTTGGCTGTCCCATCATTGCGGCAGCATACGGCTTACTCAAAAAGGCTTCGAGAAAACAGTTTCCAGGCTTTTTTCTTGAATGCGAGTAATAGCTTGATGTTGCTTATGTCTTTATGTATAAATGTCTTCGAATGTTTGCTATCGGCAAAAACGTTTTTATCGCAGCACCTTAATTGGCACTGCAAAGGCAAATTTAGTAATAATCATACGTTCATAATGTAGATAACCTTTTACTGATAATGAAAACAACCTTTCAGTATCAATGAAAACTAATACCTCCATCTCTTCAAATCCTTGCGCATCACATAAGTTAGGTATACGATATGCCCATTCAAGGTGATTGTTGAGCCTATAGCTCGGCCATAATTTTGTAATCGTAAACAAGAAAATACTAACAACAAATAGACTACTTTATGAAGAAGCTAAACAGTAAATTATTCTCATTGGTCCTAGCATCATCGGCTATTATTGCAGGATTGTCAAGCTGCTCCGACGATTCGAAATCGACTACGGGTGTACTTTCGCAAGTGATAACCGACGATGCTACTGCACTATCTACCGCAAATGGTGCTTATTCCCACTGGCAACCGTTGAGCTCATCTTTTTCGTTTATTATTGAACTCAATAGTAACAAACTAACATCGTTCGAGGGCGAAGAGAGCGAAGCTGGTCCTGTCAATTCGCGTTTCGAACAGCAGCCAAACACTTGGTATCAGGTGAAGATATTCAACCACCTCTTGCTCGGTGTTACTAACGACAACGAGACCATAGCCGAGTCGGTGGTAGCTCTCGCGGCAAATCAAATTTCCGAAGCAGGTTATGCAGCGGCTGTAGGTAAAGCTAAATTTTTGCGCGCATTGGCATACTTATATCTCGTGCAACTCTACGGCGAAGTGCCTCTTATTACCGAAAATGGTGGTAGCAGCACCGAGCGCGCCAGCATCGACGATATTTATACGCAAATCGTAAGCGACTTAACCGAGGCAGAACTCTTGCTAAAAGATTATTCTGGCGACCCCGTAACGCCATCGAAGCAAGCTGCCGAAGCACTTTTGGCTCGCGCTTATCTTACGTGGGGCGATAATCCTCTTAGCTATGACCAAGTTGCAGCTATTGCCGAAGGCCAAGTTGATCCGCAATTCTCTAAAAATGATGAACTGCTCGAGAAGGCTGTTCTGTATGCCGACAAGGTTATAAATAGTGGTCTGCTCGCTCTCGATCCCGACTATTCTAAGCTATTCGGTCGAGACTACGAAAGTAACAAGCGCGGCACCAATGAGCACCTCTTCACCATTAAGCACGATGGCGATGCGAACGATGCTCAAGGCAACCACCAAACGCACTGCTCGTGGACATTCCCATTCCAGAATGGCGAAAACGGTCAAGGCTTCTCCGAGAACCACACCGAGGTGTCTGATGACAATCTCTACGACGATTGGTATGCCGAATATCCAAACGACAAACGCCTCGCAAAGACCTATTTCACAAGTCTTACAAATCCTTCCGATAACAATACTTATAAATACTATTCGCCAGTCTACACACCAATCAATGGCAAAGGTGTCGACCAATCGTACGGCAATGCAGAAAACCTCGAAATCACCTTCAACTCTGTCGATCGCATTGAAGTTCGCTATGCCGAAGTGCTCCTAATAAAAGCCGAAGCGCTTGTTCAGCTTGGACGCAATAGTGAAGCTGCCGAATCATTCAATAAACTCCGCGAACGCGCTGGTATTGAGACAGTTTCTGCTCCTACATTTGAGCAAATTAAGCGCGAATGGGACTATGAGTTTACTTACGAGCAGAAGACGCTGCTAAATAGCTATCGTTGGAAAGATTTGATTTCATCGGTTAAGAAGGTTGCAAACTATAAGCACTTTGACGATAGCTACGCAAATGCTGGCGAAGTAGGTGCAGATGGCAACGAAGTGAGCTCGTTCTTCGCTAAGATTCATAAGCATCTGAAAGCTAAATACAACAACGTTAGCGGTCGTCACTATCGTCAGCCAATACCAACTGGTTTGACGGGCGAAGATCTCGGAATTCTTCCGCAAAACCCTGGGTACTAATCTGCTTTAGGATTCCATCTACATACTCTTTTGTTTTTTATGCTTGTAGATAAGAGGTTGGTGGCAACAAACTGCCAGCCTCTTTCTTTGCGTTGTAAACTGAAAATTGTAGTATTTTTCTCCAATCTTTTTAGAAGATTTTTGTGAGGCATAACTATCATATTTATAGATATTTACGATAATGACAACGACAAATATTTACTCAGAAGGCAACCACAATCCATCATTGCGCCGCTCGCATAACGTGCAACTATTATTGTGGATTGGTGCGCTCATCGTTGGTACGGCAATAGGCTTATTATCAATAGAATGGCTCGATCAGTCGATGGATTTCGTTGCAACCATATTTACGCGACTTTTCCAATTCTTAGCCGTTCCGACTATAGCCCTCGCCATTGTCAATACGCTTGTGTCGATGGGCAAGCAGGCTGGTGCAGGTCGCATCTTTCGCCGTACTATATTCTACACGCTCATTACCACAACCATTGCGGCGGCCGTAGGTTTGCTCTTGTACATAATAATTAGTCCGCAACCAATTGCCATTACCGATGGCGCTGCCTCGCTGACAGAACCCACCACTTCGTTTTACGACCACATAATATCCGTTATACCTAACAACACCGTGCAGCCATTCCTCGCAGGCAACGTACTTAGCATACTTATAATTGCCTTTGCCCTTGGCATTGCCCTTGCGCACCTGCCCGAAACGGAGCAAAAACAGACGCTCACAAAGGTTTTTCTTGCACTTCAAGACGTGGTGTTCTATATCATAAAATGGCTCATCAAAGCTTTGCCAATAGGCATTGTGGCTTTTGCAGCTCAGCTCTCATCGCAACTCAGTTCGGGCGTAGTAGCCGATTCGCTTGGTAAATATGTAGGAGTTATATTGAGCGGAAACGTGCTGCAATTCTTCATCATTTTGCCAGCTTTCTTGCTCATCAAAGGGCTTAATCCGCTGCGAACAATGGCATCAATGTCGCCGGCAATACTTATGGCGCTTTTCACCAAGAGCAGTGCAGCCACATTGCCCGTGACCATAGAGACCATAGAAAATAGGTTGAAGGTGAATAGCCGCATTTCACGATTTGTGTTGCCCATCTGTACAACTGTAAATATGAATGGTTGTGCGGCATTCATATTAGTTACGTCGCTATTTGTGATGCAAAATGCTGGTATAGAGTTGTCTATAGGTACGATGCTTTTGTGGCTTGCCATATCGGTAATATCTGCTGTTGGCAATGCCGGCGTCCCAATGGGTTGCTACTTTCTAACCTTCTCGCTGATGTCGGGCATGAATGTACCGCTGGATATTTTGGGAATAATTTTGCCTATCTACACTATTATAGATATGGTAGAAACGGCCGAAAACGTATGGTCCGATAGTTGCGTCTGTGCCGCCGTAAATAGAGATTTGAACGGAGAGGTGTAGACTTCTATGAGAAAAATATCAATACTTTTGCAGCCGTAAATATCTATCCGTAGTAATGAAAAAAGTACTGACTGTAGGCGTTTTTGATGTTATACATATTGGTCATTTTCGCCTTTTTGAACGTGCAAAAACGTTGGGAGACAAATTGATAGTTGCCGTTCAAGATGGCGATTTTATACTAAAATATAAGCCACAAGCCAAAATCGTCTACGACACCGTTTCGCGCTGCTATATGGTGAACTCTGTGAAATATGTTGACGAAGTTGTAGTCTATAAGGCTGTTGACGATATAGTAAAAGAGGTCGACTTCGACATTTTTGCCAAAGGTCCGGACCAATGCCATGCAGGCTTTCAAGCAGCAGTAGAGTGGTGTAAGGCTAACGGCAAAGAGGTCGTAGAGCTCCCGCGCACCGAAGGAATATCCTCTTCGATGCTGAAACAGGAGCTGAACGTGTAAGTATAGCCTTAATTACTATTTGTGGTTTTCCAACTCTTTGCGACGGATAGCCTCATACTCGGTGTATGGCATATCAGCATCGAAGTGCTTACCGTTGTGCATAGTAGGTATTCGGCGCGGCGTCATATAGTCGTTGCCGAAATAGCAAATCAGTGCTTCGTGAGTGTCGTTAGGAGCAGGCAACTTAGTGTACTCAAAGTCCATCATCACCATTTCGTTGTAGGCTGAGCGTAGGCGCATTCGGCGGTGAGTGCTATACTTATATGAGCAAACCGACACTCGTTTGTGCGTGTCGCAATCGATGCTGCGGAATAGCTTTTCGAATAAGCGAAATGCGCTTTTATAATCGACTACAGAGTAGAAAGCTTTCGAAATAGCGTGAGAAATTGCGTGACCTTTTTGTGCAAAAAGTCGGCGAATGCTCTTTTTTATTAGCTGGCACGCCGTTCGGTGGAAAAAACGAGAAACGGGATTCTCTATAAATCCATCGAGCACAAAAATGTCAACGAAGATGCCGCGACAATACTTCACGTAAACTTCGCCATCGTCCATTGCAGTCGTCTGGCGGTTGCGTAGTTGAGCATGGCCGGTGATATATTCTGTATCGTTATATGTAGTCTGAAATAGATACTCTCCGGTGAACTCTTTATCGGCAATAGCTACGAGTTTGTCGTAATCCTTACGAAGCATTACGAAGTCAATGTCGTCGTCCCATGGAATAAAGCCCTTGTGCCTTACCGCGCCGAGCAACGTGCCGCTATCCATCCAACATTTCAAGCCATTGCGTTGGCATACTTCTACAAGTTTTTGCGCCAAGTCGAGCTCAACGGCCCACACTTTTTTCATCTCGGTAGAAACGGTGTAGTCGCACATTGTTGTCTCTTCGAAAAACGAAGCAGGAACGGGGTATTTCAAATTCATCGTGAATAGTATTATTAGAAATATTTGCAATTGCAATTTTACGTAATTTTCTGCTTCGAATTTTGCATAACTATAGTCCAACGCAATGACAAAACAAGAGATTCGTAAATCCATCAACGCCCTGCGCCGCAGCCTCACCGATGAAGCAAAAAACAAGGCTGCTGAATCTATTGTAGCTAAGCTCATAAATAATATGTACGTAGCCCACAGCCGAGATATACTTATATACTGGGCTTTACCCGATGAAGTGCCTACGCGGTTGATTATAAATAAGTTGGCACAGCAGCATAATATTTATCTGCCCGTAATAGTCGATAAGCAAATTGAGTTTCGCCGCTTTGAGGGTGAGAATACGTTGCAGACCGAAAGCCGCTTTGGCATTGGCGAACCTATTTGTGGCGAACTTTGGCTGGGTGACGTAGATTCATCTGTAATTGTGGTGCCCGGGGTGGCTTTCACTCGTAGCGGGCAGCGCCTTGGTCGTGGAGGCGGCTTCTACGACCGTTTTTTTGAGCGTTTCCCCAACATACATAAAATAGGTATAGCCTTCGATTGCCAAATTGTAGAGAACCTTCCCACCGACGATTACGATATTGCTATGGATGAGGTGGTGATTGGCGCCTGAATTGTAAATTTTCACATTTAGCTAAATGAATTTCTCCTGATGCGACATTGGGGAGGCGATTGTTTGCGTTTTTTATAATTATGTGTGAATTGTGATAATTTTATGTTGTTTGTGTGTTTTATATATAATGATTGCGTCGTTCCAAATACACTTATTTACACTTTGAATGACTATAGTGAACATTCCCAAAACTTGGTTAAACATCTATAATACTGGGTTCTAAACGATTGTTTTTTCGTCTCTTTTTTTTGAGATTGCAACCAGAAAGAACGCAATAAAAACAAACACAAATAATATAATTATGGAAAATACGCAATTTATCAAAAGGGTTAGAGACAAATTCAGAGTTAGTCTTTTGGCAAAAATCTCTTTGTCTATTGTCTTGTTTTTTGTGGTCATTGTCGCTTCGAACATCTTTGAAGTGTCATTCGTTTGTAAGAAAGTATTAGGTGATTATTTCGAGAATCAAATGCATGAGAAGATTGCATCGCACGAAGCTGTAACCCAGAAATCGTTGATGGAGTTAAATGCTTTCGTTGCGCAGATGCCAATCGTATTCCCTGAGCTTGGTAAAAAAATAGCCGAATCTGATTACGACTATATTGTGAATACTGCTAAGCAAACAGCATCGCTCATGAAGAACGATGGTTATGTAATCACCGATGCGATAGGCAACATCAAATACAACTCGTATCAGACCAAATGCACCAGAAAGCAGCTCACGGAGTTTGGCGACTTTGTAGATTGGCTCTGCGTACAAGAGGATTTGGTGTACAACGGCTACGTAAATTTCCTCGATCAAGGTATTTGCCTTGTTACAGCGCACGCTTTGCCCGATATGACTACAGGCGAAGTGAAGGGTACATTTATTGTTGTGCAGCAGCGCGCATTCGACAACGACTATTTGAAGGACAATAGCGAGATGCTTCAACTTTCAGGTCAGACTATATACGAAGGCACTACACTTATGGGCTCGAGTGTGTTTGCCGGACAAGAGACTGTGCACATGGAGATTAGCGATTACAATCTTGCCGATTCGGTCTATCAGCAGAAAAAAGTTATGCTTACCGTCGAAGATTATGGTAAGGAAACCTATTTCTCTGCATATTCACCTATTATCGGCTACACTGGCGATGTGATAGGTATATCGAATATGGCTGAAGATGTTTCAGTTATGAATAGCATTGTTAAGACTATTGGCACTACGGTGCTTTTGTTTGCGCTTCTTATAGGTGCTGTGCTCTTAAGCTTCATGATTCGTTTCTTCCGCAAGAATATTACGCAATACATAAAGCAAGTTACGCAGACCGTACGTAGCATTGCCGATGGCAACTTGACCGAAGATGTGCTTCAGCCAAATACTGGCGATGAAATAGCTCAACTCTGCAAAGGTGTGCGCGATATGCAGAAATCGCTCTCAGATACCATTTTGTCAATATCGCAAACTGCCGATTTGTTGCACTCGTCGAGCGAAGGTTTGAGCAAGTCGTCGTTTCAACTATCGGATGGTGCTACCAAGCAAGCTTCATCGCTCGAGCAGATTTCTTCATCGCTCCAACAGATGGCAAGTAATATCCACCTCAACAAAGACAACGCTTGCCTCACCGAACAGCAGATGGCTGCAGCCGACGATGCTGTGCAACGTATTGCCGATTCTGCAAGCGATAGTATGAACGAAACGCAGCGCATTGCTACATCAATTGCCGCTATCAACGAACTCGTGAGCCAGACTAATATATTGAGTCTCAATGCATCAGTAGAGGCTGCCCGTGCAGGTAATATGGGTAAAGGCTTCGGTGTGGTAGCTCGCGAGGTTGGCCGTTTGGCAGAGCAGACCAAGATTACGGCTTCTGATATTTCCGAAAAGGCTGGCAAATCAATCGTTGGTGCTCAGAACATAAATAGCTTGCTCGATGAGGTGTCTCCTCAATTGCACAAGGTATCGGCTCTCGTGAAAGAGATAGCTGTTTCGAGCCAAGAGCAGAGCATCGGTGCTGACCAGATAAATATTGCTGTGCTCGACCTCAACAATGTTACTCAGGAGACCGCTCTCAGTGCAAAACACATCGCAAGCAATGCCGACGAACTCTCGTTGACATCTGAAAAATTGAGGCAGATTGTCTCAACCTTCAAGTTGGCATAAAACACCCACGCGTACTTCATATATACAATTACATACGTTCAAACAACCATTGTGGCTTCGCTGCCGCAGTGGTTGTTTGCTTTTTATATATGATCATATTTTCAATTTTCCTGTGCCACTATTTAGCACACATTTATCTTTTCTTTGCATAAAAACTATACGATTATGGCTACAAACGACTCTGGACAAGGAATTTTGAACAAGTTGATATGGTTGGTAGATACCATCAAACGCAAGAAGAAGATCACGTTCAAGGAACTAAACAACTTGTGGTGTCAAAACGTGGAGATGAGCGGCGGCGTGTATTTGCCAAAGCGCACGTTCTACAACTGGATAACGCAAATAGCAGATATGTTTGGAATCGTCATTGCCAACGAGCGCTGCGGCATGTATCGCTATTATATTGAAAATGAAGATTCTATTGGCCGTGATGATTTGCGCAAATGGCTTTTCGATACGTTTAGCACAAGTTGTGCGTTGTCGAATTGCTTGAGCGTGAAAGAGCGCATTATGCTCGAAAATATTCCTTCGGGGCTGCAGTTTCTAAAGCCTATTATCGATGCCATGAAGGAGAACAGAGTGCTCCGCATTACCTATCATGGCTATTGGAGGCAAGAAGAAAACACATTCGATGTGCAGCCCTATTGTGTGAAGTTGTTTCGCCAACGCTGGTATATGGTGGCTATGAGTGCCTTCACAGATCCGCGCATCTACGCCCTCGACCGCATTGTCAATCTGTGTGCTACGGACGAGACTTTTGAGATGCCTAAAGATTGGAGCGCAGAGGAGTTTTTCTATGGTTGCTTCGGTGTTATAGCAGATAAAGTTGATGACATTCAGACGGTAAAAATAAAGGCCTACGGCAATCAGGTTTACTACATACGCGGACTGCCGTTGCATCCATCACAGCAAGAGACGAAGCGCACCGACGAGTATAGCATCTTCACCTACCACCTCCGTCCGACATACGATTTCATTCAAGAACTCCTCTGGCATGCCAATACGATAGAAGTGCTTGAACCGCTTAGCTTGCGCGAGAAAATGATGACTACACTTGATAGTATGCGAAGTAGGTATGACGAAAGAGGAAAATGAGGGATAAAACCTATATAGAAATTAATTAGTTCAAATAGCTATGCTCACCTATATCTCCAATACCGACCACTACAAAGAGGTGCTTGCGCGGGTGCAATCCGTGAAGCATTTCCTTTGGATTGGCACGGCCGACATCAAAGACCTATATATTAAGAGCGGTTCGAGTACCGTGTCGTTTTTGGGCGTGCTGGCGCAACTCATCAAGCGTGGTGTGGAAGTGCGGCTCATACATGCCAAAGAACCTGGTCCGAATTTCCGCGAAGATTTTGATAAATACCCCGAGTTGTTTGGTGGATTGGAGCGCGTGCTTTGTCCGCGAGTGCACTTCAAAATGATGGTTTTCGATGGTGAAACTATATATGTAGGCAGTGCAAATCTCACGGGCGCGGGCATAGGTATGAAGGGCGCCAACAAACGCAACTTCGAGGCTGGCATCCTTACCGATATGCCCGAAATGGTTGACAGTGCCATGGCGCAGTTCGATGAGGTATGGATAGGTAAACATTGCAAATCGTGCCTCCGCCGTGACTTCTGTGCCGATCCGATAAAATAGAGAAGTGTAAATCCGAGTTTTTTCAAATTTTCTCCAGACCTGTGCTGCTCGTTGGCACAGGTCTGTTTTTGTTTTGCACTATAATAACTAAAGACTATGTGTTATGGCAACAACAAAGACGATGGATTTGCTCTCGGCTATGGAGCAGATTGTGGACAAGGCTAAAGGCTCTGGACTTAGCAGCGATTTCTTTCGTAAGGCTAATACGTACATAAAATACGTATCTGAAAAGTTGGAGCTCACCAAGGAACAGAGTGTGCTGATGGCGCTATTTGTAGATAATTGTAATAACAGAAAAATCGACCTTAGCGACATCAGTAAATATCTCGAATGCCGCAATACCAGACTTCTCAGATATATGACCGACGTTGACGAACTCGAAAAGAGAGAACTTATTAGATGCCGTCATGAGGATGAAAATACCTACTCTGTACCCCAAGAAGTTATTGATGCATTCAAAAACAATAAAAAATATTGTCCTAAGGATTATCATGGGCTTTCGTGTCGTCAACTGTTTAGTGAACTCATTTCTCTTTTTGACTTGCGTGAAGATAAAATGCTGACCTACGAAGCTTTAGTCAGAAGAATTCACCGCCTATTCGACTGCAACAGACATTTGCTATACGTCCAAAAAGTGAAGAGCTACGCTTTTATGGAAAGCGACGAAATGATGCTAATACTCTTTTCTCACTTATTCGTAAATAATAATGATGACAACATAGGCTTTCACGACCTCGATTTCCTTTATGATGAACACTTTCAATGGTCTGTTGCTAAGTATGGCCTTGGCGATGGTGATCATTCGCTTATGGAGGCAGGAATCATAGAATACAACAATGCAAATGGCATGGTAGATAGAGAATCGTTCCGTATGACATTCAATGCAAAGAGAGAACTATTTGCCGAACTCAATCTCGCTTCTGCTTATCAGCGTCAGATGCGTGGCGATGTGGTGAAAGTTGAGAATATCACACCTAAAAAACTATTCTACGGCGAAAAAGTCAGCGCGCAAATTGCAGAATTGGGCAACTTGTTGAACGATGCCCAATACAAACAGATATGTGCGCGCATGAAAGAGGCAGGTTTCCGGTGCGGATTTACATGCCTGTTCTATGGTGAGCCTGGCACGGGCAAGACGGAAACCGTGCTCCAATTGGCACGGCAAACTGGGCGCAACATTCTGCAAGTAAATATTTCGCAAATAAGAAGTATGTGGGTGGGCGAGAGCGAGAAGAACATTAAGCAAGTGTTCGACACCTATCGAACGCAAGTGAACGAGTGCGAAATTGCGCCTATTCTGCTTTTCAACGAGGCCGACGCTGTTATTAGCACCAGAAAAGAGGGCATTAACGATGCGGTTAACAAGATGGAAAACACCATTCAAAACATCATTCTTCAAGAGATGGAAACGCTCGACGGAATACTTATAGCTACAACGAACCTTGCGCAGAATATGGATGGCGCTTTCGAACGCCGATTCCTCTATAAAATCAAGTTCGAGAAACCAACTACAGAGGCTCGTATGAACATGTGGCGCGAAATGATTCCCTCGCTGGATGGCGACACGGCAACACGCTTGGCAAATAAATACGACTTCAGTGGCGGACAGATTGAAAACATTGCACGTCACTACACCATTGGCAACATCTTGCACGGCGAGCCTCAAAACATTGCCGATAGGCTCAGCGAATATTGTGACGGTGAGCGACTTGAATCGCGCGAAACAAGCAGAATAGGTTTCGGAAAGTAGTATGCTTTCGCAAGAATGATATATTTGTGTTCAACTAAAACATATACGAAATATGACAGAAATACTAAAACCTGTTAGCAAGCTTCTGGGCATGAAGTTCTTTATACCATCGTATCAACGAGGATATAGATGGACAGAATCTCAAATCACTGCGTTGTTGAATGACATTTGCACTTTCGATAAATCAAAAGATGGCGAATTTTATTGTCTACAACCTTTGGTTGTGAAATATGATGATAATAAATGGCATGTAATTGATGGGCAACAACGACTTACCACAATCTATTTGATTCTAAAAGTCCTTGGCGACAAGAATCCATTTGAACTTGAATATGAGCGAGATTCATATATCAAATGTTTAGATGTTTGTGATGGCGTATGTACAGATAATATTGAAATTTTCCATTTAACAACAGCAAGAGAAATCATCAAAGATTGGCTAGATAAGAAATTGACCGATGAACAGAAAGAGTCGTTGAAAAGCAAGTTAATGGATCAAACAAAATTCATTTTCTACAATGTTGGTGCGCTATGCGACTATGCAGAGCATGACCTTTTCAACAATCTGAACTCAGGTAAAATTGCTCTGACCAATGCGGAACTTATCAAAGCGTTATTTCTCAACAAAGTTGGAAACGAAGATGTAGTGCACAGAGAAGTCGAACAACGATTGTTAGCTGATGAATTTGACCAAATAGAAAGGACCTTGCGTCAAGACGATTTTTGGTATTTTCTGGCTGGCAATACAACCAAAACTCCTTCGTGTATAAATCTATTGTTTGAATTGATGTTTGAAGCAGATGAAAAGGTTGACAAGAAAAAATATCCTGAATACGAGAGATTCAGAACATTTTTCTACTTCAACGACCTAATCAATGCAAATAGAGAAAAATCATATAGTAAGTCAAAAGATTTGTGGGAAGAAGTTAGACGTGTTTTCCATGTTATGGAAGGTTGGTTCAATGATTCTGTTATGTATAACCTTATCGGTTATCATAGGGCAGTAAATAGGAAATCGTTGGCAGATATATTCACGAAATTCAATAATTCGAAATCAAAGCATGAATTCAAAGATTGGCTAAAGGAAGAATGTAAAGAATACATAAGCTATCCTGATGAATTTATGAATCTACGCTATGATACCAACAAATCAGAAGTGCTCAATTTGTTGCTATTATTCAACATCGCTACACTGCTCAAGAAACCACAAGAACATGTAAAGTTCTCTTTTGCGAGCTTTCACAACTACAAGTGGGACGTAGAACACATCTCGCCTCAGAATCCCAAGGACATTGAAGCAATCAAACAGAAATTGAGAGATTGTAATTCTAACCACATATTCGATTCTTTACTGCAAAAGGATGTGGTTGACGAAGAAATGAACAAATTCTTCGCTGATGATGACGAGTTGATGGGGCTCGGCAATTTGACATTATTGACCGCACACGACAATCGAGGCATAGGTAATAAATTCTTCTTTGAGAAAAGGAATAAACTTCAAGAATATTATCAAGATGGAAGTTTCATACCAACATGTAGTTTGAATGTATTCTTGAAATTCTATACCGAAGAGCCTGACCAAATGCTGTTTTGGGATGAAAATGATAGAAAAGACTATACACAAGAGATAAAGAGTAAAATCACAGATTTTTTTGAATCAAAACCTGAACAACTATGAGCAACGATAACACTACAAACAGCTTTGAGGAATTGACATTTCCCTCTTTGTTGAATAAATATGATAGGATTCTTGTACCCATGATTCAAAGGGATTATGCTCAAGGCAGAACCGACAAGAAAGCACAAGAAGTTCGAACAAACATCTTGAATGACATTTTTGATAAAGAAAGTGTTCACTTCGATTTGATATTTGGGTCATGTGAAAAGAGAAATGAAAACGATGGCGAAAAATTCTGCTTTGTCCCCGTCGATGGTCAACAACGATTGACAACTCTATTCCTTTTGTTCTTATATGCCAAGAAAGTAAAAGGTTTGTGGAACGATTTGAATTTGTCAAAATTCAACTATGATACTCGCCGTGCCGCTGCCGATTTCTGTAAGAAAGTAGCAACAGAAGAATGGAATGTAAGCAATGGGAAAGTATCTGATTCAATAAAGGATTCCGTGTGGTTTATGAATTATTGGGAGAATGACCCAACTGTGGCGGGAATGCTCAATATGTTGGATGACATTCACGAAAAAGCAAAAGTAAAAGTCTTTCCTGATCTTGACAACGTAACATTCTACTTCTTTGATTTAGAGTCAAATGGTCTGAACGAGAATCTTTACTTGAAAATGAACTCTCGTGGCAAGCCGTTGACAGCTTTTGAAAATCTAAAAGCATCTATCGAAAAAGAATTGCCTGAAGGAGAATTTGCCAAGAATTGGAAGTATAATATGGATAGAGATTGGACGAATGCTTTTTGGAATAGTGAAAAACCTGAGGAGACCGACAAAAACATAACGGCATTTATTGTGCGTTTCTTATCAGGATATTGGAATGCTTTTATGGAGAATAGAGAAGACGATAAAATCGTGGCTGACAAATTGAAAGACATAAACGGCAAGGATAACTATGCAGATTTTATTCCATTTGAGCCAATCAAAACAGTTTTGAACTATAAAAAGAATAAGAAAAAGGATGCTTTCATAAGATTGGAGGCCGCATTTGCATCTGTTTTGAATGTAGAAAAAATTAAGCCATCATGGAAGGAGAATATTACGAGCACAAATCTATCAGAATATAAGATTATAGCAGTTGTTTTTGCTTATGTCTTGTTTGATGGGAATACACAAGCAATGCGTGTCGCTTGGAATTTAGCGGAGAATACAGTTTCGGGATATGATAATTTCATCATTTATTGTAGGCGTATTGGAGAAATTTATCGATACATAGAGATCGAAAAGATTGATATATATCATGTCTTAGAAAGCAATGAACTCAAGTTCAATAATCCTTCAGCGCAGATGACTGAAGAAATAGCCAAAGCCAAACAAATTGTAAATGGAGGTGACGAATGGGAAACGAAAATCAAAGAAGCAGAAAAGAAATATTTCTTCAAAGGTGCGATTCGCTTCTTGTTTACAAAAGAAAACGTTGGGGATGATTGGGGTAACTTTGATACAAAATGGAATAATGCAACGAAGTATTTTGATGAGAATGGTGTAAAAGAGAAAACACCATACAAGACTAATGCCTTATTGATGAAATCACTATTGGCGAATTGTGATAATTTTTTGGGAAAGATTTGGTGGCATTTTGAATTTTCAAACGACGCGATTCGTTGGAAACGCATACTCACCTCTAACAATTGGATAGCTGCAGTTGATGCAATAATGAGAGAGGAAGTAACAAATGAAACTATAGAAAAATGCGTTAAAAGCATTACTGAACACATAAAGAATACTGTTGATGGTAGCGAAGAAATGAAAAACCTATCATACATAAAGAATATTGTTGATGATGGATTGATGGATTACGTTTGCAATAAAATGTCAGGAGCGTGGATTCGTAGTACATATCACGGTTACCACGCAATATGGATAAGGGGGTGCCCAGCAAGCCAAGTGGTTTTAAACCCAATTTTATCAAAGTTACAATTTGAGGGTAAAATCAGTTATAGAAATACCGAAGGGCGTGATAGTACAATTCCTAATTGTAGATATTATAGGTGCTTTGACAAAAATGTGGATTTTAAGTACAAATTCAACGATAAGTATTACTATTTCAATTGGTGGGGCAACCCTAATGAAACAGAATTAGATGTTTATTTGACCGAGGATAATTGGAATGATTACAAAAAACGTCCGAATCCCCTAAGCGACAAAGGCACTGACGAAGATAAATATTATTGTTTTCGAGTAACACCAGATATGGTAACACCAGATATGGAAAGTAACACATCTTTATTTATTGAAGAACTCGACCGGCTTATCGATGAAGCCTCCTCAAAATAGCTAATAGCATTACTCACCATCATTTTTCTCCAGACCTGTGCTGCTTATTGGCACAGGTCTGTTTTTGTTTTGTTAGCGATAACTAAATAATAATGATATGAAGAAAGAAAAGGTTGAAGACATTATTATGTCAGCAGATTTCTCTGAGTACTCCAAAGAGTTTGATGGAGATGGAAATCTTATTGGTTTGAAAGGATACGTGTGTGATGCCAACAACAGAATAACACTTGAGGAAGAATACATATTGGACATAGAGTCGAACGAGTGGATAGGAACTGATAAGTACGAGCGTACCTACGATGCCCAAGGCAACATGACTCTTGAAATAGAATACGATTGGAATAATAAGGTAAACGCATGGTTAGAAACTTGTCGAAATAAAAGTACCTACGATGCCCGCGGCAACGAGACGCTTAGGAAAACATACGAATGGCAATATAAGAGTAACGCGTTGATAGAATTGGTAGAAGTTCGTAAGATTGAACAAACCTACGATGCCCACGACAACATGACTCTTCGGGTAGATTACGATTGGGATGATGAGAAAGGCGAGTTGGTAGAATTTTCTAAAATCGAACAAACCTACGATGCCCACGACAACATGACACTTCGGGTAGATTACGATTGGGATGAAGAGAAAGGCGAGTTGGTAGAAGTTTCTAAAATCGAACAAACCTACGATGTCCACGACAACATGACTCTTCGGGTAGATTACGATTGGAATGATGAGAAAGGCGAGTTGATGCAGAGTTATAAATACAAATACACCTATGATGCCAACGGCAACGAGACGCTTTGTATGAGATTCCTTTGGTCTAGAGAAGCGAATGTATGGAATGAAGTTTATAAGCTCGAACAAACCTATGATGCCTATGACAACATAACTCTTCGGGTAGATTACGATTGGGATGATGAGAGTGGCGTGTTGATGAAGAGTTATAAATGCAAAAACACCTATGACGCCCAAGGCAATATGACGCTTTGTATAAAATTCCTTTGGCTTAGAGAAGCGAATATGTGGTCAGAATGTTATAAGGTCGAACATGCATACGACACCCTCGGCAACGAGATACTTATGACAGAATACGAAGGGGTTGATAATATGACATGGATAGAAACATGTAAGTGCGAACGTACCTACGATGCTCTCGGCAACTTGACTCGTATAAAAGAATACTACTGGGACTTAGAAGATACAAACGCATGGATTCTCTGCTCAACTACAGAATACTACTATAGAAAATAACTCTGTGATCTCAGTAATCTCTGAGCCTTCCTGTGTACATAAACAAGAAAAGCCGCCACTATCGTATTGATAATGACGGCTATATTATATATGCGAATGATTGCGTTATCGAGAGTAGTTTGGAGCTTCCGAGGTGATTGTTACATCGTGTGGGTGGCTCTCTTGCATACCCGAAGCGGTGATGCGCACGAACTTAGCATCGTGAAGGCGTTCGATGGTAGGCGCACCGCAGTAGCCCATACCAGAGCGAATACCGCCAAGGAGCTGATAGATAACTTCGTAGAGCGAACCTTTGTATGGCACGCGTGCGCTAATGCCTTCGGGCACGAGCTTCTTCACGTCGTCTTCGGTATCTTGGAAATAGCGGTCCTTAGAGCCTTTCTGCATAGCTTCGAGCGAACCCATACCGCGGTACGATTTGAATTTACGACCGTTGTAGATGATGGTGTCGCCGGGCGATTCCTCCACACCTGCGAAGAGCGAACCACACATCACGCTGTTTGCACCTGCAGCCAACGCTTTCACGAGGTCACCTGAGTAGCGAAGACCGCCGTCGGCAATGACAGGAATATCGCTAAAGCCATTCTCCTTGAGGGTCTTAGCAACGTCGTAGATGGCCGAAAGTTGTGGAACGCCAACACCTGCAATGATGCGCGTAGTACATATAGAACCCGGACCGATACCAACTTTTATGGCGTCGGCACCAGCTTGAGCCAATGCAAGAGCAGCAGCACCCGTGGCAACGTTACCAACGATAATATCAATATTAGGATATGTAGCGCGGATCTTCTTGAGCGTGTCAATAACACCCTTGCTATGTCCGTGAGCCGTATCTACAACAATTGCATCGACATTTGCTTTTACCAATGCCTCAACGCGCTCGAAAGTATTGTAGGTGATACCTACGCCTGCAGCTACGCGCAAACGGCCTTTCTCGTCTTTGCAAGCGAGTGGCTTGTCTTTAGCCTTGGTGATGTCTTTGTAAGTAACAAGACCGATGAGTTTGCCTTGCTTGTCGACAACCGGAAGCTTCTCAATTTTGTAGTGTTGGAGAATTTCGGCAGCCTTCTCAAGATTTGTTGTCTGATCTGTAGTAATAAGATCTTCTTTAGTCATCACCGAGTCAATCGTCTTGCTCAGGTCGTGCTCGAAACGCAAGTCGCGGTTTGTAACTATGCCCACAAGCGTGTTCTCGTCGTCTACAACGGGAATACCACCGATGTGATACTCGCGCATAATTTTCAGGGCGTCTTCAACCGTTTTGTCGCGGCGGATAGAGATAGGGTCGTAAATCATACCATTTTCGGCACGTTTTACTATCTCTACTTGTTTGGCTTGCTCTTCGATGGTCATATTTTTATGTATGACACCGATGCCGCCTTCGCGAGCAATAGCGATAGCCAATGGAGCTTCTGTAACAGTGTCCATAGCTGCCGAAACGATTGGAGAATTAAGCCTGATGTGGCGAGAAAAGTTGCTGCTTAGATCTACTTCGCGTGGAAGAACTTCGGAATAAGCTGGGATGAGAAGAACGTCGTCGAACGTCAAACCATCCATTGCAATTTTATCTTCAATAAATGACATTGATATGTTGTTTAGATACGAATTGCGCGCAAAGATATATATAGAATTAGAAATTGGAAATTTGAAGATAGAAATCCTCCGACATTTGATAATTCTCAATTGCCGATGCTCTCGTAACATTTTTTTACTTTTCTATGCGCGGCGCAGTAGATATATTCGCGCGTTATGAAATCTATTGCTGAAACTCTTTATGCTTTGATACAGAGGTCTGTTGAATGGATAAAACAACACATTGTCAAGACTTCGGGCGCACTTGGTGGTTGGAATGCCGACCATATCGGTCAGCGCAATTTTGTTATAGTTGTTAGTTTCATTGTAGGCATCTGTAGTGGACTTGCGGCGGTGATACTCAAAAACTTCATCGAGTTTGTCAAAAACTTCGTGTTCAATACCTTTCCGCACGACAACTACAACCTGATGCTTCTCGTTACGCCTGCCGTCGGCATACTTATAACGCTCTTCTTCGTAAAATTTTTCGTGCGCGACAACCTTGGGCACGGCATAACTAAGATACTCTACGCCATTTCGCAGCGCGGCTCCAACATAGCTAAGCACCATAGCTACTCAAATATTATTGCCAGTTCGTTCACCATCGGCTTTGGCGGTTCGGTGGGAGCTGAGGCGCCTATTGCGCTTTCGGGTGCGAGCATCGGTTCTAATATTGGCAAGATGTTTGGTCTTGATTATAAGACTGTTACGCTACTTATGGCGTGTGGCGCTGCAGGCGGCATAGCAGGTGCATTCAAAGCGCCTATTGCGGGCATGATTTTCACGCTCGAGATACTTATGCTCAACCTCACCATGGCGTCTATCGCGCCGTTGCTCATTTCGGCCATTTCGTCGACGGCGGTAACGTACTATTTCCTTGGTCGCGATGTGGAGTTTGTGGCGTCGAGTGTGACAGATTTCAACCTTTGGGAATTGCCATTCTACGTAGTGCTTGGACTTTTCGCTGGCATTGTGGCTTTAGCGTTTACGCGCGGCATGTGGTTCTGCGAGCGCAAAATGGGCGCTATACATAATATTTACAAGCGTTGGGCGATAGGCTGTTTGGTGTTGGGTACGCTCATATTCATCTTCCCGCCGCTCTATGGCGAAGGCTATTCAACTATTACGAGTTTGCTAAATGGTGAATATCAGAGTATTATAAAAGAGTCGCCTGTTTCGCTTCTGGGCAATAATGAAATTACGCTGCTTGTGTTCGCCATTGGCGTACTTATGTTCAAGACCTTCGCAACGGCGTCTACTACTGGCGCTGGCGGCGTTGGCGGAACGTTCGCACCAAGCCTGTTTATAGGCGGTGTAGCGGGCTTCGTCTTTGCCTACGGACTGAATATGCTTGGCATAATTACGCTGCCTATCGAGAATTTTACGCTCGTTGGTATGGCTGGCGTAATGTCGGGCGTGATGCATGCTCCGTTGACGTCGATATTCCTTATAGCAGAAATTACAAATGGATACCAACTGCTTGTGCCACTGATGATTGCGTCGGCAGTGTCCTATATAACTATTGGCATTTTCGAGCAGCAAAGTATATATACCAAGCCGCTTGCCGATGAGGGCAAACTCCTCACTCACGAGCGCGACAAGACGGTGCTTACGCTGATGCACATCGGTAGCGTGATAGAGAAAAACTTCATTGTGCTGTCTCCCAAAGATACGCTTGGGCAACTTGTGCAAGCCGTGACGAAGTCGCACCGCAACTTGTTCCCTGTGGTCAACCTGCGTGGCGAACTGATTGGCGTGGTGCTTCTCAACGACATCAAAGAGGTTATGTTCAACAAAGAACTCTACGACACCATGCTAGTGCGCGAGGTCATGACTATTCCGCCGTCATTCGTCGAAGCCGATGAGCCGATGGAGAGTGTGATGAATAAATTTGAGCGCACTGGCGCTTGGAACTTGCCTGTTCTTCAAAATCGTAAATATGTAGGCTTTGTGTCTAAGTCTAATATTTTCTCGGCTTATCGTCAGGTACTTACGCAGATGTCGTACGAATAGTGTAGGGTAGTGTAGAACGAACTCTTTAGTGAGATAGAATTACAGCGCTGAGTTGGTTTAGTGCATTTGCTAATCCACCTTTCATTATTACCACATTCTAATAACAATAAAAAAGGCCGTCCCGAAGGACAGCCTAATATTTCTTGTCGGCCATGATATATGACAGCCTGACGTGTTATTTCTCTATATCACTTCAATGTCTTTGCTCTTTATCCAGCCAACATTGCCATCGTCGAGGCGAACTTGGCACCAATCGCCCAAGGTGCTGATGATGACAATGTGCGTACCCTCGTGCAGCACAACCATTTGTGTGCCGTTTTTGTCGGGCGAGGTGCTGAGTGTCACCGACGGGCTCATAATTATGGCAGCCTTGCTATTCACCACCTCATTGCGTTGATTTATAGATATTGACAGTGCGCCAATGGCAAGCAGCGTAAGTATGATGCCTGCAAAGAAACCAATTTTGCGCATTGGCACCGAGTTGGCAAATAGAAACAGCGCCGCACCAGCCAATACCAAAATGAAGAGCACGACGAAGATTACCGCCCATCCGTCGGAATTGAATACGTTGCGGAACGAATCCCACCAGCGGAAGATGAAGATTGGCGTGAGTTTCTGCATCTTATCGGTCATCTCGTAGGCTTGCTCAAGGTTGTAGGCGGTGTCTTCGTCCGATGGATCGAGGCGGTGAGCGCGCTCAAAGTTGAGAATTGCTGGACCGAGGTTGCCGCTTTTGTAGTGGCAGTAGCCGAGGTTGTAGTAGAGTTGCGCACTCTCGTAGCCCTCGCCAAGTATGTAGTTGTACGTGCTTATAGCCTCGGCATTCTGGCCGTCCATAGCCAATTTATTGGCGTGCTGGAGCGAGTCGGCAAGTTGTTGCTCGGTAACCGCAAAAACCTGAGTGCCAGCGAGTATAAATAGTGCTATATATATTGCTATGCGTTTCATTTCTTTATTTTTTGATGCGTTCCATTTTACCAATAACATTCTCGGCACGACCATAGATATCGTCCATGCTATCCGACACTTCTGCGGGTGCGTAGCGAGCAAATTCGCAAGCATCGAGTATCGCCATAAACTCGTCGGCTGCGGCATCGTCGATGTTGTGCTGCTTCATCTCCTCGCGGGCGTTGTCCTTGGTGAGTTCGCTAAGCGGCAGTGTCAACTTGTCGCTGAGGTAGCCCCAGAGTGCGCGCATCACCTCGTCGAAGAAGGCTTCGCGTTTCTGTGCTTTTATGTACTTAGCGGCTTGTTTCAGTCGGCGGCGAGCCACCTTGTTTGCCTTGCGCATCTTCACGCGGCCAAGGTCGGCGTTGTCTTTGATGTGCTTCCTATATATGATGAAGAAGACAATGAATATGGCGAGCGGACAGAGCAGACACGCGAAGAAGAGCGCCGAACCAAGGAAGAATTCGTTAGCGCGGCTGAGTTCGGTGCCGTTGTGTAGATAACGTAGGTCGCGACCGATGTATTCAACTTTGTCGCGTGAACCGCCTTGGAACGATACCACGCCGCTGTTGTTGCCACTATTAGCGCCCTTGCTGACGTTGATGGTGAACGGACCTTGCGTAAGTGTTACGTACTTATCTTTTTGCGGATCGAAATAGGTGAAGTTGAGCGCAGGAATTTCGAACTGACCCTCGCGACGCGGAATAATCAAATATTCAGCCGATGTTGTGCCATGATAACCTTGCGCGGTATTCTTCAAATCGTTATTCGTGTTGGGGTCGAATGTGTCGAAATCGCTATGTATTTGCGGTTTAGGTAATGTGAGCAATTTCAAGTTGCCATCGCCCGAAACGCTAACTTTCACTTGCACGCTGTTGTCGGTTTCGACCTCTGTAGGCGAAACGCTGACGTTGAATTTGAAGTTACCTACGCCACCACTGAAGTTCGACGGACGACCATTGGCGGGAAGCGGTTTAACATTCACTGTGAGCGTATTCGACTTAACCGAACGGCGAACGAGCTGAACGTCGTCAAAGAAAGCGTCGAAGAACGACGAGCCGCGGCGCGAACGCTGTTTTACAACGAACTCGTATGTAATTGGTTCAATCTGAATTTTACCACTCTTCTGAGCAATAATTATTTGCTTAGAGAGTACTGCAGCTTGATAAAGCTTTCCGTTGTATTGCTCTTGATGGAATTGAATGCCCTGATTATCAACGTCGAGTTTTACGAACTCAGTGAGTTTAGGTGGTGTGACGTCGGAAATTTGAGTGAGGCTTGCTGTGGTGTATACTTTCGTAACCAATTCGGCAGCTTCGCCCTCGTAGAGTGTTGAACGGTTGAGCTGTTGAACGATGATAATATCGTCGCTTTTGCCGCTTTGGGCTTGCTGCGGCATATTCTGACCAGCGTTGCCTTGCTGCTGAGCACCGCCGTTGTTTTGATTGGTATTCTGACCAGCTTCGACAACTTTCACGGTGATGGCGTTCGACTGCATTTTCTTGCCGCCTACCGTCACCGATGCAGGTTCGATGGTGAACTCGCCAACCTTTTGCGCTTTCAGTACATACGTATAAGTAGTTGAGCGCGAAGTAGATATTTGACCATTTATTATCTGCGTACTCATCGACGTTGATGTCGACGGGCCCATAAGTATGGCAAACGCATCGTTGTCTGCCATGTGCATGTCGCTACCGCTGGCATTGACGCTGTATGTAACTCTAAAATTTTCACCAACTTGCACTACCGAAGGCATTGCTGAGCCTTGAAATGTAACATCGTCTGCCCAGATTTGGTGCGACAATGCTACGCTTAGTAGCGTAAGTAATATCCTAAATCTATTCATACGTATTTTCATAACTCGCAAAAGTAAGTATTATGAGTTACCAATTCTTTTCAATTGCACCCGATTTAGCAGCTTTTGCCTTTTTGCGTTCCTCTTGTAGCTGATTTTCGTCGGCTTGAACGGCATTCAGCAAGCGTTGAGCCTCTTCGCGCGACATTTCAGATTGTTGCTGCTGTTGCTGTTGC
>JAFYCM010000019.1 GCA_017539645.1 Bacteroidales bacterium
AAGGACAAGCAATCGCGGAATGGATGGGCAAGATGCGCAAGACGAACTATACGATTGAGGCTTTCGAAAAGAGACTGGAGGAGCTGGTTTCCTAACCCCTTTCACCTCTTCGTTCTTCTACTTATACACGCCCGACTCCGTTCCGTCGGCATAGACAATCTTTATGGCATAGGTATACTTATTATTAATCTTGGCGTCGGCATCGAGATAGGTGCGCTCCGTTGTCCTTGCCACGATGCGCAGATTGTCGTCGTTCACTGCGCGGAAGAGTATGTATTCCGCTATGCCGCGCTTGCTATCTACGCTCCACGACACGTGGTTGCCGTCACTGTCGATGCGGCTCTTTATCTTCACCTTCTCTGTGGCCACTTCATCTGTATGGTAATACGCCGATGAGAGTTGCGAGCTATTGCCAGAGCGGTCTACGGCTACTATGGCGTATATATAATCCTGACCGTTGGCCGCCGTCTTGTCGTCATACGTATTCTGAACGTCAGTGAAGACTGCTATGGTGTCGTACTGCTCGGCTTTCGGCTCTTTGCGGAGCAGATAGTGACGTGCTATATCGTCGCTACTACTGCATACCCATTGAAGCGAAGGCCGTCCGTGCTTCTCCTCTATTGGCTTCATCACTGGTGCTACGGGCGCTATGGTGTCCGGGCGCATAAGTACAAGTATTTTCGATGGCGCTGAATGGTTGTCGCGCTTGTCGATGGCTCGCACTTGATAGAAAATCTCGTGGGTGAGCGTATTGAGGTTGACTTTGTGCCTAAATACAGTGTCGGTCAGCATGGAGGTGGTAAGAAGCGAATACTCATTATCGTCCTTCGTGTTGGCCATGTAGACTCTATAGCCAGCGAGGTCGCTTTCGTTGTTCGCCTTCCATCTGATGGTAGCTATACCCGTGGTGTCTATTGACCCTTCGAGAGCTACGGGTGCAGTAGGCGGAAAACTATCCACAAGCGCAGCATAACTAACGGTAGGCATAAGATTCTCTCGCTCTTGGTTGTATACCGACACCTTGTAGTAGTTTGTTATGCCAGGCATTCGGTCCACGAAACTTCTCTGCTTCGGGTCGTTGCCATCGAATATCTTCTTCAGGCGGCTCTTCGGTCCGCTCTGCCTATACACTCTAAAGCCCTCGGCTGAGTTGTTTAGGCTGTCGGGGAACGCCCATTCTATCTCTATTCTGTTGTTGTCCACCGCCTCGCAATGTGTTATGTATGGCATCACGGTCAGCGGCATGGCTCCATGACCTTCGTCGGCAATAGCTGGTTCACTCTTGCGTCCGAAGCAGTCTGTGCCAAATACTCGATAAATTATCTGTGTGTTATTATCGGGCAGTGTGTCGCGCCTAAACAGTGTCGAGTTCTTTGTATCTGTTTGCGCAATATTTATGGTCGGAGCATCGGAGAGTTGCACGAAGCTCTTGCCGCCATCTGCCGAACGCTCGATGAAGTACGATGTGTAGGCTCCTCTAAGTATGCTGAGGTCCACAGATATGTCAGCCGTCTTGTTGCCCCACTTCACCTCAGGTTTGGGTATACGATGCATCGGCGTTGGCGTGGCTGCATTGAGGAACACCATGGCAGTATCTTGCGCAATGGTGTCGTTGACGTAGACTTTGTATAGGTATTTCTCGTCCTTGCTAATCGCCTTGTCGGTATACGACAAACCCGAAAGCCAAGCTACGTCCACGCTCATATCTGCGGCATAGAGCGCGAACGAGAATTTCTGCTGCTTGCGTTGGTGTATCTGGTATGCCGCCTTGGGCGAGAGCACGCCGACGTTCTCGTCTTCGCCATAAATACACTCGGCTGCTATGGCCGCATATTTATCCTCCGAGTATGGTTCCCAGTCCTCCAATGACGCAGGCAAGAACGCTCCACCAAGCACTTTATGCTCCTTTGCAATGTCGTCGGGCGACAATATCTCGCCACTGCGCATGATGGTGTATCGCTCAACTACGTAGCCCTTCTTTATGCCCGCTTGCCACGTGTCGTAATCGGCAGGAGCCCAGCGCAGGTCTATCTTTCCATCACCTACGCAGCCCTGCATTTTGGTCTCGTACTTCTGTGCCGACGCCGCGGTTGCAAGCATCAGCAATGCTGTAATTATAGTATGTTTCATATCTCTGTTCCCTTCTCATTTCTTGCCGCCTTGCGCTTTATGCTGTAGCCGAGCGACAGGTTATATGTAATGTTCGCCGTGTACTGCGTGCCGCTGTCGTTTGCACTGCTGTTGAGCGCCGTGAGGCTGCAATTGAGCGAATGGTGTTTCAAGAACGAATACGACAGCGACAATCGTGTATTTACTATGCGATAGTCCGTCTCCGAGTCGACCATGCTGTAGTTGACCGATAGGTTCGTTCGCACCTGCTTGACTATCGGCGCACCTGCCGAAGCTATCAGCGTCAGCACGTTGCTCTCCGTCTCGGGCGTCTTGTTGATGTTGTAGTTAGCGCCAAACGACCCCGTCACTTTCGTGGGCGTGTGCGAGGCCTGATAGTTGGCATTTATATTATGCAAGCGGTTACTTACAAACCTCTGGCTGTTCTCCTGCTCGTGCGAGGCTTTCTGGTATGTATAGCTGCTGCTTATGCTCTGCACAAGTCGCTCCTTGTCGCCAAAGCGGTAATTGACGTTGCCCGATGCGCTGAAGTTGAGCTCCGTGAAACTCAGCGTGTCGAGGTTCTGATACTGCGTGGTCTGCGTCACCTGCTCCAAGATGTCTTTTATATGTACATACGACTGCACGTTCGACACCGAGCCGCCGAATGACCATTTTTCGCTTGGTGTGGCATTGGCACTCACGGAATATATGAGTTGCGAGTTGGTGTTGACCTCCTGATTATTGAGGTTGTCGCGCTGCCAGCCCACGTTGGTGCTCAGGTTCACCTTCTGCGCTATGTCCAAGGAGAAGTTTGCCGTTATGTTCTCGAAGTTGTTGGTGTTGTAGTACGATGCAAACGACTTGTAGAATGGCGACACGCGCTCGTAGGTAGCGCCGATACTGCCTATTTCAAACGCTTGACTTACTGACACTTTGCCAGCCGTATGGCGCGATATGTCGGTATTCTCCTCGAAGAATCCGCTCGTATGCCCAAGCGAGTCGGCTTTGCAGTTGGCGTTGATTATACTTATGGCATATTCGCCCTCAATTGTCGTTCGCTCGAATGGCTTTAGGACCGCCGATATGCTGCCTACGAGGTTGCTCTGAGGTGCTATGTATGTGGTGTCGATGCCCTCAGCGAAGGTTAGCGAGTTTGCATCGTCTTTGCACATGGAGATATTAGCCATCAGCGACCACCGCTCACCTTTGTAGCCGCCCATCACGCCACCGCCCATACGTTTGTAGATTGGCTCGGTGTTGATGCTGTCGCGCGGCACGGCCTTGTTGAGTCGCCCGAAGAATGCCGAGAACTGCCACGGCATCTCGTCTGGCGTAAGTTCCACACCTCCGCCAAGAAAATCGTGCCCCGCCATGGTGTATGTCGAGAATGTCATCTGCGAGTAGCCGATATGCAGCCTCACCCATTTGTACGATGGCGTGAGCGAAAAACGGTTAAATGGATATGTGATTGTTGAGCTTAGCTCGTTGTTTGTGTATGCGAACGATATTGGCACACTGACCACGCCAAATATTGTGGTGTTGAGGCTGCCCGAGATATAGTATGAAAATGTTGGCACTTGCCTCGCGCTATCCTTTGGCCACGTGAAGATGTTGCTCCACGTTAGCCCGCCACTCCATGCCACAGGGTCGGCCTTGGTGAGCTGTTCAATGTCTTGGGCGGAGGAGGAGATGACAACTATTAGGGAAATAACTATCGCTACAACTCGTTTCATTATCGGTTCTTTTCTATCAGTCTGACTGGGGTTTTATATTTTTCTATCTCTTCGGGCATAGACACTACCAACGTCCGAGCTAAAAGCAAGGCTCCTGCCTTGCGCAAAGGTAAATGTTTGCACAAGGAGGAGAAGTAGTAGTATGTTAATAATGCGTTTCAAAGCTTTTTTTAGTTATGGACAAGGCTAAAGATTGTTTTTTGCTGAAATGGGTAGCGAAACACTACGATTAGTGAAGATATTCTAATAATACCCATAACTATTGTTAGAACGCAAGCCGCCAATCACTCCTGTTTCTGGGTTGAAATAACGTTCTTCCCAAGCAGCATAGTATCCCAATTGTATTAGCATTGAGTAACCATCAACTTTTTTTCTACACCAATAGACTTCACTTGTATGCGGCTTTTCATTTCTAGTAGGTCCTCGCCCCAAATTTGGCATAATGGGGCGTGGCATCTCCACCACCTTGTGCACACTGCCATCAGCGTTGTATATGGTTGTTGTGTATCTAATTTGTTGATATTCGCCAAATAGTTCAGATATATCTACAATAACTTTATCCATATTGGGGGTGGGTAAGGAACAGATTGTTGCATTTTTTATATCAATAATTGACTTATTATACGACCACCTTACTCCTGTTTGCAAATTTCTTTCCTCTACTTTATCATATACAAAATCGTGATAGAGTAATGGATTGTTTTGAAAACGGCTGAAAAAGTTTTCTCCAAAATTGTCGTCAAATCTAATGACTCGTCCTTTCTCATTATACCATTCAAAATTTGTCAATTTGTTCATAATAAGCTATTCCAATATTGTACGTTCTACTTCATCTAAATAATTTATCCATTGCGGATTTTTTTCATCTGTCCATCCTTTGGGCAAGATAAGTTCATACTGCTGATTACCACCTTTATATGATACGAAAATGTCAAAGTATATAGTTTCTTCAGCGTATGAATCTATTTGCGGACCAACAACGCCATTACGAACAGGCAATTCCTTTGTGACACGATATTTAACACGAGTTGGCTCATATTCCAATTTTTTCCAACTCTCCAATACAGCCATATCTTCTCTTAGTTCTTTGATGGTTGTTATAGCATCGTTCGATCCCCAACCGCCTGGTTTATTATTGACCACTTTTACTCCGTTTTTCACTTTAAATCCATCTATCACCATGTAAAACTCTTTGCCCGGTTTTAGTACCTCTTCCGTGACAATGCAATCATCGGTATAAGGCGCACTTCGACCCGTTTCCATATAATACTCATTTACTTCTTCTCCTGTTAGTTTTCTTCCTTCCTTGAAACCCAAATCTATTGAGTATGAATCGCCATTCTTTACGAGCCAATAGCCATTATCAAGTTTTTTTACAACTTCACCTTCATAATGTGCTCCCCATTTCTTTACAGTGAATTTGCCATTGACTATTTCAAGTATCACGTCGTTATTGCCGTTGAAGAATTTTATCGTCGAGCCATCATCAGTGTACTTAACGCTTTTGCCTTTATTCTTTAGCTCCTCAAATATTGTCGTTAGTTCATCGAAGGTCTTTCTAAGTTCTCCCGTTAAGTGATCTGCAACTTTTGCCGCCTTAGGTGATGATGTCCCCAATATTTTTTCGAGTTCTTCCTTCTGCTTTGATGATAATCTTGGTTCGTTAAGCCCTTTGCGCAAGCCATTTATAATTTCGGGGAACTCATTGAGTACGTTGGCGCTAAGTAATCCTAAGTTGATATATAATTCATACTTCTTATATGCTTGGCAAAACTGAGAGTTTTCATTTTCGCAATACTCACCAAGACCTAAAGATGCGAAATCTGCGGAAGCCAATATGAGCCGCGCAACATTCTGAGCAGTAATATCTGATTTTAGTATCGCTGACGCACCTTGTATTTCTTTTAGTCCCGATGCCAACAATGCCATATTGACTGGACCTTTGAGCATCGCTATTGTATTATCAATGGATGTTTCATTCTGCTCTACTTGCGATAGGAATGCCAAGTAGAACAAAGGCATCTCTACAGATTCGTTATCGTCTATAACGTAGTTAATAACATCAAAAAACTCACCTTCAAATTTTTCTCGGTCATCGTTTATTGCATTTTTTACATAGTCAATGACGCCATGCCATCCTCTATACTTGTCTATTGTGATGTGTATTTTATTATCACTACCAATATCAAACAATGTTTCAGTCTTTGAGTTTATTCCCCAAAGACGATCGACTAACATTTGCGCAGGAGTTACTGTAGTTTGCGGTTGCAGTCCTTGTGCTATTGTTTTATACTTTATCGAATTCTTGTACTTAACATATATATCCAATAAACTACTAACAAAATCACTGCGATAGTCATCAATGCCATCATATAGTTTTCTTATCAATTCAGGACTTGACAAGAATAATAGTAATTCAGATTTATCTACTTCAGGCGTAGTTCGTAATAAATTGATAGCTACTTTCTGGAATCTATCTGGAATAGAACTATTGTATCCGTTCTTACTATTACTTATTTGATCTAAGTATTTTTTTCTATTCTCTAATGAAACCTTAGCAATGTCACATGTTGATGCTAATTGCAATGAGTTCAAATCTAATATCTCTGTTATGCCTAAATCAGAATCTATTAACAACTCCTTGACTGCATCTGGCGTTGCACAACTTATAGTAATTTTCCCATATTTATTACCTACCAAACTTATGATTTGCTGACCAACTTCAATACTTGATAATGGATACTCATCTTCTACATAATCATTTGTAAATACGGGGATTCCTTGTGGTAATTTTATCAATACGAAATTATCATCATTTGGAAAACGTTTTGAATTTAGCTTCTGAGCTAATTCTTTCAGTTTAATAGAGGAACCATATGCTCGTGGAAAATACAAAGTCACTTTGTCTTTCCCATTTTTGTACGCACAATTTATTTCACGGAATGCGCGTATAATCTCTTCATTGTTCACCTCGCCGGTTACAAATTCCGCACCCTCTTCGTCTTGCAACCACTTGAATCTCACGCTCTTGGGTTGGTGAATATCTTTCCACTGCCAGTGGTTGAGCGTTGTAGGCTGACCTTCTGTGTAGTCCATGAGGTTGTTTGTCTCGCCCTCTGGTGCTAAATAATCAGTTGCGTCGAACGTGTGCTTCAGGTGGAATGCTCCGTGGCATATCTCGTGGGCATCAGTTCGGTAGTTGTTGAATTCATTGTATATAAAGCCAAACTGGTAGCCGCGCGGCATGTAGCCATTTACAACTTGTATTTTGTCGTTTTCGTCGAGT
>JAFYCM010000020.1 GCA_017539645.1 Bacteroidales bacterium
GCCAGTCCCAACTGGTTGATGCGGTTCAGTCGCTGCATTAGCGGATGGCGCACGATGTCGTATAGCAGCCCGCGCGGAATCTTGATAAACCCGAATACGGGGTCGTTGATAATCTTGTGTTCGTTCATAATTGTGTGCAAAGGTACGAAAAAAATCTAAATTCGTAATTATTTCGTAATTATTTCGTAATTTTGCAGCATGAAACAGAAAATATGTATCTTTACTGGGGCTCGCCCCAACTTCGTGAAGGTGGCCCCGCTGATTCGTGCCATCAAGCACAACGATGAATGCAGCTATCAGTTAGTGTATGCAGGGCGTGAGGATGATCCGACACTTGAACCCTCGTTGTTCAGCGACCTCGAAATGCCTTGTCCTGATGTCTTTTTAGGTGTTGACTGCGAGAACCTTAACGAACTGACTGGCAGGGTGATGGCCGAGTTTGAACACTATCTCGAAGAGCATCCTGCCGATAGCGTGATAGTTGTCGACGACCTCGCTTCTACGATGGCTGCAGCTATCGTCACCAAGAAACGCGGTGCCCGTCTGGCTCATTTGGTGGCAGGCACGCGCTCCTTCGACATCACAATGCCCAAGGAGATTAACCGTCTGGTCATCGACGGTCTCTCCGACATGCTGTTTACGGCAGGCATAGGCTCCAGCAGTATAGCGACTCGCGAGGGTGCCGAACTCCACAAAATATTTATGGTTGGAAACATCCTCATGGACCAGTTGCGCTATTGTCGCGATCGTTGGCAGTGCCCTGCCTGTCTCAAAGGCATCGAGGACGGAAAGTATCTGGTGTTTACCCTCAATCGCAAGGCCTTGTTAGCTTCTGAAGACAATCTTTTGCTGATGCTTCAGGCTATCGCTCGGGAGGCAGGCGATGTTCCTGTCATTGCTCCGTTGAGAGGATTGGCAGCCAAGACCGTGCAGGTGATGATAGTAAAACATCCTGAGTTACAGTCTGCTATCCGCGTTGTTCCTGCGCTCAGCTATCTCGAGTTCGGCTATCTCACGTCCCGTGCCAAGGGCATCATCACCGATTCTGGTAATGTGGCTGAAGAAGCTACCTTCAACCATGTACCTTGCATTACCCTCAACTCGTACACAGAGCATCAGGAGACCATCAAACAGGGTACCAATGTCCTTGTTGGCGAGGATGCCGAATGCTTAGCCTCTGAACTCCGTCGCCTGTTGACAGGTGAGTGGCAGACTGGTCAATTGCCAGACCGTTGGGACGGTCGCACAGCTGAGCGCATCATCAGCGTGCTGTGTGCCTGACTTAATAATATGGTTCAATGTATAGAGATTTGTTTATTGACTTCGATGATACGCTGTACGACACCTATGGAAATGCCGTCATAGCGTTGCAGGAGACCTACGAGGCGTTTCATTTGGAGCGTTACTTTGCTGATCCGAAGATGTTCTACGATGCCTACTGGGCTGCGAATATCGACCTGTGGACACGCTATTCCCGTGGCGAGATTGATCGCCCGTATCTCATCGTCGAACGTTTTCGCCGCCCGTTATCCATAGGTGAAGGACTTGAAGTCACCGAAGCCCTCTGTCTGGAAATGAGCGACCGTTTTCTCGACTTCTGCTCATCGAAACCGGGCGTCATCGATGGTGCCCATGAACTGATGGACTATCTGAAGCAGAAGGGCTATCGCATGCACATGACGAGCAACGGTTTTCACGAAGTGCAGTACAAGAAACTCGCCGCATGCGGGCTTCGCGACTACTTCGACACTATCATCCTGAGCGAAGATGCTGGTGTCAACAAACCTGCGAAGCAATACTTTGACTATGCCATGAAAGTGTCTGGCGCAGAGCGTCATACCACGCTGATGATTGGCGATAACTTGAACACCGACATACTCGGTGCCCTCAATGCCGGCATCGATGCGATGCTCGTCAATCGCTGGAGCATCGACAGAGCAGACATACCCCCAACCGTCACATTCGTCGTAGATAACTTGTGCGACATTAAGAACATATTGTAACACGAATTACCAACATTGGTTCGGATCATTGTCCTTGCTGATACGATTCAATCTCCCGGTTGAAGCTGACAAATATCCATCCTAATTAAACGCCCAACACCACGGCAGGGCTAATGTTCAGTTTTTGGCATAGGTCACGCCCCACTTTCAGTGTAGGCTCACATTTTCCACGCATGATGTCGCTGACACGAGCAGGGCTGATATTCAATAGTTCCGCGAGTTTTGCCTGTGTGATATCCATCTCGTAGAGGCGAAGCTTGATAGTGTCAACCAATGACGGTTTTCCGATGGGATAATGAATGTCCTCATATTCTTCTATCATATCTACAAGCATATCAAGTTCCAATGCGTTCTCATCCATGATGGGGTTGTCATCATCTACTAGTTCCTCTAACTGCTCAACTCGCTTTAGTGCAGCTCTGTATGCTGCCTCGTTCTTTATCTGTGCCATATCCTATATGTGTTGTATATCTGTTATCTTATTATATTCTGAATGAGAACCGACAAACCGAATCAGAACGTGGCTCACCATGAACTTAATCAGCACAACCAGACGATAATCATTGCCCTTGATATTGAAAACATATCGTTTGTTACCAACGCTATCCACGCTATTAAAAGTCTGCTTGATGTCGGCAAAGCATTTCCATTCCGCTTCTTTTGTCTTTTCATACCAATCCTCGAGAGCCGCCTTGGACTGAGGGTTCTTGGTGTAGTATGCAACAAGTGTACTTTTAGCGATTATTCTCATATCATCTAATCTTTGCTGCAAAGGTACGAATAATATTTTAAAATGCAAAATAAAATTCCAAAAATCTGAAAATTCCTCTTGCCCCATGCTCCTTGCCTACTGAAAGTTGAGCGAATGCGAAACTTGAAATACTAAATGTGTCTACCTATATGGTTCTTCTGCAAATTAGTTGAAGATTTTGTCAATATTTCAGAGGAGATAGTAGTCGATGCACCAAGACCCTCAAAATATTGACTCGAGTGAATCGATTAAACGACTCGAGTCATTTGATGAATTTACTCGAGTGAAATGATGTAGTGAATTTGGTCAGTGATTTGTTGTTAGTCAAATTGTCATGAATAATGATCTTTCAACTAAATTGCAGAAGAACCTAAATCAAGTCAGGATTTCCCCCTGAGTTAACTCGATTCATCGTTTGAGTTAATTCGATTGATGATTTGAGTTAACTCACGTTTTTTCGGGGTGCTTTGCGTGAATTTTACGAAAAGATTCTATAAAACATCTACTAATCATCTACAGACACTCTACTATATGATTCAAGTTACGCGTTTACTCAACTTTAGCAAATTTTGTGGCCTTCGCATTGTTGAAAGATGATGTAAGGGATGGAAAAAAAGTAAATCCTCGTCGTAGATTTAACAAACGTCGTCGTAGATTTAACAGACATTGGCGTAGATTTGACTTTAGTCCGTACCTTGCTGGTCTTTAGTCCGTAATTCATAGCCCTTAAGCACGGCACAAAAAAGGCTTCAGCACGGCAGTTACAGGAGGATACATACCATCAGCAAGTAGATGACATGACCACCAACCTTCTGAATGCGATTCAAAATAAAGCTGATTCGTCTATTAGACTCGCTTCACAGTCGCATCACCTTGCTTCTAGAGTCCTTTTACATTCGCTCAAGAGCGAAGGTGATGCCTGAGTGATTGCTGAGTGATTGCTTTTTAAAGGCTGCCAAAGGAGCCAACTGATTGGGCACTTGTCATGCGATAAGGGCAAGCCAAAACCGTATTCTTTTACCTGCTGAGATACATAACGGCAAAATAATTTGGTGTTTTACAAGAAAAACTGTAACTTTGCACCATCAATCAATGACGAAAGTAGATTATGGCAGCAATGACACCACAGACACCGACTTCCGGGCAGATAAGC
>JAFYCM010000021.1 GCA_017539645.1 Bacteroidales bacterium
GCAATGGTCTGACTTTCAAGATAGTTGAATCGGCTAATGAATTTTTTATTGGTACGCTCAAGCGCATCTTCAGGGTTTATTTTGTATTGACGTGCAAGGTTGATGAGCGAAAACATCATATCGCCAAACTCGGCCTCCATCTTGTCGCGGTCGTTGCTTTCGACCTCTTTGCGAAACTCTTCGGTCTCTTCGCGCACCTTGTCCCAAACGCCTTCGGGTGTGTCCCAATCGAAACCAACGCCTTTGGCTTTACCTTGTATTCTGTAGGCTTTTATGAGTGCTGGTAGCGCATTAGGGACGCCCGAAAGAACGCTCTTGTTGCCATCTTTCTCCTTGAGTTTCAGCTTCTCCCAGTTGCGACTAACCGTTTCGGCATCGTTAGCTTCTACATTGCCAAAAATATGCGGATGGCGATAGATGAGCTTTTCGGTGAGCTGCTTTATTACATCGCTAAGATCGAAAAGACCTTGTTCTTCGGCTATTTCGGCGTAGAAAGCCACGTGCAAAAAGACGTCGCCAAGCTCTTTTTTTACGTTCTCGATATCGTTTTTCTGCAACGCATCGGTCAATTCGTATACTTCTTCTATGGTCTGTGTGCGCAATGATTTCCACGTCTGGACCTTATCCCACGGGCATTCTTTGCGCAATCGTTTTAGTACGTTTGCAAACTCTTCGTACGATTTCATTGTTGTTGATTCAACTATAAATAATTGCCTTATTTTTGCGACATCAAAAGTAAGCATTTATCTCCTTGATGATAGAAAAACTAATCTATTTAGATACGGTAGACATGGCTGAGTTTTGTGGCATCAATAACACAAAATTCGACCTAATCCAATCTCACTTTCCTAAACTGAAAATGGTATGTCGTGGCAACTGGATAAAAGCCATTGGCGAAGCTACAGATGTGGCTGATTTCGAGGAAAAAACGACGCTACTTATTCAGTATTACAACGAATACAACGTGCTTACCGAAAGCGCCATCAACGATGTGCTGAATGGTAACACCGCTCTGATGAAGACTGCCGATAGCTCCATCATTCTTCATAATATTGATGGTCACCCCATCCGCCCGCGCAGTAGTAACCAAAAGAAACTAATAGATGCTGCTGATAATAATGACATGCTTTTTGCCATCGGCCCTGCTGGTTCAGGTAAAACGTACTTGGCTATAGCACTCGCGGTTAGAGCTCTGAAAAACAGACAAGTAAAGCGTATTATATTAAGTCGTCCTGCAGTTGAAGCGGGCGAAAAATTGGGCTTCCTTCCTGGCGATATGAAAGATAAAATCGACCCATATTTGCAGCCGCTCTACGACGCTCTTGCCGACATGATTCCGGCCGCAAAACTGAAGGAATTCCTCGAAAATGGCACTATCCAAATAGCGCCGCTCGCCTTCATGCGCGGTCGTACGCTCAATAATGCTTTTGTCATTCTCGACGAGGCGCAGAATACCACAATACCACAAATAAAGATGTTCCTTACGCGTATGGGCACAAATGCTAAGTTTGTCATCACTGGCGACACAACGCAGATCGACCTACCTAATGTGCGCCAAAGCGGTTTGATATTCTGTATGCATATACTCAAGAATATCAAAGGGTTAGCAATGGTCAATTTTGATAGCCACGACATTGTGCGCCACAAACTTGTGCAGTGCATCGTTGAGGCTTTCGACAAAGCCGAGAAGCAAGCAGCAAAACGTAAAGAGACGCAAAAAACTGAAGATTAACACGTAAAACTAAAATATTATGAGCAAAGCAATTGTTGAAACAAACTTCAACTTTCCACGTCAGCGTAGTGTGTATAAAGGCAAAGTGCGCGACGTCTACAACATCGATGATAAGTATATGGCTATGGTCGTAACTGACCGAATATCAGCCTTCGACGTTGTGCTACCTAAAGGAATACCTTTCAAAGGCCAGGTGCTGAATCAGATTGCAGCAAAATTCCTCGACCAGACTAAAGACATTCTTCCAAACTGGAAAGTGGCTACTCCTGATCCAATGGTTACTATTGGTTTGAAATGCGAGCCTTTCAAGGTTGAGATGGTTATCCGTGGCTATCTCACTGGTAGCGCGTGGCGCGAATATAAAGCTGGCGCTCGCGAACTCTGTGGCGTGAAGTTGCCCGAAGGAATGAAAGAAAACCAAAAATTCCCTTCGCCTATCATCACCCCAACTACCAAAGCCGATGCTGGTCACGATATGAACATCTCTAAAGAAGAGATTATCGCTCAAGGCATCGTTAGCCGCGAAGATTACGAGCAGATCGAGAAATATACCTACGCTCTCTTCCAGCGCGGAACCGAAATTGCCGCTCAGAAAGGTTTGATTCTCGTAGATACTAAATATGAATTTGGTAAGCTCGATGGCAAAATCATTCTTATCGACGAGATTCACACGCCCGACTCATCGCGCTATTTCTACTCTGAAGGCTATCAAGAGCGTTTCGAAAAAGGCGAAGAACAGCGCCAACTCTCAAAAGAGTTTGTTCGTCAGTGGCTTATCGAGAACGGTTTCCAAGGCAAAGAGGGACAGAAAGTACCTGAAATGACCGAAACAAAGATTCAGGAGATTTCCGACCGCTACATCGAACTCTATGAGCATATTACTGGCGAAAAATTCCAGAAAACAGTTAGCGAAGATGTAGCTGCTCGAATAGAGAAAAATGTAACCAATTGCATCAATAGCTTATGAAAAGATTATTTATTGTAGCCTTTGCTGCTGCTTTGTTTTCAGCATGTTGCAACACTAATCAGCCTGCTGCTGTAGATGCTGAAAATCCAATGAATCTTCGTGCCGATGGTAAATGGGAAAAGATTGACGCCAAGGAGCTCAATCTCAATATCGATAAGTATGTATCGAAAGCAATGGCGCTCACCGTTTCGAGTGGCGATAGCGTTAACACCATGGCCATAGGTTGGTTGCAAACAGGCCGCATTTGGAACCTCTCTACGGCTACTGTTTATGTGCGCACTTCTCGTTATACCTATGATTATATTCAGAAGGCCGATAAGTTCGTTATCAGTGCATTGCCCGACGAATGCCATAGCAAGGTTATGTATATTGGTTCAAAATCGGGTCGCGACGAGGATAAAATTACGAATGCAGGTCTTACCATCGAACGCCTCGAAGATGGTCAGGCAGCCTTCACCGACGATATTCTCCGCATAGAATGCCGTAAGATTTTCACCCAACTTCTCGACACTGCCAATTTTGTAGATAAAGGACTTGGTGAAAGTATGTATGCTACCGAAGCTCCTCATTATGAGTTTATTGGCGAAATAACGAACGTTTGGGTTCGCCGATAATTGTAACTCGTAAATAAGTATACTTAAGTATGGCGACCGCAGCAATGTGGTCGCCATTTTTTTGTTTTATACACAGCTGGCTGAGTTTGTCGAAGCCAACGATTTTACAAGCTTTTTCATTTAGCCTGACCATTTTTATTCATCCTTCACCGAACTACCGTTTTCCTACTATTACTAATAACTGTGTTTTGGCGAGAATTTGTGTCCTGATGGGCTCGATAATCTGTCAGTTTTTTATCGTTTGTGATATTTTACTATGCATATGTAATATGTGTGAAAATTCAAATAAAATGCAGCTTAGGCTATGCTTTTTATCACAATTATTAGTTAATTTCGTTTATGCAGAAATGAACATTTGGAGCATATCCAAATGAAGTAAATGGGAGGAACAGATATGGAAATTGAGAAGATTATGAACAACTTGGAGCAGAAGCATCCAGGTGAGAAGGAGTACTTACAAGCCGTAAAGGAAGTATTATTGTCAATAGTGGATGTTTATA
>JAFYCM010000022.1 GCA_017539645.1 Bacteroidales bacterium
GCTATTGCTGCTACGGGCAACACCGGAACACTGTCGTATGAATGGTACTACAGTGCCGACGATGTAGATAATATGGCGCACGTTCCGTCATACGATGGTCGACTTACGCTCACCAACTTGCCTGTCGGTTACTACAAAGTGCGCGTCTACGATGCCGGCACAAGCATCGAAGGTGGTAAAGTAGCATACTACGTAGGTACGGACAACAAGAAACACTACTTCGATATTGATAACTCGGTTGTAGATGCTGCCACCAACAAGGTTACGGCATTCTACATTATGATGAACGGTGCAAACAAAGTGTACGTATCTAATAGCGACGTCTCTATAAATATGAATAATGGCGCTATAAGTAGTACTAAGTACATACCTGATCCAAGTCAGACCGTTCAATACGAACAGCAAAATATTGAGTATGGCAACTTTAGAGAGGTAACCTATCGCCTCGATAATAGCCAAGATATTGAGCTCAACGTTGATCAATGGACGGTTAAACATCAGAGCTGCTACGGCGATGTATACGATGGCGCTATCTCGCCTGTAGTTGTGGCTATGGATGCTTCGAACCTCACATATTCGTGGAGCGGTCCGGCCGGATTTACTTCAAACGAGATGAATATCAGCGGATTGAAGTATGGTACGTATTACCTCACCGTAACAGACGATCGCGGCTGCTCGGCTCGCGAGGGTGTTGTGGTGAAACAAGCTACACAGATTCAGTTTGAGCTCCAGCTCGCTGGCGACCCATGCGACGTAGAGAATCGCGTTATCAAGGTTGTTCATAAAGATGAAAATGGCAACTATGTTCCGGGTGTGACGGGCGGTTCTACTACCGACCTCATTAAGTACACCTTCGACTGGTCGGGTGAGGTAACGCCTACCTGGGTAGAGAAAGAGAATGGCGTTGATGTATTTGAAGCTCGCGATATTACAGCTGGCGGCGTATATACGGTATATGTACGTGATGCTAACATGTGTACCGTTTCGCAATCGACCGAAGAACTTCACTCGGCCGTAACTGTTGAAGCAAACGTTCAGAACGTAACTTGCTACAACGGCTACAACGGACGCATAGAACCTACAATATCGGGCGGTATGGGCAACTTCGAATATCATTGGTATTACAGCGAAGATGGCTCGTACACACTCGACGACTTGAAGGCTGACATAGCTGCAGATGCTAATCCTGCCAATATTACTACGGGTAAAGAGCTCAAGGCTCGCAACAATACTACGCAAGACATTACTACGCGTGTGGCTTCTGAACTCCAAGCTGGTACATATTACTTGATAATCACCGATTGGCAGACAGCCGACTTTGCTTCGGCTACTTCTACCACATGCAAGCATAACTACTACTTCAGTTGGAACGTTACGCAGCCTACCGAACTCAAGGCTGTGGCTCACAACGACAACCAGCCTATATACACCACTTGCTACGGATATTCCGATGCTACCATCACCGTTGATGTGACGGGCGGCAAGGCTCCATACTCATACGAATGGAATATCGGTAGCACAACTGTAACTACTGACGAACCTAAACTCTCGAACCTCGCTTCGGGTACATATTTCGTGATAGTTACCGATGCTAATGGCTGTAGCGCGCAAGACTACGCTGTGGTTCACGATGCTGCTCCGCTCGACTTCTACTTCGAAGCCGACCAAGTGGATTGCTATGGCAAGAATGGTAAGTTGGAAATCAAGTGGACGAATACCGATCCGAGCCTCGATCCAGCACTCGATCCGCTTGTGAGCGTTTCGTGGTCGGGCAAGTCAATCCAGACCAACAAGTCGAGCTCGTTGCTGAAGGATCATCCAGAGATTCTGTCGCAAGATGCTTTGGCAAGCGGCGTTTATACAGTGCGTGTGACACGTGGTAACAACTGCGCCGTGGTGAATAGCTACGAATTCGACTATCCAATGCTCTTCACCGACTCTACCGTCACCGACAACCGCTGCTCAGGCTCACAAACTGGTATGATTACCGTTGAAGTGGCTGGTGGCTCGGGCGTCTATGGTTACGAATGGGAGGCATACACCGATGCAAGTATGACCGAACGCCTCGAAAATTCTGGCGTAAATAATAATAATGGCCCTTATCAGGCTGGCTTGATGGCTGGTTACTACGTAGTTCGCGTCTACGACAAGACCCGCACCAATGCTACTACTGGCTATAACGATGCAAATAGTTCGTACAACGAGCATTGCTACATAACTAAGGGCTTCACCGTGAAGAACAAGACGCACCTCACCGTCATAGCAACCGATGGTATAGAGTCGTGCGCAGGCGCTCTCGATGGTCAGATTATCGTAAGCGTGACGGGTGGTTCGGGTAACTATACATATAAATGGTATGGTGATGGCGATGGCATAACCAACGACACTACTCAGAACCAGCATACGCTCGGTGTTGGTCACTATCAAGTTATTGTTACCGATGTAAATAATAACTGTACGGCATCGCGTTCGGCTCAGATAGAAGGCTCGCAGACGATGCTCGAAGCCGAGGTGGCTTCTATTACCAATATAGATTGCTACAATGAAAGCACTGGCGAAATAGTCATCAGAGGTAATGGTGGTACGCCGTTCACTGGTACAGACGCCAATGGTCAGCCTTATAGCTACTATAAGTTCGTATGGCAGCATCAAACTGACCCAGACGAAACGGGCTTAGAGAGCACCGTTGACAACCTTATGGCTGGTAAATACCACGTTACAGTGAAAGACTACTACGGCTGTGCAGTGCCTCTCGACATTGAACTTACGCAGAAAGAGGCTATCGCTGCAACTCACACCGTAACCGACATCGTGAAGAATGGCGACGCGACTGGCACCATACGTATTACGGGCATCACTGGCGGAACCTACCCATACCATATCAAGTGGTACAAAGGTGCCGTTGCCGATAATGTTTCGGCAGGTGACGATGATGCTACATACGTAGATGGATTATCGGCAGGCTTGTATACTTACGTGGTTACCGATAAGAATGGCTGCTCTAAAGAGTTCACCGCTACCGTTTCGGACGATGGCGCACTCATGGTTAAGTTCGACAAACGTCTTGATGTACTCTGCTACGGCGAGTCGACAGGCCGCATTGAGGTAAGTATTTACAACGGCAAGAAACCGTTCAGCATCTCTGTTAACGGCATTGTCAAGACGGATAATTACGATGGCGGCATATACGTGATGCGCAACTTGCCTGCTGGCTGGTATACTATAGTAGTTACCGATAGCAATGGCGCTTCGTTCCAGCAATCTGTCGAGATTATACAGCCAGAACATCCGCTCACCTTCTCGGTAGATAATTACGACGTACAGTGCTACAACACCAATAGCGCAACGGCACGTGTGATAGTTTCGGGTGGTACGCCGTTCATTGATGCTGCTACAAACAAACCATACTATCACGTACAGCGCAATGTTCAGTCGCCAGAGAATGCTATCGAAGAATTGCAAAATTCGCCGGGCATCTACTACCACGACTTCACCAACTTGCGCATTGGCAACTACCGCTTCTCTGTTACCGATGCCAATGGCTGTTACCTCAGCGAGTACCTCACGCTCACCGAGCACGACGAGATTACCCTGACGCGCGACACAGTAACCCACGTGCTCTGCCACGGCGAAGCTACTGGTGCTATTGATGTTACAGTGAAAGGTGCTACGAATGCTAAATATGAATGGTATTATGAAGATGAGACCACTCCGATGGTCGACGACAATAATGCTCCGCTAAATACCAACAAACTCATCAACCTCAAGGCTGGTAGATACTATTTGGTTGTTACCGACATAGGACAAACTAACAACTGCCAGAGCAACCGATTCGAGTTTGTTGTCAAAGAGCCTTCTGAGTTCAACGTTTCGGCAGTTAGCTACGATATAACTACCTGCAACGGCGACAACTCAGGTCAGATACTTCTCACGCTCAATGGCGGTGTGAAACCATACACCGTAACTATTGCGCGTGGCACTGAGACGCTCGAGACGCGTACGCTGAATGTAAATACAACAACCTTCGATGGCCTCATAGCTGGTACGTATTACATCAATGCGCACGATGCAAATGGCTGCAACTTCAGCGAGATTACTAAGCCAATCTACGAACCTGCAGCGCTCGAAGTTTCCGACGTGGAGGCATACATAGGTTGCAGTGCAGCCGACGGCACGCTCAGCTTTACGGTAAATGGCGGCAATGTGGCTAATAATGCTACCAGATACACCATCTCGCTCATCGGACCGAATTCCGACGCTACTTGGACGGCTACTGTTGCAGGTACTCAGAATGCAAACGGCTCGTACTCTGTAACGCTCGATGCTACGAATGCTCCTGCCAACGCTAAACTCAGCGGATTGCCAGAAGGCGACTATGTTCTTACGGTGAAAGACGCAAATTCTACCGACTTGAACTTCTGCGCTATAAAGAATACGTTCCGCATACAGAACATGCACATCGTGCTCGAAAGTGAGGATAATCCTACCTGCGCTGGCATCAACGATGGCGCTATAAATATTAGCGTCAACGGCAATGTGAACGATGTTACATTCTTATGGCAGCGCAAAGACGACACGGGTGCTTGGGCTGATTTGGCTGTAGGTAAGAATAACCAAAATGCTACGGCTCTCGAAGCTGGCGAATACAAAGTCATCGTCACCGATCCGAAACGCGATGGCACAAACGACTGCTCTGTAGAACGCGAGTTTGAACTCACCAACGTGAATGTGCTCACCGTTTCAGCGTCAACCAAGGCAGAACAGTGCTACGGTGCTAACGATGGCGCTATCAACAATGTTGTTGTAACCGGCGTTGTAGACCAGTCGAAGTTGAAGTACGAATGGTCGGGTAGCAACTTCGCAAGCACCATCGAGGAGATTAGTGGTCTTGCTCCAGGTGCATACCTATTGACAGTGACCGACGGCACAACGCAATGTAAAGTCTCTAAAGAGTTCACCGTAGCAGCTGCGGCATCACCTATCGAGATGAAACTCACCGATGCTGCTATCGATTGCGATTACTCGCATACCATCACCGTAGATGTGAAAGGTGGCTCTGGTGGATACAGATATTTCGCAAGCGGTAACTCATCTACGATGTCGTTGCCTAAAGAACCAACGGCTACAACTGGTTGGACAGAGACTCGCAAACTCACAGCCGACAAGGGCGGTGTATACAAGTTCACTATCTACGACTCTAACAACTGTATGATTGTGGACAGCATCACCCTCGACTCACGCTTGATGGTTACTGGCGACGTAACCAACATCAAGTGCTATGGCGGCGCATTCGGTGCTATCGACCTTACCGTCACTGGCGGTTCGGGTTCATATACATATGAATGGTCAGGTCCTGGCGTCACGAACGAGAATAAGAATGTAAGTAATTTGTCGTCGGTTGTGGCTGGCGTTTACACCGTAACTGTAACCGATAATAACGATAAAGATGGTCAGGGAGACAACTGCTCTGTAACTAAGACCTTTACTATTACGCAGCCTAAGCAGCTCATCATCGAAGAAACGGGCGGTGTGACCGACGTTACTTGCAACGGCTCTAAAGATGGCAAGATTGCTATCACCGTTTCGGGTGGTCAGGCTCCATATTCATACTTATGGAACAATGGCGCTACTACAAATCGCCTAAGCAACCTCGATGGTGGTTCGTATTCTGTGACTGTAACTGATTACTACGGCTGCACCGCAACACATGCTTTCGAGGTGAAAGAACCTTCGGCTATCGACTTCGACATTGAGCGTGTAACCGACGTGACTTGCAATGGCGATGGCGGCGAGTTGAAGATTGTCAACTTGAAGGGTGGCTATGGCTATGAAGATGGTACAGCTACGTATGATATTGTTTGGTCGGGTGAGAACCTCGCTAGACTCGCCGATGATAAGATGTCGGCAGCGAACCTCACGAGCTACAATAACGGTCTGTACAAGATTACCGTTACCGATCATGCAGCTGGTCATAATAGCTGTTCACTCACTAAGAGCTATGCATTCTCTACACCGCTCACGGCTCAGCTAATATCTGTGAAGGACGAGACATGCGAAGGTCAAGTAGATGGTCGCATAACTATCGATGTGAAGGGCGGTTCGGGTGACTATAATTATGAATGGACAACCATCGATGGTGCTGGTCTTAATCCAACTATACAAAATCAGGATGGTTTGCGTGCTGGCACCTACAACGTGAAGATTACCGACAACGTGGCTAATGCAGCAGGCGAAAACTGCTCGGTTGAACTCAACGGCATAGAAGTTAAGCGTCAGCATACCATCGTTGTAAATCCGTTGATTACCGATGTTAAGTGTGCAGGCGAGAGCAGCGGTGCTATCAAACTCGTGCTCAGCGGCGGTAGCGGCAACTACTCACTCACGTGGACCGGCACTTGCGCTAACCTCGTGAGAAGCCAGTCGGCTACTATACCACGCTTTGCATCTAACGTGGAAGTTGTTCAAAACAACCTCACCAAGGGTCAGTATTCGGTAACTATTACCGACGAAGATCTCGGCTGCGAGGTTACTCATACATATTACGTAGATGGTGCTGAGTATGAACTCGAAATAGCAAGCATCGATGTTGTCGACGTGCTGCCATGTAAGGGCGACTACACGGGTTCTATCACCGTTCATGTTGAAGGTGGCATCGGTCCGTATACTTATAGCTGGTCGGGCGAAGGCGTCAACTTCCCGAACGACTCTGTAATTACAGATCTTAAGGCTGGTAAATATCAAGTGAACGTCACCGACTACAAGGGCTGTTTGGTATCTTCTGGTAATATCGAAGTTGCCGAGCCGCCTATCAGATTGGCTGTCGCTGTAGATAGGGTAGTGAATGTTACCTCGCAAGGCGGTCAGAACGGCGAGATTGTCGTTAGCGTAACGGGTGGCGTTGGTTCATACGTATACGACTGGTACAAACTCGAAGACGTAAATGGTCAGCTCGAATGGACGAATCTCGCGCTCGATGGTGTGAGCCACATCAATAAACTCAAAGCTGGCGATTACAAGATTGTTGTTACCGACGAGAATAATTGTACGGCAACTAAGGAGTACATACATGTGGGCGAACCTAACGAGCCGCTCGCTATACGCACAGCTACAACCGACATTACGCCGTGCTACAACGATAATAATGGTACTATAGATATTGATGTCTACGGCGGTACGTTGCCTTACACTATCTGGTGCTATGATGCAAGCGGTCGACTTGTGAAAGAAAGTACAGGCACTGGCGCGCTGAATATCACCGACTTGAAGGCTGGTAGCTACACCATAAAAGTGATGGATGCTAACCGCGTTCGCGACTTTGTAGATATGAATACCAACTCTACGACTAAAGTCTCTGAGAAGATTGTAACCATAAATCAACCTGAACTTCTCACGCTCAATAAGAACTGGGCTACGGGCAAGGTTACCAATGTGGCTTGCTATGGTGCTGAAACTGGCGAATTTACGCTCACCGTCACTGGCGGCATGAAGACCGACGATAAGTACTACGTATCTATAACCGGTCCGAATGGCTACAGCAGCGTAATTAGCGATATGTCGGGTGAACAGCTCTACTCTAACCTCAAGGCTGGCGTATACAACATCACCGTGATAGACGATAGCGACAAAGATGGCCGCTACAACTCTACTACCGACTGCTGGCTCACCGATACCATAGAGATTCATCAGCCAGAGGCTCATGTAGAACTCTCGAAGGTTATTGCCGACGAGACACAACGCTACATCTGCGAAGGTCAGAGCCGTGAGTTGAAACTCATCGTTACCAACTGGGATCTCACTAAGACTCCGCTCAAAGTTGTCATCCGCAAAGACGACGACCCAACGCAGGAGACTACTTATGATGTTGATAAGTCGCCATACGTATTCGCTGTTACACCTTCTGAAACCTCAACATATCGCGTTGTAGCAGTTTATGAAGATGACGCAAGTTGTGGTCGAGGTACGTTCGACGGAGATGCCGAAACGGTTGAAGTGCGTGTTCGTCCGCGTGCATACATACATGGCGACTACAACGTATGCTTCGGTTCTACTATTACAGCTTCGGTAGATATTACGCCAGAGAGTGCTGGTCCGTGGAATTTTGTAATCTCCGACGGTACAACCAACTACAATCAGGAACATATCACCGAGACTCCGTTCATATTCTCATATACACCGCAAGCGCCTACTAAAATAGGTGCTAATCAAGAGCCTATCACACTGGTGGTTACCTCGCTAAGCGATGCAAACTGCGAGAGCGTTGAGGCCGACCTCACAGGCAAGGCTACCATTGTGGTGAACGATTTGCCTACCGTGAAGATGGGTGGTTCAGAATCGATATGCGAAGGCGAGCGTGCTAAGATTTACTTCGTGGTAGATGGCGGTAAGGCTCCATACACCATTACGTATTACTATGACTTGAATGGCATTCAGGTTACGCAGACGCTGCTCGACAAAGTGCCAGAGCAAGATGTAATCGATGGCGAAACAGTGAACGTTATCTATTCGTATGTATCGCCTGAAGTGACTACGGTTTACAACATTGGCGGCTTGATTGATGCCAACGGTTGTGCGCCTGCAGTTATCGATGGCAATGTAACCATAATAGTGAAGGAGCAACCAGACATACCAGTGGCTATAAAAGGTCCGTATGTAAACGGTGTGGCTGAAGACTTCGTTTGCCAAGGCGCTCACAACGTAGTATTCACTATCGACGCAGTCGACAATGCTACGGGCTACGAATGGACCGTGCCTGATGGTATGACGATAGTGGCTGGTAATGGCTCTACATCTATTGCCGTTGACGTGAGCGAAACGTTCGAACAGGGCATGGTGCTCGTAAGTTCGCGCAACGATTGTGGTCTGTCGCAGCAGCGCGCAATGCTCGTGTCGGCTAACTTGTTGCCTGTCAAACCTCAAGGTATTGTATCTATCGATGGACAGTCGTTCTGCCAAGGGCAAACTCGCATACGTATGTATGTACCGAGTGTAGCCAACGCTTCTAAGTACGAATGGGATTTGCCAACTGGCTTCTCGATAGTATATGGCGAAGGCACCTCAAATATCTTGCTCGATGTCAGCGAGACAGTGGCATCGCTCGACGGCACAATTCGCGTTCGTGGTATAAACAACTGCGGCGAGGGCGAATGGTCAGAGCCGTTCGATATAGCTATACATCCGCTGCCTAAGTTTACTGCTGGCAAAGATCAGCAAGTATGTTCCGAAACGTCGCAACTTACGGCCGAAAGCACTGTAATTGCGGGCGAGACATATTCATACTTATGGACTACGGTATATGGCGGCGTTGTAGCCGATGACCCAACGAACCTCACTTCTACCGTTAGCAACCTTACGCAGGGCGACAACGAGTTGATGCTCACCGTAACTACTGACCACGGCTGTGTACTCACCGATAACGTGATTATTCGCAACAATAAACTCAGTGTTACGGCTCGCCCGGTAGAGACACTCATCTGCGATGGACAGACGGAACTCTCGGCTACCGCAATACCTACGGGCTGCACTGGCCTTTGGTCGGTAGAAAAGGGTAGAGGTGAGTTCGACGACGCTAATTCGCCGATAGCTAATGTGACCGATTTGCAGAAAGGCAAGTCGACACTCCGCTGGACAATCACTCAAAACGGTTGCGACTCATACGACGAGTTCGTTGTAGAGAATACCGAACCTGACGATCCTGAAATCGTTATCAAACGTAATAGTAGTGATGCTGGCAAGGTTGTTACTTATGAGGAGTATAAAGATGCTACATATCGCTTCGTGGTATGTCCTGAGCCAGGTGAGACACTTGCAAGTATAATTATAGCTGGTAAGGCTGTCGATACCTCAATCTATCCTGACCAGACAGCAACGTGGGAACGCATCTCGGGCGGTAGCAGCATCAAGACCGACGTACTTACACAAGAACTCTCCGACCTCACTATCGGCGATAACATATTCAAGTACACCGTCAAGAATGGCTCGTGCTCTAAAGTGTTGACTATAAATATCTTCAATGCTCACCTCAAGGTTAGTGCTGGTCTCGACGATGCTACTTGCGACGAAAGCTATCGTCTCGAAGGTTCGCAAGTTCCAGCTGGTATGTATGGCCATTGGGAGACGCTTAGCGGTACGTATGCAACATTTGCCGATGCTACGTCGAACGTAACTATGGTAAGCAATATGAGCCGCGGTGACAACCACTTGCGTTGGATAATCAACCAAGAGGGTTGCGAAAGCTTCGACGACGTTGTTATCACCAACAACCGCGTGACGCAAGCTACTACGCAGGCTACCATCGTTACTTGCGATGGTGCAACCTCATTCACTGGCAATGCTTACAATCCTGCATACGAGACTGGTAAGTGGACTATTATCAAAGGCTGGGCTAAGATCGAAGACTACAACGATCCAACTACACTTGCATCGAACTTCGACCGCGGCGTGAACGTCTTCCGTTGGACCATTACTTCGCACGAAGGTGGCTGTAGCAGTTCTTCGGATCTCACCGTGCGCAACAACGCATTCGAGGTTAACGCCGGTCGCGATACTCTCGTCTGCCGTTCACAAACGGTTATTCAAGCTATTACTCCTCGCCCAGCTAAGGACGAAGGCGGTGAATGGCGTCTCGTTCCGGGTAAAGGTTCGGCTACTATAGCATCGCCTACCTCATACGTAACCGAAGTCGGTGGTTTGCAGCATGGTCCTAACTACTTCATCTGGGAAGTTCAGCAGAACAACTGTAAGATGTCCGATACGGTAATTGTTACCTACAATACGCCAATCCTTGAGTCTAAAGACTACACCAACGTAGCTTACCAAGGCACCGATGCTACATCGACCATCACGCTTAGCGGTGGCGCAACAACCACCAACATGCAAGCTATCGGCGTGAAAGATGCTGTCGGACCAGACTTCTCTAACGAGAATGGTCAAGGTACATGGTCGCTCGTGTCAGGTGGTGGCTCTATCAGCGATGAAGACATTCACAATCCGAATGCTTTGGTTTACAACTTGCAGAATGGTACGAGCGTCTTCCGCTGGACTGTCGAGAAGCAAGGTTGTAAGATTGAGGGCGATGTTAATGTCGTATATGGCGACGTTACGCCTCCTAATGCTGGCTATCAGGTTATAAACAACTGTAGCTCTACATACCAACTCTCGGCTAACGGTCCATTCAACGGTATCGGCCAGTGGAGTGTGGTTTATGGTAGCGGTTCGTTCGACGATCCTGCCGATCCTAAGACCAAGGTTCGCGGCTTGCAACGTGGTCGCAACGTGCTGCAGTGGAAGATTACTTACAACTCGGGCGCTCTCACCGACACCGTAGAGATATGGAATATGGCTGTTACCGATGCTCAAGCAGGCTTCGACCGCACCGTATGTTCTTACGACTACGAACTCCAAGGCAATTCGCCTAAGGAGGTTCCATACACTGTTACCGATGCTTCGCTTGGCAATAAGCAATATAAAGTGAAGAGTACGCAGTTGTGGGAACTTATCTCGGGTGGCTGTACCTTCCAAAAGATTACTGATAAGTACAATTCTACAATGCCAGATACCATTCAGAATGCATACGTAACCGACCTCAAGCAAGGTGTGAATACGTTTGTATATAAGATTTACAATGGTATTTGCGAGTCAACCGATACTGTCAAGATTACTAACGATATGGCCGACAGAGCCTTTGCTTGTGGTCTCGACAACACTTGCGACACTATAACCACTTGCGACGGTACGGCTCGTTTGAGTCCTAACTCGCCAAGTTATGGTACTGGTGAATGGCGTGTAGCAAGTGGCGGTTCTGGTCGATTCCTTGGTAACGATGTCTACGACCTCGGTCAGGGTTACAACTCGCTCATCTGGGCTATATCTACCGAGACGGGCGGTGCATGTAACTCAACCGATACGGTTGTCGTGCTCAACCTCGAACCTACTGTTGCCGATGCTGGCTCTGATGACGTGCTCAACGTCTGCGGCTCGTCGGCTATACTCTCGGCAAATAAACCAATGTACTTCACCGAAGCTTATTGGGAACTCATCGAGGGTGGTGGCCAGTTCGAAGAGACACACAAGCCAGGTGATGGCATATATACAGTTAAGAATGGCGTAACCGTGAAAGTAGGTACGTGGACTGTGGATAGCCTCCTCGCTGCTGGCTTCACTCGCAAAGTGACGAGCCATATCGATGGTACGACCGACACTACCGATGTATATTATCGTCTGTCGTCGAGAGTGCCTATCTATAAGAACGATGGTACCGACAACCAGACGCTCAACGTGCAGAACCTTGCCTTCGGTAACAACCGATTCCGCTGGGTAATTGTCAACGAAGGCTTGCGCAAGCGTTGTACGTCGACCGACGAAACTGTGCTCAACAACATCTTCATACAAGCTGTTGCGGGTAACGTATCACCACAATGTTCTGATTCCGTTCGACTTACGGCTAACAACCCATATCCGGGCGTTGGTCAATGGTCGGTGAAGGCAGGTAATGGACGTGGTGTATTCGAAGATTCTTACGATCCGCACACCATGGTTCGTGGCTTGGCATCGGGTGCTAACACGCTCCTTTGGACGGTTAACTACCTCGAATGTCCTTCTGTCGATAGTGTAGTAGTAGTTAATAATAAAGCTACCGATGCTCATATCGAAGGCTCTATACAGCAACTCTGCGATACTAACGCTACTATCGTAACGGCTAGCGAGTTGGCTGTTGATGAAACTGGTGCTTGGACTGAGACTGGTTATTGGGAGATTGCAGGTGGCGGTGGCGACATCAAGTCTCCATACTCACCTTCGACCAAGATTACCGATATTCCATTCAATGCAGATGGCAACCGCTATCGTTGGGTAATTACTCGTAAGTATGGCGCATTCACCTGTATATCGATGAGCGAAATTCTTGTAGAATACAACAAGATTGAAGCCATCGCGGGTGACGACCAGCGAATATGCGACAATAAGACGAAGTTGGAAGCTATTTCGGCTTATCCGGGTACTGGTACATGGTCAGTGTTGGGCGCATCGAGTGCCGGCACATTCACCGACATCAACGAGGCTACCACCACCATTAGCAACCTCGGCTATGGCGACAACGTACTCCAGTGGAAGACATCTTACAAGGGTTGTACATCGACCGACGAGGTAATTATTACCAATGGTATGCCGAGTCTGCCGTATGCTGGTAGCTTGCAAGAGACTTGCGAAGACCAAGTTACGCTCGATGCACGTCGTCCTGAGATTGGTCATGGCGTTTGGTCGACAATAGCAGGCTCGGGCAGCTGGTCCGACGACGAGAATGCGGTGAATAGCAGCTACAAACCGAACCCGACCATAGAGATTAGTAAGGGCGACAACACATTCCGTTGGACTGTGTCTAACTCTACTGAATATTTGCAAGGCTTCGATGCCGATGGTAATCCATCGTTCGACGTGCTCACCTGCGAGCTCCACGACGATGTAACTATACGCAACATGAACCCGAGCGACGCTATTGCCGGTGCCGACTATCCAATCTGCTCCGACGAGTATACGCTTAAGGCTGTTGAACCTACCTACGGTACAGGTTTGTGGTCTATCGACATAGGTAGTGGTAGCATAGAAAATCCGAAGACTGCCGAGACGAAGGTTACTGGATTGGGCTACGGTCCTAACATCTTCATCTGGACAACTTCTGTTGAAGGACGTTGTGCTAAGGAATCGCGTGTAACAATTTCGAATTTTTCACCTACGAAAGCCGACGCTGGTCCGGATATTGATGATTGTAGCCCTTGCCAAGTGCTCGATGCTAACGTGCCTGCTATAGGTAGCGGTTTGTGGACTGTAATATCAGGTTCTGTCACCGACGAGTACGGCAATCCGTCCTTTGACAATGCTGCCGACCCGAAGACGAAAGTTTGCAACTTGGTATTCGGCGAGAATAAGTTCCTATGGGTAATTACCAATTTGGCCACATACCAGGGCGATACATATCGCTGCCAGAGTGTAGATACGGTAAGCATCTGGAACCTTATCCCAGATCAGGCTAATGCTAACGACGACCAAGTGCGTTGCCATAACTATACGCAACTGAACGCTAACATACCAAGCGTGGGTAGAGGTACTTGGAAGTGCTTGCAAGGATTTGGCGAAATAGCCGATCCACACGACGCTAAGACCACGGTGACGAACCTCAACTATGGCGAGAATATCTTCCGCTGGACAATTGAGTATGGCGAGTGCCGCACCGAAGACGATATGGTTGTATTGAGCCAAGAGGCCGATCCGTATGCAGGCGAAAATGATGTTACGTATGAAGATTCATACAACCTCAATGCTGGTAACCCAGGTCGCTTGAGTGGCTACTGGACATCGCTTGGTACGTCGCAATACATAGAGTTCGAAGACTCTACGAGCTACCATACCAAGGTAACTGGATTGTCGCCGGGCATAAATACCTTCCGCTGGACGATAGAGACCGAAGATTGTAAGGTTTACGACGAGGTTTCTATTACCTACAAGGTTGTGCCGAATGCCGGCTTTAGCGTCGACCAAGACCACGGTTGCTACCCGCTCACTGTTCGCTTCACCGACGAGACTACCGATGGCAAGCAGTACTTCTGGAACTTTGGCGATGGCGAAGAGTCTACGCTGCGCAACCCGACACATACGTACAATACGCCGGGCTCATACAGAGTAACGCTCACCGTTCCTGGTCCTGATGGTAAAGAGTCGTCATATTCTATGTATATCACAGTATATGATCACCCGACTGCAAGCTTCGATGCTGCACCTAAACTCGTATACATACCTGATGACAATGTTCACTTCGTAAATAGAAGCTTGAACGGCGAACATTTCTACTGGGAATTTGGTGATGGTGGAACTTCCGAAGACAAGAACCCAACATACCAATACCAGCAAGAGGGCTTGTATACCGTCACCCTCACCGTGACGAGCGAGAATGGCTGTGCTGCCGACACTACTAAGGAGAACTTTATTGAAGCACGTCAAGGCGGCTTCATAGTCTTCCCGAACACCTTCGCTCCGCGCGACGATGTGTCGACAAGCAATAGCATATTCGGAGTGAACTCAACGTTCCGTCCTGTATATAAAGATGTGGTTAGCTTCCACATGCAAATCTTCAACCGATGGGGTCAGTTGATATTTGAAACTGACGATATAAATGTCGGTTGGGACGGTCGCTTCAACGGTTCTGTAGCTCCTGAAGGTATGTATGTATACACAGCTAAAGGACGATTTGTGAGTGGTAAGGAGTATAGTAAGGCAGGTCAGGTGCTTATAATAAAGTAGTGTAAGACAATGAAGAACATAGTTTGTAAAATAATTATTGCTGCGGCTGCATTGGCGATGGCCGCCCCGTCTAAGGCTCAAGACGCTTCGTTCTCACAGACTTACGAAGCGCCGCTATACCTTAGCCCGTCCTTCACTGGTCTTACTAATGGTACGCGTATTGGTGCCAACTATCGTAACCAGTGGCCAGGAATTGGTAATGTATATCAGAACTATTCCGTTTTTGCCGACCATTTCTTCGACCAGTTCAATAGTGGTCTTGGCATTTTGTGGCTCTGCGACAACATGGGTAAAGGTTTGGTGGTGGATAACGAGTTTGCGCTTCTCTATTCCTACGAAGTGCCAGTGAATAGCTTCATCTTCCTGCGCCCAGGCATTAGCTTCAAGTTTGGCGAACGCCATATCGACCGATCCAAGATGGTGTCGTATACCGACATCACTGCCGACGGACATTTCCAGCCAGGCGGAAGTTCGGTGGATATTGAGAATACGCGCTCGTCGCGTTTCGATGCTGGTGCATCTATCATGGCGTACAACGAGGATTTCTGGTTTGGCTTAGCCTTCGACCACCTTGTGCAGCCCGATGTCTCGTTCACCGATCAGAAGAACGAACTCGGCATAAAGTTTACTGCATACGCTGGTTATAAACTTACGTACGAACCTTCGTATCGTGGTTCCGAACCTAAGACGGTGACATTCGGCATAAATTACAAGCATCAGTACGACTACAACCAGCTTGAGCTGGGCGCATATTGGTACTATAACCCAATAGAGCTGGGACTTATGTATCGCGGTCTCTTCTTCCAAGCTGCACAGGAGATTAGTAACGTAGATGCCGTTGTGCCGAGCATAGGTATAAATATCTTCTCGTTCCGCCTTGGCTATAGCTACGACATCTCAGTGTCGGAACTTAGTGGATTTGGCAAAGGCGCTCACGAGGTGTCGCTCATCTATCGTATCATACCAGACAACGTTCGCCATAAGAGCTACAAGATGAAACCTGTGCCTTGCTCCGAGCCTATCATGGGCTACAGCTACTCTGGTAAAGGTATGCAGCACCGCAAGACCTATAAACGTCGATTCTTCAGACACTAATAGAATGTAAATATTAATTATAAGGCTGCTCCTATGTGGGGCGGCCTTTCCTGTTTTATTGTGGCTCTACAGATAGAGCGAAGGCTCAGACGAATTTGTGCATGTTAGTCTGCATACGCTGTGCAGCGAGTTTGTGTTAATGTATGTTGAAAAATGTACGCTAAGTATAATTATGTGTAACATGAACGACAGCGCATCAGCTACGAGGCGAGTAATTTTGACCAGAATCGTAATTATAAACTTATGAAAAAATACCTTTTCTCTCTTGCGGCTATAGCGTCTCTATCTGCGCTGGCCGTAGCTCAACCAACGGGCCTCAAGGAAGCGTATGCCGACTATTTCAAAGTAGGTGTCGCTGTCAATATCCGTAATGTAAGTAACCCAGAAGAAGTTGCTCTCATCAAGCGCGAGTACAACAGTGTTACCGCCGAGAATGACATGAAACCAGCGCTGGTTCACCCAGCCGAAGGAAAATGGACATGGTCTCGAGCTGATAGCATTGCTGATTTCTGCCGTGCTAATGGTATAAAGATGCGCGGTCACTGCCTCGTTTGGCATAGCCAATTCTCCGATTGGATGTTTACAGACAAAAAAGGTAAAGAGGTGACCAAAGAGGTTTTCTATCAGCGTTTGCGCGAGCATATCCACACTGTGGTTAATCGCTATAAAGACGTGGTATATGGTTGGGACGTGGTGAACGAAGCCATTGCCGACAATGCTATGCCTACACCTTGGAATCCAAATCCATCGCCTTATCGCGATTCGAGATTATACAAACTTTGCGGCGACGAGTTCATTGCTAAAGCATTCGAATTTGCCCACGAAGCCGACCCTAACGCAATTCTCTTCTACAACGATTACAACGCTGCCGACCCAGGCAAGCGCGATCGCATATATAATATGGTGAAGAAGATGCAAGACGCTGGCGTTCCTATCTCTGGTATAGGTATGCAGGGACATTATAATATTTATGGCCCGAGCGAAGAGGATGTCGAAGCTGCTATTGTGAAATATTCTGAGTTGGTAAAGACTATTCACATCACTGAGCTCGACGTTCGTGCTAACCAAGAAATGGGCGGTCAGTTGCGTTTCAGCCGCGAAGGCGTAGAGATTAAGCCTCACGTGAAGACCTTGCACACCGACCAATATGCACGCCTTTTCCGCATATTCCGTAAACATAAAGATGTTGTGAAGTGCGTTACATTCTGGAACGTTTCCGACCGCGACTCGTGGGTTGGCGTTGGCAACTATCCACTTCTCTTCGACAAAGACCTCAAGCCTAAAGCTGCATACAACGTAGTGAAAGATTTCGATGCGAAAGCCGACAACGCTGTTGTTGCCGACGATTTCCGCCCTTGCACTACCAACCAGCCTGGACAGGAGTATCCTCAAGTGAACTCACAAGGTTACGCTCGCTTCAAGGTTAATGCGCCTGATGCTAAGTCGGTTATAGTTAGTCTCGGACTTGGTGGACGTGGCGGCACGGTGCTTCGTAAGGATAAAGATGGCATGTGGGTTGGCACAACCGAAGGTCCAATGGACGAAGGTTTCCACTACTATCACCTCACCATCGATGGTGGCGTGGTTAACGACCCAGGTTCTAAAAACTACTATGGTTCAGTACGTTGGGAGAGCGGTATAGAGATTCCTGCTCACGATCAAGATTTCTATGCTCTCAAGAATATTGCGCATGGCAACGTGCAGCAAATCCTCTTCCACTCGCCAAGCACAAATGGCGAAGCTGTTGCATACGTATACACGCCAGCCGAATACTACCAGAATCCTAAGAAACGTTACCCTGTGCTCTACTTGCAGCATGGTTGGGGCGAGGACGAAACGGCTTGGAGCCGCCAAGGTCACGCAAACCTCATTATGGATAACCTCATTGCCGATGGTAAGGCTCAGCCATTCATCATAGTTATGACCTATGGCTTGACGAACCAGATAAAATTCGGCCATATCCACGAGTTTACCGCTAAAGAGTTCGAAACCCTTTTGGTTGATGAACTCATACCGTACGTAGATGCAAACTTCCGCACCATAGCCGACCGCAAGCACCGCGCAATGGCTGGCTTGTCGATGGGTGGTGTGGAGACGCACCTCATCACACTTCGTCGTCCTGAAGTGTTTGGCTACTTCGGCATCTTGAGCGGTGGTATCTATAAACCCGATGAGATTAACGCTTTGGACAAGAAGTTGCGCCCCGACTACATATTTATCAGCTGCGGCAGCAAAGAGAACCCCGACGGCGTGAAGAAAGCTGTTGACGAGCTCAAAGCTGCAGGCTACAATGCCGAGTCGTATGTATCGGAAGGTACGGCACATGAGTTCCTCACATGGCGACGCAGTTTGCACGTGATGGCGCAGAAGCTGTTCAAATAATTACGAGCCAATAATTACGAATTACGAGTTTTCATTATTTGTGTGAACTCGTAATTCGTCTTTTGTATTTTCGTCCTTCGTAACTCGTAATTGGTTAACGCCGAACTACGTTTCATAATTTGGAATTATAAATGAAAAAATTATCCGCCCTCGTTTTTGCCCTTGCGGCATTTGTGTTTTGGGCTTTTGTGCGCCCCGAATGGCTCAATTTCCATGAGCAATATCAGCTATTTCAGTTTTCGACCGAATACCTCACTGACTACCTCGCGCTGCCAGGCGGTATGGCGGTGTATGCATCAGAATTTTTGGTGCAGTTTTTCTACAATACTTATCTCGGCGCATTCGTTGTGGCTGCTGTGCTTTGCGGCATAGCTATACTTATAGAAAAAATTGCGCGTCGTGGCTTCAATATCGACAACTTGACGCCGCTCAACTTCGTGCCATCGATACTTATATGGATTTACTCGGGCGACGAGAAGATGCTCTTCACCCTTCCTACGGCCGTTTTGCTGTCGCTCTCTGCTACCTATCTTTTCATACGAGCAGAAAAACTAAAATCGACATACATACAAATCGCTGCAATACCTATTCTCTATTGGCTTATAGGTTATTGCGTGTGGATTTTCATCATAATTATAGGCGTGCGAAATATCATACTTAGCACCGACCGACTAAAAGCTTTCGGAATGCTTACAGCGCACGTGCTCTACTGCATTGGCGTGCAATTTTTTGTGGCATACGTAGTTACGCGCAACTATCCGCTAATAGACATCTTCTGTGGCATAGACTACTATAGCGAGCGCATGACTATTCCGTTCTGGCAACATCTGATAGCCATTGCTTGCGTACTTATTCCGCTTTGCAACATCAAACTACTGCAAAAAACGTGGGCATTCTACACCGCCGCAGCGCTGGTTGTGGCGGCTACCGTTGGCGGAATAATTACGAAATACGACGCCGCTCGCTACTCGTTCATAAAGGTCGACTACCTTGTGCGCACTGGGCAGTGGGACGCCGTGCTCGATTTCTGCAAAGACAATAAATATCCGTCGGAGTTTGCGGCTACGGGTGTTAACCTCGCATTGGCTATGACGGGTCAGCTGCCCGACCGACTTTTCGAGTTCAATCAAATGGGCGGTCCAGCAGGTTTCATTTCGCGCTTCGAATACAACTCCTTCTCGTGCGGTCCAACGGCCGAAGCGTGCTACCAATTAGGTTTGATAAACTCTGTGTTGCGCTACAACTTCGATATGCAGTCGGCCATCATCAACTGCAAAAACAGCGGTCGTTTCTGCAAACGCATTGCCGAAGCATACATACTCAACCAGCGCTACGACGTGGCTCAGCGCTATCTAAATCTGCTCAAGTCGACCATTTTCTACCGCTCGTGGGCGCTGCAAGCCGAAGCAAGCATGGGCAACGAAGAACTTATGCAGCAGAATGCCGATTGGGCGAGAATTGACCGTATGCGCATCAGAAATGGTTACAACTTCACCGTGGAAACCGACAGAATGATGATGGCGCTCTTCGACCACTGCAACGAGAACAAAATGGCTATCGACTATGCGCTGTGTATTTGCCTCATAAATAGAGATTTGAAGAGCTTTATTGCCTATATGCCATACTACACCAAGGCTTATGGCAAAGCCAACTTGCCGCGTATCTATCAGCAAGCCTATGCGTGGGTATGCTACCAGAATGGGTATAAAATTGAAAATATGCCCGACTTCATCTCAGAGCAGACCAGAAAAGAGCTCAAAGACTTCAATTATGCATATTTACTAAATCCCAAATCTCTCGAAAGAGGTAGGTTTGCCAATAGTTTTTGGAAATACATTGTTATGAATTGAAAATTGAAAATTATGCCAACCAAATATATAGTCTCAAAAATCTGTGCAAATCGGTTCAATCTGCGCCATCTGTGTGCTATATGTATGTGCGCACTCGTTGCAGCCTGTACCGAGATGCCGCAAAACGTAACTACCGTTGATGCGCTACCAAATATCTTCCCCGACTACTGCGGAGTGACCATTCCTGCTGGCATTGCGCCGCTCAACTTCAACGTGCAAGATGCCGAAAAGGTCTACGTACTGCTTACCGGTTCCGATGGCTCGCAAATGACTGCTGCCGATACTTATGCGCGTTTCGACATCGATGAATGGCACGCCCTAACAGAGAAAAATCGCGGCGGCAAGATAACAGTGGCAGTGTCGGCTAAGATTGATTCGCAGTGGAAACGCTTCAACGATTTCGACATCTTCGTCAGCTCCGATTCGCTCAACGACTATGGTCTGACGTATCGCCTCATACCTCCTGGCTACGAGACGTTTGCCCACATAGGTATTTATCAGCGCAACATACATACCTTCGACCAAGAGGCTGTGGTTGATGGCATGGCTATTCAGGGCGATTGTATGAACTGCCACGTGCCAAATCGCACCAATCCTAACCAATTCCAACTGCATGTTCGCGGTCGCAATTCGGCTACACTCATTCAGCAAAACGGCGAGCGCAAACTTCTGCAAACTGCCACCGACTCTACCATTGCCAATTGTATGTATGCTTATTGGCACCCGAGCGGTAAATACATTGCCTATTCGCTCAACCTCATTCACCAAACGTTTTTCGAGGATACTACTAAGTATATCGAGGTGTTCGACAAGGCTTCCGATGCGTTGGTTCTCGACGTAGATAAAAACGAGCTCATCCTCTGCGACAAACTTATGACCACCGACTTCGAGAGCTATCCCGTATTCTCTGCCGATGGTAAGAAGATCTACTATTGCTCGTCGAAGCCATACATACTCGAAGGCAAACTCAAAGAGATGCGCTACAGCCTGCTCTCTATCGACTTCGATGCGCAGAATGGTAAGATTGGCTCTCAAGCCGATACGCTCATCAACGCCGAACTGATTCACAAGAGCATCACCCATCCGCGCCCATCGTACGACGGCAAATACCTGATGTTCTGCATGGCAGATTATAGCGTGTTCCCTATTCACCACAAAGAGTCGGACCTCTATCTGATGAACCTTGCCAACGACAATATTCGTCCGCTCACCGAGGTAAATTCCGACTGCGCCGAGACGTTCCACAACTTCTCGCAAAACTCACGTTGGTTTGTCTTCAACAGCCGCCGTGTCGACCAGATAAACAACCTACTCTTCATCTCGCACATCGATGAAAACGGCAATGCAACCAAACCTTTCCTATTGCCGCAAGAGAATCCGCAAGAGTTCTACGCCAATAACTTCTTCTCGTACAACGTGCCAGACTTTACCAGCGAAAAAGTCGACCTCGACCTACGCGCCTTTGCTCGCGAGATATTCAACGCACCGCGCATACAAGTGGGCGTGAGGAGAAATTGAAAATCTATTGAGTTCCGAGTTTTAGAACACGGATTACACAGATTGAACATATTTTCGCAGGATTTATAAATCCTTTATATCCATTTTATCTGCGTCATCTGTGTTTCGCTGTTTGGCGTGGTGTCTCGCTATGTTGCAGGTAATAGCAAAGACGTAGATATGTGCCTACGGAGGACATAGGAAATGTTATGAGTGTTTTGAGAAATAATGGTCTAAGTATAGTCTGTCTCGTATTATTGTTTTCGGTTGTCTCATGCGATTTCGGCCGTAAGCGAGAAGAGAGAGCAGAACCGCATATGGCAGGCGTATATTGTCAATGGAATTGGTCATACAAGGGAAATATCAAAATCGAACACACACAATATGTGATTTTGACAAGAGATAGTTTGTATGCCAACGTAATGCAAATACGGGACGATTATGGTGTAGACCCTTCATACTACGCTGTGGGTTCATCTGCCAATGAGTTGCAAATAATAGATTGTGTATGGGTGAATATAAATAGGTGGCATCAATCACGTATTTATGATAAAGTCGTGTTTGAAGGTTTTGTCCCGATAGGCGAGCAGTGGTTATATATGGAAGATTCAGAGGGAAGAATAAAAGGCAAGGATAAAGATTATATCTATGAGCACGGTATAGAATGTGTGTCTCATATATTATCAGGATATGATGATTACTTGTTTTATCATCCTGATTATTCGTGTTTCTACAAATATGATGTCGAGACGTTGATAGAAAAGGGCATAGTCCCGTCGAACTGCGAATCAGCATCTGACGTACTAGATCGACTATGCCTCAGAGACTCGTCCATTTTTGAGGGCGTTAGGTGGATGTCGGCGAGTGAGTTGAATGCTTTGTTGTGGGGAACAAGTAGATAGAAGGAAGAAGGAATGTCTTTAGCTACGTTGCAGGTAATAGCAAAGTCGTAGACATAGCCTATGCCAAACTTGAGGTGCAATGATAAAAATCTATATGATAGATTTCAAAGTAGATGCAATATGAGTAAATTGTTTGTGATATTAGTAATTTTTCTGTGCATTTGCGCTTCTCAGACGCAAGCACAGACAGTTATGCAGATTGAGTTTGATAAGTTCGTAAAACGCTTTCCAAAGCGGACATGGATGGATTTAGACTCTATTCGAAAACTTACACCCCAAGATATGTCAATCAATGATTCTATTCCTATTGATGTCGCTAATAGAAATATGTGGGATGAAGGGAATAGATATAAGCCTGATTGCATATACAATCATTTGAAAAATGAAAAAATCACAACCGATCGTCCTAAATGGGGAACTACTCGCCCTCCATTCATCAGAACTATTGATGGAAAATATAGAACATCACATGAAGACTTTGGACTTTTCATTCAACAAAGAGGAATTCAATATAATGAGGTTCAAAAGTTGTGGGAGCCATCAGATGAGTATAGTTGCGTTTATCCGTTAGCACGTATTGATTTGTATGATGATGTCGTTGTGCTCGTTGTGTTGTACAAGTATATGCCAGAAAGTACATTCATATATGCTATTGATTTATACACATATACAAAATCAGACCAACAGATGTGTTCTGCAATGTCAATAGGAGATGAAGGTCCTGCTTCGGATATAGTATTTTCAAATGATTTGACTATATCATTCAAAGATTGGTATGAAATAGGTTTCGGTGACGGAGGCTCTTCTACATATGCTTACGCGAATGAAAAGTATATTCTATCACCCGATGGGTATCTTTCTGAAATATTTGTGGAGTGGCCTCAATGTGGCTATATAGTAGATCCTGACGGATATGTAAATATGCGCAAGTCGCCTGATGTCAAGTCTGAAGTGGTGGCAACCATATCGTCTGACTCATTTGTTGTGTGCTACCCTGTCAAGGGAACAAAATGGCTTAGAGTTTGGGAATACATTGATATGAAAAAGGAAGTATATCGCAGAGATTGTGAAGGATATATTCACTCGAGTCGTTTTGAGGATCAATATGAATATGAATCAAAACAAGGTTGGTAGGGGAATTTACGTCCCCGTTCGGCGTCTCGCTACATCGCAGCAAATAGCAAGAACGTAAAACACACGCCAAACGGCTGGCGAGCCTTCGTAACGCGTAACTATTTTGTATTATCGGCGCGCAATAATTACAAAGAAGTAGGTATTTAGAACGCTTCTATGTGGGGGTAATTTTGTTCTCGTTACAAACAACGAGAGATATGTTATTCAAAAGAACCTCTATTCTATTTATAGCTATAGTGACCGCTGTAACGGCGGCGGCACAATCTACCAACAACAGAGATACTGACGTATATGCCGTAACGGGCGCTACACAAACTAAACATAACGCACTACAAAAATTTGCTTCGCGCCTAACTATTGGTGGCTATGGCGAGGCTGCGTTGACCCGCAATTTCTATAGCGACCATTTCAATCGTTATAAATATCCTGAACTCTATGCCGATACGGTCAGCAATGGACGTTTCGACCTGCCGCATGTGGTTATCAACCTTGGCTACGACTTCGGTCGCGGCTGGAAGATGGGCATGGAGATTGAGTTCGAACATGGTGGCACAGAGAGCTCCGTTGAGGTGGACGACGACGAGAGCGGCGAGTACGAAGCCGAGACAGAGAAAGGCGGCGAGGTGGCTCTCGAACAGTTTTGGATTGAAAAGGAGTTCCGCCCGTGGCTTGTGCTGCGTGCGGGCGAGATAGTTGTGCCAATTGGCGCTACCAACGCTCATCATACGCCAACGGAGTTCTTCACCGTATACCGCCCCGAGGGTGAGGCGAATCTCTTCCCTTGCACGTGGCATCAGGTGGGTGTGAGTTTGCGCGGCAAGCCTAATAAACATTGGAAATACGAGGTGCAATTTCTCTCGGGTCTCGATTCGGAGCGCTTCGGTGCCGACTGCTTTGTGCACTATGGCGCTACGAGCAGCTACGAGTTCAAGATTGCAAATAAATATGCCGTGGCAGCGCGCGTAGATAATTATACTGTACCTAATCTCCGTCTAAGCGCCAGCTTCTACGGCGGTCGCACGTTCCGCAATACCATGCGCAAGATTGGTGCTGCATACAACGGCTGCGAAGGTGGTCTGAAAATAGGTGCCTTCGATTTCGCATACGACAATATGGGCATCATCGCGCGTGGCAACTTCGACTACGCCCGTCTCGACGATGCTGTGGAGATTACAAAATTCAATAGCGCATACCCAAAACATAGTAGTCAAGATGGTAGCCCGAGCAAACGCCAGCCTGTGGGCTCAGATGCTATGACCTACGGAGGCGAGGTTGGCTACGACTTCTTCTCGTTGCGCAACGCAGCGGAAGACGACCACCAGCGACTGATACTTTTCGGTAGATATGAATATTACAACGCTATGCAGAAGAGTAGCTATAAAGATTCGTATGCCTACACCGAAAAGAAACGCTTTGCCGTGGGTGTGAACTATATGCCGATGAAGGAGATTGTGGTGAAAGCCGAATACTCTAAACGTATGTTCGTCTCGCCATTCAACGACGAACCAAGCCTTTCGCTCGGCATTGCCTACAGCGGATGGTTCAAATAGAACAAAAACGAACAAACAACGAACAAAAACCATAAATAAAAATCAAAATGCAATTTAACTGGAAAAATGCACTCACTATCGGTATGATGGCTTGTGCTGTGGCAGGTGGAATGACTGCTTGCGACGATGACGAAAAAGAAGACAACAACTCAACATGGACTGCTCAGGACTTGGCTATCAGTGCTGCTGGCATTCTCGATAATTATGTCGACAATGTAGTTGTTGCTACTTACAAAGATTTGAAGAACGACTCTAAGAGCCTTCTCGATGCAGTAGAAGCTTTGGCAGAAGCACCTACTGCCGATAATATGAAAAACGTTGATAAATATTGGAAAGCAGCTCGCCAGGATTGGGAATACTCTGAGGCCTTCCTCTTTGGCGCTGCTACCGATGCTGCTATCGACCCTCACATCGATACTTGGCCATTCAACAAGACCAATTTCGATAATCTTATGAGTAAGTATAATCCTTCGGAAAACGAGTCGGACGCTGAGGTTATCGACGAGTCTGTGGCTAACACTCAGTCGCTTACCGGTTTCCATGCTCTTGAGTATGTTATCTATGCCGAAGGCAATGTGAAAGACCCAAGCAAGCTCACTGCCAACGAATTCTACTTCTGCAAGGCTGTTGCTGCCGATCTCTATTTGGCTGCTATCAAGCTCTATGGCTTCTGGGCTGGCGAAAGTGCACTCTCTGAGGCTGAGGCTAAAGTGGCAGAAGAGGCTGAGGTAGAGTTTACTTATAACTATGGCGAAGAGTTCAAAACTGCTGGTAATGCTGGTAGCCGTTGGAAATCGCCTACCGAAGCTCTCGTTCAGATTATCGATGGTTGCAAAGACATCATCGGCGAGGTGCGCGACTCTAAGATTGGCGCAGCTCATAGCGGCGAAGACATCACCAACATCGAGAGCCCTTATTCATACAACTCTATCACCGACTTCTACGACAATATCATCAGCTGTGCGCACGCTCTCTATGGCACTAACGAGATTACCAACGTTACTTCGGTCGACAACCTCAAGGCTTCGGCTAAGAGCCTTATGACCTACGCTGCTCTCACACATAGCGACAAAACGGGCGTAGTAGCTACTAAACTCGTAAACGCACTTGCTAAGATTGCCGCAATGAAGGCTCCTTTCGTGCTCTACTATAGCGATGCTAGCGCAGGTGAAGCTATGGAAGCTCTCGAAGATCTCGAAACTTCACTCGACGAACTAAAAGCTGCTCTTGAAGATTAATACTGCATATTTATAATTATAAGAGACACAAAGCATTGAGGTCGCACAGCCTCATGCTTTGTGCTTTTCCAGTATATCAAAATATCAGTCACCGAATTGAACGAAAAAAACGAAGTAATCGCCTAACATTCGTTCAATTCGCGAGTGTTAAGCAGTTGCGAATGAAACGAATATTTTTAGTATGAATTCGTTCAATTCGGTGATTTACAAGAACCAAAGACAATAAATAATGAACAGATTCAAATTATTTACCATTGCGTTGACGGTTGGCGTGGCATTTTCGTCGTGCGAAGACGATGGTAGCGGCACGCCATCGCAATATCCTGCAGAATGGGAGGCCATAACTATCAATAGCGAAGAGGAAACTTATGCTGGTGGCAAACTCGGTACAAGCTTCATAAGTAGCCAGAGTGCTTACGAACAGCCAACTGCGGCATGTGAAGAGCAAGGCTTCGGAGCTGCATTCCAGTACGGAGAATTCTCTTTCGAGCGCGATTTCAATACCAACACCGAAGGCGCTCGCATTGGCTTAGGTCCGCTATACATACGTCAAGGTTGCCTCTATTGCCATCCTGGCTACGGACATGGCAAACGCCAAACTCGCTATAAGGCTACCGATCAGGGCAACGGATATTTGCTTGTTATCTACGACAAAAAGACCGATGGCTATCTGACTTCGCTCACTGGTATGCCGCAGACTATGGCTGTAGCTCCTTTCAAAGCGCCTATTGACGAAGATCAGATAAAAATTGAGTGGCTCAACTACACCGACGAGTGGGGCAACGCTTTCGACGATGGCGAAACCTACGAACTTATCTACCCCGAAGTGACTATTCCAGCCTCGGCATTCTACGTACCTCTTCAGTCGAGCCGTGGCACAATCGACATTGCCGATGTTGCTGTCCGTCTCGAAAGCACCATAGGTATCTATGGCACAGGTCTGCTCGATGCCATTCCTGCCGATAGTATTATTGCACAATGGGCAAGCGAGAGTGCACGCGCAACTCTCAATCCGGCTATGTGGGATCAGGGTACGAACACGCCAACGGGTTTGGCTGCATACAAATGCGCTGATGCCACTGGCGAATACGCTGGCAAAACTTACGTAAAGCGCTTTACCTACGCCATGACTCGCCCTTACATAGAAGACGGACCTGGCGCCAATGCCATTTGGAACATCACCAACGTAACGCGTAAAGACCGTCGCTATCATTACATGACGACTGCATACGCCGAAACAGCTTCGAAAGATCCAGAGGTGCAAGCCGAATTCTATAATTACTTCCCCAATGAGCGTAAATACGACAATGTTGAGGAGGATATTTATTACTACCTATTGGGCAAGGACAAAGAGGGCAATAAGGTGGCCGAGGTTGAGCAGAAAGATGAAGATTATGTCAACTTCATGGTTTGGCACAGAGGCTTGGCAGTTCCAGCTGCTCGCAACCTCGACAATCCTCAAGTGAAAAAGGGTCACGAGCTCTTCCGTGAGATTGGTTGCGCATCGTGCCACCGCCCAAGCTGGCAAACTGGCGACGACCATATTCAAGACCCTAACGGTTGGCTAACCGACAAAGACCTTCCGCGCTACCCGAATCAGACCATTTGGCCATACACCGATATGGTTCAGCACCGTCTGTTTATGGAAAACGATATTCGCACTGGCTGGTGCCGCACTACACCTCTCTGGGGACGTGGCTTGAGCCTCATCTGCACCGGCGCACAAGATCGCTTGCACGACTGCCGTGCGCGCAACACCCTCGAAGCCATCATGTGGCATGGCAATGCTCAGAGCGATGCTCGTTGGGCTGTAAACAAATTCCGCAAACTCAGCAAAGAGGAGCGCGACGCCGTGATAGCGTTTGTTGATGCTATTTAGTTTTACTCAGAAAACACAGAGAAAACAGAGTGCACAGAGCCTCCGTTTCTCTGTGTTTTCTGTTGTTTCTGAATTATCTGTGCTATCTATATCGGAAATTTTCATTGAGTCATGAAAACGGATTTTTGCACGTGTGCAGAAATTTTCATTGAGTCGCGTAAATGGATTTTTGCACGAGAGCAGAAATTTTCATTGAGTCATGAAAACGATTTTTTGCACATTGCGCAAAATCCATTGTTATGATTAAATCATAGTTTCTGACGCTCAGCAACCCCCATGCAGATGCTGCAGCATAGTTTCTGACACTCAGAAACCCTCATGCAACACGTGCAACATAGTTTCTGACGCTCAGCAACCCCCATGCAGATGCTGCAGCATAGTTTCTGACGCTCAGCAACCCCCATGCAGATGCTGCAGCATAGTTTCTGACACTCAGAAACCCTCATTCAACGATGAAAACATAGTTTCTGACGCTCAGCAACCCCCAACGAGTCATGAAAATGGAATTTCCATAATCCAATTATGAATTCTGAATTTTGAATTATGAATAGCTACGTTCAGGATGACATTGCATTTCATAGTGTAACTTGCGCAACATAAATATTTACTGTGTACTAAAACTCGTAACTGTAACTCCTAACCCATAATTAGTATGAAAGCAATTGTAATTACTACATACATAGCCATAGTAGCGGTGCTCGCTGCGGCAACGATAATAGAAAAGATCTACGGCTTTACCACCATCTACGGTTCGTGGTGGTTCTGCTTGCTGTGGGGTGTGCTTGCAGTGTCGGGCTTGGCGTATATGCTGCGTCGGCGGTTGCAGAAGCGCCCAGTTGCGTTCTGCTTGCATGTTGCGCTGATGTTTATATTGTTAGGCGCGCTCATTACTCACCTCTTTGCCGAACAAGGCACTATGCATCTGCGCATCGATGAGGTTAGTAGCGCATTCCTTGTGGATGGCACTACAATAAAGAATACCCCGTTCGGCGTTGAACTTGTTGGTTTCCGCGTAGATACATACCCTGGCACTATGTCGCCTATGGATTACGTGAGCATAGTTCGTTTCGATGGCGGCGAAGAGGCCTCTATCTCTATGAACAATATCGCCCAACACGCCGGCTACCGCTTCTATCAGTCGGGCTTCGACCCCGACCGCCAAGGCACCTACCTCTCTGTGTCGTACGACCCGTGGGGCATAGCTATCACCTACATTGGCTACGGGCTGCTCTTCTTCTCGTTCTTCTTGATGCTCATTCTGCCAAACGAGGGCTTCCGCCGTCAGATTGCTAAAATGGGCAAGGCTGCTGCCGTTTTTATTCTATTTATAACTATGCCCAATGCGGCTTCGGCTGCCGAAACAACGCCCAAAGCTCTGCCTCGCGACGTAGCCACGGAGTTCTGCAATATTTATGTCTATTACAATGGCCGCATCTGTCCGCTGCAGACCGTGGCGCGCACATTCACTACTAAGATTTACGGCAAACCGTCGTACAAAGGTCTCACAGCCGAGCAGGTATACACATGTTGGATTTTCTTCCCCACCGACTGGGTTGGCGAACCACTTGTAAAGCTCAAGGGCAAAGCAAAGTCGGCTCTTGGCGTAGATAGTAAATATGTGTCGTACACCGATTTCTTCGAGCATGGTAAGTACAAACTCGATGCGCCGCTCAACGATATTTATGCTGGAAAAGATGTAGATGGTTCGTCGGATATATTGGCAGCCAACGAGAAGGCAAATCTCTTGCGAATGCTCTTCGAAGGCGAGTTGACCAAGATTTATCCCATCCGCGACAGTAGTGGTTTGGTCTCTTGGTATCATCAGAATAGCCAAATGCCCATAAATATTGGCTCTGATAAATATGAATTTGTGCGCAAGGTGCAAGACCACCTCGCCGAACTCGCTTTCCAAAAAGATTACGACGAGATTATCTATACCATTGGCAAAATACGTAAGTATCAGCAGCGAGAGGCCGCAGAATTTCTCCCCACCGAAGCACGTTTCCGCGCCGAGGTTGTCTATAACAACATGAGTTCCACGCGTCCGCTTGCCATGGCGCTTGCTACGCTTGGCTTTGTGGCGTTTTTCTACTACATAATCCGCTGGACCAACGAGCGCCGTCCGCACCGCGCAGTGAGCATCTCGTTCAACGTAATTATGGCGCTTGTGGTAGCATATCAGATAGTGATTTTTGCGCTACGTTGGTTTGTCAGTGGCCACATACCTATGACGAATGGCTACGAGACGATGCAGTTTATGAGCCTCTGCGTAGTTGTAATTACTATAGTTATGCAGCGCCGCTTTGTACTGATAGTTCCGTTTGGCTTGCTCCTGGCCGGCTTGACGATGATGGTGTCGATGTTTGGTGAGTCAAATCCGCAGATTACCAACTTGATGCCCGTGCTTGCGTCGCCGCTGCTGAGCGTTCATGTATGTACTATAATGATAGCCTACTCGCTTGTGGCATTCACCATGTTCAACGGTGTTACGGCGATTGTCGTAAATGCCACCGCGCGCAATGCCAAGGCGAAAGTTGAAGCGCTTGCCGACATCAGCCGCTTGCTGCTCTATCCGGCGCTATTCTTCCTGACGGTGGGCATCTTCGTTGGCGCCATTTGGGCAAACCAATCGTGGGGACGCTACTGGGGCTGGGACCCCAAAGAGGTGTGGGCGCTCATAACTATGCTTATCTACGCCGTACCTATGCATAGCAAGTCGTTGCCAGCCTTCCGCCGCCCTATGACGTTGCATATCTACCTCGCCGCTGCCTTCCTTGCCGTACTTATGACATATTTCGGCGTAAACTTTTTGCTCGGCGGCATGCATAGCTATGCTTAGCCGAGGTTACTCCTTGCGCTTGTAATCCGAAATGTTCTTCACGCCTCTTATTTCGCGCTCGTTGGCTTGGGCGCGGAATATGCGCAAGGCGTCGTTCCACGTCATAGATACAGATTGTGAGTGAGCCGTTTTGCTATCGGCGTAGCGCATGATGGCGCGTATATATTGGCGACCTTCTGGAGTAGTGCTTATGGCTTTTAGGTCGGTTGTGCTGACGAGCAAGCGACCTTTGCCAATGTTCATGTCGAAGAGAATGCCGAGTTTGTGGTTGCGCTCAATATTGTCTATAGCCCACACGATGGGCGAAATCTGCCGAGCACTATCGAGAATCATCGGGCGACTGTTCTTAGCTATTATCCACCATTGCCAATCGGCGTGGTTGTCGGTGGGGAAATTGTTGAAGAACGTGCGTTTGCTCTGCGACGGCATCAACCCCAGGGTGCCCGGCGACACCGGACGGTGGTTGTTCTCGCTTATAGTCTTGAACATGGCGTAGTTCCAATAGTCGGGCGTAAACATGCCACCAACGCTTATAGCCTCAATGTCGCTATGCTTGGGCGTAAATATGACGCATTCGCCACTGTCGAGTTGTGCTTTGACTTTAGCGTCGAGGTGTGCAACGGTGACGGGCATCGTAAAATCTTCGTTTTCGTATACCCAGAAATGGTAATAGTTGCTTGCAGCGTAGCCATCTACTTTTAGAGTGAGCGTTAGTTTGGCTGGCGCATCTACATAGTTTGTAGGTATAGATATGTGCCCAACTTCGCCCACGCAGCCCTGATTCATGCCAGTAATTATTCTGCCACTTGCCACATTGTAGCCATGCTCGTCGGTAACCTCCCAGAGGAGCGGTGCGTTGGTGATGTCGTCCTCGGTATAGTTACTCAGAAGTAAGTCGATGTTTATCTGCTCGTTCTGTTCGTAGGTCAAGCGTTCTGCCTTGGCAAGTGGCACAATGGGCGCGCAGAATGGTAGCTTTTGGTCGTAGTAATGCTCAAAAAACCTCTTGGGCAGCATCTGTGCATCGTAAAAGCCGACCAGCGCCGAACCTTGTCCCGGATAGTCTTTTATGTCGAGCATCTGAAAACCGCCAAACTCAGGCGTACTTATGCATAACTCAATATCGGCTTTGTAGCATTCGTATGCCAAGCAACCGCTGGCGTAGTGAAACGGAAGTTCCATATCGGCAAGTCCCGCATCCACAAGGCGCTGATGGAAAATATCGAGGTTGTTGGGCGCAAGCACGCAGTTGTCGTAGGCGTGTTCGTCGTACGTAGGATATATCTGAAACTGACCGCTCTCATGGCTAATGACGGGTACAGAGCAACGGCTTATAGCGTCGCTGTAATCACGAGTGAGAGTAGGGTATAGGGCGTTGAGAATGCCGCCTTCGTTGGCATCGGCAAACGAAAACGATGAGCGCACGTGGGTGTTGTATCCATCCTTCTCCTCAGCGCCAACGCGGCACGTCACAAAGAAATCTTCGCCATCGGCCTGACCAGCCCAACCGAGGTTGTTGTTCGAGCCGTATGCATAAATATGGCGGTTGTCCATCTTGCGGAAGCCATCGCACCACTCGCGCAGTAGGCTGATGTCGCCACTGAGTTCGTTGCCGCAAGCCATCATCACAAACGACGGGTGGTTGCCATACGTATGTAGAATCTCGGCAGCATCGTGCAAAAGAAATTCGTTGAGCACCGTTTTGTCGCGGCTAATCTGACCCCAATAAGGCAATTCGGGCTGTAGGTATATGCCAAGTTCGTCGGCTGCGCAGAAGGCAGCTTCGGGCGGCGTGTAGGAGTGAAAACGGAAGTGGTTGATGCCAATAGACTTCGCCTTGCGGAAAAGTGCTCGCCATTCCTCTACGTCGGTCGGAGGAACGGCAGTGCGCGGGAATACGCAAGCATCGTGGGTGCCACGCAAGAAGGTCTTCTTGTTGTTTATGACGAATTGGTGCCCCTCGGTGGAGAAGTGCCTCATGCCAAAACGAACGTCGCGGCTATCTATGCCGTCGGCACTCTTGAGCGCGAGGTTGAGCGTATATAGGTTGGGGTGAAACTCGCTCCAGAGTTTTGCGTTGGGCATCTTCATGGTTATGCTCAGCGTGTCGCCACACTCAATGTTGGCACTAATGGAGTTGGAGATGCTCGTACCATCTATGCGGCCAACGAGTTTCACCTTGCCAGCTTTTGAAATAGTTACGCGTGCGGTAATTTCTTGGTTGTTTATATCGGTATAAACTTGATAGTCTGTCATGTGTGTATTAGGTCGGCAGCGCATCTCTATACGTCCGATGATGCCGTTCCAATTGGTTTGCGTTGCGCTTCCGTATGCATGCGATCCTTTTATTTCGTCAATGATGGCATCGCCATTATCTACAATAATTTCTACGTTGTGCTTGCCTACGCCTATGTTTCTAATATCGTAAATATGAGGCGTTTGCATATTTGTGCACTTGCCTATTGTGTCGCCATCTATTATGAGCGTGGTGGGTTTGGTGCGTTCGAGGAAAAGTTCGATGTGCTTACCGCTCCACTGCTGCGGAATATCTATGCTGCGGCTATAGCCCAAAGCCCCTTCGAAGATGTAGCGCTGTGAGAGCCCCGTAGTTACGCTGAGGTCGGTGTTCTTTCTGCCTACGCCAGAGAGGTCGGTAGTGCCAGGCAGATGTACAATGCCAAGTTGCGTTTGCCAATTGCCGCTGAGGTCGATAGTGTTTGTGTCCTGCGTGTCGCACGATGACACCGCCATTGCACCGATAATAAATGCAGATATGAGTAAGTGCTTCATAGATTGTTTTTCTTGCTAATATATAGAACTTTCTTTTCGCGCCGAGAATATGTAAACATCATAAGTATAATTATAGCCACAAAAGAAAAGATTCACCCCAAAAACTTGAAAAATCTGTGTCATTAGCCTTCTCAGTGCGAGCCCTTGAGCGAGATTTCAATAATTATTATTATCGTGTTGATTTTCTGCGTAATTTTGCGACTCGTTAGAAAAAACAGATAAAAGCAAAACAAATGAGTAAGAAAGCGTTACTTATGATCCTCGATGGTTGGGGCTTAGGCGACCATCAAAAAGACGATGTTATTTACTGCACACCCACTCCGTATTGGGATTCGCTTTTGGCTAACTATCCAAACAGTCAGCTTCAAGCAAGTGGCGAAAATGTCGGTTTGCCCGACGGTCAGATGGGTAACTCAGAGGTAGGTCACCTCAACATCGGCGCAGGACGTATCGTTTATCAAGACTTGGTGAAGATCAACCGCGCATGTGCCGACAACTCGATACTCGAAAATCCGCAAATCAAGAAAGCATATTCATACGCAAAAGAGAACGGCAAGAACCTCCACTTGATGGGTCTTACATCGAATGGCGGCGTACATAGCTCACTCGTTCACCTCTTCAAACTTTGCGACATTGCTAAAGAATACGGCATCAGCAATACATATATACACTGCTTCATGGATGGTCGCGACACCGATCCTAAGAGCGGCAAAGGCTTCATTGAGCAGCTCACCGAGCACTGCAAGAAGTCGGCTGGCACCATAGCAAGCATTGTTGGCCGTTTCTACGCAATGGACCGCGACAAACGTTGGGAGCGCATCAAAGAGGCTTACGACCTCCTCGTAGAGGGCAAAGGCAAGCAGGCTACCGATATGGTGAAAGCTATGCAAGAGTCGTATGACGAAGGCGTTACCGACGAGTTCATCAAACCTATCAACAACGCAAATGTCGATGGTACTATAAAAGAGGGCGACGTAGTAATCTTCTTCAACTACCGCAACGACCGCGCTAAGGAGCTCACCATAGTACTTACGCAGGAAGACAAACCTGAGAATGGTATGAAGACTATTCCTGGCTTGCAATATTTCTGCATGACTCCATACGATGCTTCATTCAAGGGCGTAAATATCCTCTTCGACAAAGAGAATGTATCTAACACGCTTGCCGAATACCTCTCTAACAAAGGCCTCAAGCAACTTCATACCGCAGAGACTGAGAAATTTGCTCACGTGACGTTCTTCCTCAACGGTGGTCGCGAGGCTGAGTTCCCAGGCGAAGAGCGCGTACTTGTTCCATCGCCAAAGGTTGCTACCTACGACCTCAAGCCAGAGATGTCGGCTTACGAGGTAAAAGACAAATTGGTTGATGCCATCAAGACTCAGAAGTTCGACTTTATCGTTGTAAACTTCGCTAATGGCGATATGGTGGGTCACACTGGCGTTTATGAGGCTATCGAGAAGGCTGTAGTAGCTATCGATGCTTGCGTGAAAGATGTTGTAGAAGCTGCCAAAGCTGCCGACTACGAGACTATCATCATTGCCGACCACGGTAATGCCGATCACGCTCTCAACGAAGACGGCACGCCTAACACCGCTCACTCACTCAACCCAGTGCCATTCGTATACGTAACTAACGACAAGAATGCAAAAGTTGAGAATGGCGTCCTTGCCGACGTAGCTCCATCGGTGCTGACTATCATGGGTCTTCCTCAGCCAGCCGAGATGACCGGTAAGAGCCTTATCAAGAAATAGACATCCCTTCAATTAAACATATAATTGAGTCAAACGAGACGTAGCCGCGATGGTTGCGTCTCTTTTTTTGTTTTTGGGTGGGGGCTGACGAGCGCGGTTGGCACGGGACGAGGGATTGTTTGATGCTTGGACTGTGATTGTGAACATACGACATTTTGGGAGGCGTGGGGGCGTGGACAGACATAAAATGCCTGAATAAAGGACGGGGCGGTGGTGTGCTGACGAGTACGTCAGACATGGGAACGGGCGGATAATTGGTTTTTGGGCAGGCGTTTACACACTTGCCTATATTCTTTCGCTCCTACAGAGCTATAACTGCCAAAAGCCCATAGGGCTGGTAGGGTATAGCCATGTGAGTGAATCCGTGGCGTATTAGTGTGTTGCAAATCTGCTTGAATAAGAGGAGTTTAATTATCGTATAGAAGTATCCATCGACGGAAAAACGGATCTTCTATCTCGTATACATCGTTTTTTATTAGAAAACCAGATTGTAAAAGACGTTTTATGGCGCTGAATGTTGTGCTAGTCGGTAGGTTGCGGTTTTGCATTGGGTTGCTATGCTTTGATATTTGGAGCATAATGTTGCGGTCGGTTCTATGGACGATTTTGTTCGCTTAGAACTTTTTGTACAAGGCTGCTTTTGCCGAAACGTCGAGGACTAATTAGTACGATATGGTTTTCACTATCGAGTTTTTGCTTCAGCATTTGACATTCTTCTTTTCTGTCTGTGAAGAATTCGTTTTCTACTATTGTTCCGAATTTGAATGGGTTCATAATCTGATACTTGTGTTATGCGATAAAAATCGTTGCGAAATTTTTCGCAATATATGTTTGCGCATCGAAAAATGCAAGAGACTGGATTTGCTGACGAGTGCGGCTGGCATGGGACGAAGAATGGGCTGTTGGCGGATGGAGATGAGGGGGGCTAAGTGATGAAAGAATTAAGTTTTTTTGAGGAAACCCGATGTTTTTTGGTATTTTTTTTGATAGAATGTCGCGGATTGTTAATATTTTAGCATTTCCATTGTTACGCTGCGTTTAGTGGCGTGGTGTGGGGCTAAGAAAAACGAGATAAGAAAAACGTAGTATATCCTGCACGCGGTGTCTAAGACGCTGTGGGATAGTGATATAATAAGCAATTGTTATGAAGCAAGCTTACACAAATTATGCAGAGCGAACTGCCATTCGGTTTGTTTCGCAAAATTCAGGTTTAGATATGAATAGACACAACACTATGAAGCGGCGCTTGTGCTCACTTGCGTTATGCTTGCTATTGCTGTTTGGTTTGGGCTCTAATGTTATGGCGCAAACGCGAACCTATGGTGGCATTACATTCAATGAGTCGACGGATGCAGTCAGTCAAAAAGATGCTGAAGGCTATTATCAGATTAATAATATTAGGCAGTTGGCGTGGTTTGCTTGGCGTGTAAACACTAATGCTACGTGGGCCGGCAATAATTATAGATTGACTGCCGATATTGATATTACGGGCTACGAGTGGGTGCCTATTGGTAATAAATATTACACCGCAGGCAATGCCAATACAAAGCATGGTTCGATTACAACTGCGATAAATGTGGGTGCTGGCGTGTTCTCAGGTACATTCGACGGTAATGGACATACCATTACAGGTTTGACGCAAACCAAGGGCTATACTACTTCGGGTCTTTTCGGTACGGCTCGTGGTACAATTAAGAATTTGACATTAGCTAATGTTAATGTGACTGGCGGCAATATGTCGGGCGCATTGCTTGGCTATTCTACATATAAGGCAGGTAGTTGGTCTGGAGGTACAACGGTTACTAACTGCCACGTTTTGAGTGGTACAGTAAGTGGTAAAAATGAAATCGGTGGTTTGATTGGTTGGAGCCATGGTGCAGTGGACGAATGTTCCAATGCAGCTTCTGTTACAGCTTCTGGAGAGAGCTTAGGTGGTGTTGTAGGTGGTCAGGATAGCAACAACATGACATATTGTACAAACTATGGTTCTGTGGTTAGCACCAATACGGGCTATTCGTTGGCTGGTGGTATTGCGGGTAACTTGCTTGGTTATAATACACCAGAGCTATTAGCTTGTGTCAACTATGGTTCGGTAACTGCTGCAGGTATGAACACTGGTGGTATAGTAGGTGAGCCTAACGGACAGGTGCTCATAAATAGCTGTATGAACTATGGCGATGTCAGTGGTGCTACATACGTAGGCGGTATTGCTGGTACGGCGCGTAACTCTCGTGCTGCTGCTGGCTCGAACTCTACCGTTTCTGTATGTATAAACTATGGTAACGTTTCGGGTACAAACTACGTGAGCGGTATAGCCAACTCTAAAGGTGATGGTGGTGGATACGAGGGTATTGTTACTATGAATATCAACGTAGGTAAGGTTACAGGTACGAGCAATGTAGGACAAATATCAAGCACGGGGCTTTCTCTTGGCAGCAGTGTGTATAACTACTACGACTATCAAAAAACGTACGATTGCAAAGGTATTAGCCTTACTGCCGACCTTACGGGTAAAGCTGAGGCTAAGAGCACGGCCGATACTTATAAATGTATGAGTAACAGTGTATGTGCAAATACTAATCCTACGAATCGTTTATGGCGCACGCTCAATAACGTAGCATATCCAATACCAGCAATGCTCTACGATGGAAGCGATGCGTGTGCGATGCTGCAGATGGTGGCTGGCGTGTGTCTATATACAGGAAGCAACTACAGCACAGAAGGCGACTATGATCTTCAAATAGATAGCGAATTCCGCTTGCCTAAAAAACTTTCCAACGATATAGCAAATATTACATGGGAAGCATCGCCAGCAGGAATAGTAACAGCTACCGAAGGCACGAACGACTGGGTGTTTACGCCTTCTGGTACTTTGGGTGGCGAGGTTACTCTTACACCATCTATTAATGGTACGCCTTGTACTGATGCGGCTGTTACGCTTACCGTTGGTGATATAACGAACAGTAGATTGGTGTATACACCTACACCAGTGCCCGACTATGTGTGGACTGGCAATGCAATAGAACCTTCGGTAGTAGCACAAATCTACTTTGGCTATTTGTCAAGTAAAGCTTCAAACAAGGCTGGTTCGTTGCTCGATGCAAACCAATATTTGGAAATAACCTACGAAGACAATGTTGACCCTGGAGTTGGTACTATAATAATAAAAGGTGTAAATGGCTATTGTGGCGAGCAGAAGCTCAATTTCAACATTGTGCCAATACATCAAATAACAGCTGTAAGCTATGCCAACACGCAAGAGTCTTGGACAGGCTCGGCTATCGAAGCTGACTACGATGCTCTTACGGTTACTTATGACGAATGCGTCACGAATACTGATGGCTCGTATAAGACAACGAACACCGGAAAAACAGTAACAGGTGATGACTTGCGTGCTCTTGTGGAGTCGGGACAGATAATACTTACGTATGAGAATAATGTAGACAGAGGAACGGCTACCGTTACCGTTTCGGGCGACGGTACGAACTTCGCTTGCAAGAACGATGCTTGCAAGAGTTTCACCTTCAAGATTAGAATGCCACTCCGCGAGATGAGTCTCTCTGAGGGCTACACATCGAGCAACTCGGTAACGCGAGACCACTTAGCATCGGTTGTTAGCGTATACGATTACGCTGGCTATGGCGTTCCTGCTACTTACTACGATCTTACCTACTACGACAAAGATGGTAATCTAATACCTACAGGTGCAGGTAATATAAACCAATCATATAGCCCAATAACCATACGCGCTACGGTGAATACGCGAGGCGTTAATAATCAGTATGTAGAAGGCTCATACGTAGAGGCTAAATATTTGATTGGCGTGCAGCCATATCTGTTTATTACTCAGAACAACACGCACGCACGTTTCGTTACTATGTCGCCTACGAAGAGAAATGAATATTTGGCTGGTACAGCAACAGTATACAATGGCGAGACTGTGAATGCTACATATTCACTTGGCGATATATTTATAAATAGTGGTGGACGAACCGACAACTTGTGGACTAAGTGGTATGGCGCGGAAAACCCAATGCCTGCTACTATAACCGATGTATATTTCGAAGAGGGCTTCAAAGATTTGGCTTGGCCTTCGGGTGCATATATGTTCAAAGGAATGACAGCGCTAAAGCATTTGCACGGAGTGCAATACTTCAATACTACGGCAATGATTTCTATGCGCTATATGTTCGATGGCTGTACTGCACTTGTGGATGCTGATAACAACTTTACTTCCTTCACTGCGCCATTGGTGCAAGATATGGAGGCAATGTTCAGAAACTGTAACTCGTTGAAGAAAGTCGACTTCAGCACTATGGGTGGTACTCCTAAATTGGGCGCATGGTTGAACTACATGTTCCAAAATTGCTACGCTCTCGAAGAGGTCGATTTGAGTGGTATGACCACTGGTAAGGTAACACAAATGATTAGTGTGTTCCAATGCCCAGATCCTACAAAATCGGGTGATACATATACTGGTCAAAGCAGTTTGAAGAAGGCAAACTTGAGTAGTTGGACATTCGATGCATGTACCACTATGCAAGATATGTTCCGAGGCTGTTGGCAAATGGAAGAGGTAGATTTGAGTAGTGCTGCGGCTGCTCCTAATCTTACAACGCTGTTGCGTATATTCTACTATTGTACGAAACTCAAGAGCGTTGATTTGAACAATTTCACGACCAGCAATAAATTGACCAACGTAGCTCGTATGTTCAGTAACTGTGAGGCTATCACATCAATCAAATTGGACAACTTGAATACTGAGGGCGTTACTGGTACTGGAGGGTCTGGTGAATACAATGATGGTATGGCTGAAATGTTCAACAACTGTCGTTCGCTGACATCGTTGGATTTCTTGCAGCATATATCCACAAAGAATTGTACGAAGTTCAATCGTATGTTCCGTAGCTGTATGTCGTTGGAAGAGGCCGACTTGCATAAGTTCGAAACTGGAAAGGTTAAGTATATCAACGCAATGTTCGAGAGTTGTCGTTCGTTGAAGAAGGTTTCATTCCTCCAATGTGATTTGAGCAACGTAGAAATTGCGCAATATATGTTCAACGATTGTCAGTCGCTTGAAGTAGTGGACTTCTCTGGTGTTCGTAGAATGCCGAATTTGAGCAACGTAAAAGTTATGTTCAATGGTTGTACATCTTTGAAGACAATCTATTGCCGCGACTATGATACCGATTGGACAACAGGCGGTAAGATTACCACAGGAATTGGTGATGGCTCTGCAAACGATAATAATAATTCGTCGGATGAAACTGCTGTATTTGGTAAAGGTTGGTATGACTATGGTGTTGATGGTGGTTCTGGTGGTATATGGAGAGCAAGTTCAGCTCCTTCGGGTCTTGTAGGTTCACCTACCCCAAAACTCTCTATACCGAAGTTGGATGGAGAAAGCGATCGTGAATGGGAAGAACGTGTTGATGCATTGTGGTTCAACGATGTTACTTGGGCAAAAGCAAAAGCTGGTGATTATGACGGACAATTGGGCGTTGGCGATGGTCACTACAAGAGCTATCGCGGTTTGAAGAGTGCCAACTTAGGTGGTTACTTCACCGCAGCTACCTTGGATGCTGAGATAAAATATGACCGTTGCGTGGCTAACGATACTACCGATGTTATTTATGCAGGACCTGATGGTTATGGACTTAAGATAGTTAAGGTGATATTCGACGGTCAGGATGTAACCACAATGACCGATTACGATGGCGAACTCTACTACGAGGTTATAGTTACGCGTGGCGGTAAGACCACAAAGCGTGACGTTCATGGCGTATGGAGTGCGGTTACTTCAGAAGGTGCAGATACCATTAACGCAAGTTGCGATGAAATAACAGTTACCATATCTACTGCCGAAACTGGTATTGTGCGTAGCCAGACATTCTACATTCGCCCTGTTTCGTTGCAATACGACGAGGCAATCGATTGGAATGGTGTGGTAGATGGTCAAGTGTGGACAGGTGAGCAACTCAAGCCCGATCTTACTGGCAAAATACATTATAAATATACGCGCCGCAATGGCGAAGAGGTAGACTATGTTCTGACTGTAGCCGAGAAGGGTAGTGCAGAAGCAGCTACTGCCGATGTGGTGTATGAATATGGTGAGAACATAGAGGAGGAGGGTACTATAACCCTCACTGGTAGTGCTACGTCAGATTGCGCCGATGGCTACAAGACTGGTGGTAACTTCTATGGCAGTAAGGTGTTGCGATTCCCAATAGTGAAAGTAACGCTCGACTATCCAGAGCCTACTTACACAGGCAAAGAGATAACTAAAGATGTGCTTGGCGTGAAGATTAACAATAGCGCTGCACGCAACACGATGTCGATGCTTGTGAATGGTAGCTATGTTGATGTGAGTGTGGACTATAGCTACGACAACAACATCTGCGTAAGCCGCGATGCCGAAGGCAATGTGATAGAGAATGCCGCATTGGTGATGACATTCAGCAGTTCGGCGGAATCGCTCAACTTCACCGTAACGAAGTTCTTCAAGATTATGCCAGCACCTCTCACTGTGCGCCCGAAGGCTGCTACGGTGGTATATGGTAGCAACTTGACCGACTTGGACTACGACCAGTTTGAGTTTGCGTGCGAAGGCCTTGTGAATGGCGAGACTATCGATGGCACTGATGGATGTGGCAATCCAGTGTTCAAGACCATGCCTAAGCCGAATTCCGATTATTCGGTATCCGAAGGCAATCCATCGACATATAAAGCAGTAGGAACGTTACATAATATAAACTTCTATGGTGGCTCAGCTCCTAACTATGAAATCACATACAATACGGAGCAACTTCTTGAAGTGGTTAAGCGCCGACTCTTTGTAGAGGCCGACACCAAAGAGGTTTCCTTTGGCGATGCTGCGCCTACCTATACATATAGTTATAGAGGTTTCGCGAGTGGCGAGACTGCGAGCGTACTTACTGGCACGCCAACATTGTCGTGCGACTATGAGCCATTCGCACGCGACATGAAGTTCGATATAAAGGTAGACGTGGAAGGTATGTCTGCCGCCAACTATACAATTGAGGGCGTAGATGCTGTTTTGACGGTTAATCCTGTGGAATTGAGTAATATAACCAACTTGCAATACACTACCACAGAATTCGATAACTCTATTAAGCGCCCGACATTCAATATTACTACCAAACCATCGGAAACTACCTTGTCGGATGCAGTAGTGAAGATAGCCAACGACTCAAGCTATATATATACTGTATATGAGAATAACTACTATGTTGGCGATGCAACTATTGCTGTGAATGGCGATGGCGTGCACTACATAGGTACGCTCACGAAAACCTTCACGATTAAGGGTGATTGCGGTCTTGAAGTCTCTAAGATTACAGCCGATGACCCAGTGTACACAGGCGAAGAGATAAAGTTCGGTGTAAGCGATTTGAGCGCTAAGCGCTTAAGGGTTAATAAGAGATTCTGGTTGAATAATAATAATACGGTAGAGGTTACTGTAACGAGTCCGACCACTACAGTAGATGGAATAACTGTGCCTCAAGGTAAAGAGTTGGTAACGGTGAATATGAGCGGTTATTCCGATTCCGATTTGGAATACCCAGAAGACGACTATATAAATGCTGGTGCTAAGAGCCTTTCGTTTGGCGAGGATGTTGATCCAATCAGCGAGAATGTTAGCGTAACACATTATGTGAAAGCGTATAAAGGTTCAAGAATATTGTGGTACTACTACGAAGGCGATGCTTATGGGAAAAATGAAACTATTAATAATTACGGTACGGTAGAACGTATTGATTATGAATACGACGGTAACGAAGGTTCTGGTATATTTAGCCCTAAGTATCGTTGGTATTACAATGGCTCTAATAATGAACCAATCTTCCAAAGTCCGAACCCAGTAACCGAACCGCAAACAGCCGTTCTCCACGGTTGCGGCTTTACATATAATATTCTGCCAAAGGACATCGACACCACTAACGTAGAGGGTGCGGGGGCTGTCTCTATCGCTATGCCATACGAGCACACGGCTTACACTGGCAGCGCATTAGAACCTGAGCCTATCGTAAAATATAATGGAATGACCCTTGTGAAGGGTACAGACTATACACTTGAATATGAAAACAATACGGCAGTAGGTACGGCAACCGTAACTATAAAAGGTATACGCGAGACAACGCCTAACTATGGTAACTATAAAGGTGAGGTTACGCGCACATTCGAGATTACTAAAGCACCGCTCACCGTACGTGCTACTGTGGCTAAGAGTTCGATAACCTATGGTGATGCTTGCCCAACAATAGGCTACGAGATAGATGCAAGCCAACTTGTGGGTGATGTTGCACTGCACTATGCCGATCCAGATCGCTACAATATGACTGTGGCTGAGGTGCTTGCCGAGATATTCACAACTGTGCCCGACCCTGCGGTATCGACAAACTACAATGTAGAAAATGCATTGAGACGCGGCGTTGGCACATACAACGTTACACTTGGTGCTTTCACTTCGAACAACTACGAACTTACGCTCGAGAATACCACCTTCGATGTAACCAAGAAGGAACTCACAGTAAAGGCTAACCACGATGATATTCAGGTAAGCTTTGGCCAGTCGACGAAAGTGGAAGGTGGCGTAGAGTATAATCTTAAGAATCAATACTATGCTGCTGTAATTACGGGATTTGCATACGGCGAGACCATTGCCGACCTCGATTGCAGAAGCAACTTGCGCTTGCTCACCGACTATATACCATATCCAGAAACTGGTCACCAGCAAGCTAGTGAGACCGCACGTGTATATATAACAGGCGCTACGGGTGGTACTTGCCCCGATGACGAGGATACCAACTATACATTCAAATACTACAAAGCAGATGGCACTGAAGTTACCAATGCCGATGACTTTGCTACGATATATATAAAAGGTAGTTTGTTGACCATAACACCTACAACAGACTACAATCAGATATACTATGCTGGTTCACTTGATGAGATAAATGCATCGTGGACAGCAAAAGACGAATGGAACAACACGTTAGTAGCTTCCGATTTCGACCTTGAGCCAGTAGAGTTGACCTCTACGTATGGCACAAACGGACATAAATATGTAGGAGAGACATTCCGCATAACTGTAGCAAAAGGACGTAAGACCAACTACACCACACGCAACTTCTTGCTCGATGTGGATATTTATAAAGAAGTAGAGATTATCTGCCGCGACCTTACGCCGCTCGATCCTGCTACGTCGGCAAATGACGATCGATTGAAGATTGAAGGTCTTAATGCCGACAATCGTATTGAGGTTGCCTATAAGAATGGAGCTGCAGTAACAAAGGCTGAAGTGTTGAATGCATTTACCATTCAGCTTAAGAATGGTATGAACAACGACGCATGGGAAAACCTTGTTGAGGGTACAGACTTCACCTTGGAGCAGATGACCACGAGCGGTATTGGCTTCTCTGGCGACTGGACCAAAGCAGGTTTGCACCGTGTGAAGATTTCTGCTCTCGCCGACAATAAGTATTGCGGCAACTTCACTGTAGATGTGCTTATAAAAGCTACTATGAAGGTGAGCATGCAAGGCAACGACAGCACAATATTTGGCCTCAACGAATCGCCAGAGATTGTTGTGGCTATAGGTGAAGATGAATTGAGTGCAGGAACCGACTATACTATAGTATACCGCAACGAGACTACAGGCGAATCGCTTACTGGCGTAACCAAGCCAGGTCGTTACACAATAGAAGTTGTTGGCGCAGGCGATTATGCAGGCTTCGATGTAGAATACGTAACCGACCATGCATATTATGTACTGCAGCCAAGTGTAATAGTATACAACAGCAGCAAGAATGCCGACTTTGTACTTACTACTGAAGCATATACGGGAAAGAACCTTACATATAAGGGAAGCAACATAAATAATGTATATGCTATTGAGGGCTTGAAGTTGGCTGATGATCCTACGAAGACAGTAGGAGCATTCAATAACAATACTTATAAATCAGGTACAAATAATAATGGGTATTGGAAAGCAAGTGTAGATATTACGACAGTAACTATAGACCAAAGCTTCGAGAAGGTTCGTCCGACCAAGATGGAACAGTGGTTTGGTACGAATAATCGTAAGTCAAAAGGCAGAAAATTGACAGCGGTTAATAATGCTAATTATTTACACACTGATTTGGTAACCACAATGAAGTGGTTGTTCCAAGGCTGTAATAGTTTGACGCTTGTTGATGTGTCAGAATGGAACACGGAGAATGTGACCAATATGACAGGTCTATTCAATATGTGTGAAAAACTTGAGAATCTCGACTTGTCACATTGGAAGACCGATAAGGTCACAACAATGAACGATTTGCTCCGCGGCTGTTGGAAACTTCCTTCTCAAGACTTGAGCGGTTGGAATACTAGCAAAGTAACGAACATGCAGGCCATGTTTGCAGAGACTATATCGATGGAATACATTGATGTGTCTACATTCGATGTAAGCAACGTTACTACTGTAGAATGGATGTTCAATGGACCAAATGGTCAGTCTACTATTACTGCAAGAATATATTGTGCAGATAAAAATACAGACTGGTCAAAAAATGGTGGACAGAGTAAGATTACTGATGAAAAGGCATGTTTCGAGAATTGCTCGAATGTCCTTGTTGGTGTGGCATCAGATGGCACTGAAGTAGTATGGTCTCCAGCTAATATCAAGAGTTCGATGGCTAAAGCTGCCGACCTTGGTGGTTACTTCACGCCAGCAGTTTTGAAATACGATGTTGAAGACGTTGTTTATTCAACGGCTAAGGCTGATCCTACAGTAAGCAATGTAAGCTATGCATTCCACGATAACCTTGAAGAGTACGAAGATGGTGAGGATACGCACTTGAAGTATGTAGTAGAGGTGCTCGACCCAGCAGTAAATGTTGGCGAGGCACAAGTGAAGGTTTCGCGTGCGGACTTCCCAGAGAAATATACCATTAAGACGTTCAATATCTTGGCTAAGAGCATTGCCGAAGATGATACTGAGGGCGAGACCTCGGCAGTCTTGGCAAGTGCAATTGCAGATAAACTATACACTGGTTCGGCAATAGAGCTTACTTCGGCAGAACTTGCTTCTCTGCTTACCTACAACGGTGTGGCATTGGTAGAGGGCACAGACTTCGAGGTGTCGGGCTACGAAGACAATACGAATATCTCTACTACAACTACTAAGGCTAAAGTTACACTCACAGGTAAGGGTAACTATAAAGGTACACGCGTGGTTGAGTTCAACATCACCAAGGCATGCTTGAAGACACTCGAGACTGCAGGTAAGGTGGCTGTAGACGATATTGCTGCACAGACCTTTACTCATGCGGCTATCACACCAAGTGTAGTGGTTAAGCGCGAAAGCACTGCTCTTGCGGCTACTACCGACTATACCGTAACTTACGCTAATAACTTGTGCGTAGGCAGCAGCACCGTAACTATAAAAGGTGCAAACAACTACGACGACTCTGACGAGTGCGCACTCACAACTACATTCGCTATAGAGCCAGCAGCTCTCACGCTCAAGGCTAACAATGTGGCTGTAACTTACGGTCACAACTTTAGCGAGGCAGCTACTCAGGGCTATACGTCTACGGGCTTCATTGCTCCTGACGATGCAGCAACGCTGATAGAAGATGTGACATACGCATCGGAGGATTACACCAATACGAAGAGTGTTGGCGAGTATAAGAATCAAATAGATGTGGTTACTCCAAAAGCTAATGCCGACTGCGCATCGAGCCTCGATAACTACACCTTAACTAAGGCCGACGGCAAACTCACCGTAAACAAAGCAAACCTCGCGACTGAGGATGCTGCGGGACAGATTGCTATTCCAGAAATAGACGATCAGACCTACACGGGCAGCGAAATAGAGCCAGAGATTACTGTTACATACAGCAGAAATGGCGTGGCTCTCGTGAAGGGTACAGATTACAAGGTTACCTACACCGACAATGTTAATGTTGGTACGGCAACCATAACAATAGAGGGCCTTTCAGGTAGCACCAACTGGTGGAACGGCAACGCCATCACACGCACCTTCAACATAGTGAAGGCAGAGTTGAGCGCCGAAATAGATGAAAATACATTTGTATACAATGGCGAAGTACAGAAACCTGCTGTAATAGTGAAGTTTGGCACTACGGAACTCGCGCAGAGTGCGGCTAACTATAGTCTAACATGGAGCAATGCAAGCAGTACCGATGTAGGTAGTTACACCGTAACGGTAACACCTGGCACAAACTTCTCGAAGGTGAACGGAGAGGCTACCGTGACATTTACTTATACCATTACCAAGGCAGAACGCCCAGCTCCTACGGTAACCGCTGTGGCTGAGACCGTTTGCAACAAGAACGATGGTAAGATTACTGGCGTTACCAATGAGATGGAGTGGAGTAGTGACAATATTACATACACTGCTGCCACAGGAAATCTTGAAAACTTGGCCGATGGTACATACTACGTACGCTACAAAGAGAGCGCTAACTATAAGCAATCGGCAGTAGCTACCGTTACAATAGACGAAGGCGGCAAGTTGACAGTGACATTCGACGTAGATGGAGGTTCTACTGTAGAAGCTAAAGAAGTTTGCTACGGTGAAACCATTACTGCTCCAAGCACTACGAAAGATTGCTACACGTTTGGTGGTTGGTATGCTGATGCAACATTCAGCACGTCATTCGACTTCACGGCTGGCATAACCGACAATACCACTATTTACGCTAAGTTCACACAAGACAGGTTTACCATCACGTGGAAGAACGATGATGGTAAAGTGCTCGAAACAGATGCGAATGTGGCTTGTGGTAGCACGCCAAACTACGATAGTGCAACGCCAACAAAAGATGCTACAGCACAGTATACATATACATTCGATAAGTGGTCGCCTGCTGTAGCTACAGTAAGTGGCGATGCAACATACACAGCTACATATAAGAGTAAGGTTAACGAGTATTCCATCATTTGGGTTGATGGCGATGGTTTAATCTTGGAGAAAGACGTATATGCATACGGTGTAACGCCTGTATATGATGGTGCTATGGAGCCAACCAAGACCGCAACCGCGCAGTATACATATACATTCAATGGCGGTTGGAAACCGAATGTGGTTAGTGTAGTTGGTCCAGCTACCTACGAGGCTCAGTTCGACTCAACCGTTAATAAGTACACAGTAACTTTCGTCGATTATGATAATAGCGAGATAAGTATTAAGGATTACGATTATGGTACGGCCGCTGCTGATATTGCTAAGCCTACCGATCCTACTCGCACTGGCTACACCTTCACAGGTTGGACACCTGCGGTGGCTGAGGTAACATCTAATGCTACATATAAGGCTACCTATAGTTTGGATAGTTACACTATCACTTATAACCTCGATGGTGGTACGGTGGCAAATGCTAACCCAACTACCTACACAGTGAATAGTGCGGACATCACGCTTAATAATCCTACGCGCGATGGCTACACATTCAAGGGCTGGAGCGGTACAGATTTGACTGGCGATGAGAATCAAACTGTAACAATAGCAAGCGGATCTACTGGAAATCGAACATACACAGCTAATTGGTTGCGTGATGTCACGGTAACCTTCACCGCTCAGACAGTAAATAGAACATACAAAGGCACTGCATGGGCCGATGAGACTGTTTATACATACGCAAGCAATGTGGATGCATACACAGTTTCGGCAGCCAACATTACATACAACGGTGCAGATTGGGACGACTCTTATATCAAGACGAGCCGTACCGACGTTGGTACATCAACTGTAAGCCTCGACCAGAGCAAGTTTGAGAATAAGAACGCTGCTTACAACGTAACGTTTGTAGTGAATGGCGAAGGTGAGTTGACTGTTACACCTAAACCAGTAAGCGTGAAAGTTGTAGGAAAAAGCGGAAGCAAGACCTACACAGGCTCAGAGCAGAGCATAAGCGGTTACGAATTTGACGAAACATTTGATGGCTTCGTAGCAAGCAAGGTTAACTACACAGGTGATGAGCATAGTACAGCTAAAGGTATTGATGTAGGTACATACAATATGACCATGACATCTGCAGACTTTAGCTACAATGATGCTAATTACGATGTAACCTTCACCGTGGAGAATGGCGCGTTGACTATTACCGAGCAGGCTGTAACTATTACAGTAACAGGTAAAAACGCAACAGAGACATTCGACGGCACAGCCAAGAGCGTAAGCGGCTATACTGCAACAGCTGATTTTGCAGAGTTCGATGCAGCTAAGGTTGTCTACACTGGCGGAACGCACAGCACAGCAACTGGTACGAACGTCGGTGACTACGAGACATCAATGGTAGCAGGAGACTTTAGCTATAATGACGCCAACTTCACCGTAACCTTCTCAATCACGCAAGGTAAGTTGACCATTGAGAAGAAGGCTGTAGAGATACTTGTTGCAGGTAACACCGATACCAAGACCTATAGCGGAGCAGAGCAATCCGTAACAGGCTACGCACTGACAGGCTTCGGCGAAGGTTATGTTGCAGGTAATGTTACCTACAGCGGAACGATCGCGCAGCAGACAGCAGCAGGCACGAATGTCGGTGAGTATAACATGGATTTGAAAGCAACCGACTTTGCATACTCAGATGGTAACTACGATGTAACCTTCACAGTGACGAATGGTAAGTTGACCATCACGCAGAAGGAAGTAACGATAGCAGTAGCAGGTAAGACCGAGACCAAGACCTACAACGGTGCAGAACAGAGCGTAGTAGGTTACGATTTGACAGGCTTCGGCACTGGCTACGATGCGACGAAAGTTTCATA
>JAFYCM010000003.1 GCA_017539645.1 Bacteroidales bacterium
AACTCCCAATCAATCGTGAAAATGACTTTCGCACGCTGCGAAACTCCCAATGAGTTGTGAAAATGACTTCCGCACGCTGCGCAACTCCCAATCAATCGTGAAAATGACTTTCGCACGCTGCGCAACCGCCAATCAGTCGCGAAAATGCATATCTGACGCTCAGAAAGTCCCAAGCAGTTATAAAAACGCATATCTGACGCTCAGCAAGTCCCAAGCAGTCATAAAAACGCATATCTGACGCTCAGAAAGTCCCAAGCAGTCATGAAAACGCATATCTGACGCTCAGAAAGTCCCAACGAGCAGGTGAAACATAGTTTTCGAGCCGCGAAAAGTCCCATTGAGCTGCGGAAATGCGGCTAATTTGGCAATTCAACGATTTCGGACAATTTTATTTGCCTTGTTTTGGGAATGTTTTTATTCTCTTCCTTGTACATTGGCTTTACATCGGCATCACCCCAACGTACGCCATCATAATTATCAAGATTAGAAATATGCAGGTTGCCATTTTCAAAATCATACGATTGGCTATAAGAAGTTACCCCGTTTTCACCGAGCATACTTGCCGAAATGTGTTTTAGCAAAATAAAGTCTCCATTCTCATATCTAAGTTCATAATCTTCTGTTCGCATGCCACTTCCAAGTGCTCCGAAAAAATGCAAAGTCAGAACGCCATTCCAGAAAGATACTCCATCGAGCCAAAGAGGATAAGATATATCCTCAAAGCAAATACTTTCTCCAGGCAAAAAACATTCATAGTTAAACGATGTCACTTCGTAATGGTCTACACGATTCATTGCCAGAATGTATCCATTGCGATTGCAATCGTGTGGTTTTCCATCATCATCTTTATAATAATATTCTGGACGTGTAGCTAAGACCGACAGCATGCAATCTTCCCGTCCATCACCATCGAAATCATTTTCTAGCAGTATACCCTCGTACGAAAAACCTTGTGGTACTAATGTGGCAAGTTTCGATTTAGACGCACAACGTTTAGGTTGAAAGTGTTTGAGGCTATCTACATAAGAAGCTTTGTATACCTGTATGGTATGATTATCATCATATTTCACCTCTTCTGTACTCACTTTGTCTTGAGCACATATACATGTTGGTATGCATACCAATAATAAAATCGACAATAGTTTCATATCGTATTATATCAATTGAATTGCATGTGCAGATGTCTGCGTTGTAAACATACAAATTCGCGTTCTATTAACCACGAAAAACAAAAGCCCCCAACCGACATTGTCTGCCAGATGGGGGGCGCAGTTAGCCTTAATTATTGTATTTGCTATTAGAAAACTTGTCTACCTAAAGAGACTATTTTCTGTCCGACCTTCAATCCATGTTTAGCAATATTGCCTTCATGAATCTCGAAATTGAGTTTGCCGCCTTCTGGTACAAACGAGATGCCAGCACCTTGAGCGCACATACCTTTAGCGCCACTCACGATTAGCACCTTATTATTTGCTTGAGCCGTTACCAAGGCACTCATCTGCGAACTCTTCGATTCACCAAGGAAGATGATGTCGCTCTTCACTAAGCCAGACACCTTAGCAGACTCGGTCACCGTAATCTTGCGCACGCCTATCGTCTTTGTGTTAGCTATAGCTTTCAATTCGCTTGCCAACGCATTGTCGCCAACTACTGTTATCACGAACGGCTTCGCGTTATCTTCTGCTGGCCACGATGTATTCTTTGCAAACTGCAGTAAATACAGAGCCTGAAATTTTGCCATCTGCGCCTGCACCGCAACCATACCTATGATGGCAAACAGACACATAAATAGAATCTTCTTCATGTCGATTAGTTTTTTGTATTAGATTTTTTCATTGTCATTCACTCATTAGAGCGAGAAACTCATACCTATGTTATATTGGCCACCTATTTCGTCGCCAAATACAAACTCCTGTTTCTTGTTGTTCAGGATGTTAGAGCCATTGAAGAAGAGTTCGAACTTCTCTGTTGGTTTATAGCCAACCTTCATGTTCAGCGTCATGCGAGGCGACAAATCTTGTTTGCCATAGCCAGTGAGATACTCGCGCTTACCCATGAAGTTTGCATACGCACTAACGTTGAGTTTGCTGTTTGGCTTAGCAAGAAGTCCAACCATGCCATAAACTGCTGGAGTAGCTTTGTGCTTATGACCATCTTCAAGTTCCGGATTGAGCAAGTCGTATATTGCCTTATCCTCGTCGGTAGTTAGATCAAGATCCTTCACATCTTTGAAGCCAGTCTTTACACGGCCATCATCGCCAGCCTTGCCGAGACGTTCGTATGCAGCTTTAGCAGCTTCGCGTCTTTGGTCAATATCAGTGATGCTCATAATCTCTTCCGTTACCTTCGTTGCTACCATCATAGCATCAAGAGAGGCATATTTCAAGAGCTCGCCCATCACCTTGTTTCTATCGTATAGATAATAATCGTCGATGATTGTCTGCTGAGTGTTCATATTGAACTTAGCTATCAACTTGTCGGACAAAATCCAGTCGATATTCATACCAAAGCCGTATTGTGAAACTTTGTAAGGGACGTTGTCGAACTGAATATTACCAGTCAATCTCATCGTGCTGAGGGCAATGTTGGTCTCTTGCTTTATAGCACCCTGCAATGTCGACTCCATATCGAAATCCGACGTAGCGCTTCTTGCCATCATGCTGGTGTAGTCGGTACTCTTAGAATAGAACACCTCTGCGTCGATCAACAATTTCGGCGTTGGCTGTACTCTGTAGCCGAACTCAAGACCATCCAAGTGCATAATATTAGCATTGTCGTTGACGTTGAATTGAATCACGTCTGGCATACCCAATCCGCTGTTATCGTCTTGGCTATCTCTGAGCCAACGATAGTTGCAGCACGCAGCCGTAAGACTTGCCGAACGCATTGCTCTACCATACGACATTCTGATGAAGTTCTTTTCGTTCAGCTTGTAGCTCAACACAGCTTGTGCCGAAGTGTTCCACTTGTCGGGGATGTTCGTTTTGTCGGAACGTACGCCCACAATGGCTCTGATTTTTCCTTTGGTATAGTCGAGACGCAAAACAGGTGCAATGCTCGTCAGTTTGTCACTTCCATCGAAGAAGCCAGGCTGCTTCACACCACAGTAATATTGGTCGATGTCCTCAGCAAAAACGCCCTGATAGTGCACGCCAGGCTGAATAGATAGCGCACCCCATGTATCGGCATCACCAAGATTTAGGCTATATTCTGCCGTTCCGAAGATTCTGTTATTGAATATCTTGAAGCCCGGACGACCATAGCAGTAATCCTCTGAGCCTCCAGCATAGCTGACTTGCAAATGAAAATCCTTGATATGCGCATCGGCATTTACATAACCTGTCTTGAACTGACGGAAACACATAGAGTATGGAAAGTCAACAAGCGCACTATTATTTGTCAAGCTCTGGCTATAACCACCCGTGAGATCTATTCTGACGTCGGTAGATGGCGTGAAAGCGAGATAGCCGTTGATGCCCTCAGTCTTACGCGCTAATGACGGATCGGGAAACGACTTAGTCATATCTCTATACTCAACGGGTAGCGCATTGAACACCTGATACAAGTCAGGATTCTGCACGTCGAGCTGAATGCCTTGTGCCAAAACTACTGGCAACATCTGCTCTGCCTGCTCTTGGGTCATACCATACTGATACATAAGCATCTGTACATATTGAGGGCCGTAAATATTAGCCATGTACGGGAGGTAGACGGACTTAGCAAAGGTCATTGTATTATAACCAACACTGCGGAGATGATTATACTCTTCGAGTGAGAGCTCGGTGTTGCATTCTACAGGCACGAGTGTGCCATCGGCGAAATAACCCTCAAGTTGTGCCTTCGTCAGCGATGCCGTTGGATCAACTACATCGTTCTTGTCGAGATACATAGTCTCGCTCGAAAGTACACGCAACTTGTTTGTGTTTCTCTTTCTTTGCTGTATGTTGACAGATATGCCCGCCGCAAACTTATCAGAGAACTGACGTCTCAACGCAATGTCGCCCATGTAGGTATCATGGCCGCCAAACTGAGCACCACCAGCCACCAAAGCACTTGCCTGGTCAGGTTTTCTTGTAATTATGTTCACGATACCATTGACAGCGTTTGCGCCATAAAGAGCCGACACTGCACCACGAACAACCTCGATGCGCTCAACGTCCTCTATAGAAATTGGCAACAACTCTGGGCTGAACGCGCCGATACCATAGTTATGCACGCTGCGTCCATCAACAAGCAACACCGTATTGCTATTCTCGGTGTAGAGAAGCATGTTGTTGTCAGGGATGTTGTTGAGACCTCTGAGCTGCACGTCGTACACGCCATTGGTCTTCTGCTGAACAATCATGCCCGGAATCAGACGAAACGCCTCCTCAATAGAGGTACAACCATACATACGAAGCTCGTCATGTGTGATTACTGTTGTAGCAAGTGGCGAGGTAAAACTGCTCTCTTCAGACTTCGACGCCGATGAAACGTTTTTGTTCATAATTAGGGCAAACAACTCGTCTACCGACGAAACCCCAAGAGTTTCTACCGCCAGCATCAACTGGTCGAGAGATAATTCAGACAACTCCTCTGTTGTCATCGCAAGTATTTGCTCTCTCGTCAGAGCCTCTTGCGCATTTACATCAATCGACTGCAAACAAGCAGCCAGTAAAAGAATGGAAACGATTTTCCTTTTCATTGGTATTTTGTTATGGTGCCACACCAACGTCCATCGACATCAATGGGACACCCAAATCTTTATAGAGCTCTAAAAAATATGGTTTTATTCAAGGTTATATAAATAACAGCCCAAGCTTATACAGCACACAGAGCCCCTTACTGCGCTGCAAAACGGGCGCGAAAGTAGTAAATATACCCATAGTATATACACGTATTACCAACTTTTTAGAAATGTTTACATTTCCCATTTCTCGCGGAGTTTGCACATTTCACAGAGCAAGAGAAAGAGTATTAGCTGCCATCATAAATGCTTATTTACGCAATATGCTTTATATCAAATAGTTTATGCATACGTATGTAATTAGGCGCAAAAAAAATCCACATTTTTCGTCGAGGACTATTGCAAGTAATAAAAATCTACCTACCTTTGCATCGTCAAACAAATGACAACTGAATGCTCGGTTCGTCTAACGGTTAGGACGGGAGATTCTCATTCTCCAAATAAGAGTTCGATTCTCTTACTGAGTACAAAACAAGAAAGCTGCTTCACAAATGAGCAGCTTTCGTCATTTATAACCATAAGTAAAAACCTAAATGGCAGACAACAGACGCGTAAGAGTGCGCTTCGCCCCAAGTCCGACGGGTGCACTACACATCGGAGGCGTACGTACCGCTCTCTATAACTACCTTTTCGCTCGTCACAATGGCGGCGACTTCATCCTACGTATAGAAGACACCGACTCGCAACGCTTCGTGCCAGGCGCAGAGGCCTACATCATCGAGTCGCTCAAATGGTGCGGTATAAAAACCGACGAAGGCGTTGAACAAGGCGGTCCTCACGCTCCTTATCGCCAGAGCGAACGCAAAGAGATCTACCTGAAATATGCGCTACAGTTGGTGGAGAACGGTTCGGCATATTATGCTTTCGACTCGGCCGACGAACTGAATGCTCTCCGCAAAGAGTATGAGGCTGAGGGCAAGACGTTTGCTTACAACTACGAAGTGCGCGAGAAATTGCAGACTTCGCTCAACCTCAGTGCAGAAGAGGTGAAAGCACGCATCGACCGCGGCGACCAATGGGTTATCCGATTCAAAATGCCAGAAAACGAAGATGTTGAAATGGATGATATTATCCGTGGCCACATCTCTATAAATAGCTCAACACTCGACGACAAAGTGCTCTACAAATCGGCAGACCAATTGCCAACCTACCACTTGGCAAACATCGTCGACGACCACTTGATGGAGATTTCGCACGTTATACGCGGCGAGGAGTGGTTGCCTTCGTTGCCATTGCACTATCTGCTCTATCGTGCTTTCGGTTGGACCGACACGCAACCTCAGTTTGCACACCTCCCGTTGCTACTGAAGCCACAAGGTCAGGGCAAACTCAGCAAACGCGATGGCGACAAATTCGGCTTCCCTGTTTTCCCTCTCGATTGGCACCCAGAAGAGGGCGAGCCTGCAAAGGGTTATCGCGAAGAGGGCTATTTCCCACAAGCGTTCATAAATATGCTTGCTTTGCTTGGCTGGAACCCTGGCACGGAGCAAGAGATTTTCTCTATGGACGAACTCATAGAGGCATTCTCGCTCGAGAAGGTAAGCAAATCGGGTGCTCGCTTCTCACCAGACAAAGCAAAATGGTTCAACCAGCAATACATGAAGAAAGCCGACGACGCTGCGCTTGGCAAACAGTTGCTCGACATGCTCGCCAAAGAGGGCATCGACACAACCGAAGAGCGTGCTACTAAGGCCGTTAGCTTAATAAAAGAGCGCGCAACGTTCCCATGCGACCTTCTTCCATTGACACGCTACTTCTTTGTGGCTCCAGATAAATATGACGAGAAATCGGTGCAGAAAGTTTGGAAGGCCGACAACAAAGTACTCTTGGAAAAACTACGCGAGAAATTGGTTGCCGAGCCACAAATTACCGAAGCTACCGAGCATAAGGTTCACGAGTGGATTCTCAGCGAACAACTCTCTATGGGTCAGATGATGAACGCGTTCCGTTTGGCTGTTCTCGGCATCAGCCAAGGTCCAAGCATCTTTGCTATAGCTGAGTTTATCGGTAAAGATGAGACCATCAAGCGCATAGACACGCTTCTGAATACCGTACCGGTGAAATAAGTACATACCCGTATATAAACATTCAAAAGGCAGATTGCGAAGATTTCGTGATCTGCTTTTTTTGTGTATTGTATTTTATGAACAGCAGATTCCAAATCCGCAGGAACTATAGGAGAGAATTACTCACAATCGTCACTATAGAATATATTTTCCCATCCTAAAGCCTCTATCTGTTTCTCTAATTTTACGTTTACATTTCCGTTGTACCTTCTAAGTTCTTCAAACTTTAGTGTTTTGGTGTTTATTCTGTACATAACAGAATACCACTTATCACCATATTCTGGCATATTGTAATTATACAAGTATAATTTTTGTGTTTGAGGATTGTATAAACTCATTATATAATCCTCCCACTCATCGCTATTTTCTATGACTATAGAATCTCGTTTTACGTATTGTCTATCAATTATTTCTAATATTATTAGCCGTTTATGCCTTACACCATTATTATCGCATTCTGTCACTTCATAACATAGCAAATAGTAATTGTCATAATCAACTCTAACAAACTTTGCTGGCATATATTCACTAACGGTCATGCCATATATCTTTTCTTCCCACCCGTCATATTCAAGTTCTGGACAATATAGTTTCGTAGTATCACCATTTACAACATAATTAAGAGCTTCCTCTTTTGTCATCTTAACCCGATGCTTGAACAAATCAGAATGCCCTATAACCGACGAGCCTTTCAACAAAGGAAATGATTTTACATACTCCTTTGTGTAGGTTTGTCTGTTCGAATTACAGGCAGCCAACAATAGTGCTATAATCAAAATGAATCTTCCCATATCAGTATTTTATTATTTCTGTTAATACCCCTGTTTGCCGTAGGCTGTGCCTATGTCCGAGCTGTTTCTGCAGGGCTCTTGCCTTTCACAAAATTACGCAATGCATGGTTCAATAGTCTGCAAATCGTTCAATTGACAAATAGTAAATCGTCCAATTGGTAAGATTTGATGAATGAAGTGTGGTTTGTGGTTAATTATTGCTTTATTTGTTTTAGAACAATAGTCAAAACAGTAAAACAACCAAATTGTCGAAATGGTAAAACCATCTGCTTTTCTATCAGTATTAATGATGTGCACCACAATGATGGCTACAACGAAGCCCGTTGCGGTGAAGATTCTCGATATAAGTAACGGACTGTCGGACAACTTCGTAAGTAGCATTTGCCAAGACGCCAACGGATATATGTGGATAGCTACCGAACTTGGTGCAAACCGCTTCGACGGCAGCAAATTCACGCCATTCTACAAAGGTCAGATTAACGGCAACGAGCTCAACCGCGTAGTGGCTACAGAGTCCACCGTATATATAGCTACGCAACGCTATGGACTCTCGGTTTTCGACTGCCAGAACGAAACGTTTAGCAGCTTCAACTGCGAGAATGGCGCTATCACTGCCAACGACATCACCGACCTTTGCGTAGATGGCTCGGGAAACGTATGGATTTCTTACTATTGGGAGGGCTTCGACTGTCTCAACGCAGCCGACAACATAATTACACACTACGACGTGGTGAACCTTCGCGGACTTGGTAGCAACCAGATTTGGACTATCAAAGCCGACCGCGATATGGTGTACATAGGCCACGTACATGCCGGCCTCTCGGTGGTAAATATGGCTACCCACGAAGTGACGAACTACCGCAACATACCTAATGTAGACACCAGCATACCAGCCAACCAAGTTTACTCCATATTGCCCGACACGCGTGGCGGCGTATGGATAGGCACCGACGATGGACTGGCATATTTCATAAACGGACAATTCACCCGTGTGAGCCAGATTAGCGGACGTGTGAAATGTATGAAGCAGATGGCCGATGGCAGCATTTGGGTAGGTATAGAGCGCGGTGGCATTCGCATCATACGTACAAGCGGCATATTTACGTCGGTGGATGCGCTCGAGGTAGATGAACTGACAATCGACGGCATGAACAACCTATCTGTATACGACATAAATACAGATAAATATGGCAACACGTGGATAGCCACGTTCGGTAGCGGCGTATACTTCATAAGCAACCGAGAGACCGTAATTAAGCAATGGAATATGGCATCGGGCGACCTCAGTTGGCGCGTGGCATGGGGCATGACCACTACTCCCGACGGACGTGTATGGATAGGCACCGACGGTGGCGGTTTTGACATTTTCAAAGAGGGACGGCGTGTAGACCATCTCGACAAGAACAATAGCCGTCTGTCCGACAATGCCATACTTTCTGCCATAACCGATTCTGATGGCAATATTTGGGCTGGCACATTTCAAGGTGGACTGAACTTTTGCGCAGCCAACAGTCATACGTTTACACGTGTGCCACTTTCGCCCGAAGCTGTAGATATTCGTGCTATTCAGCAAGATTCAAGCTTGATTTTAGTGGCATCGAACTATGGGCTCTTCTGTCTCGACCGCCATACGCATAAAATAACGCAGCATATTACGCAGCAAAACAGCGTGCTGCGCGACAATTTGGTGCGTGCCGTGGCTGTAGATGCCAATGGATATTTATGGATAGGTACGTTCGGACGTGGTGTAGTGGTTGTCGACCCAGCCGACCCTACACGCGAAATATCGTTCCTTGGCGACGGACAATTTCTTTCGAACACTATCTATCAAATCTATCGCGACAGTAGCAACCGCATGTGGGTAGCCACTGGCAATGGCGTAGCGGTGTTCGAAAAGGGCGAATATGTCAATTACGTTCGTCCGGAGACCGAGGGCGTCATTGCATACGGCATAGCCGAAGGCGAGAAGGGTCAGATGTGGGTAACCACCAATAGCGGTCTCTCGTGCATCGATGCGCACTGCCAGGTGATTAGCAACTTCGACCATCGCGATGGTCTGCCACGAGGCATCTTCCACGGTGGCGCAGTGACCACGGGTATAGATGGCACAATGTATTTCGGTTCGGAAAATGGTGTGGCTATCGTCTCTCCCGACCTCAATAATTATAATATCGACCTGCCCGAACCGCGCATAACAGGTTTTCGTATCTATGGCGAAGGTGCAACGCCCGAGGCTATTTCTGCCACACGCGCCGTCACGCTGAAACATACCGACAACACATTCTCGGTTGAGTTCAATGTTATGGACTATGCACTTGCCGATGTGGTTGAATTCTCGTGCAAGCTTGATGGCTTCGACGACCGCTGGCATGTGGTGCGTCAGAGCAACGAAGCTACATACCGCAATGTGCCACATGGCGACTATATATACCGTGTTCGCGCCCGTGTGCGCAATGGCGAATGGGGCGAAACGGAGGCCGCACTGCCTATCACCATCGAACCTCCACTGTGGCTCACGTGGTGGGCTAAACTCATATACGCATTCATATTTGTAGGTATAGCGTGGCTGCTTTTCAGCGTATACAACAGACACATATCGCTATCGCACACGCTTGAACTCGAGCGCGAGAAAAACATACGTCAGAAGATGCTCGACGACGAACGCCAGCGCTTCTTTACCAATATGACGCACGAACTGCGCACTCCTCTTACCCTTATTCTCGGTCCGCTCGAAGACCTCAAGCACGACACCGAAATACCTCTGCGACAGGCCAACAAAATAGCCACCATACACAATAGCGCGCAGAAGTTGCTCGGACTCATCAATCGCTTGCTCGACTTCCGCAAAACGGAATTGCAGAAGCAAACATTATGCGTCAAGATGGGCAACGTGGCTACGGTTATTCACGAAATTGTGGCATCGTACAAGGAGCTCAATCGCAATCGCGACCTTACGTACGCACTGCATATTTCGCCAGCTGTGCCGCAACGTCTGCTCTTCGATACCGATGTGGTGCAAACGGCCATAAATAACCTACTATCCAACGCCGTGAAGTATACCAAGCGTGGCAGCATAACTATAAATATTGATGTTATTGGTAGCGCCGATGACCAGCAACTTAGTATCACTGTGGCCGACACTGGCATTGGCATTCCAGAATATGCATTGTCTCACGTCTTCGACCGTTATTATCAAGTGGAAGATAGCGACCACCACACCTCGGGCACTGGCATTGGCTTAGCTCTGACCAAGAATCTTATAAAGCTACATGGCGGCGATATTATAGTCGAAAGCCAGGTGGGCGTTGGCACTACGTTCAAGATAACTATACCAATACGCGATGCGTTTGAAGGTGCTGTGCGCCTCGACGATGATAACGAAAACGAAGTTGCAACGCCGCAAACAGAGTCCAATGTGTCCGACGCAGAGCCAACAGACGAAACCGACCGCAAACCTATAATGCTTGTGGTTGAAGATAATAGCGACATACTTAGCTATATACGCGACTCGTTTGAAGGGCAGTTCGAAGTGGTCACCGCCACCAATGGCAACGAGGGATTGGCAGCCGCACGCCACACCCTGCCCGACATCATCATATCCGACATCATGATGCCCGAGATGGACGGCACCGAGATGTGTCAGATACTGAAAGGCGATGTAGCTACGAGCCACATACCAATCATACTGCTCACAGCCAAAAATTCAGTCGAAGCACGCACCGACGGCTATCAGAAGGGCGCCGACTCGTATCTCACCAAGCCATTTAGCGCCTCGGTGCTACATAGCCGCGTAGATAATCTTATAGAGAGCCGCAAACGCTTATTGAAAGCCATATCGAAAGCTTCGGATAGCAACAAAAAAGCCGAACTCACCGAATCGATAAGCCGCATAGATGCCGAGTTTATCGAGAAGGTAACAGCCGTGATAAACGACAACATCGAAAGCGACAAAATAGACGTCAGCTTCATTGGCGACAAAGTAGGTATGAGCCACTCTACGCTCTACCGCAAGATAAAAGCCCTAACGGGCATGAGCGCCAACGAGTTCATCCGCAAAGTACGTATGCACAACGCCGAAAAACTCTTGCTCACGGGCCGATACACCATTTCCGAAGTGTCGTATATGGTGGGCATCAACAGCATGGCCTACTTCCGTCAATGCTTCAAAGACGAATTTGGCCTAACCCCTTCGGCATACATAAAACACATCGAAAATGCCGATGGCGACTAATTCACAATTATGGCTTATGGCTTCTGAATTCTAAAGTCAGATAGCCATTTTCACGATTCATTGAGACTTGCCGCGCCGCGAAAACTTTGATTTAATCGTAACAATGGATTTTGCGCAATGTGCGAAAAACCATTTTCATGACTGATTGGCGGTTGCGCAGCGTGCGAAAGTCATTTTCACGATTGATTAGGAGTTCCGCAGCGTGCGAAAGTCATTTTCACAACTCATTGGGAGTTTCGCAGCGTGCGAAAGTCATTTTCACAACTCATTGGGAGTTTCGCAGCGTGCGAAAGTCATTTTCACGATTGATTGGGAGTTGCGCAGCGTGCGAAAGTCATTTTCACGATTGATTGGGAGTTGCGCAGCGTGCGGAAGCCATTTTTACGACTAATTGGGACTTGCGCAACTTGCGAAACTATG
>JAFYCM010000004.1 GCA_017539645.1 Bacteroidales bacterium
GTCCGTGTTGTGTCTGTTTGATATTATTATGCAATATCTTCCAATTTGCTTATGCCGCTGAGTGTCATGGTGTTATTCGTCTTGCGAATGAGACCTTGAAGCACTGCACCAGGACCAACTTCGGTAAATTCCGTTACGCCATCGGCAATCATGTTAAGTACGGTCTGAGTCCAACGCACAGGAGCGGTTAGCTGAGCCACGAGGTTGCGCTTGATCTCTTCTGGATCGGTAACAGCCTTTGCAACAACGTTTTGGTAAACTGGGCAAACAGGTTTGTTGAACTTGGTTTGCTCGATTGCGCTTGCAAGTTGTGCGCGAGCGGGCTCCATGAAAGGTGAGTGGAATGCCCCACTGACAGAGAGTTTCAAGGCGCGTTTTGCACCTTTTTCGGTGAGTGCAGCGCAAGCAGCATCGATACCGGCCAAAGAACCAGAAATTACAAGCTGACCGGGGCAGTTGTAGTTAGCAGGAACTACGCCGTCAATTTCGCTACAAACAGCCTCAACCGTAGCATCGTCGAGACCGATGATGGCTGCCATAGTAGATTGCTCCAATTCGCAAGCCTTTTGCATTGCTTGAGCGCGTTGCGAAACGAGTTTTACGCCATCTTCAAAATTCATTGCGCCAGCAGCCACGAGAGCCGAAAACTCGCCCAATGAGTGACCTGCTACCATGTCGGGCGTGAACTTAGCGCCGAGCACTTTGGCAAGAATTGTTGAGTGTAGGAATATTGCAGGCTGTGTAACTTTGGTCTGTTTTAGGTCGTCGGCAGTGCCAGCAAACATAAGGTCGGTGATGCTGAAACCAAGGATTTCGTTAGCAGTGTCGAACATTTTACGTGCTTCGCTGTTGGCTTCGTAGAGGTCTTTACCCATACCAACATACTGTGCACCTTGTCCAGGAAATACGTATGCTTTCATTATGTATATGATTATTAATAATAGACAAAAATAGCAGATTTTTATTTATGCAATTGTGAGTTTACGAGAGGTGGTTGTCTTCGATGCCACATATGCGCCCTAATAGTGTTGGTTGACCATTGGTAGTACGAAGAGGAATGCCTATTGTACTTTTGTAGCTCAATTTGTAAATGTCTTGATTTGGGTCGTTGATTAGCTGTTCAAATTCTTCTGCAGAACAAGAATTTCTGAGGTTATGTTGCATTCTCCATATTTTAGCATTGTTCGTCGGTATACTATCAACCATATTTTTTATTGATGGTATTTCATCATATAATAAGCTAAAAGTATGGTCTATCAGAAGATAATCAACGAGGATGTCATATCGTTTCCAATACTCTTCGAATACGTCTAATGCTGCCTTCATAAGTAGGTTTCCTTTGCGACAGCCTAACATATACGAACTCCAACGTCGTTTAGAAATATGTATGTAGTTGAGTTCATCGTCATAATGCATAGTATAAAGGTCTGAAGAGAAAAATATTTCATTTATTGGTCTTATGGGATATGTTGTTATATCCAAATACAATCCACCATATTTATAAAGTACGGCAGTTCTCACAAAATCAGTCAAGTGAGTAGTTGTAATTTTCCCTTCATTATATTTTCTCCAAATATGTTCAGGAAGATCTACATAATTTTTTATGTTATCATTATCTATGATTATAACCTCATGATTATTGCTCATCTTACGAATTTGGGTAATGCATGATTTTACAAGATGTGGCATTTCACCGACAGAGAGCCAACACGTCCATATGGGGGATTGGTCTGGCCCTTGATAAATTTCAGATGATAATTCGTACGCTGGTAGTTGTTTGTACTTTTGCACGTACATACCAAATTGCTCTCGCATGAATCGAGCAACAATATCAATTTCTTTGACCTTATCCTTGTAGAAGTTTATATGTAGGATTGTCTTTATTCGAATTATATATAATAAGCAAGTATAGCGCCATCCGATAATCATGCTACTCTCTATAACGCTGCATTCGTGTTTTATTCTTTCAAATATTTTCATTTGTATAAATTATCTGATATGTTAATTAGCCTTTTGTAGTTATCAGAGGTGTAACGTGAGCTTCACTGCGCTCAAACACAAATACTTGGTCGAAGCGTGAATGGTAGTGATGACGCAACGCTCGTGCTGCGGCCACAGGGTCGTATTTCTCAGCCATGAGGAAGCTGTTTTGTATAATTACGAGCCACTGACTATCACACGATGTGTCGTAGCCATCGAGTTTCTCATCTTTATTATGTATACGCTGCGATATGCTCTCCACAGTGAGCGGTTTCACACGTGTAGATATGCTTGCAAACCACAGCGGCTCAGCCTGTCGCCCCGTGACGTTAGAGATATTTATGGCGTCAATCATCGAGGGTAAGTTTACGTCGCCATATTTTGATGTGCGATCCACCTTGTAGTGTTTTCCCGTTGCCTCAGGCAGATTGTCTATGACGATGCGGCTGATTGATTCCGAAAGGCCTTGCTTAATAAGTTTCGCATCATCGATGCCAGTATTTATGCATAATGGTGCAATGCTATCGGCAAAATGCACGTCTACAACCAAACATAGGTTCTTATGCTTTGCGTAGATGCTCAGTGCATTATCCATAATGTCGCTAAGGAAATCTTCATGTGCGCGCATGTTGAACTTCGTGTCGCCACGTTCATATTTTAGCTCCGTAAGTTCAATGCCAATTCGCTTGTTTTTAGTAGTAAGAATAAAATCAGGGCGTTCCGACTTCTCTAATTCTCCAATAGGAAATTGTTCGTAAGCCGACGAAAACAGATTTATTATAGTCCATTCTCGCTTGTCTTTCTTGATCTGATTTTGATTCTTTTCGGCTAACATGGCAGTGAGGCTTTATATGTCAAGAATTGTGGACCTATATGGCACTACACCACCCATCATACCATGAATTCTTAACCATATGGCAATGAAAACTGCAAATACAATAATCACTGCAATAAAAGAGGTCCGATTTGTTAACTTGGGTGAAGTTGCAATCATGGGAAGGTAGAAAGCGTATGTTGCTGCGAAATATAGACCTATTCTTGAAGCAAAGAATGTGTATATTCCAAGTAGTTGAGACATTGTTGAAGCTACACATATCATTGCGAAAATATATGCTGTTCTACCATTTAGTATTTTCAAGTAATAGCAGATAATCGACAAAAATATACAGATGAAGCTACCTAATAGAACTACGGTGTTATAACCTGAAGAACCATTTGTGCCTCCGTATGTTTCGTAGAACGCAAATCTGCCACCCAATAATGCTATCATAGACAGAAGTGCTCTAAATATTATAATGATAGCAGCACACGCAGTAACAAAAGAAACACTAAGTATTACTCTTATTTCTTTTTTCTGTACAGATGCAAAATGTATAAATAGTAAAAATAGACCTCCTACGACTGCTGTCTTGTGCCAGAAAAATGAGATAAAAAGAAAAACTAAAAACTTTTTGAAATTATCGTTGCGTAGTAAATATGTATAGCCGAGAGTTAAAAATGCAATTGCCAAACATTGCCTCATTAGATTGAATGACAGAGCATAAAAACCTATCAATATCAGAGGATAAGACACCCACATTGGAACTTCGTCTCTAAGTTTATATGATGCTATAAAAAAGAATAGAACAATGAATAGTTCTATGTTGAATAGCGCCATATTGAATGAGCCAAACAGATTGTGTGTCGTGTAAATCAATATAGAGAAGAACAGGTCTATATCACTGCTTTCATAATATTTGAAAAACGAATCGTAATATGGAACTCTGTCAAAAGCAGGCTTGCAATATACCAGAATGTCCACTCCACAATGAATACCTCGAAGTCCTGCTATACACGCAGGAACTACAATGGCAATTATCGATGTTACAAAGAATACAAACTTATTGGTAGTTGCACTCTTATGTGCGATAAATGTGCTTATGATGCATACTATGAGTATTAGCGCGTATGTCAACATGATACTTGCTATTCCTTGTCCACCGATAGTGAATGATGGACAATATGATATTCATCTAATGTATATTCTGAAGAGAGTGATTCTTCAATCGCCTTTTCTGGATTGAAGTTTTCTATGAGTCTCAGCGATTGTTGAACGTACAACCCAGGAATGGAGAGCGATTTAGATGCAGTACTTCCTGCGCCGAGACAAACTCCGTTAGCGAGAGTAACGCCAGGGCAAATGATAGAGCGGCTGCCAATGTTACAATAGTCTCCAATGATTACGGGCTTATCTACTCGGCATCTTCGCGAAGATGTCTGGCTGTAGTAGAATGAATGTGTCCAAACTTGAGTATGCAGTCCTGCGAAACAAGCGTATTTACCGATTATGACATCGCTCGTAAGATCGAATGTGTGACCAACACCAATTCGAGCACACTCTTTTAGTGTTAACGATGACTTGTTGGGGTTGAATTTCGGCGAGGTTATTTTGTTTTGGTTGTGGATTGTTGCTCCGTCTTCTATGCGAAAGTCAAATTTGCCATTTATAATATTCAAATGAGAAATTGAACCATTGGTAGAAGATAAAGAGCAGCACGAAATGATGTTGAGGTTGCCAATTCTTGCTCCATTCTCTAAAAGCATTTTGTCGACTAATATCAACGAGAACCCGATTTTGCAGCCTTTTTCAATCTTGTATCTGCTCGTCCATATCATTAGGCGAGCAATGCTTGTTGGCAGAAAGAACAGTAGAAATGCAACGAAATACTTCATCTCTTTATCGAGTTTTTATTATACGATAAACGGCAGTAGTCAATTTCGGACCAAGATACATAAGTATTGCAATCAATCTATTCTTCATGCGAGCACGGCAGTTGAACAGAATATCGTTGCGGCGTTTTTTCATCTCTTGCCAAACGTATCTCTTTTGAGGGTGATTGTTGGGCATACTGAAGTAGAGACGCGAAATGAGAGATAGAAGACGACAATCGACTGCTTTTTTTATTGGCTTCAATCTTTCGTCTGAATCTATCTTATTTACTATGTCGAATACACTTTGGTATTTTTTTTCAGTAAATCCGCTGCCCTCTATGCTGCCGTCGTGCATTACGTATGCATACGTGCTTAGTGATGTGAATGCTATAGAGTTGCATGCCAGCATTAAGTCTGGCATTATGAATAGATCTTCGAATATTAAACCTTTCTTGAATCTGTAATTATTGAATAGTTCTTTGCGAAAGATTTTTTCGTGAGCTGTTGTCTCGAATTGGCGTTGGTAGAACATTTCTTCGATGCACTCTAACGGACTATATAGTTTTTCAGTCTCTTTGGGGTTGTCTTGGAGTGCAAAAACGTCGTTTTCTGATACCAATGTAAACGGCGATATGGCCATCTCACAATTGTACTTGTAGACCAAATTTGCCAACGATTCTACATGGTTTGGAAGAATGTAGTCATCGCTGTCAATGAATATTATGTAACTACCTAAGGCTTTGTCGATACCTACGTTTCGTGCATCGCTAAGTCCGCCGTTCTCTTTATTTATGACTTTGATACGTGAGTCCTTGCTTGCATATTCGTCCAAAATTGCTGGTGTAGAATCTGTCGACCCATCGTTAACAAGAATGATTTCAATGTTCTTGTATGTCTGAACCAATATGCTATCGACGCATTTCTTTACGAAGCGTTCGCTATTGTAGCAAGGAACTATTATGCTTATCAATTCGTTCATTTTTTCAGCGTTTTATATAGATCCAATGCAAACAAAGCTGCTTTGCGAATCATAGCATTGTATCGCTTATGGCTATTTCTCCAATAACGCACAATGAAGCAGCGAGCGTCGTAGGTAGCCATAACATCGTAAAGTTCCTTACTGTACTTGGCAAGTGTGTTCTCCAATGTGTCGACAACCTCTGCATTGAAGTCTTTGTCGCTTGCTGTAAGCAATGATTGTGTATATATCAGGAGCGCTTTTCTACAGACAACAAAATCGGCAAACTCTTTCTGCTTGCCTTCCAGTGAACTTAGAAACTTCTGGCGATACTCCATAAGTGAAACCATAAGTACGTTTTCTTGCGTCAGCGACTTTACGATTACTTTGGGGTCCATGGTTTGATTTTCTCGACCTACACGGTATCTGTAAACATTGTAGTTCGAAACGTCTACAGTCTTGACATGCAAAATAGGTTTATAAGCCCACTCAGAATCTGTATATGATATTCCTTCGGTTTGAACGTAATTTATGTCTCGTAGAAGTTGTGTTCTATACACAATTCTGTGCATAGGTAAAGTCATATTTGGCTCTTCCGAAAACAACTCTTCTATCGACATCTTCCCCGTCCGCTTGCCAACATACATCCAATCTGTAGCATTACCATTGGCATTGGTGGTCTTGAAAGTTGTCAACGACATATCTACATCTATTTCAGATAGATGCTTAATGTATTGCGACAATTGTTCTGTCTCCACCCAGTCGTCGGCATCTACTACGCGTACGTATTTGCCGGTGCATTGGGGTAGGGCAGCGTTGATGCATGACCCATAGTTGCCGTTGGGCTTGTCGATAACTTTTACTATGTCTGGGCGCTTCTCGCGGTACGAGTTCAGTATGTCCAACGACGAATCTTTGCTGCCATCGTTGACTGCTATCACTTCGAGAGTGTCGGGAACTTCTGCTGCCGTTAGCGAATCAAGGCACTGACCTACATACTTTTCCATGTTGTACGTCGGTATTATTATCGATAAAATTTTATTGCTTGCCATGTTGTCTGTTGTCACAATTTTTCAATCACACGTTCTGCAAAGGTAAAATCTTCTGGCCAATCTATATCAATTCCTTCAATATCGTCTACCACAGCAAAATATGGTTTGAAACCTATTCGTTGATGATGTTCAGTCCAAATATTGCGGCGGAATATGTAGAATGCGCTCGTCTCTTCGTACACTGGCTCAATGGTTTGTGTGCGCGGAATGGATTTTAGGTCGTAGTTGAGTGGGCGGTTTTTGTACCACACAAAAGTTTGGATTTTTTTGCAACTGAACGCCGAGTCGCACTCGCCGTTTTTTACATTTTCTATCGCCGTTTCAATCGTCTCTTTCTTTATGAACGGCGATGTGGTGTGGGCAAGTATGTATATATCGGCATCGATGGCGCTGGTGAAAGCGTCGTAAATATCCTGTCCGAGAGTCTCGTCAGTGTCGAGAGATTCTGGGCGGCGGAGAAACTTTACGCCTTGTGGCAGATGCTCCACTATGCTGTCGTTGCTACAATATACATACACTTCGTCGATGCTGCTGACGCTCGCAAGTGTGTCCAATATGTAGCGCATGAGTGGTTTCCCGCCCAAGAGCTTGAGGTTTTTGCCTACTACGCGCTTGCTGTTTAGGCGGATAGGTACAAAAGCGACCGTTTTCATAATATAAATACTTACATACAGCTGAACGAATCTATCAAGCCAACGAGCTTGTCATTGTTGTCGACCACAACGAGCGTATGTATGTTGTTCTGACGCATGAGTGCCGACGCTTCGGTGAGCTTGGCGTTCTCGTTGATAGTCTTAGGTCTGCGGCTCATGATGCTTTCGACGGTGAGTGAAAAGAACTCCTTCTGCTTATTCTGCATAGCGCGGCGCACATCGCCATCGGTCACTACGCCTAGAATCTCGCCATCGACCACCACTACGGCTATACCTTGCTTCGTTTTGCTTATCTCTATTATCGTGTCGCTCACGAAACTGCTTGGCTTGACGATAGGGAGGTTGGTACTTACCATATAATCTTTCACCTTCGAGAGCAACATCTTGCCAAGGTTGCCTCCGGGGTGGAATTTTGCGAAGTCCGACGCCTTGAAGTTCCTTATATGTATGAGCGCAATAGCTATGGCATCGCCCATGACGAGTGTAGCTGTGGTCGATGAGGTTGGTGCAAGGTTGAGCGGCTCAGCCTCGCGTTTCACCGAGATGTTGAGGTGCGCTTTTGAGTATTCTGCCAATAGCGAATTGGGGTTGCCTGTCATTGCTATTATAGGTATGTCGCGCTCCATAAGTAATGGTACGAAGCGCAGCAACTCGTCCGTTGTGCCTGAGTATGAGATAGCTATGACGACATCGTCGGAGGTGAACATGCCCAAGTCGCCATGGAAAGCATCGAGTGGGTTGACGAAGAACGACGGTGTTCCCGTGCTCGCCAATGTTGCTGCTATTTTTTCTCCTATGTGTCCCGATTTGCCTACGCCCGTAACTATGCAACGACCTTTGCTGTTGGCTATCAGTTCAACGGCTTTGTTGAAATCGTCTGTCAAGTTGGGTATCATGTCGAGCACTGCTTGTGCTTCGTCTTCAAAGCATTTTACTGCGTACTTTATTGTGTCTTCCAAGTCTGTTTCTGTTTTTTGTTGAGTTGCAAAAATACATATAACCATGAAAACACGGAAAACACGAAGGCTAATTGTATTTTAGTTTGTTATGTCACTGCAAAAAGCACGGGAAATGGCAATGCGTGCGTCCGTGTTTATGCCTATTTCTACGATTTTCGCGCGTTCCGTGGCTAATAATGCTCAAATTTCAATAGATTTGTCTCGGATAACGAAAAAACAAGTAAAGTAGTGGAGTCTGTAGAGCTTTATGCCATAATTGCTTTTGGCGTTGTAGCTGTTTTGCAAATATTCTATCAGTCGTTTTTTATGCTAAGAATGCGCCGCCGCAAGGAGATTTCTACCGAGCGACCGCCGCTGAGTGTTGTTGTCTGTGCACGCAACGAAGGGTATAATATTGCGCGCCTCGTAGATTCGTTGATGGCTCAGAAATATCCTGAATTTCAGGTTGTTGTTGTCGATGATTGCTCTACCGACGATACGCTGATGCAGCTTGCAGAAGCTCGCGAACGTCACCCGAAACTCTACTATACCAGCATACCTATCGACAACCACTTCAAGCACGGCAAAAAACTCGCGGTCACTGTAGGTATCAAGGCTGCAAAATATGCACACCTTGTCATGACCGATGCCGATTGCGTGCCTTCGTCGGAGCATTGGCTCGAGAATATCGCACAAGCTTTCACCGATGGTAAACAACTCGTTATTGGTTATGGTAAATATCGGAAAACCAGTGGGCTGCTTAATTTCATAATACGCTACGAAGCCTTCTGGAACGCAGTTCAATATTTCGGTTTTGCGCTTGCATTCCGTCCGTTTATGGGCGTTGGCCGTAATATGGCTTACAAGCGCGAACTCTACGATGCTAGCTCAAAATATCGCCGTAACATTCACGTGCTTTCGGGCGACGACGACCTCTTCATTGCAGAGATGGGAACTCGCAAAAATACCGCCGTTGTATTCTCCGAAGATTCGCAGACCATCAGCGAGCCTAAGCACACGTGGAGTCAGTGGGTGGCGCAGAAAGCCCGCCATTTGCAGACCGCATCATACTATCCCACGAGCGTCAGCAGCATACTTATGCTTGAACAAATTACGCGTCAACTGACAATTTGGGGCGGGGTGGCGTTGCTCATACTTATTCCTACATTTCCTATCGTAATATCAGTAGCATCGGCACTCTTTGTTCGTGAAGTGCTTATATACATATCGCTCTACCGCGCACAGAAACTTATGGGAGAGCGTGGACTTTGGGGCGCAGCAATAATTATGGACACACTATTGCCTTGGATTCAGCTTATTGCTTGGATTTGCGGCAAATCAACTAAAAAAAGCACCAAATGGAGATAAATGAAAACGTTGTCTACTCTCAAAAAGCACTCCACGACATAAACCTTGTGGAGCGCGCTACCAATGGCGACCAAACAGCATACACTGAGCTACTCTCGCGCTATCGCGACTCTATATATTTCCTGCTTCTCAAGATGGTTGGTGATAAGGTTGAGGCTGAGGATCTTACCATAGAAACGTTCGGCAAAGCCTTCAAGAATATAGATACTTATTCTACCAATTTTGCCTTCAGTACGTGGCTGTTCAAGATAGCCAGCAACAATGCTATTGATTTCTTGCGTCGTCGTCGTGCTATGATGGTCTCTCTCGATGGTGCCGACGATAAAGAAGATGCTCATGTGGTTACCGTTGTCGACAAGGGACTCAATCCTGCCGAGGAGATGATTAAGTCGCAGATGATAGATGCCGTGCGCGCTGTAGTGAAAGAACTTAAGCCACGCTATCGTCGATTGGTGGAGATGCGTTACTTCCAAGAACTTTCGTACGAAGAGATTTCTGAATCGCTCGACATACCTATAGGTACGGTGAAAGCTCAGCTTTTCCGCTCGCGCGAACTACTTTATAATATGCTTAAGAATACCGAAACAGCTCAAAACAGATAATGAACATAATAGAAAAATATTTTCCGCATCTCACCGAACTTCAACGTTCGCAGTATGAGCAATTGCAAGCGCTCTACACCGATTGGAATACGAAAATCAACGTCATTTCGCGAAAGGATATAGATATGCTTATGGAGCATCATGTCCTGCATTCGCTTGGCATAGCACGCTACACGCCTTTTGCTGCCGGTAGCTCTATTATAGATGTGGGCACAGGTGGCGGTTTTCCAGGAATTCCGCTTGCCATAATGTTTCCCGACGTCTGCTTCACACTTGTCGACTCCATAGGTAAAAAAATTCGTGTGGTCAACGAGGTTGCAACCGCTTTGGGGCTGAAAAACGTAACCGCTATCCAGAAACGCGCCGAAGAGATTCGCCAAGAGAAGTTTGACTTCGTTGTGAGTCGCGCTGTAACTGCCTTCCCGGACTTCGTTGCGCAGACGCGTCATCTTGTGGCTCGACAGAATAGAAATGGAGTAGCAAATGGCATATTGTACCTCAAAGGTGGCGATTTTGCCGATGAGGTGGCACCATTTGGCCGCTCAGCCGAAGTGTTCGATCTTAGCAGCTATTTCGAAGAAGAATATTTTTCTACAAAACGCCTAATTCACTTGGTGGTGTAGAAGCGTGCGTATACATTTGCATCGCAAAACGCGACGCGGTAGTAGCTCAGTTGGTAGAGCACTAGCTTCCCAAGCTGGGGGTCGCGGGTTCGAACCCCGTCTACCGCTCTATATATAAGGAATGCCAATTGGGTGTTCCTTTTTTTGTGTGAATACACTACGAAAACTCCCAATTTTCATGTTTTTTACTGGTAATTCGTACAAATAGTGATGTAAATAAATTACCTCTCTTTGCTAATTGTCTGAAAATGTTAATTTTGCTGACTACACATTGTCAATTCGCATAAAACTGATACTATGAATTTGGACATTGATTTGTCGGGCTTATATCGTCTCTCTAAAGCTGATGCTGAGATTTTTTCTCAATGTTGTGCTAACGCATTCAATTCTTATCCTTTGATGGATTGGATGGTTGGCGAACGAATGTCGGAAAAGGAGATGAAATGGTTGTGGCGCACAAATTTTTTGTCTACATGCGACGAAGCAGTATCTATTTCTGACAGCAGCGCTGTGCATGGCGTGGCGCATTGGTTGCCTCCGTATAGCATCGGTTTCCGAACGCTGAAATATATTGTTTGCGGTGGTTGGCGATTGTCGCGTTTCTGGTCGCGCATGTTGCTCTACGAAGATTATGCCAATAGTATCCGCATGCGCTTGACCCATGGTGATTGCTGGTATCTCAGCAGTTTGGCGGTTCGCTATTCGTGTCGTGGCGAAGGGCTTGCTGGTAAAATAGTTCGCCCAGTCTTGAATTATTGTGATGAAATAGGAGTGCCTGCATTCTTAGAGACGCACACCGAGCAGTCGGTAACTATGTATGAACATTTAGGCTTCAAAGTTGCCGAGGAAGGTCTTGTTCCAGATTCCAAATTGACGCATTGGGCAATGATCTATGATCCGCAGAAGAAATGATTTATGAATTCTCAATTATGAATTGTGAATTATGATCAGTGATTTATGAAAACTACGAACGTGTTATTGAGTTGACGTGTTCGAATCCTTGTTTCTTTTGCTTTTCAAATTCTATCTCCTTGTAATTATAAAAATCTCTCTTCCTATTTATAAGTATATACGGTATGTAAACTGATGGTGCAAATGTTAATTTGTGTTGGTTGTTTTATATAACATTTTGTACCTATACATATCAATTTGCGCAAATTAGGTGTCGATTTGCGGATTTTGAATATGTTGAATATCAATATAGTACGCAATATGTGACTAAAAAATCGCAAATAAGTGTCATTTTAACACCAAAAACGATTGGCGGTGTTAAAACTTGTTTATATTTGCGTTGTTGTGTTAATACTAAAGTGAGTGTTTAGTGTAACATAGCAAGATTCAGTTAGTGTAATAAAAAACAAAACTTATGCGAAGAAACATTTTGCAAACCCTATCCCTAAGGGTCGTTTCTGCGATAGCATTGGTGATGGCAACGACATCGGCTATTGCGCAGAACACGGAAAAAATTTCGGGTAAGGTAGTTGATGGTAGTGGTGCGCCACTGCCAGGTGTAAACGTTGTTGTGTCGGGTACTACTAATGGTACTATCACCGATGCTGACGGTAACTATACCTTATCAGTTCCTGAAGGATCTGTATTGAGCTACTCGTTCATCGGATTCAAAGTTTCGTCAGTGACTACGGTTGCTGGACAGACAAGTTACGACGTCACCTTGGAAGAAGATGCTTCCGACCTTGAAGAGGTGGTAGTCATGGGTTACGGTGTTCAGAAGAAGAAACTCGTAACTGGTGCAACAGTGCAAGTGAAAGGTGAAGATATCGCGAAGATGAACACCTCTAATGCACTTACAGCAATGCAAGCGGCTACGCCTGGTGTGCAAATCACCCAATCGTCATCGCAGCCAGGTAAGGGCTTCAAGGTAAACATTCGTGGTGTCGGTACTATTGGTACTTCATCACCATTACTTATTATAGATGGTGTGAATAGTGGTACGGCAGACGATGGTTTGAATGGCCTGAACCCTAACGACATTGAGAGCATCGACGTATTGAAAGATGCGGCTTCGGCAGCAATTTATGGTGCGCGTGCAGCCAATGGCGTTATCCTCGTAACCACAAAGCAAGGTAAAGAAGGTAAGGTAACTGCATCGTACGATGGCTATGTTGGCGTTTCTAATCCATACAAACGTCCTGCTACGCTTAACGCTAAACAGTACATGCAGATTATTGAAGAGACAAACTTCAATACTTATGGTACCTCTACAAATTGGTCGTCAATCGTTCCACAAGAGATTCTCGATAAAGTAGAGAGTGGTTGGGAAGGTACCGATTGGTTCGACGAGTATCGTAATGAGAATGCCGTTCAGCAGAGCCACTCATTCAGCCTTACTGGTGGTACGGACAAATCGAAGTTCTCTATGTCGATTAACTACTCTAAGAATGAAGGTATTATGGGTGGAAGCCAAGCTTCGAACTACGAGCGTTATGGCGGTAGAATCAATTCAGACCATATCCTTCTCAAGAGCAAAGTTGATGGCAGAAATATCATAACTATTGGTGAGAACATCTCTTATTGGTATAGCAAGAGCCACGACCTTGCAGAGAGCAATGGTTATTGGAACATTATGAAGAATGCTTATATAGCTTCTCCTCTCGTTCCAGTGTACAACGAAGATGGCTCGCTTACCAACTTCCGCGATAACGGTAAGGGTTGGAGCTCACAGATATTTTCTAACCCACTCGAAGGTTTGACCAATGGTGAGTATAACTCAATCAACCGCAATCGCAATTTTGGTGTAGGTGCTACATTCTATCTTGAAATAGAGTTTATCAAAGATTTGAAGTATCGTGGCCAAGTAAATACTGGTTATAATGCTTCTAACTATCGTAACTTCTCTAAACCATATTCTGAGAGCCAAACCAACCAAAGTGGCAACTACGGTTTGAGTGTTGGACAAAACCAAGGTTCGAGTGTGACGGTAGAAAATACCCTCTCTTACACATTGCCAGAATTGGCAGGAAACCACATCGATATTCTCGTTGGTCAGTCAATAGAGAAAACAGCATGGAATACCTCTTTGTCGATGACTGCAAGTGATGCTTCTGAAAATGTTAACTCTCTTGTTCTCAATGGTTTCAACTATGCTCAAATGAGTAACTTTAGCAACATTACTGGTTATGCTGGCAATGGTAACGAAGGTCAAGGTAATTTGGCATCAGTATTTGGTCGTTTGAATTGGAACTACAACGAGAAGTATATGGCTACTATCATCATGCGTGGTGATGGTTCTAACAACTTTGCAAGAGGAAACCGTTGGGGCTTCTTCCCATCGGCATCTGCTGGTTGGGTAATTAGCAACGAAAGTTTTATGGATGCTACTAAAGGAGTGCTCGACCATTTGAAACTTCGCGCAAGCTGGGGTCAGAATGGTAACTGTAACATTGCAAACTTCTACTATCTATCAAACATAGCCTTCTCTCCAACCGATTATGCAGACTATGGCTACAAGTTTAGCAGCGATATTAAGAATTCGGTAGAAGGCATTTATACCACTGGTGCTTACGCTAAGAACCAGCCAAACGAGGATGTAACGTGGGAAACATCAGAGCAGCTTAACATTGGTCTCGATGCACACTTCCTCGACAGCCGTCTTGGCTTGACCTTCGACTGGTATAAGAAGACCACAAAAGACTGGCTTGTTCAGGCTCCAACGCTTGATGTATATGGTTACGAAGAGCCTGCATATATCAATGCTGGTGACGTAGAAAATACCGGTTTCGAAATTGCTCTTACCTGGAATGACAAGATTGGAGATGACTTCAAATATCACGTTAATGTAAACCTTGCTAAGAACAAGAATGAAGTAACAAAACTTGGTACTGCATCTGGTAAGATTGGTGATACTGTTACCGACGCATTGTTCGAAAACTCATCATACGTATCACTCGTAGAAAAAGGCCATGCAATTGGTTACTTCTCTGGTATGTCATACAGTGGTATTTGGCAAAATCAAGCGCAAATTGATGCAGCTCGTGCAGCTGGCAAAGCCGTGCTCGATGGCGCTCAACCTGGTGATTGCATCTGGGACGATTATGATGGCGACAAGCAAATTACTCTCGATGGCGACCGCCACGAAATCGGCGACCCAAATCCGGATGTTACTCTCGGTCTTAGCCTCGGCTTCGATTGGAAAGGCCTCGATTTCAACATCTCTGGTTCGGGTGCGTTCGGTCATCAGATTATGCAAAGCTATCGTACAGCATTGCTTGCTAACCAATATCAAAACTACACCACCGACATCTTCGATCGTTGGCATGGTGAAGGCACTAGCAACAGCCAACCACGCTTGACCGTAGGTTCTATCAATGATCAGTGGGTATCTACTCGCTATATGCAGGATGCCGACTACTTCAAGATTCAGAACATAACTCTTGGCTACGACTTTACTAAGCATCTGTGGAAGAACTCTCCATTCGGACAGATTCGTCTCTATGTTCAAGCTCAGAACATCTACACATTCACCAATTACACCGGTGTTGATCCAGAAGTTGGTTCAAATGGTGGTACTGCGAATAGCTGGGCAAAAGGTCTTGATGTTGGTTTGTATCCATCAGCTCGTACCTATCTTGCAGGCGTAAATATCAAATTCTAAATATCTAAATTAGAATAAGTTATGAAAAAGTATTTAGCATTGGCAGCCGCAGCAAGTTTAGCATTAACATCATGCGAAGACTTTCTCGACTCCGAAAACTATACTCAGGCCAACTCTAAAAACTATCCGGCCTCTGCGAAAGACCTCAATACTGAGCTCGCTGCCCTCTATGGCGTGATGAATCAGTATGTTACGGATCCTTTGAATACCTACTTTATGGTGAACAACCTCATGTCCGACGATTGCAATGGTGCAGGTGGTACAGGTGACGTTGAATGCCATGCAGTAGCGCATCTTACTATGAGTAAAGAGTCTCTTTATGATTTAGCTTGGCATAGTACATACGTAGGTATTGCTCGTGCAAACGCTATTATCAGTTCTGTAGACGCTTTCGACTGGACTGGTCAAGAAGATACCCGTAGTCAACTTTTGGGCGAAGCCTACTTCATGCGTGGTCTCTTCTATATGTGGGGCGCTCAATTCTGGGGCGATATACCTGCTTATTGGGCTGATCATGCTCCCGATCCATGTCCTCAGCAATCGGCTGAAGAGGTTATCTATCCTCATATACTTGCCGACTTCTTGAGCGCATACAACCTTATGCAAGCTGGGAAAACCACACAAGGTGATGGCCATGCAACCAAATGGGCTGCTGCAGGCTATTTGGCTCGTGCATATATGTTCTACGAAGGCTTCTATAAGAAAGCTGGCGAACTTGCAACGGCTTCGCTTGCCGATGTCGTATTGCCTGAGCAAGAGGGCATTTCTGGCAATCTTACTAAAGCTCAAGTTGTTGCTGCTCTCGAAGATGCTATGAAAAATAGTGGCTTGAATCTTATTTCTGATTATCGCCGCTTGTGGCAATATAGCAACGAGCTTTCTGCTCCAGACTATGAATTTATGAAAGACCTTGTTGAAAATAAGGATCTTGCCGATGACCAAAAGTATTGGGCTGGCAATGGTAATGAAGAGCAACTCTTCCAAATACAATTTGCTAACCTCGGTTCTTGGAGTGGTACTATAAGCATGGGCTGGGTAAATCAGATTTCGCTCTACTGCGGTTTGCGTTGCGACGACGATGGTAGTGGCAATATTAATGGTGATGAAACAACTCTTCCATTCGGTCAGGGTTGGGGACAAGGCACCATAAATGCTAACCTTTGGGAGGAATGGCCAGATGATGACCCACGTAAGAGAGCTACAATTCTTGATGCTCAATCTGAGTGCAAAGGCTTCGTATTTACAACCTCATGTACAGAAGATGCTGGTTACTACAACAAGAAAGTAATGTCTATTACTTGCGCAAGATCAACATTCTCTGATATGGCAACCGCATATACATGGTGGGGCGTTTATCGTAGTGAAAACACTGACAAGGCTAACAAAAACGGTAGCTCTATGCAAGGCGACCACTTTACCGACCTCGTGCTTATGCGTCTTGCCGACATATACTTGATGCATACTGAGCTTACCGGTAATGCAGAAGGTATGAACAAGGTGCGTAAGAGAGTAGGTTTGCCAGAGAAAGGATACTCATGGGAGAATATTCAAAACGAACGCCGTTGGGAGTTCGCTGGCGAAGGTCTACGTTTCAACGATTTGCGTCGCTGGAGTGGTAAGAACGGTGGCGAAAGTTGCTTGGCTGCTGTTGCCCTTGAAAAGCAAAATGGTACTCGTGTTAACTACACTGGTCGTTGGACAACAATGCACCATGCTACTTCGTCGTGGGCTAAGCGTTATGCTGAGACTGATGGCTTCTTGCCAATACCTCCATCTCAAATTAATATCGTAGCCGACGAAGCCGTCCTGAAACAAAATGCAGGTTGGGGTAGTGGTGTTGCTGATGCAAATATGTCGGGTACTCCAAAGTATTAATCCTCTAAGAATTATAAACATGAAAAAGTCAATTTATATTATAGCAGCAGCAAGTATGATAGTTGCCTGCGATCCTGTGGAGGAAGATATATCTTACAGTGGTGCTATAGTTACTGCTGATGAACTTGTGGCGCAAGTGTCTGTGCAACAAGTGAATGGAAAGAATGGTAACTTGGTATCTATCAATGCTGACGGCAACAAGGTTCCAGTTCAAGTTTCAAATGGTGTAGAAACTATTAATTCTACAAACGGAACCGATTTGCTTCTTTTCCAAGAGGGCGAAAACACGGTGTATGTGAGAGGTTTCAATGCCGATGGAACTATTGTCGAAAAAGCCATCAAAGTGAATGTTGATGTGATGAACAATCCTGTTCCACCTCAATATGGATTTTTCACAAATCTATCTGAAAAGAAATGGACATGGGATACCGACGTCAATGGAGGCGGTTGGGGTAACGCTGGTCAAACTGGCGATGGCCCAAGTTTAGCTACCAAAGGTGACGGTACGTGGTGGTCTTGTAAGCCTGCTGATCTTGCCGGACAAATGAACCATTCAAGCACCGGTAACCCTACTGGCGAAGAAGATCCTAATGCCTATATGATTTGGAAATTGAATGGATTGAAAATTGAAACTTATGCAGCTAATGGCACATTGGTTCGTAGTGGCACATTCAATTTCGATATGAAGAGACAAATCGACGGTTGGTCTATAGGCACTTTGACTACCTCTGCAGAGTCGATTTTCTTCCCATGGCAAATTAATTCAAATGGCTATGCGCCTACTGCATTTGAGATCATTCAACTCAATGAAGAAAAAATGGTTCTTACCTACAGTGGCGAAAGTGGTTTAGGCAGTTGGGGTGAAACAACATTCTGGCGTTTCAAAGCACCTGGCTATACAGCTACATTTGATGGCTTGAGTGATGAACCGTCAGCCGAATAATTTGTGGGGAACAAATAAGAAAAAAGTGCAAAATGTTGCGCGAACGTGCTGTAGGTTCACTTTTACCGAAAGCATGTATATGTAAATTTTAGTTTCCATAAAAGTGAGGGTCGTACAAGTAAAACTTGTACGGCCTTTTTTGTGTACTTATGAACTTATAATCCGTTGCAAATTCAATAGAAATGCGCAGTCTATGTGCTTTGCGAATTGTGAAAAAATGTTGAAATTCGTATGTGCTAAAGCACATTCATATCTAATAAAATCTGTAATGAAAAAACTGTTATTCTTATTGTCTTCGTTGGTTATGTTCTCGTGTAGCAACCATAACACGTTTACCATCGAAGGAGAAGTTCCCCAAGAACGTTTGGAAGGTAAATGGGTCTTCATTGTGCCACTCGATAGTGCTGTAAAGGCTCAAATTGGCGTCGATTCCACTATCATCAAGGATCATAAATTCCGTTTCACTGGCAATCGTGAGTATGTGGGCGATATACGTATTGCAGCGCATTATAGGTATGGCACTGAGAATCTTCTTGTGGTTACTGAGCCAGGCACAATCAAGGTTTGCATTGATACGGTTAGCTATGGCGGAGGTACACGTCAGAATGATCTGCTTCAGCGATATAAAGAATTTATGATGTCGACAAATAAGGTGCTTGTAGAGCAAAATCAGCACTATCGATACCTTATTCACCAAGGTGATACGGCTTATGCATCGGCACTTCGCGACTCCATGATGCAATATATGAAGTGGCGTCGCACTGAGGCTCAAACCTTTGTCGGTAAAGCTGAAAGTGGCACTTTGCACGACTTCTTGAAGCAGATTTACAATAGATAAATCAACACCCAGAAAGTTTGGCTAATAATCTCTATCTAAATATGAAGAAATCGAATTTATACGTGTGCCTATCAGCCATATACGCTGTCGCGGTATTTGTTTTTTGGCTGCTGCACGCAGAATTCCTCTCATACCAAGAGCAATATCAACTATTTCTCTTTTCGACCGATTATGCAGCCGAACGGTTCTCTGTGGCAGGCGGTTTGGCTGACTATGTAGGCGAGTTCTTGACACAATTCTACATCTTGCCTGTCGCGGGTGCAGCTGTCGTTGCGCTTGTGCTCGTTGGTTTGCAATTGGCGGTTTGGAGTTTGGCTCCAGAGCGTAATGTGCATACGTATGTTTTGTCGTTCGTTCCATCGTTGCTTATGGCAAGCTATCTGCTCGACGAGAATGTGTTGCTGTCGTTCCCTATTGCGGTCACACTATCGTTGTTGGTTGCCTGCGCTTTTTTGAAGATAAAAGCAGGTGCGCCAGTGCTTCGTGTGCTTTTTGTGGAGATTTACTTGGCGCTCTATTGGCTACTCGGTGCAGCATCGATGCTCTTTGCGGCAATAGTTGTCGTTCGCTGGTTTTGGCGAAAGAAGCATGGAGTACTGCTAATGCTATTGTGGCTCTTCGTGTCGTCAGTGTTGCCATACGTAGTGTTTGGCGTGACTTTTTTGCGTCAATATGCGCCAGCACAGATTTTTGCTGGCATCAACTACTATCGTGCGCCAAATATTTTCCCAGCTATGCAGTGGTGCGTTTTGCTTTCTGCATTTCTACTTAGCATAGGTATAGACTATTGCGCTCGCATCAGGTCGGTGCGAATGTCCATAATTGCAGCTTCGTGTGTGGCTATAATTAGTGGAATAGCTTCATTTGTAGTTAATTACGATTCCGACAAAGCCCGAGTGTTTCGTTTTGATTATCTTGTTCGCAATAATCGCTGGCAAGATGTTGTCGACTATGCCGACCGAGTTCAACCGCGCGATAATTTTAGCCTCCAATGCACGAATCTGGCTCTTGCAAAACTCGGTCTACTTGGTGAACGTATGTTCGATTTCCATCAAAACGACATTGGTAGCCTTGTGGCGTCATACGAACGTAACAATACTACATGCCTTGCCACTGCTGAGATTTTCTATCATCTTGGTATGATAAATTCTGCCTTCCGATACAATTTCGACCTTCAGGAGTCGATTCTCAACAATCGAAAGAGTGGGCGTTTTATGCGCCGAATGGTCGAATGTCTCATTATCAATCATAAGTACAAGGCTGCCTCTAAGTATATAAACAAACTGAAACAGAGCATGTTCTACCGCGCGTGGGCGTTGCGTGCCGAAGCTTGCATGGAAAGCGAAGACCTTGTTAACGAGCATCGCATTTGGGGCGAGAAACGCCGGTTGCGTTTCAAAAACGAGTTCCTCTATAATTATAGCGAGATAGAGAAGATGTTCGGTCAACTTGCGCTCCAGAGCGATGGCGAGAACCGTTTAGCATGGGACTATTTTTGTGCGGCACTTCTTCTCAAAGGTCAGTTGCAAAATTTCGCTGGCTATTACCATTTTGCAGCCGAGATGTTTCATCAGCAAGCTATTTATACGCACCATCAGGAGGCTTTGGCTTTCTTTTGGACGCTCGGACATCAGTCGTTTGAAGGTTTCCCTTATCAATTGTTGCCTTCGCTTACGCAGCGTCTGATGGCTTTTGCTCGTGAGTATCAGCAAAATCCGCAAAATCAAAACGCTTGGAAACCGCAATTTGGTAATACATATTGGTTCTACTATCTAACTCATAAAAAGCTATTTGAAACGCAATCCGAGCATCAAGGAGGTTCAGAACGCGAAGGATGACTGTAATTACGAATTACTAATTCCGAATTACGAGTTTTTCAATTATGAATTCTGAATTTTCAATTTTCAACTTTCAATTATGAAATACAAGTTCTCCATAATATTCATATTAGGCATACTTACGGCGTGTGTGCAAAAGCCAGAAAATGCCTTGGAAGTCAATTATTTGCCAAATATTTACCCCGATTATATTGGAGTGACTATTCCCGCCGAAATAGCTCCAATGAATTTCGATGTCGTTGCCGATTCAGCCGAAGTTGAGCGTGTCTTCGTGGTTGCAACTGGCGGAAAATCAGGTGAATTGACTGCAGGTGGATGCTATGTCGATTTCGATATAGACGATTGGCACGCCCTCACTGCTGCCAACGTTGGCGATTCTATTACGTTTGCCGTTTTTGCGAAAGTTGATGGTAAATGGCTGGAATACAAACCGTTTAGTATGTATGTAAGTACGTATGCACTAAACGACTATGGAGTTACGTATCGCAAGATAGCTCCAGGTTTCGAGACGTTTAGCAAAATTGGTATCTATCAGCGCTGCCTCAGCACTTTCGACGAAGAGTCTATTATTGAAGCCTCTGCTGTCGATGGTCAGTGCTTGAATTGTCATTATGCAAATCGTGGAAATCCCGATTATTTGTCGGTTCATGTGCGCGGCGCTCACGGTTGTACACTTATTCGTGCCAATGGCAAAGATGCCTATCTAAACACCAAAACGCCGACTACGCCAGGCAGTTGTACGTATGGCTATTGGCACCCCGATGGTAAATATTGTGCATATTCGCTCAACCGTATATTTCAAAATTTCTACGTTGGCGAGGATAAAATCATTGAGCCGTGGGACGCCGTTTCCGATGTCGCTGTGCTCAACGTTGAAACCAATGAGATGCTTTGTCCAGCGGCGCTCTCAACGCCCGATTTCCAGACTACGCCGGCCTTCTCTGCCGATGGAAAGAAAATATATTTCTGTGCCGCACCGCTCTGCCGTATGCCAGCCGAATACGACAAACTACGCTACAGCCTTTGTTCTGTCGATTTCAATGCCGATAGCGCTACATTTGGTGCGCAAGTCGATACTATTCTCGGCGCTCGTGCGCTTGGCAAAAGTGTCTGCTTGCCGCGTCCGTCATACGATGGGCGTTATATTATGTATTGTCTAACCGATTATGGCACAACGCCAGTCAACCGCCAAGAGTCGGACCTCTATATGCTCAATTTGCAGACTGGCGAACAGCGTCTGATGACCGAAATAAATAGCCCCGAAACGGATGCATATCACAACTGGAGCAGCGATTCGCACTGGTTTCTCTTTGGCAGTAAGCGCGAAGATCATCTCTATAGCTTACTCTATTTTTCTTGCGTCGATAGCAATGGTGTAGCTACAAAGCCCTTCCTCTTGCCTCAGCGACGCCCGCAACATTTCTATCGCGAGTCGCTCTATTCCTACAATGCGCCCGACTTCACCACGCGCCGTGTAGATTTGAACATTCGCTCCGTGCATAGCCGAGTAATGTCGGACCAACGTATTCAGGTGGAAGCGGTGAATGTGGAGTAAAAGCGTTGATTATGATACACTTCTACGATAAAAATCGAGTGCTGATAATGACATTGGAAATGTCGAGCAACAAAGCCAAGCGCAATATTTGTGGTGTTTTGTCGTTGAATATTGATGTTGCCTATACCTGTTTCAGTGCTACAATGCAAATTGCATGATTATAAATATCTAATAGAAAATTCTTACTTGAACATCACATACGACTTCGACTAATCGTTTCTTCCAGATTTAATATCAGAAATAGAAATATAAAAACAACCGCGCTCTCCGAAAGGAAAACGCGGTTTGCTGTATTCAATAACTCTATTACAGATATTTCTTTATTTCGCTGATGAGTTGCTGATATTCAGCGTCTGAGAGGTAAACCTCTTTAGGATTCATGCGGAAAGTGCTGCCGAAATCTGGTCCACCTTGATATTTTGGTGCGAGGTGGAAGTGTAGGTGCTGAAGCGTGTCTGAGAAAGCGCCATAGTTGATTTTGTCGGGGTGGAAAGCTTTCTGCATAGCACGCGTAACGCGAGTTACATCGTCCATGAAGTCGTGAAGTTGCTCAGGAGTGAGAAGGTTCATATCGTCGACATGCTCGTTATAAGCCACGAGGCAGCGACCGCGGTAGGTTTGCTCTTTGAAAAGGAATACACGCGAAACTTTCAATGGAGCTATTTCAATCATTAGTGAATGGAGCGTCTCGTTGTTTTGGCAATAGAGACAATCTTTCGGATCGGAAATCATATAATAATTTTTAGTTCAAATATTAATATGCCTTGGGCGTTGTTGCTTTCGGCGATAGCAAATGTAGCGTAATAAGGACAAAGTAAAAAGTATCTACTATGCAGAAGTGGCTCTATTTGCTACAAAAAAGAACCTCCCTCAATTCTTGCGAACTGAAGGAGGTTAATCTTGTCAGATGATATTAATTACTTCTTGCTGAAGTATGCCTTTACATCGTCATTAAGTATCATTTCCTCTTGGAAAGTGTAAGCACCCGTTTTAGGCGATTTCACCATCTTGATAACTTTAGCATGACCTTTTTTGTCATCTGATTTCAGAGTAGCGACTACTTTCTTTGCCATAGCTTAATTATTTTATCTCACGATGGAGGGTTACTCTTTTCAGAAATGGGTTATACTTCTTGCGCTCAAGGCGGTCAGGAGTATTCTTGCGGTTTTTGGTGGTGATGTAACGAGACATACCAGCAACGCCGCTCTCCTTTTGCTCGGTGCATTCAAGAATTACTTGAACGCGATTGCCTTTTGATTTCTTTGCCATTTTGCCTAATTATATTTGTTAGCAAATGCTAATTATACCATTATCAACAGCTCTCTTGATAGCTGCCTCTATACCAATTTTATTGATCAAGCGGAGACCTGCTGCTGATACTTTCAACTGTATCCAACGATCTTCCTCCGGTAGGTAGAACTTCTTGACGAAGAGGTTTGGCTGGAAACGTCTCTTCGTACGTCTCTTTGAATGCGACACATTATTGCCGTTCATATAAGAGATGCCGGTTATTTCACAAACTTTTGACATTACTAAATTTCTTTTTCGGATACTTTATTCAAACACGGGCGCAAAGTAACGGACTTTTTTTGTCAATTCCAACACCTAAAACTGCTCTTTTTTTATTCGTTAGATTATGTCCAATATATGTGTACAATTCCTAATCGTAATACTTACAACGCCCAAACTTAATACTTACACACTCCCCAATGCAAACAATTTCCAAAGTCCAGCCACCATTGAAGCTTGAATTATCTCACCACTCATAAGCATCTTTTGCACCTCTTGTTTGCTACACAGAAATACCTCAATCTCTTCCGTAGCTTCGGGGTGGCTCGTGCCTTTCACTACATCGGTAGCCAGAAAGACGTGTGTGTGGTTCGACATTGTGCCCGAGTTGGCAAGGTCGAGAATCTCGGTCCAATTGCCGCCTTCGTAGCCCGTCTCTTCCGATAGCTCGCGTTTGGCTGCTTCGAGAGGTGTCTCGCCTTTCTCCACCACGCCAGCGCACGACTCGGTGCTTACCATCTTTATTGAATGCCTATACTGACGCTCCATAACAAATTCGCCATCTACTGTGATGGCTATCACGTTCACCCATTCTGGATATTCCACTACCCAGAAATCGGTTATCTCAGTGCCATTGGGCAGACGGACGTGGTCGCGACGTGCAGTGAGCCATGGCTCGCGCAGCACATAGTCGGACTTTACGACAGTCCATCGTTTGCTTTTATCATTTTCTTTTGTCATTGCCTATTTATTTTGCGCTGCGAAAGTAGAAATTATGAACACAGTAAACACTGATCCAATGGATTTTACTTTCAAAAGTCATAATAGGTTGATTGTGATAAATACCTATGTGTGGTCCATTCATTATTTATACGTATTCCGTAGTTGTATTTCACATGTAATTGCAAATGCAGTTTTATCGACTAAAAACGTATCTTTGCAGCCGCATTCATATATAGGTATTGTGAATGTTTATGCTAACCTTATTTATAATTAATGGAACTCGCAACAAAGTACGATCCTGCCGACATAGAGCAACGTTGGTATAAATACTGGATCGAAAAGAATCTCTTCGCGTCGAAGCCCGATAATCGTCAACCTTATACTATAGTTATTCCGCCACCTAACGTGACGGGTGTGCTTCACATGGGGCACATGCTAAATAACACTATTCAAGATATACTTATTCGTCGTGCGCGCATGACAGGTAAGAATGCTCTTTGGGTGCCTGGAACCGACCATGCCAGCATTGCCACAGAGGCTAAAGTGGTGAACAAACTCGCTCAGCAAGGCATCAAAAAGCGTGACCTTACCCGCGAGCAGTTCCTAAAATATGCTTGGGAATGGAAAGAAGAACACGGCGGCATAATCCTCGAACAGCTCAAGAAACTTGGTGCGTCGTGCGATTGGAGTCGTACGGCGTTCACTATGGACGAGAAGCGTTCGGAGAGTGTGATGAAGGTGTTTGTAGACCTTTATAAGAAGGGTCTCATCTATCGCGGTTTGCGAATGGTAAACTGGGACCCTAAGGCTCAGACGGTTCTCTCTACCGAAGAGGTTATCTATCGCGACGAAAAGAGCAAGCTATTCCACCTTCGCTACTATGTGGCCGATGTCGACACCAATCCTGTTGTCCCAACGGGTGAAGAGGGCGAAGTGATTCATAAAGATGATAAAGGTCGCTACTACGCTGTTGTAGCTACCACACGTCCTGAGACTATCATGGGCGATACTGCGATGTGTATCAACCCTAAAGATCCGAAGAATCAGTGGCTTCGCGGTCATAAGGTCATAGTTCCGCTCGTAAATAGAGTTATTCCGGTTATCGAGGACCGCTACGTAGATATTGAGTTTGGTACTGGCTGCTTGAAGGTTACTCCAGCTCACGACGTTAACGACTATGCTCTTGGCAAGACTCACAACCTTGAGACCATCGATATTTTCAATCCAGATGGTACAATTTCCGAGGCTGCGGGTATGTATGTAGGTCAAGATCGTATGGAGGTGCGCAAGCAGATTGCCATCGACCTTGAGGCTGCTGGATTGATGGAGAAGATTGAGGATTACTACAACAAGGTTGGCTACTCTGAACGTAATCAAGATACAGCTGTCGAGCCTCGCCTTTGCAAGCAGTGGTTCTTGTCGATGAAGCACTTTGCCGACATCGCTCTTCCGCCAGTACTCGAGGGTAAGATAAAGTTCTATCCAACTAAGTATGTAACTACATACCGCAACTGGCTTGAAAATATTCAAGATTGGTGTATCAGTCGCCAACTTTGGTGGGGACATCGCATTCCTGCATATTTCTTACCTACGGCCGAGGGCGAGGAGGAGAAATTTGTTGTTGCTCTCACACCCGAAGAGGCTCTGAAAGAGGCTAAGCAGATTGCAGGCTTCGAGAATATCACCATCGACCAACTTACTCGTGACGAAGATGCTCTCGACACGTGGTTCTCTTCTTGGTTGTGGCCTATCTCGCTCTTCGATGGCATCAACAACCCTGGCAACGACGAGATTAAGTACTACTATCCTACGGCCGACCTCGTAACCGGTCCAGACATCATCTTCTTCTGGGTGGCTCGTATGATTATGGCTGGCGAAGAGTACATGAAAGATGTGCCTTTCCGCAACGTGTACTTCACTGGTATCGTACGCGACAAACTCGGACGCAAGATGAGTAAGAGCCTTGGCAACTCGCCCGATCCGCTCCTTCTTATCGAGAAATATGGTGCCGATGGCGTACGTATGGGTATGATGCTCTCTGCTCCTGCTGGCAACGACATCCTTTTCGACGACGCACTCTGCGAGCAAGGTCGTAACTTCAATAATAAAATATGGAACGCCTTCCGCCTCGTTCAAGGTTGGCAAACTGCCGATGTTGAACAACCACAAGCCTCTAAGGTGGCTATCGAGTGGTTCGGTGCTAAGCTCCGCGCTACGGCTGCCGAGATGGAAGATCTCTTTGGCAAATATCGTTTGAGCGAGGCTATTATGGCCATCTACAAACTCTTCTGGGACGAGTTCTCTGCTTGGTACTTGGAGGTTGTTAAGCCAGCTTACGGTCAACCTATCGATAAAGCTACATACGCAGCTACGCTTGGCTTCTTCGACGATCTTTTGCGTCTGTTGCATCCGTTCATGCCGTTCATCACCGAAGAGTTGTGGCAACACATTGCAGAACGCAAAGAGGGCGAGTCTATTATGTATGCACAACTTGCCTTCGATGCTCCTACCACTGCCGACGAGGCTGTAATAAATGGTATGGAGATAGCCAAGTCGATTATCTCTTCTGTTCGACAGATTCGCAACACCAAGAATATTTCGCCTAAAGATGCTCTCGAACTCAACGTTATCAATGCCGACGTTGATGCTAAATACATAGAGATGATAACCAAGATGGCGAACCTCACCGCTGTGAATCGTGCAACGCATAAGCCCGATGGTGCTGCTTCGTTCATGGTAGGTACTACGGAGTTTGCTGTTCCTCTTGGCTCGTTCATCGATGTTGAGGCTGAAAAACAGAAGATCGAGGCTGAACTCAAGCACTTGCAAGGCTTCCTTGCTGGCATTCAGAAAAAACTCTCAAACGAGAAATTCGTTGCCAACGCTCCTGCTCAAGTTGTCGAAATGGAACGCAAAAAGCAAAGCGATGCCGAAAGCAAGATTGCTGCTCTCACCGAAGCTCTTAGCAAGTTGAAATAGTATTTTCATACATACTTATAATTATGAAGGCGGGGAATTTTCCTCGCCTTTTTTGTTTTACTGCCATTGAGGCTGTCTCCATACTCGTAACTAAAAATATTTTACGTATAACTATAAAATATAGTTGCATGTAAATAAATTATAGTTACCTTAGCGGTGTTCTGATAAAACAATTCGTATGGAGAAGATTACCAAGAAAGAAGAAGAGGTGATGAACATCTTTTGGGAGCATGGTCCGATGTTCGTGCGCGACATGGTGGAGCTATATCCCGAGCCGAAACCTCACTTCAATACTATTTCTACCATTGTGCGTGGCCTCGAGGCGAAAGGCTTCGTCGATCATAAATCGTATGGGCCAACATACCAATACTATGCGCTCGTAAGCCGTAGCGACTTCGGTCGACTGACACTCAAAAACATCATCGGCAAGTATTTTCAAAACTCGTACAAGCAAGCGGTTTCTGCCCTTGTCGACGAAGATTTGTCGGTTGATGAGTTGAAAAATCTGATAAACCAAATAGAGAGGGACGATAACAATGGCACTAATAATCTATAGCCTGAAAGTAGCCACGTTTTTGGTAGTGTTCTACTTACTATTCAAGTGGATAATGAGCCGCGAAACCATTCATCGCGCCAACCGCATTTTGCTGCTCGGCTCCATAGCACTCGCGTTTGTGTTGCCACTATGCAGCCTAAGTATAAACGTGGCATCGGTCGAAAATCCTACGATGGTTTTGTCGCAGTCGGTAGTGATGCTCGAAGAGGTAATTGTGGGCACAAACCACGCAAGCTCGTTCGATTGGCAAACTCTCGTGATAGCGCTCTATGGCGTTGGCGTGGCGTTCTGCGCCGTACGTATGCTGCTATCTATAATTAGTGTGTTGAAGATAATTCGCAAAGGCACATCAATGCCATATAGCGATGGCATTCAGCTGATTGTGACAGACGACAATCAGGAACCGTTTAGCTGGTTCAACCATATCATTATTAGCAAGAAAGATTACGAAGAGAACGCTGCCGAAATACTCACTCACGAGCGTGCGCACGTGCAATGCCTGCATTCGGTAGACGTACTATGGTGCGACGTGCTCTGCTGCCTTCAGTGGTTCAACCCCGCAATGTGGCTTTTGCGCCGCGAGTTGTGCGCCGTACACGAATATGAGGCCGACAAAGCCGTACTTGACTCTGGCATTAATGCAAAACAATATCAAATATTATTAATCAAGAAAGCTGCTGGCGCGAAGTGGTATTCTATTGCCAACAGCTTCAATCACAGTAAACTAAAATATCGAATAACTATGATGTCTCGTAGAAAATCATCAAGGTGGACGTTGGCCAAGGCGCTTTACGTCCTTCCAATTGCAGCATTTGCAATGGTCGCTTTTGCACAAATTTCGTGCTCTGAAAACAAGGACGAAGATAGTGAAAATATTGATTCGGAAATTACTTCGCCTGAGGATTTGGTTGATGCCAAAGCTATTGAGGTGAAAGACGGCAAAATCTACAAATCTCCAGAAGACGAAATATTTAAGATTGTAGAGGATATGCCTAAATATCCTGGAGGACAAGAAGCTCTTCAAATATATTTGAGTGAACAAGTCAAATACCCCGAAAATGCCATCAAAAGACAAGTTGAAGGTAGAGTTTTCGTCTCTTTTGTAATCGACAAAGAAGGCTATGTAACCGATGTTAAGATGGCCAAAGGAGTTGATCCAGATTTGGATGCAGAGGCTATGAGAGTAGTAGCATCGATGCCCCAATGGACTCCTGGCAAGCAAAGAGGTATACCAGTGGCTGTTTCATTCACCATACCTATAAACTTCAAGCTCAACTAATCAACAGTTTCAGTTTTGCATTAGAGCGTTTTAGCCCTACCAATGTGGTGGGGCTTTTTTATTGTGGCTATGTACACATACAAAAAACATCGGAGTTAGCCCACGCCAACTCCGATGCAGTATTGTATTTTGTATCTCTATTTATAAGTATATACCTAATGAAACCAACTGAGAGAAAGTCTTTAGCTTGTAGTTGTCGAATTTTACGTATGGCGAAAGGTCGGGCTGAATTTGGTATCCTAAGTATATAGAGTTGAGGCGGAAACCTACACCGAGGTTAAGACCAAATTGGAAGCGCTTGGCTTTGTTGTCGCCCATGTCGTCCTCGTCGTAGAACGAACATGTGGTTTCGGTTGTTTCGCCATATTTCATCTCCTTCGTTTTCTGTTTGCCTATTAAGTTGAACTTGAAGTTCGGACCAAAGAATGGAATGATTTCCACCCCGCTGCTGTAGAATGCTATCTTGTATGCCAAGTTACACGGAACAGAGATGTCCATCAAAGTGTTGGTTTGCTCGTATTTATAAAGCAACTCATTGTCATCCTCTTCGTCGTATCCCTTTACGTCATCGCTTCCTTTGGTAAAAGTCAAGCGACCGCCGATTTCGAGGAAGAGCGGAATTTTTGTTGTAAGATTCACACCAGAAATGTACGACAACGAAGCACCACGCGTGTTCAAGTTCTCGCTGCCGTCTAACGATTCGGTAACTCTACCTGCTGCAAACGAAGCTTGAATGCGGTTGTAGCCATCGGAATTATTTTTTAGTTGTGCTGAGGCATTTATTGCAACGGCTGCCATAGCTAATGTTGCCAAGATTGTTCTCTTTCTCATAACTGTATTTTTATATGAAGCTTTTTTTGTATGCGCGACGAATATACGTGTTTAGCTCATTTATGTGTATTATGCATAAGTATGTTTCACTTAATTTTGCAATAAATAACAACTGATTAGTACCGAATTACAAGTCCCGAATTAGGCGTTACCTAATGCGAGTTCAAAACTCGTAATTCGTAATTAATAATTATAGAAATGGAGTTCAACGAGCACAACAAGCAAGAGTTTCCGCCAATGCATACGGCAGAACATATCATCAACAGAACAATGATAAATATGTTTGGATGCGGGCGATCGGTAGAGGCGCATATCGAGCGCAAAAAGAGCAAACTCGACTATAAAATGAACGCGCAACCAACTGAAGAACAGGTGGCTGAGTTGCAGCGGGTGGTGAATGAAGTTATTGGTAGGAATTTGCCCGTCACGGTGGAGTATGCCACGCAGAGCGAAGTGGCTGGGCGCTTCAACCTTGAGCGTTTGCCCGAAGGTGCTTCAGAGCAAGTGCGCATTGTGCATGTTGGCGACTACGACGAGTGTCTATGCATTGGCGCGCATGTGGAGAATACTTCCGAAATTGGTCAGTTCGTCATTATTAGCCACTCATGGGACGAGTCGACTGGCATTTGGCGAATGAGGTTTAAGCTTGTTCAGTAGATTCGTCGAAGAGCTTGTTCATTCGCTCCTCGGTTTTCACAAGTTTTTCTTTACAACTGTTGAGTAGCTTCACGGCGCGCTCTACTTCGCCGATAACTTCGTCGAACGAGCATTGGCTATCGTTGCCCTGCAGTTTTGCAATTATCTTTTCTATCTCGCCAATGGCTTGGTCGTAGCTCAAATCCTTCTTTTCCATTTATATAAATCTGTCGCGTTTCGGCTTGTTTTTGTTGGGTAGGCCGAAGCAGACTTTTGTGCCTAAGCCGCGTTCGCTCTCAATCTTCAATTCGCCGTGGTTAATCTTTATTATTTTGCGGCAAACAAGCAAGCCTATGCCGAAGCCCCTTTCGTTGTTGGTGCCTACGGTGCTACTTGTATACGTATCGCCATTAATCTTCGCGATGGTTTCGCGAGTCATGCCAATGCCAGTGTCCTCTACATATATATATACCATATCGTGCGTCACTTCGTCGGTGATGGTTACGCGACCACCCGAGGCCGTGTATTTTATGGCATTGATGAGTATGTTGTGAAGAATTATGGCGAAACTTACTCGGTCGCACAATACTTCGGCATTGTCGCCAATATCTACATTGAGGTTTACGCCTTTGCTTTCGGCATAATAGCGACAGAGGTCAACAAGATTCTCTATTTCGAAGCTGACGTGTAGCGTGATAATATTCGTACGTATCTGCTCCGTCAGTTGTACCCAATAGAGAATATTTATTATCGATTGAAACGACTGCAGCGTCGATTTATAGATATTGCTACTATATGCCAATTTGTCGGCATCGTCTTGCGCTGCAGCATACTGTATCTGCAAATTCGACTCGTCGATGATGTTGCCAAACGTTGTTACAAGTTCGTTCGATGTGGCTGCCGACACGCGTGCTATGTCGTGAAATTGCTTGTTCAGAATTCTGATTCTCTTCTTGTAGCGGTTGTTGAACCTGATGAACACTACCAAGCAAACTACCATAAATAGCGCTAAACATAGCGATACGTACACCATAACACCCATCTGGTGGTTCTTTTCGGTATACTCCCAAAGTCGCTTTTGTAATTCGTTGGATGCCGACTGCTCGATGTTGAGCTTCTGGGTGTTGTCTTCCTCAATATCTATGGTCGATATTAGCAACGAGTGCAGTTGCTCTTGCATTTTTGTATCGTGATATTGACGATACAAATCGGCATAGTGGAGCGCCTTTTCGTAGTTGCCCATCTTTCTGTAGAGTTGCGCGAAAACTCCGTAAAGTTCCACATGACTAAGATAGTCGTGCGTTTCGTTTACAAGCTTTTCTGCGAATAGTAGATACTCTTCAGCCGTATGTATGTCGCCCGCTACGAGTCGTGTGCGTCCGTGGTCGAACTTGAGCTTTGCGCGAAAATGTACGTCGTGGTGTATCGTCCCTGAGAATTTCTCGGCAAGTTCGAGGTATTTCACCGACTTCACATATTCGCCATTCAGAAAGCAGATGCAGCCAATGCCATCGTAGGTATAAGCCAAAATAGTGGTGTCGGCTTTTACTTCCGGGGTGTTGAGGAAATTTTCATACGTACTAAAAGCCTCACTCTTGCGGTTCATCAGCGCACACACTGTAGCGAAATGGTCTACCGAACGCCAGCGGTCGAATAAGTTTGTGGCCGACTGCAAAGCATTCTGGTAGAAGTGGCGCGCCTTATCTAAATTTCCTGCGTTTTGGTATGTCTCGCCAATCGTAATCATGCGATTGATGTAGGACACGTTTCGCGCAGAGTCGGGCTCTTGAGCGAAGGCGTGCACGGCAATTAGCAGAAGCACCCAAGTAGCAAGCAAATTTATGAGTGAGTGACGCATGAACTATTGTTTTGGATTATAAGTATTTATATGTCGTGCAGCCTTATTCTCGTACAAATCGTGAAGATTGATAAGGATGCCAGTCTCCTCCACATCGCCAAACTCGTCGTTTATGGCTGTGTCGTAGACTTTCATCGATGGCGAGAGTGTCATATATGCATTCACGAGCGGTGGAATATGTTCGCCACACTCGCGCACTTTGCGCACGAGAATCATGTAGTTCTCTTTGAAGTCTTTGCCGTTGAACACTTCGTCGCAATCTTTTTCTGAAAGACCTATAGATATTGGCTTGTATGCATACACGAGGCGCTCTTTGTCGCCGAAGAATTTGTGCCAGAAGCCAAGTATGTAGTCGCGTGCTTGCTGGTTGAAGTGTGTATACATAGTCACTTTGCCAAAGAAATATTTCACGTCTTTATTGTCGACAACAAGCGAGCCGAGGCCGTCCCAAAGGTTGTCGAGTGCATAAATGCTCTTAGCTCCAGCTTTGCTGCTCTGATAAAGTGGCTGAACAAAAGAGCGTCCGAGTTCAATGGTTTGTGGGAAATATTCGTTGATAAATTTCTCGGTGAAGTGAAACATATGCGAAGTGGCCAAATAGTGCGTTCCTTCTTGGCTTTTGGGCAGGTTTTTGCAAAGTATGTATCTATATCCGCCCAAAATTTCACGTTCGTCAGGATCCCACACAATGAGTTGACGGAAAGGAATGTCGCTGACGTCGTATTCGTCAATATCGGTGCTTTTGCCTGTGCCGCCACCAGCCATGCGGAATGCTATTTCGCGCAATCGTCCCACCTCGCGCATAAGTGCAGGTGCTTCTTGTGCCGAGAAATCGAATATCTTGTTGTTGCCTTTGTTCGTAGTGCGTACGAAGCGCTCTTGCGTAAGTTCGCGCTCAAGTTCTTCGCGTGATACGGGTTCTATTATTGGTTCTGACATGTTCGAAACTATCTATTTTCAATCGCTAAATTTCGTAGTTTTATTTCTGTGTATATAGATTTTCTGAGATTTTTTTGATCTCTTGTGCCACTTCGCGTGCTGGACGATTCTCAAGCGATTGCCATTTTATTGGTTTTCCGAAGTATACGTCTATGTGTCGACCTTTCTGTTTGTACATCTCGTCCACGAGGTAGAGCATCTCTATATTCACTTTTATACCTAATTTCTTACGTATGTTGCTAAGGTTGTAGAAGAAATTGCTGTTGCGCCCCGATATGTATACAGGAATAATATCTCGCTGATACTGAATGGCTTTGCTTACAAAACCTTTCTTCCATTCGAGGTCGACAATTTTGCCGTTTATCTTGCGCGAACAAAGTCCTGCAGGAAACATAAGTATTTGATTGTCACTTGCAAAAGCCTCTTCCATTAATTCGGCTGCATGTCGGCCTGTGGGGCCTGTCTTGTTTACTGGCAAGAATATGTCGCGAAAATTCTTCACGAAGAGCAGAATGTCGTTCACTGGGAACTTGAGGTTCTGGAATTTCTTGCCCACAGCGTGTATGAAAGCCATGCCGTCGAGTCCGCCCATAGGGTGGTTCGACGCGAAGATGAAGCGTCCTTCGTCGGGCAGATTCTCGAGCCCAAAGATGCTTACCGTGGCGCCAAATTTTTCGTATATATCCTTTGCATACGGTATACCAATAGAGAATCGCTTCGATACAATGAAGTCGTTCACATCGTCCTGATGCACAATGTGTTTGAGGTAACTTACAACGAAGCGAGGCAGCCAACGCTTGAGCTTAGGAGCTTTAGTATCGAGCACTTTGTCGATGTCGATAAGTAGTTCTGGATCAAGGTCGGCGGGGTACGTTTTTTTCATTGTCGTATTATTCATTTCACGCGACAGCAAAAATACAAAAATTATGTACGAGGAAACATGCGCGGCATAGTGTGTTTGTGGGATAATGGCATCGCAGAAAATTCTCGCATACTGCGTTCTTTTGATGCGTGTGAAATGAAAATGTATGCATTCCTGACTGCTGTCCTAGTGCATAAATATTCTTTGTGCAAACGTTTGCTCTAATAATTAAGCATTTACAAAAGTCAATTCTGCGTTCTTTTTACTAATTACAAATTACACTTTGAGGCTAAAAATGTAAAGTGCAAATAGCAAAACTTACATTTTGATGCATAATTTTGCCACCGTCATATCAAGTGTAGATGCAAAGTCTTTATAAAATACACGACGATTTGGTGCGAGATCTCAAACCTTGGATTCGTCGAGGTCTGATGGATGACATCGATTGGACTGCCAGACTCATAGGTATCAAGGGGTCGCGTGGCATTGGTAAAACGACTTTTCTACTCAATTATGCCAAGGCAATAGGTCAGTCGAAGAGGTGCTTATATGTAGACCTCAACAACTTCTATTTCTCTACACATTCCATAATCGACCTCGCAGATGACTTTCGCAAACTTGGTGGTAATACTCTTTTGCTTGACCAGGTGTATAAATATCCAGATTGGAGTAAAGAGTTGCGCTATTGTTATGACAATTTTCCAGAGCTTCATATTGTATTTACTGGTTCGCCAGTGATGCGCTTGAAGGAGGAAAATCCCGAATTGCATGGATATGTAAAGGTCTATAGCTTAGAGGGCTTTTCGTTTCGCGAATATGTGAATCATATTACGGGTGAAAATTTTCAGAAACATACGCTCGACGAAATTGTTGCCAATCATCGTGAGTTAGCACAAGAGGTGACTTCGAAGATTCGCCCGCTTGCCTATTTCGACGACTATTTGCACCATGGTTTCTATCCATATTTCCTCGACGAAGAGAATGTTTTCGTTGAGATGATAAAGACCATCAACTTGGTGCTCGAGATAGAGATTGGCTACCTGAAGCAGGTGGAATATAAATGTATGCCTAAGTTGCGCAAACTACTATATTTGATCGCACACGATGCGCCGTTTCAGCCAAATGTGAGTAAACTCGCAACCGAAATAGAGACTTCGCGCGCTACGGTGATGAACTATTTGGTCTACTTGAAGCAAGCTCGTTTGATACATCTGCTCTATCAAGAGGGCGACTCGGAGGGTAAGAAGCCTGCGCACATATTTATGCAAAATCCGAATCTGATGTATTTGTGTAATTATGGTGGAGTAGAAACAAATGCTCTGTACAAAACATTCTTTTTCAATCAGTTGGGGTATATACATACGCTCACTCGAGGCAAAAAAGGCGATTTTTGTGTAGATGGCTCTACATTTTTCTGCATAGGCAATGCGCCCAAGCGAAGCTATCAAGACGTGATACACGCCAAAGAGATGATAGAGATAGGCGAGGGTAGCACCATACCATTGTGGCTATTCGGATTTAGATATTAGTATACAATACTAAGAACAACATAAATCAAAATAATTGTTAGTAACTAAAACAAAGAAAATGGCAAAAGAAAAGAAGTTTATCACTTGTGATGGTAACGAAGCCGCAGCTCACATAGCATATATGTTTACTGAGGTTGCTGCTATCTATCCAATCACACCTTCGTCGCCAATGGCAGAGCACGTAGATGAGTGGTCTGCGCAAGGACGTAAGAACCTCTTCGGTGATACCGTAAGCGTGCAAGAGATGCAATCGGAAGGCGGCGCTGCTGGTGCTGTTCACGGTTCACTCCAAGCTGGTGCGCTCACAACCACCTTCACCGCATCGCAAGGTCTCTTGTTGATGATTCCTAATATGTATAAGATTGGTGGTGAGTTGCTGCCATCTGTATTCCACGTTTCGGCGCGTACACTTGCTACTCACTCACTCTGTATCTTCGGTGACCACGGCGATGTTATGGCTTGCCGTCAGACTGGCTTTGCTATGTTCTGCGAAGGTTCGGTACAAGAGGTTATGGATTTGGCTGCTGTGGCTCACTTGGCATCAATTGAGACTCGCGTTCCATTCATCAACTTCTTCGATGGTTTCCGTACTTCACACGAGTATCACAAGATTGAGCTCATGGATATGGAAGATCTTCGTCCTCTCGTTCGTTGGGACAAGATCAAAGAGTTCCGCGAACGTGCACTCTCTCCTGAACATCCTCAGGCTAAAGGTATGGCCGAGAACCCAGAGACATTCTTCGCTCACCGCGAAAGCTGTAATCCA
>JAFYCM010000023.1 GCA_017539645.1 Bacteroidales bacterium
ATCTGGAGTCGGATGCCAAATGAGTACACGATTGATTTGTGGAATAGAATCGGATACTCGCAGAACAACCGTATCTCCGATATTTACCGTTTGATAAATCTTTTCAAAGTTCTTTTCGAACGTTTTGAATAAAAAAGTACGTACGTGCTGTCTATCTATTCCCACTTCGAGATACGCGCCGAAATGCTCATCTTGATACTTATCATAAACGAAGCCTATTCTTTTGTGCGACTTATGCAGCATTTCCGTCTCAAACTCTTTGCTGCAATTGCTATAATCCGTAGGCTCTTTATAGTTGGCGTAATTTGCAATGTCCTTCTCATCAGGCTGCCAACATAGCACACGGTTTATCTCTGGCAGCGAATCTGCAACTTGAAGTATTACCGTATCGCCCACATGCAACCGTTTATAAACCTTTGGGTAGTTACGATCCGTTTCATAGAATTCATGCGTTGCGGTATGATTAGCATCGATGCCCACCTTCACCAAATGGCGGAAATATTCATCGTCCAATTTTTCATACACATAGCCCACTTGTTTGTGCGAGCGCTGCAACATTGAATCTCTCACTGCAGCAGAATACTGCTCGTACGATGGCTTTTCTTGCAACTTGCCGTTTATGTAGTGTTGAGGAACTTTATAGCGTTCAATTTTTTCGTGGGTGGGGAATAGTTTATGGATATATATTCCACCTCGACTTGATACGTCTAACAAGATTGTGTCTCCTATCTCTATTTTATCATAGTCTTCTATCTCAACTTCAAGTGAGCCGCGTTTGTTATTTGTTGAAACTTTGATAAAACAGTCTCTTCCGCTGTGTCTTCCACGATTGTCATATTTCCCTGTTATATAACTTATCTGAACATAATAATCATTTACCCAAAGGATTGTTTCGACATATATTGGAATCAAATTCTCTATAATGAATAAAAGCACAGACATCAGCAGAAATACTCTTAGCCTATTAGATATATATACAAGTAAAACACAACTAGCCATAAAAACAATGACACGGCAAGAGAATGTACTCCAATAAGATAAAGCAACAATAGATGGGAATACTGCAATAACGTATTGCCAAATAATCAACAGTATCAATGCAAGCAGTGCGATTACTCTTTTGTTTTTCCTTTTCATAACGAATGTTAGTTGGGGCTTGTTTCAATTCCAAATCCTCGCAAAACTATTCAAATCAGTCCAATTGGTGGCATCGGTTGCGATTTTAGCGCTGTCATTCGTTGAATTTTGAGCAAAAAGTGGCTCGTATATAGGCCCATAAACAACCTCATACTTACAACGAAAGTTGCGGAATCATCATCAAAAGCACGAAAAAGTTCAACGAACATCAATATTTATAGGCAAAAATACGCTCGTTGAATAAAGCAAATTGAGCGTTTCAACACATATAAATGCATATTACTTTTGCGCTGCTTGAAAAAGCGAAAGACTATTTTGAAATAATTAATACAAAAAAACATAATGGACACAGTTGACATCAAAGAACTCAACGAACGCATAAAGCAAGAGAGTTCGTTTGTAGACCTTATCACCATGGAGATGAATAAGGTAATTATTGGTCAGAAACATCTTGTAGAGAGCCTACTTATTGGTTTGCTTTCCGACGGACACATACTTTTGGAAGGTGTGCCTGGTTTGGCAAAAACTTTGGCAATCAATACGTTGGCAAAAATCATCAAAGCCGACTTCTCGCGTATTCAGTTCACGCCAGACTTGCTGCCTGCCGACATCCTCGGTACACTCATATATAGCCAGAAAACCGAAGAGTTTGTAGTGAAGAAAGGTCCAATCTTTAGCAACTTCATCTTGGCGGACGAGATTAACCGTGCCCCAGCAAAGGTGCAGAGTGCACTCCTCGAGGCAATGCAGGAGCGCCAAGTAACTATTGGCGACCAGACTTACAAGATGGCAAAACCATTCCTCGTTATGGCTACACAGAACCCTATCGAACAAGAAGGTACGTACCCACTGCCAGAGGCACAAGTAGACCGTTTCATGCTGAAGGTTGTCATCGACTATCCGAAAAAAGAAGAGGAACAGCTCATCATACGCAACAACCTCGCAAAGCAATTCCCTCAGCCACAGCAACTACTTAATCCAGAGGACATTGTTCGCGCTCGCGAAGTGGTAAAAGATGTTTATATGGACGAGAAGATCGAACGTTACATCGTAGATATTGTGTTCGCAACACGTTTCCCCGACCAATACAACCTCGACCAATTCACCGACATGATTTCGTGCGGTGCATCGCCACGTGCAAGCATCAGCCTCGCAATGGCAGCCAAAGCTTACGCATTCATCAAGCGCCGCGGCTACATCATTCCTGAGGACGTGCGCGCCGTTTGCCACGACGTACTCCGCCACCGTATTGGGCTCAGCTACGAGGCCGAAGCCAACAACGTCACGAGCGAAGAGATTATCAGCGAAATACTCAATAAAGTTGAAGTGCCCTAAGTAAATATCTGCAAGTCAGCCATATAAATAATAATTACTAAGAAAATGGAGACTACAGAATTACTAAAAAAGGTTCGTCAGATAGAGATAAAGACGCGCGGACTCTCCAACCACATTTTTGCGGGCGAGTATCACTCTGCCTTCAAAGGTCGTGGTATGGCATTCAGCGAAGTGCGTGAATATCAATATGGCGACGACGTGCGCAACATCGACTGGAACGTGACGGCACGCTTCAACCGCCCATTCATCAAGATTTTTGAGGAGGAGCGCGAGAACACCGTGATGCTGCTCGTGGATGTGTCGGGCTCGCGCGAGTTCGGTACGCAAGAGCGTTTCAAGAAGAACCTCGTAACCGAAATTGCCGCAACGCTTGCGTTCTCTACTATTCAGAACAACGATAAGATTGGCGTAATATTCTTCTCGGACCGCGTGGAGCAATTCATTCCACCGCAAAAGGGTAAGCGCCACGTGCTGCATATCATTCGCGAACTGCTGACATTCCAACCGCAGAACCGCCGCACATCGCTCGACAGCGCTTTGGTATACCTAACCAACGCCATAAAGAAGCACTGCACCGCGTTCGTGCTGAGCGACTTCATCGACCACAACTTCGAGAAATCGCTTCAGATTGCCAACCACAAGCACGACGTTGTTGCGCTGCATATTTATGATCAACGCGAGGCCGAACTGCCGAACATTGGTCTGATGCTGCTCACCGATGCCGAACGTGGCGGACAAAAGTGGATCGACACGTCGGATAGTGCCGTGCGTAAAGCCTACGCCGACGCTTGGCAAAAGCACCTCGAAATGCTCAAGACGACATTCACTAAGAATGGCATCGACAGCGTGCGCATTCGCACCGACGAAGACTACGTAAAACAGTTACTCTTGTTATTCAAACAACGCAGCTAACTAATTATGAAACACGTATTTATATCAATATTTATACTTATCACGACGCTGCTTCATGCTCAAGCGCCACGCGTATCGGCTCAGCTCGATAGTATGACCATACTTATGGGCGGTCAGGTGGGTTTGAACATAAATATAGCCTTCCCCGAGAACTCGAATGTGACGCTTGTGCCGCTACAAGACACGCTCACTGCCGAAGTGGAAGTTGTGGAGGCGCTCAAGCCCGACACCACCAAGAGCAACGGCATTGTGGAGGTTATGCAACGCTATTTGCTCACTTCGTTCGACTCGGGTTTGCACTACGTCGACCCGATCATTGTGGGCATTACCGAAAATGGCGACACCATAAAAACCGAAGCTTTCGCACTCAACGTGATCAACCCGTTTCAGCAGCTCGAGATTGACGAGCAGAGCGGCGTGGCACGCATCACCGACATCAAGGACGCACTCGATGCGCCATTCTTGCTTTCGGAGTTGCTGCACTACTGGCCGTGGGCTGTGGGCTTAGTGGTCTTGGCTGCGCTCGTTGTTTTAGGTATTTATCTGTATAGAAAATATCGCAACAAGCAGCTCGGCATTGTGCCAGTGAAACCCAAAGAGCCCTGCGACGTGGTTGCCTTGCGCGAATTGGAGCATATCCGCGAAGAGAAACTCTGCCAGCGCAACATGTTCAAGGAATATTATTCGGGCATCACCGATGCTCTGCGTAAATATGTAGCAGAACGCTTCCAAGTTAGCGCACTGGAAAGCACTACAGATGAGATAATTAGCGAGCTCGAGAGCATATCTACGCTCGACTTCAACAGCCGCAACAAACTCGCCGATGTGCTTCGCCTTGCCGACTTCGTGAAGTTTGCCAAGATGGAACCACTGCCCGACGAGAACGATGAGTCGATGAAGAAAGCCATTGAGTTTGTCAGCGAAACGGCTCCGATTGCCAATGAACTTGATGCCAACAAGAAGATGAAGGAGGAAGAGAAATGAACAACATAACTTTTCTGCATCCGTCGTTCTTCTACTTGCTCATAATTATACCTATCTACATAGCTTGGTATATATGGAAGCAGAGCCAACTCAACGCCACCATTCAAATATCTACACTCGAACCCTTCGTGGGCATGAAGCAGTCGTGGAAGGTATATCTACGCCATGTGCCAGTAGCGCTGCGAATGCTTGCTTTGGCATCGGCCATAGTGGTGCTTGCGCGTCCTCAGTCGACAAACCATTTCCACGACGAGAAGACCGAAGGTATCGACATCGTTATGTCGATAGATATTTCGGGCTCTATGCAGGCAGTTGACTTCAAACCGAACCGCCTCGAAGCCGCCAAAGATGTGGCGATGCAGTTCATCAGTGGTCGACCTAACGACAACATCGGACTTGTAATTTTCGCAGGCGAGAGTTTCACTCAATGTCCGCTCACTACCGACCACAATGTGCTTCTGAACCTATTCTCAGACATCAAAATAGGTATGCTCACCGATGGTACAGCCATAGGTAACGGACTTGCAACCGCCGTCAACCGCATAAAGGACAGCAAAGCGAAAAGCAAAGTAATTATTCTGCTTACCGATGGTGTGAACAACGCTGGTAGTATTGCGCCCGAGAAGGCTGCCGAGATAGCTCAGACGTTCGGTGTACGTATATACACAATTGGCGTCGGCACAATAGGCACAGCACCAATGCCGGTTCAGACAAACTTCGGCATTCAATATCAAGATATGGACGTCAAGATAGACGAAGAGTTGCTCGGCAAGATGGCCGCAATGACTGGTGGTAAATATTTCCGTGCCACAAATAAAAACAGCCTCAAAGCCGTCTACGAAGAGATTGACAAGTTGGAGAAATCCATCCTTGAGGTTCGCGAATATTCTAAACGTAGTGAAGAGTATTTGCCTTTCGCCCTCGCAACGCTTGCGCTCCTTTTGCTTGAAATAGTTTTACGTAACTCTCTTTTGAGAACAATTCCGTAATTATGGATATTTTTAGATTTGCACATCCTAACTATCTGTTTCTGTTGCTGTTAGTACCAATAGGAATAGTTGCAGTATACCTATTCAACCGCAGCCGCAAAAATGCCATCAGCACCTTCGGTAATCCGTCGCTGATGAACCACTTGATGCCGCTATACTCACCCAAGCGACTGAATTTCAAAGCATTTCTGCTATTGCTTGCATTCTCGTTGCAGATTTTGGTGATAGCTGGTCCGCAATTTGGTGCCAAAATAGAGTCGATGAAGCGCAGCGGTATTGAGATTATGGTAGCTATGGACGTGTCGAATAGTATGAATGCGCAGGACGTGCAACCTTCGCGCCTCGAAATGGCTAAGATGGCCACCTCGCGCCTCGTAGATAAACTCACCGACGACCGACTCGGCTTAGTGGTTTTCGCTGGCCAGCCATACGTACAGCTGCCAATAACTACCGACTATCCATCGGCTAAGATGTTTCTTTCGGCAGTTAGCACGGGCATGGTGCCTACGCAAGGTACAGCCATTGGTGCTGCCATAAATATGTGTATGAACTCCTTCACACAGCAAGAAGGCATCAACCGAGCAATAATCGTCATCACCGATGGAGAGAACCACGAGGACGACGCTGTTCAAGCCGCACAAGCCGCTGCTGCACGTGGCATACGTGTCTACACCGTAGGTATGGGCACGTCAAAAGGCGCTCCTGTGCCAGTTGCTCCAGGCGATACACGCAACTTCATCAAGGACAAAGATGGGCAAGTGGTCATAAGTAAAATTGACGAGACATCGCTTGCAAAAGTTGCCGCTGCTGGAGGTGGTGCATACGTACCAGCCAACAACATACGTAATGGTATAAACGCGCTGCTCGAAGAACTTAACTCGATAGAAAAGAGCGAGTTCGAGGCAAAAGTCTACACCGACTACAACGACCGTTTTGGCTACGTGCAGGCACTCGTAATACTTATTTTGCTTATCGACTTGCTACTGCTCGGCAGAAAAAACATGCGTCTGTCGCGCTTCGACATCTTTAGCCGCAAGAGCGCCGCTGCCGACCTCTTCATTCAACCAAACGAAACAGTTCAAAAATCAAATCGATGATGGATATGACGAAGTTTTTTATAGCAATATTTACGTTAACAATCTCATCGTCTGTATGTTATGCGCAGAAAGAGCGTAAATACATACGCGAGAGCTACAACCATTATCAGAACCAAGAATACGAACAAGCGCAAGAGGCTTCTGCCAAAGCTATGGTCGAATCGCCAAACTCCTACGAAGCCAACTACGACTACGCCAATTCGCTCTTCAAGCAAGAGAAAATCGACGAAGCTCTCGAAGGCTTCAAGCAGCTCGCTGCCAACGAAACCGACAAAGAGCGCCTGTCGCAGCTATACCACAACATAGGCAACTGTCACTACCTAAAGCAGGAGTTCGACAAGAGTATCGATGCATACAAACAGTCGCTCCGCGCCAACCCTGCCGACAACGAAACGCGCTATAACCTTGTGGCTGCAAAGAAGATGCTGCAAAATCAGCAAAACCAGCAGAATCAGCAGAATCAAGACCAACAGC
>JAFYCM010000005.1 GCA_017539645.1 Bacteroidales bacterium
AGAGTATTTGCGAGAAAAGAATCAAACAAGACGTTTCTACTATGCAAAACTGAAAGTTGGTCAAATGATGACTAATAACATAAAAATCGAATGTGCTAAAGATCGTCAGATATATGAGAATCTCAATAAGGGCGACACCGTTTTGGTAAAGATGACGGAAGGTAAGGAGAAATCAGTTAGCGTTCTTAATTGGCACCCAACGCCAGAACAAATAGAAAAATATAAAACGCCAGTCAGACTGATAGAAAAGAATCAATAATGAAACGAGTTGTAGCGATAGTTATTTCCTCCGCTCGGTGTAGCATCTCGCTACCTCGCATCAGATAGTAAGGCACAAGCCCTTGCAGGAAGAAAACAGAAAAGAATGAAAGTGCAACAAAACGATATAGCAAATGTGCAAGGCAGGAGCCTTGCTTTTAGGTAGGACGTAGGCGCAGCCTAAGCCAAACGGGGGAGCATATTTTTGACCTCCACTCTGGCGCAATGATCGAGAGTTATCTGCCATTCTGTAGTAGATATTTCTATATTGCACGTTAGTTTATACACTTCTATAATTACGAAATACGAGTTGCGAATTATAAGTTACGAGTTATGAAACGAGCATTTTTCTTATTGGCGGCATTGTTCATCGTCTGCACATCGATGGTTCCTAATTATGGCAAAGAATGCATCACAAAAGACGGCTACTGCAAGGGCATTAAGTTGTGTGGCAAGGTATATATCGTAAGCAACACACAAGCAAATGCAGACTTTAGGGTTTGTCTCGACAATCGCTATCCCGACCTGAAGGTTCAAGTAGCCGACTACCCCGACTATAACACACCAGGTAGCTGGCGTTTTGTTGGGAATGAAGGCAATGCTGACTTCACTATCAAATTTGTTGATAGCAATGCCGATTTTACGATATGCTTCAACAATTGGGCAAAGGTGTGCGACCCTTGTCGTTAGACGCTGTGTCGCACTTCCACCTCGTAATCGTCGTCGCTATTCATCTTTAGCATAACCTCCTGAACGTTCCCTCCCGTAGACTGAATGACCTCGAAGTGAATAACTCATAATTGATTTACAGATTTTCATTGAGTCGCGTAAATGGATTTTTGCATGAGTGCAGAAATTTTCATTGAGTCGCGAAAACGATTTTTTGCACATTGCGCAAAATCCATTGTTATGATTAAATCATAGTTTCTGACGCTCAGAAACCTTCATTGCATTGTTAAAACATAGTTTCTGACACTCAGAAACCTTCATTGAATGATGAAAATGTTTTTTTGTGTAGAGACGTAGCGTGCTACGTCTCTTCAATATATTTGCACCCAGAAATAATCATAATAAATAAAGATGAGAAAGATATTTATAGCAGCTTTTGCGCTTATGGTCAGCGTGATGGTGGATGCGCAAACGGGTCTGAAAAAGGTATACAACGAGGAGATAAATCCGCTCGAGCAGATTGACAATGCGGTGGTCAAAGCTAAGGCTAACGGCAAGTTTGTAATCTGCCAAGTGGGCGGCAACTGGTGCCCGTGGTGCTTGCGTTTTGCCGACTTCATCACCACCAATGCCACTATAAGCAAGATGGTAAACGACAATTTTGAATATATACACGTCAACTACAACTCACGAAAATCGGCCGACGCTGCCAAAGCACAACAAGCTACCGCTTTGATGAAACGCTTGAACAATTGCGGACGCTTTGGGTTCCCCGTTTTCGTAGTGCTCGACACGAATGGCAAGGTTATGCATATTCAGGATTCGAGTTTCTTAGAAGAGGGTCAGGGCTACGACCAAGAGAAAGTGCTGCGCTTCTTCAAGAACTGGACGCCAGTAGCGGTAAGCAATAAATAGTTATATATATAATATATCAGAGAGCACAGAGATTACGGACGACCCGAATCTCTGTGCTCTCTGTTTGCTTTACGCCCTCAGTGTAATTAATTATAACTATTCAAAGATTCCCCCGAATATGCTGCGGAAGATATTACGTATAGGGTGCTGCGGTTGTTCTTCTTGATTTTCGGTCCACTCTTCGTCGTCGTATATGCCATAGACGGCAGCGCGCGCACGGTGGTAAAGTTCTTCCATGTCAGGCTCTGTCTCGCTATAAAGTGGATAGTGCATATTTACGAGCATTTCGTCGTCGAGTGGTTGTGGAAATTCGCCACCGCAGAGTTGATTTTTGCCCGACACAAGGAAGCGCCCAACAATAGGCAACGCCATATATGCACCCTGACCGAAATAGCCGTTGCGGAAGTGTATCGAAGGATTGTCGCATCCAACCCACGCACCAGCCACCACTTGCGGCGTAGCACCAATGAACCAACCATCGGCACATTTCTGCGTGGTGCCAGTCTTGCCCACAAGCGGACCTTCAATCTTGTATAGCGTACGCAGGCTGCGCGCCGTTCCGCTATCCACCACAGCCGACATCATGTCGTTTACGTATATTGCCGTCGACTGCGTAATGGCCTCATTGCCATCTATATCGCCCTCGCTCTCGTAGAGCACTTTGCCATCGGCATCTACAATTTTGGTAATCATGGTGCGTTCGTGAATCTTGCCACCATTGGCGAAGGCCTGATAAGCGGTGACCATCTCGGCAAGCGATATTTCAGCCGTTCCGAGCGCGATACTCGGCACTTCTGGAATGTCGCTCTCTATGCCCATTCGGCGCGCCGTATTTACAACCAAATCTGGTCCAACTTCGTTTATAATCCATGCCGACACGGTGTTGAGACTCTTCGACAGCGCACCTTTGAACGAGTAGTAACCGCCATAACCATCGTGGCTGCTATTGGCTGGCGACCAACCTTTAGCATACGTACGACGCTCATTTTTCACATACGTAGTAGGCGACATGCCATGTTCGAGCGCTGTGGCGTAGACAATAGGCTTAAACGTAGAGCCCACTTGGCGACGCATGCCGACGTGGTCGATTTGCGAAAGCGTGTGGTTGATGCCTCCTACGTATGCAAGCACGTAGCCATTCTGTGGATTGAGCGCAAGGAAACCAGCATTGACAATAGTTACAGCCTTGCGAACCGAATCGGCAGGCGTCATCATCTCGGTGTGGGCGCCCTCGGCATCGTATACGAGCATCTCCACGGCACGATTCATGGCGGTGTCAATCTCGGCATCGGTACAGCCGGCCTGCTTCATCTTTTTGTAGCGCTCGCTCTGTTTGTAAGCATTCGCGTAGATATTGCTCTTGCCCCAAGGCTCTTTGCCTTTCCACTGCTCATCGAACTTCTGCTGAACGGCTGTCAGATGCTTCTTGACGGCAGTCTCGGCATATTGTTGCAAACGGCTGTCGAGCGTGGTATATATGCGCATACCATCGGTGTAGATATTGTATTTATCCGTGCCGTAGAGCTCGTTCAAGATGTTGCGTGCGGTCTGCCCCACTACATCGCGGAAGAATGCCGCCGACTCCTGATTGCGGTCGTTAGCGTTGTAGTTGAGTTTTATGGGTTGCTCTACATATTGCGCGTAGGCCGTAGAGTCTATTTTGCCAGTGGTATACATACGCTGCAAAACGGTGTTGCGGCGTGTGAGAGCATTCTCTGGATTTATGCGCGGATTGTAGGCGGTGTTGGCGGCAAGCATACCTACAAGCAAGGCAGCCTCGTGGGGTTTGAGCCACTTAGCTTTGCGCTGAAAAAATCGCTGCGATGCCGCCTCTATGCCATAAATATTCTCGCCAAACGACACAGTGTTGAGGTAGAGCACCAATATTTCGGTCTTCGAGTAGACATGCTCAATGCGGTTGGCAATAATCACCTCTTTTATCTTGGCCACCGGAATAGAAAGTGGGCCGAAATTGCGGCGCGGAAAGAGGTTTTTGGCAAGTTGTTGGCTTATGGTACTGCCGCCGCCTTGATCGCGGTCGAGCATAAGTACGGTGCGGAATATTACGCGACCAACACTCTTGTAGTCGATGCCTTCGTGCTCGTAGAAACGACTATCTTCCGTGGCTATGAGGGCATCGAACACACTGCGCGAGATGTCAGCACTATCTACGCTGAGGCGGTTTTGCAGATAGAAACGTCCGAGCAGTTTGCCATCGGCTGAATAAATTTCCGAAGCGTTATTATTGCTTATGTTTCTAAGTTGCTCGTTGGAAGGCAAATGACCAAACACGCCAATGTAAACAGCCAAAATCAGCAGAAGCAAAAGCGCAATGCAGTGGCACGCCACTTTAGCAATATTTATGGCTATGCGCTTCTTTATATTCTTGTTATTAGAAGGGAAATAGACAATCCTAATTATGCGGCGAGTCCTGTCGCTCAGATGATTATGCAAGTATGTACGTACGCTGCGATAAGCGTCGGCAGTTTTCTGTTTGATAGTCGTGAAGTTCAAAACGTTATATTTTGAGATTGTTAGTTATTCGAAAATCTTTAGTTGACTCATATCGAAGTCAGGCGGGAAAGTAAGGGTTGGATCGTCGTTGCCGTAGTACGACAACTGAGTTATCAGCGGACTGTTCGAAAGGTCGATGGCTGTTAGGCGATTGTTGCTGCAGTTGAGGTACTCCAACTTTGGGCAACGGCTGAGTTCTATCTGCTCAAGTTGGCAATCGCTGCAGTTGAGTACCACGAGCGACAGGCTATCGCTAAAATCTTTCGCATCGCCCAAACGCAATCGCCGTAGATTCGGGCAGTTGTGGCAGTCGAGATTCTTCAGTCGCTCGCAGCCCGAGACGTCGAGGCGTTCAAAATAGCATTGCGAGCAATCGAGTTCTTCGAGTTTTTTGTTCTTAGAGAAATCCATGTCGCACGCGTTGATTTTGTACATCACAAGCGTCTTGAGGTTTGAAAACTCGCCCACAGCCTTCAGCGACACGGCTTCAGTGTCGGCCACCATCGTCTGCAAATCGCGCAAGTTGAGCTGCGTAACCGCGGCAATTTCGGCTCCTTGCAGCATACCATCGTCATTCTTATCGAAGTCGCGCAGGAGCAGTTTCGTAAGTACATCGCTCGCCGAAGCTATGCGTTTGTCCACAACCACCAACGTGCTTGCCTCATAGTCGCCCCAAGAAACCGATATTGTAGCTTCGCCAATACTTATGGCTCTCACAATGCCATCGGCGTCAATCGTAGCCACCTCCTCGTTGCTCGATGTCCAAATGGGCGCTTCCGTAGGTATGCCGTCGTTAGCATTGACGGGATAGTAGCCGATAGAGAACTGCGCGGTGCTGTCGATTGTAAGTATGGGTTCAAACGGCGTGATGTAGATATTCACCAAACGGTGCTTCGCTTCGTCGTCGCTACAACGCATTAGCGCACTTGCACTCAGCACGCTAAGTATAGTTATAAGTATGTATGAACGAAGTTTCATGCGAAGCTATTTTCTAAACGAAAAACAACCACGGAAAGCATTATTGCATATTTAGTGTTTCCCGTGGTTATATCTGTATTGACAAAAACGTATTAGTCTGCCATCTTCTTCAAGTCCTTGCGCAAAAGGCGGTCTGGAGTCTTCTTGTCGATGTTGTGGTAGTCGAAATAGTACATTTGGCTATCGTCGGCACCGAGTAGAATCTTGAAGCAACGAGTGTTGAATTTAGCTTTGTCTGGACCTACTTTGTGAAGGAAAACTACATCTTTAGCTCGCTCGTTGATAGCCTTCGTAATCTCTTCGCGAGTAACAAGTTTCACTGCGCCAGGGTAAACTTTAGCTATGTCGGCTTCGGTTTTTATGTCCTTATCAAGCTCTTCAGCAAGAAAGTATATCGTCTTGCCCTTCAGCGACTTGATATTTTTGTTGTAGTACACAAGCGGCGTCTTGCTGATGAGTTTTGGATTCTCTTTTATCATCTCCACATGGTTTTGAATGAAGCGCAAGAACGAGTTTATTTTGTATGTATAATCTTGGTTCTCGTCGCTTGCATAGTCGAGTGGAATAGATATGAGGTCAGGCATGTCGGTCACTTTACCTTTTTCTTTACCCATAAGTAGACTGAGATAAGTATAACGTGCGCGAGTTTTGTCTTTCTCGTAAGTAACGGTAGTAGTCAACAAAAACGAGAACGAAGGATCTTTGCGGCGTGTCTCAAACTCTTTAGTCGTTATGAAGTCATATTTTGTGAGTTTCCACTCTTGTTCCATCGCCTTTTTTATGGTGAGGTTATAGTCGCTCATGACGTTGTCGTCGAGCACAACGAGGGTGCGCGATTCGCTAAATCTATCATAGTCCTTCGGCGAAGGAACACTATTTTGCGCCATTGCCATAGTGCACAGCAAAAGCGCCACTGATAATATTGTGTATTTCATAACCATTGATAAAAATTATGTTGATACTTAATTAGTTATGCTACTACTACGTTCACGATTTTATTAGGTACAACGATGATTTTCTTCACTTGTTTACCATCGATATACTTCTGCGACTGTTCATTTTCGAGCACTGCTTTTTCAATGGCTGCTTTGTCCATATCGAGCGGAAGTTCGAGCATGAAACGTGTCTTGCCGTTGAACGAAATTGGGTAGTTGAATGCGCTCTCTACCAAATATTTCTCATCGAAGGTTGGCCATGCTGCGTCGAGCACTGTGGTGTCGTGACCGAGCTGGTGCCAAAGTTCTTCGGCAATGTGAGGTGCAAATGGTGTCAGCAATACTACAACCGATTCCATCACTTCGCGTTTGTTGCACTTGAGGTCGGTGAGTTCGTTGAGCAATATCATGAACTGGCTTATGCAAGTGTTGAACGAGAAGTTTTCGATGTCGTTTGTGATTTTCTTGATGGCCTTGTGCAACGCTTTCAACTCCTTCGCATCGGCTTTAGCATCAACAATGCCACCGTCGAATACGCGCCAAAGTTTTTTGAGGAATTTATGTACGCCATCGATGCCGTTTGTATCCCAAGGCTTCGAAAGTTCGATAGGACCGAGGAACATCTCATACATACGCAACGTGTCAGCGCCATATTTCTCTACAATCATATCGGGGTTAACCACGTTGAACATCGATTTCGACATCTTCTCTACTGCCCAACCGCATATGTATTTACCATCTTCGAGCTCGAATTCTGCTGTAGCAAACTCTGGTCGCCAAGCTTTGAAGGCTTCGAGGTCGAGCTGGTCGTTACTTACGATATTTACATCAACGTGAATTGGCGTAACATCGTATTTATCTTTCAAACCAAAACTTACGAATTTGTTGGTGTCTTTGATACGATAAACGAAGTTGCTTCGTCCTTGTATCATGCCCTGATTTACAAGTTTTTGGAATGGTTCTTCGGTCGACGAAACGCCAAGGTCGAAGAGGAATTTGTTCCAGAAACGGCTGTAGATGAGGTGACCTGTAGCGTGTTCCGAACCGCCAACGTAGAGGTCGACATTCTTCCAATATTCGTTTGCCTTTTTCGATACAAGTGCATCGTTATTATGGTTATCCATATAACGCAAATAGTATGCGCTCGAACCTGCAAAACCAGGCATTGTGTTGAGCTCAAGTGGGAATACGGTCTTGTTGTCGATAAGGTTTTTATCTACCACTTGGTTATTCTTCTCGTCCCAAGCCCATTTTTGAGCATGACCGAGTGGTGGTTCGCCAGTTTCTGTTGGTAAGAATTTGTCTACTTCGGGCAATTCGAGCGGAAGTTTGTCCGCAGGAATCATATAAGGCATTCCATCTTTATAGTATACAGGGAATGGCTCGCCCCAGTAGCGCTGACGAGAGAATATGGCATCGCGGAGACGGTAGTTGACCTTCACGCGGCCTATTTTGTTTTCGGTTACATATTTCTTAGTATCTGCAATGGCCTCTTTCACAGTGAGTCCGTTGAGCGAGAAGTCGATATAAGGCTTAACGCCAGCGCGAGGTGAGTTGCTAACTATGCCCTCTTTGGCGTCGTAGCTCTCTTCCGACACGTCGGCTCCTTCGATGAGCGGAATGATAGGGAGGTTGAAGTGCTTAGCAAATGCGTAGTCGCGGCTATCGTGAGCAGGAACGGCCATGATGGCACCTGTGCCGTAGCCCGAGAGTACATATTCGCTTACCCAAATTGGAATAGCTTCGCCAGTGAATGGGTTGATAGCGTACGAACCAGTGAAAACACCAGTCACTTTGCGGTCGCTAATGCGGTCGCGTTCGGTGCGTTTCTTCACGTAGTCGATGTATTCCGCAACGGCTTGTTTCTGCTCGGCTGTGGTAACTTGCGATACGTAGTCGCTTTCAGGAGCAAGCACCATGAATGTCACGCCAAACATGGTGTCGGCGCGTGTTGTAAATATGGTAAACTTGACGTCGGAATCCTTTACCGAGAACTCAACCTCAGTACCTTCCGAACGACCAATCCAGTTTTTCTGAGTCTCTTTTATCGATTCGCTCCAGTCGATGGTCTGAAGTCCGTCGAGGAGGCGCTGAGCGTATGCACTGACACGCAAGCACCATTGGCGCATCTTCTTCTGAACTACAGGATAACCGCCGCGCACCGAAACGCCATCTACAACTTCATCGTTGGCAAGCACAGTGCCGAGCTTCGGGCACCAGTTGACCATCGTCTCGCCAAGGTAGGCAATGCGGTAGTTCATAAGTACTTGCTGCTGACGTTTCTCGTCCCACGAGTTCCATTCATCGGCAGTGAAACGCAACTCTTCACTCTGCGCTACATCAATGTCGGCGCTACCTCGAGTTTCAAATATTTTTATTAGTTCGCTTATTGGCAGAGCTTTTTTGTCTTTGTTGCAATAGAACGAGTTGAACATCTGTTGGAAAGCCCACTGTGTCCATTTATAATATGCAGGGTCGCAAGTGCGCACTTCGCGGTCCCAATCGAAGCAGAATCCTATTTTGTCGAGCTGCTCGTGGTAGCGATTGATGTTCTGACTTGTAGTAATGGCTGGGTGTTGACCCGTTTGTATAGCATATTGCTCGGCAGGCAAACCATATGCATCGTAGCCCATAGGGTGAAGCACGTTGAAGCCTTTGAGGCGTTTGTAGCGTGCAAAAATATCGCTGGCTATGTAGCCAAGAGGGTGACCTACGTGCAAACCAGCTCCCGACGGATAGGGGAACATGTCGAGAATGTAGTACTTAGGCTTGTTGCTGTCGTTATTGACCTTGTAAACGTTGTTGTCGGACCAATATTTTTTCCATTTGGCCTCTATTTCCTTGAAATTATATTCCATTGTTTATGTATTTGCGCAAATAAAAAATCAAATCGTGTGCAAAATTACTAATTACTAATTAGAAATAGGCGAATTAATACTTATGAAAGAATTAATATCTCGTTGCGAAAGAGATGATATTGTACATTCTGACATAATAAAAAGCGAATAAAGTTGCAAAAATCACAACGCGTATAATATTAGATTCCGAACTCAACTAATTGAGCTAATTAATATAAATGGGAATATTCGCTCCGTGGTTATCTTTGGCTCTCGTAAAAAAAGTAACTCGTAATTATCATGAAACTAAGATTCAAAAAGAACGATACATTGGCTCAAACGCCAACCAAAGCTCACGCCACCGATGCCGGATTCGATATGTATGTAGCTAAAATTTCCATCGACGAGGCTACCAATATCGTAACATACAACACGTGCATCTCGGTTGAAATTCCCGACGGACACGTAGGATTGCTTTTCCCACGTTCATCGGTTTATAAAACGCAGCAATCGCTTTGCAACAGCGTGGGCGTGGTCGATTCTGGCTATCGTGGCGATGTACAATTCAAATATTATATGCGCAATCGCGATGTGATTTATAAAGTTGGCGAGAAATGCGGTCAAATAATGATACTCCCCTACCCCGAAGTGACTTTCGAAGAAGCCAACGAACTAAGCAGTTCTGACCGCGGCGAAGGTGGTTTCGGAAGTTCAGGAAAGTAAAAATTACTTTATCGAAAATACTCGTACGCTTGTTTTGGCACGATAAGTGTTAATAGCAAGACAAGCGTTTTTTCATAATTTTAGAGTTTTATTTGGTTAAAGGTTTGAAAACCGACAGCTGTTGATAGTTGCCGGTTTTTTATTGTGTAATTACAAAAAGAAAACGGAGCGAAAATCTCTTTTGTCGAGACTTTCGCTCCGCGTTGCTATTTTATATAGAAGCTATCCTCTACCTAATTACTTTTCAGCAGGCATATCAGGCTCTGTAGGCCAATATGGATTCTGATAGAGCGGACTCTTGCTATATGTAGCGTGGTCTGGCGCGGTGAGCAAAAATTGCTTGAGTGGCAGTGGCTCGAGGTAGTGAGCCATGTGCCATGTAAGACCATTGTAGAAGCTGTTGTTAGGTTGGTTAACCTCATGAGGACGATAGTATTCGCTAAGCGAAGGCGAAGATACTGTTGCGTTCGTCGAACCATCTGCTACGAGAGCATTGGCATCGTACCAGTCTTGAATTGGAGTATTCCAAAGATGGATACCCTCAATGTGAGCGGCGTTGGTAACCATCTGATCAAAAGAACGCCAACGGTGGAGGTCCATATTGCGCAAACCTTCAGCTATAAGTTCGCAACGACGTTCGCGACGGATGTTGTAGAGTGTAGCGTCGCTAAGAAGTTCGCCAGCCGAGTATGCACCCCAATCGGCAGTCTCTTTGCTCATGTCGGTAGCCGCAATGGTGGTTGATGGGTTGGCAGCTTCGCCAGTGAAACCTGCTGCTGTACGTACGGCAGTCCAATACTCAACAATATGACCACTGCTGAGCGACTTTGTGAGCATATACTCAGCTTCCATGTAGTTAAGCAGTGCCTCAGTAGCGCGGAAGATGCAAGCAGCATTTGCACAGTTACCGTTGCCAGTTTGAGCTTTGTCGAACGTGCCACCTTTGCGGATTGCATAACCTGTAGAGTAGCAAGTTTCTGCCGTTTTACCTACAATGTCTGGATTTGGCTCAACTTCTACGCCGTGGTCTTCACTTGCGTCCATATTCTTGAACATATTTACTTGTCCAGGAACTTTGAGGAAAATGGTCAAACGTGGGTCGCGGTCTTTTGCAACGTCAGCAATGGTTTGGTCGCTGTAAGTATAAGTAGATGCGTAAATAGGTTTACCATCTGCCATAAGATAGCTTTCTACAAGGCTGCGAGTAATACCTACACCATAGTCGCCGTGCTGCAATGCTACTTCAACGCAGTTGTTTACGCCAAGGCCTTTGTTGTATTCACGCCAAAGAAGGACTTCGGGCGACGCAGACATATCGGTGGTACCCCAAATATTGAAGTATGGGTTCTCGGCATCGCCTTCTTTTTGAGGAATAGCGCCAGTGTTGACAGCGAGCACGCCCTTATACTTTTCTGCTACTTTTTCAGCCGATTTTACAGCCTCTTCCAAGAAGTATTTAGCCTCTGCCTCGATAGAACCAGAAGGGTACTGATATGAAGCGTTGTAATCTTTAGTAGCGCCTGGCCAGCCTTGTCCGAGAGGAACAAATGGAGTGCCAGCAAAATAGGTAAGCCATGAACCTTCGTAGAGAGCCACACGAGAGCGGAATGTTAGCGCAGCATCGGGGTTGATGCGAGTGTGACGTTTGTCGAAGCCATCGGACATAAATTCGAGAGCCTTGTCGAGGTCGCTCAAGATGAAGCGAGCGACTTCATTGCGTGGACGACGTTTGTTATTCTCGGAAAGAACAGCTTCGTCGTCGGGAAGTGGCTCAGCAATAATTGGAAGGTCGCCCCATTTCTGAAGCATATCGAAATAGCAATATGCTCGCAAGAAATAAATCTCACCAATATACTGACGTGAAGCCGATTCCGAGCCGCTCACTTCGCCATTGTTATAAGCATTGAGAATGGTGGAGAGTTGGAAATTTATATTGCGGATGTTGCTCCAAGCCCAATTGCCATTATCGTTAGATGTTTTCCAAAGGCCATCACCATACTTATTATTAGCAGACGTACCAGCCTGGTTGTCTGTATTATTATCAGAAGCATAGAGACCATAGCTCCACTGCGAGTGACCAGGCAATACATCTTGGTATAGACGGTTTACGGCAGCTTGTATTTTACTGTCAGACGAGAAGAAACCTTCTGGCGTAAGTGATGAAGGCGGGGTCTGCTCCAAATAGTCGTCGCAAGCGGTGATGGCTGCGCCCATAAACAAGAGCGCCATCGGTATAATATTGAATTTCATCTTTATCTGATATTAATGTTAGAAGGTTAGATTGACACCAAATGCGAATGTGCGCGAAAGAGGATAACCGTTGTTGTGGTCGGTACCGATAGTCTCTGGATCGAACTGATCTGGCATGCGCGTAATGGTGAAGATGTTTTCGCCAGATACGAAGAAACGAACGTTGCTGAGGCTCCATTTGCTAACAATCTCTTCGGGCAAAGTGTAGCCAAGTTGAATATTCTTCAAACGCATATATGCAGCGTTGAGGAGATATTTGGTCTGCTCTTGCAAGTTCTTATCGCTATAGAGAGGACGAGGCAATTTAGCACCTTTGTTCACATCCATATAACCATTCTGAACTGACCAAGAATTTTCGTCGCGGTAGTAGTCTTTCACATCGGTCAAGCCTGCGCACCACCAAACGTCGCTGCCAGTAGCACCAAACATATACTCTTTGCCACCGCCCCAGTTAGAACCAGTGCTATAATCGCGTTTGAGTACGCCTTGGAAGAATGCACGGAAGTCGAAGCCTTTGAAGCTTGCATTGATGTCGAGACCCGTGAGGAAGCGAGGCGTGCTGTTACCAATAACCTTGAGGTCGCCATGGTCTGACAAGGTTTGAGCACCACGGCTCACTTTGCCATCACCATTGAGGTCGGCATACATAATATCGCCAGCAGCCCACTTGTCGCCTATTGCACTTTGGTCGGCCTTAGCAAGGTGAGCATTCATCTCGTCGTTCGACTGAGCAATACCAACGGTTTCGAAGCCCCAAATCTCGTTGGTGTACTGTCCTTCTATATAAGTACTTATGCTCTCGGTTGGGTTGTTAGGGTAACGAGTAATCTTGGTACGCGAATCGGAGAGGTTGAAGGTTACGCCATAGTTAAGACCATTATCGAAACGGTCGTTCCAGCTAAGTTGTAATTCCCAACCATGGGTGCGAAGGTCGGTATTGTTGGTAACAGGAACTGCAGTACCAAGCACAGCAGGAAGTTCGGGAGCATTACCAACCATGTCTTTAGTATCGCGGATGAAGAAGTCTGCGCTACCTTTCAAACGATTATTGAAGAAACCGAAGTCGAGACCGAGGTCGTAGCTAACTACGCGTTCCCAAGTAAGGCTTGTAGATATAAGACCTGGGGCACTTGTAGTGTTAGGCTTTTTGCCATTCTGTAGCCAAGAGCCATCGGCTGAGTTGTAGCTAATAGTTTGGTAGGTCTGATACCAGTTGTTGGTATTTTGGTTACCAAGTTGGCCATAAGAAGCACGGAGTTTGAGAGTGCCGCACACTTCAGCCAACGATTCCCAGAAACCTTCGTGAGCAATATTCCAACCAATTGATGTTGAAGGGAATGTTTTCCACATGCGGTTGGTGCGGAAACGCGAAGTACCATCGCGACGGAGGTTAAACTCGAAGAGGTAGCGCTCTTCATAGTTATAGTTCAAGCGGCCGAAGAAACCAGCTGTTTGCCATTGGTTGCGAGCACCATTCACATTTGGAACAATAGCATCGCCGTCGTAGCTCAAGCCAGAGGTAAGGTCAACTTCAGGCTTGCTGGTATCGAGAACTCCATCGCGCTGCAAACCGAATTCCAGCTTCTTAGCTTGCTCGGTTTGGAAACCTGCCATAACATGGAAGTTGTTGCTTGTGCCGAGCGAGAAGTCGTATTCCGAATAAGCTTGGAAGTTTATATAGTTCTCTTTGAATAAATCTTCGTGAACATTCGAACCTTTGTCGTATGCAATAGCATTATTATCTACATCGTGATTGTATGTAACGAAGCTATCCCAATGGCGAGTAGCATTGTCGGTACGATAGTTGAAGTCGAAGTGGGTCTTCCATTTCTCGATAGGTTCAACTACGACCGTTACGTTGTGGTTGAGCAAGTCGCGCTGCTTGGTGTCTTTACCTTTGGTAGCAAGACCGAGAGCAGGCGAAGGAGAGCTATAGTAGTTGCCATTAGGATCGTAGAGAGGCAACACAGGCCAACCTTGGCGGGTCATGTCGTTGTAGAGGCCATCGGTCATAGCAGATGGGCGCTCGTAGTCGGTGCGAGTCCAACGCATGCTATAGCCCAAGCGAAGCCATTCGCGCACTTGGCTGCTAACCTTCGCCGTTGCAGCAAAACGAGTGAACTTATCGGTAGCCAAACGCATAAAACCTTCATTGTTCAAATAGTTGAACGAAGTGTAGTATTTGAGTTCGTCTTTGCCGCCGCTGATACTCAAGTTGTGTTCTTGAGCAAAGGTGCTATTCTTATATATCACATCGTACCAATCAACGTCGTCGATACCATCAGCATAACCGTCTTTATATGCACCGCTTGCAGGAACATCGCCAACAGCGTAGATTAGGCTTCCATCGGCAGTACGACGAACGCCATTCGATACAGGAGTTGCATTGCGATATTCTTGGATAGCAGCCATGCGTTCAGAACTGAAGAATAGGCCTTTGCCATTATTGACATGCGTATCGTTAACCCATGCAGCGAAATCTACAGAGTTCATCATGTGCTTTTCACGGATGAGGCTGTTGAAGCGGAAACTGTTGTTGTAGTTAATTACGGCCTTGCCTTCTTTACCACTCTTAGTAGTAATAAGTATGACACCAAATGGAGCACGAGAACCATAAATAGAACTTGCAGCAGCATCTTTCAATACGCTTATGCTCTCAATATCTTGAGGGTTGATAGTATTGATGTCGCCCTCCGAACCATCGATAAGTATGAGCGGTGAGCCACTTGTACCCTGACCAATGGTAGCCGTACCACGCACGTTGATGCTTGGGTTGCTATCCAATGCACCGCTGCTCGAGGCAATTTGCAAACCAGGCACCATACCTTGCAAAGCTTGCGTTGCAGTAGTAACAGGGCGCTGCGAGAGTTCATCGCCATTGACCACTGCAACTGCACCTGTTAGGTTAACTTTTTTCTGCGTACCGAAACCTACGACCACAATATCGCCAAGCATTTCGAGGCTTTCGAGCATCGATACGTTAAATGTAGATTGTCCGTTGACTTCAATTTCTTCTTCATTGTAGCCAAGACACGAAAAGAGTAGCGTTGCGTCCGAAGGCACATTAGCCAAATTGAAGTTACCATCGAAGTCGGTAGTAGTGCCTATAGTGGTACCTTTTATGACCACCGCTGCACCAACGATTGGCTGTCCTTCGCTATCGGACACCTTTCCACTGATACTCCCTTTTTGTTGAGCGTTCACCGACGTGATAGGCGCAAACAATAGAGCCGCTGTCAGGAAACACAGGAGGAACGTCTTCAAATGAAGACTCTTAGAAATAATTCTTTTCATTCCTAAAAATGTTAGTTTGTTTGATTTAGTTTAACTACATAGAGGGTTCTCAAACCGTAATGTTTATAAGTGCAAAATAAGATAAAAAAGTATCTGCGTGTCGCACGCAGCATATTTCAGTCGCTTTTTGACATAAAACTATCTTTTGTGGCGCTATTTCGAAGGATAGTGGCGTGTTTTACGATAATTTATTCACGCTTGTGGACTATTTCGCAGCCTCACGAGCGAGGGGTTTAGCGTTAATCTGTGTTGGGGAATGTTTACTCTCCGCTCTATTTCTTTTTCTTCTTTACCGAATAGCCGAAATGGCCAATCTCTTTGCCAATGTTGTAGTATTTACCGTGTATGTAGCAAATCGGGCGAGCAAGGTTAAGCTCAAAGGCGCCAGTTTTTGGATCTATGTATCTATCGTCGGCTTGTACGTTGACGACTTCGGCTATGAACATATCGTGAGTACCAAGCGGGACCACTTGCTTCACCTTGCACTCTATCGATAGTGGCGATTCGGCTATTATGGGTGCTTTCACCACAGTGCCTGGAATTGGCGTAAGGTGCATCGCCTCCCATTTATTTACGTTGCGACCCGATTTTACGCCGCACCAATCGGTAGCAAAGGCAAGTTTCTCGGTGGTGAGGTTGATGACGAATTCGCCCGTTCGCTTTATAATATCGTAAGAGTGACGACTCGGGCGCACCGAAATGGAGACCATGGCTGGGTTTGAACATATAGTGCCAGCCCACGCCACAGTGATAATGTTGTAGTTCTCGGGCGCATCGCCTACGCTAACCATCACCGCCGGCAGCGGATAGAGCTGATTTCCCGGTCGCCAATTTTGCTTCGCCATATTCGTAATTCTATTTATAGCTACAAAACTACCCTACTGCGCCTCCATCCATAGCCTAAATTCGTTGAATTCTGCGGCGTGGTTATTTATCCAAAGAAGGCAGTAGCTATGAAAACGCGTATTCGAGATGAAGTGTACGTATGCATTGGTATAGTTACGCTCGTCGATGAGGGCAAAAAAATCTGAGTAGTAGACTTGCCAAAAGTCGAGGTTGAGTTCGCCTTTGCTACGTAGGTATGAGAAGAGACGCGAGGTCTGCTGGGCGAGCAACGGTACTGCTACGAAGGCATCATCGGAGGCAATGCTGTCGGAGGTTGCCCAAAGCGCTATTTGTTGGTCGACATCGTCGTTGAATTTGTCGGGCTCGTGTTTCATACGTAGCATCTGCATGACGTTGGCGCTCATCTTCCAGAGCAGTGTAAGTTGTTTATATGCAGTCAGCTGCGTGCTCTCATCATTATTTATAAGTAGATAATAATATAGCGGCATCATGGCTTTGAAGCGTTCGCCCTGATTGGCAAGCAACGTAGCAAGCAATAGATGAGCCTCGGCTATGGTACGATCACGCGAAATGGCCGTTTGCAAAAGCGCAATGGCTTGGGTGTTGTGTCCACCGCGCGAAAGAAACGCCGCATATTTATAAGCAGCCATAGCGTTGCCCTTCTTTACAAGTTTCTTGTATATATGCTTAGCCGCGCGGTCGAAGCCTTGAACTTCTCTACATGCAGCCATAAGTAGATAAGCCTCATCTACCATAAGATTGTCGCGCTTGATGATGGCTTTGCATTCGCTCAACGCAAGTGCAATCTGACCCATGGCGTAGTGCGTGGCGGCAATCTCGTAGTCGCCTTCATCGTCGCCAACCTTCATAAATTCGTTTATGGCGGCAGGATTGTTGCCCATCTCGCGCCAGTTGCGCCCCGTCTGCATCAGGCTGTCGCGGAGGCTCGTTTGTGCATACGTATGCATATACATACATACGCATAATATACTGAGTATGAAAAGTTTATTTCGCATTTTGCTCTTGTAACATTTGTTGGCGCGATTTGCTCTGCGTCACTATATATACACCTAAAAATACCAATGCCACTGCGATGCCCTTCACTGGTCCGAAGACCGCCTGGCCCCACCACAGCGACACCACGGTAGACATGATTGGCTGAACGTAATTATAGCTCGAAACCACCGTCGGGCGAAGGCGTTTCTGTCCGATGGCGATAAGGAGGAACGAGAAGAAGGTTGCCACAAACACAGTGTAGCAGATTTCGAGAATCACTTGCAACGGCATCTCAGCCCAGTCGATAGCGAGAATGGACGGAATTTGCCACGGCACAAAGACGATGGTGGCGAAGAGGAACATCCACTTCATTAGCGTGACGCCCGACCAACGTTTTATGAAGTCGCGGAAGAATACCAAGTAGCACGAGAAACTTATCTGAGCGAGGAAGCAAAGCGCATCGCCAAGAATGGGACGGTCGCCACCTATAGCAGCCGCACGCCCATTGCTTAGCACGAGCAGCAGAGCGCCCACCATGCCCGTAACTACGCCCAAAACTTTCAGGTGCGTTATGGGTTCTTTGAGCACTATGGCCGCCATAATCATAGTTACGATAGGCAGCATGGTAGTTACCACCGACGCATCGACTGGCGATGTGTACGACACTCCCACGATGAACAGACATTGGTTGCAAGCAATGCTGAACATGCCAGCGAGGAAGAATTTCTTCTTGTCGCTGAGCGTAGTATGCTCGTGTGGCACGAAGAGCGAGAGCGTCCAAAATGCCACGGCAGCACCCAACATGCGGAACGATGGCAGCACAAAACGGCTGATGTCGTGCGCTATGAAGTAGTTGAGCGTATCCTTCGACACGGGAGCCATAAGCCCCCAAATTATATTAGCTATGAGCATAGCCACGTGACCATGCCAAACCTTATTGTCGTTCATAAATCTAAAAGTTGCGACGTCGGAATTCGGAGCAGACAATGGCCGTAGCCGCCGACACATTGAGAGACTCTGACGTAACCTCGCCAACGGGGAAATTAGGAATGAAGAGCTTATCGGTTACGAACGGCTTCACGGCATTGCTGATGCCGTTGCCTTCGTTGCCCATAACTATTATGGAAGGCGTAACAACCTGAGTATTATAGATATTAGCACCTTCAAGGAACGTACCATAGACGGGCAAATGCCACTCATCACGGTTGATGGTGAGATACTCAACAATATCGGTCTCTACAACCGACACGCGCGCTATAGCACCCATCGACGCTTGCACCACCTTAGGCGCGTAGGCATCGGCGGTGGTTTTAGATGCTATTATGGTATGTATGCCAAACCAATCGGCAATGCGGATTATGGTGCCGAGGTTGCCTGGGTCTTGAATCTCATCGAGCAGCAGCACCAAGTCGGTAGGTTTGCTGATAGCTTTGCTTTCGGGCTTTTGGAAAAGTGCCACCATCTCTTGCCCCGATTGGCGTAGCGACACTTCTGCAATCTCTTTGGGCGTACATTCCGCCTTCTCGCACGAAACGCTCTGAATGGCCGATGTTTGCAAGGCTTCTGCCGTTGCGGCTATGTAGGTAGGCTTCATGCCACCGCGCAACAAGTCGCAGACCAACTTCACGCCTTCTACAACAAACAACGAGCGTTCGTCACGTTGCTTCTTTTGGCGCAGGGCAACAATGAGTTTTTTCTTGTTTATGCTTAACACTCTATTACTATGAGTTTTAGAAAACACCGCGAAATTACTCATTTCTTGCGATAAGTATAGTTAATAGTGGTTATAGAGAGGCGCCGAATTGGGGCAGGCTATAATTCTCTATATATGGGAGCACAATCAATGCTCTTTCGCCACTACGCATTGCGCACCGAGGTTGAATGCGCGCTCATTTGTCGGCAATAAATCGTGCTTGTGCGCAGGCAGAACACTTTGCAAAGCCGCAAGTAGCGATTCGGGCTTTACTATTGGTGAGATACTGAGCAATGCGCCTGCTACAACCATACTCAGCATTTTGTCGACGTCTTCTGCGTGAGCTGTTTCGACGGCAGATATTGCATACATATTTATATCGGTTCGCTTTGGTAAATCCACCATTCCATACCTATCGAAAATAAGTATGCCACGTGGTTTCACCCTCTGCTCAAATTTCGATAGCGACTGCTGGTTGAGCGTAATCACAATATCGTAGGAGTCGACGATTGGCGAACTGATGCGCTCGTCGGAGATAACTACGGTGACGTTGCAAGTGCCGCCGCGCTGCTCGGGTCCGTACGATGGCAGCCACGACACTTCGCGACCTTCCATCACTGCGGCGTGTGCCAAAATCTTTCCAAGCGAGAGCACGCCTTGTCCGCCGAAGCCTGCTATAAGTATTTCTGTTGTCATTTCAGTCGTCCCATTTTCATTTGTTTCATGCGCGTGTTGAGCCATTCGTTAGCTTCCACGGGCGACATCTTCCAGCCCGAGCAGCATGTAGCTACAAACTCCACAACCGACGTTCCGCGCTTTTCGAGCGTATTCTGAAACGCCTTGCGCAGAGCTTTCTTGGCATGCAACACATGTTTGTAGGTAGTTACAGCCTCACGCGAGACGAAGCACGTGCCCGGCAAACGTGTCAGCAAGTCGGTTATGGGCAACGGATAGCCATTTTGCTCCACATTGCGCCCATCGGGACAAGTAACGGTCTTCATGCCGAGCGGTGTGGTTGGTGCCATCTGCCCGCCGGTCATACCATATACGGAATTGTTTATAAATATGACAGTTATGTTCTCGCCGCGGTTGGCTGCGTGGATAATCTCCGTAGTGCCAATCGACGCCATATCGCCATCACCTTGATAGGTGAAGACAAGTTTCTGCGGATTGAGCCTACTTACTGCGGTTGCTACGGCAGGTGCGCGCCCATGTGCCGCCTCTATCCAATCAATATCTATATAATTATAGATGAACACCGAGCAGCCCACCGAGCCAATGCCAATGACGTTGTCGGCGAGATTCATGTCGCTAAGCACATCGGCGAGAATCTTATGTATGGCGGCGTGCGAACAGCCAGGACAATAATGCATATTGTTGTCCGTCAGCAGACGTGGGCGATGGTAGACAATATCTTTAGTATTTACGCTCATAGTTTGAAAATATTTTTTGCGGCCGACACTATCTCGGTGGGCGTAAATACAGCGCCACCCAAGCGACCGTAATGTTCCACTAGAATACGCGATTCTACAGCTATGCGCACGTCGTCAATCATCTGACCTGCATTGAGTTCCACGCATAATATTCCGCGCGCATGTTCAGCTGCCTCACGTAAATATGCCGACGGGAACGGCCAAAGTGTGATGGGGCGCAGCAAACCAAGTTTCAAGCCTTCGGCGCGAGCCAAATCGACAGCCTTGGCGCAGATGCGTGCTGCCGAACCGAATGCCACGATGAGCACCTCGGCATCGGCGGTGAGTGTGGCTTCGGCGCGAGCATCGTTTTGCTCTGCCAATTCATATTTATGCTGACGTTCGCAGTTACGTTGTTCCATCACGGCGGCGTCCAATTCAAGCGAAGCTATTCTGTTACTGCCTATGCGTGAGTGTCTTGCGCCATCGATAGCCCATGGATATTTATGAGCAATTTCGTCGTCGGTCAAGCGCGGACGAGCTGGCGGCAAAACGACCTTCTCCATCATCTGACCAATTGTGCCATCGGCAAGAATCATGGCAGGATTGCAGTTACGAAAAGCCCAATCGAAAGCAACCGACACAAAATCGGCCATCTCTTGCACCGACGAAGGCGCGAGCGTAAACAACTTATAATCGCCATGTCCGCCCCCCTTCACCGCCTGATAGTAATCGGCTTGTGAGGGTTGTATGGTGCCTAACCCTGGTCCGCCACGCATAACGTTAACTATGAGGCATGGCAAGTTTGCGCCACATAAGTATGAAATGCCACCTTGCATCAGCGAAATTCCCGGTCCCGACGACGATGTCATGGCGCGTTTGCCCGTTGCCGCTGCGCCGTAGACCATGTGTATGGCGCTCACTTCGCTCTCAACTTGCATAACCGTCATTCCAGTCGATTGCCACGGGCGTTGCGCCATCAGAGTCTCTATTATTTCCGATTGGGGCGTTATTGGGTAGCCGAAATATGCGTCCACTCCATAGCGAATGGCAGCATGAGCCAAGGCTTCGTTGCCTTTCATCAGGCGAACTTCACTCTCCATACTTATGCCAGTTTGTTGTTCCATAAACTATCATGCTGCATGGCGTGATGAGGGATATGACCACGGCGGCTGACGGTAATGCAGGCATCTGGACAGATGAGAGCACACGAGGCGCAGCCAATGCAACGATTGGCAAACCGCTGCTCCGAATGTACATATCCGCGCGAATTGACCATCTGCGATAGCGTAAGCGACTGCGCCGGGCATGTATGTACGCATAGTCCACAGCCTTTGCAACGCTCTGCGTCGATGGTTACTTGACCTTTCTGAAGCATGGCGTGTACAGTGCGCAACGCTGCGCTATGTACATCGCGAAATAGAGTGTTATGCATATTCATTGGCTTGCAATTTTTTACGTTGCAAAGCAAGCTATCGGACATTCGCCATCAAAGAATAATGTAACGAGCTACTGCCGTGGAGGTGGCGTAGATAAAGAGTTTTGGGGTGAATTTGCGCAATTTGTAGGTCGGCTACCGAAGATTTTTTAGCCCCATGGGGTGAAATAAGTATGCAAAGCTATTGGCAGAAGGTCAAGAAAAATATAATAGAACAGTGGCGTTGTATTGTAGAAACGTAGCGCGCTACGTCTCTACATGTATCGTACACAAAATACTATCGCTCTGTGCAAACATTTTGCTCGCACAGATAACACTGATAACGCTGATTGATAGTATTTTGTAGCGTGGATTCATTGGTTACTTTTCTTCGGTGGAGTGTAATGCAGAACGTAGTTTATTTCTTCGATTCTGGCTCTTTTAGTAATCTCTTCCGATCAAGAATCAGAAGTATTAGAAAAATACATCCAGGAAGAATCATCATCCATAGAGCAGGTTTCGCATATTTCCACCAATCATATTGTTTTACAATTGTACCATTCATTTCAATTTGACGCGCTTGCTTTTTTTCTGCCCATATTCGAACAATTATAGAATCAATATTATTATCCACATATGCTCTTATTGCACATATATCATCATCGCTGAGATTATATGTTTTTCCCCTTTTTTTCTCATTAAGAATCATATGAAAAGACATGTTTGCGTCCACTATTGTAATCGTTTTATTTATAGTGTCGCATTCCACAAATAATCCTTCAAAACTAGATGCGTTTGTCATTGTCTTAGGGTAGCGAATCAGAATAAAGGCTCCAACAACAACAAGTCCTATACTAGCGATAATTGATAGGATAAAGATATGCCTATTACTAGCAGAAATAAATCCATTGCTAAAGTTTATATACATAACTATCTAATTGGATAATTGTGAATTAATTGATGCGATAAGACTGTCAATTTCCTCTATCATGTTATTCTCTTCGGAGGACATATTAGTAACTGACAATGTTGCTTTATACGCAGACCAACTCACAGTAAAAGCGTGAAATCCACTACTAATTTGAATTATGGTAAAACAATCCAAGACTTTTTCTCCACTGCTTGCAATACTAGTTAAACGGCTAATTATCTCCCAATATTCTTTCGCTTGCGGATAATTACGCAAAAAAACATTAAACACTTTACTATTTACGCACTCTCGTTGGTCGTAGTGTTTCGCTACGCCGAGCGCAGGACATCACCTGAGCGACCTTACTAATCTTATGCCGCTGCGATAAAAGGCATAATAAGGATAATAGCTGTCGCGATTGTATACGGTGCAACGCGGTGCTTGATAGCCCCAACTGCCGCCGCGCTTTGCACGGAAATTCTTGTCGTTCGACACCCAATCCCAGCACCACTCCCACACGTTGCCGCTCATGTCGTAGATGCCAAGCGTGTTGGGCTTTTTCTGCCCCACCATGTGCGACATGCCCTCGCTATTGCCAAAATACCACGCCACTTCGTCGATGTTGTTGCTGCCACTAAAGGCGTAGTTCCACTCTTCGGAGTGTGGGTCGCCGCCACGCGCGGCAAATTCCCACTCGCGCTCTGTTGGCAAGCGGTAGCCATTGGCTGTGCACTTTTCCATATCAGTGTTGCCTGGCTCTGTAGAATATATATACGGGCAATCTTGGCTACCTTTTATGTCGGCTGTTTCGTCGTGCGAAGTGGTACTTATGCGCAATGGTGTTTTATACTCAGCATCTACGTAGAATACTGGCGTAAGTTCCAGACATTCGCTCAGCGCATTGCACCAAACTATAGCATCGCGCCAACTGATGCACGACACGGGTTCATACTTAGCAGCCAGCGCATCGCCATACTTAGGCAACGTAGGCACAGAGCCCTCTTGCTCGTTAGTACCTTCGTGGCCTACATTGCCAAATACATATCCATGACGCTCGCCCCAGAGACGCACAGCAAACCAAAATTCGTAAGTAACTAAGTACTTATTTATAACGAAACTTTGTACGTAGACCGGATGATCTTGTGCATCGAAAAATGGTCCGCCGCGCTCGCCGCAACGCCTATCCACCACGTCGCCAACGACCTTCACTTCGGCGGTGTAGTCGTATTCTACCCTATTTATGACAATGCATTTTTGTGGCTCAGATGGGTCTTGTTTCGACGGCAGAAAGTTGCACGATGCCAAAACCGATAGCGCTGCAATTGATGTAATGGAGCTGATTAATGTATGTCGAAGCCGTCTCTTCATCCGAAATACTGCAAAGGAATTCTATTTTCTAAACTGCTAATATACATAAGTTTTGCACTACATGTCATGTGATATTTATGCGTATTTTTGAGTGACGCATGAAATAAATATGCGCTCACTGCATTCTAAAACGCCCATAAAAAAAGGCCGCCCCGAAGAGCAGCCTTTTATTTGAGAATTGAGAGTGTAAAACGCAGTGTTGAATTACTATCTACTCTATACGCTCTACCCTTTTACTTTCTACTTTTTTATTTCACCACCATCACTATTCCGCCACGAGGTTGGAATTTGACGGTTTCGGGCAAAGTAGTCAAGTGCTCGATGCTCCAACCCGTCTCGTTGTCGGAGTCGGCAAACGCCTCTATATCATTATGATTACTAATGAAACTCAAGTCGAGTTTTGCACTAAATTCGGTATCTGCACCGTTTATTCCGGCAACATACCAGACATTGGCTTTGCGGCGCGCCACTATGGTGTATTCGCCAGGATAACCAGCCACAAGACGCGTCTCGTCCCATGTTGTTGGCAACTGGCCGAAGAAGTCTTGAACCTCTTGCGGCTGTGCGAGAAGGCTCTCGGGGCGGTCTGCTATGTGTTGCAGCGCCGATTCGAAGAGCACCGTGAGTGCCAATTCGTGAGCCTTAGTGGTTATGTGCGGGTGCTGCGAATCGGAGAATGCACAAGGCGTGTAGTCCATCGAACCAACCACGTTGCGCGTAAATAGCAATGTAGCATTGTGGCGAGCAGCTTTATCGGTGAATTTGCCCGTATTGTTGTACCATTCAGCGCCATAAACAGCCTCGGTACTAAGCAGATTCGGATAAGTACGTTGCCAACCGCGTGGAAGTGTTGCACCATGGAAATTCATCAATAGGTGATGACGTGCAGCATCGCGCAGAAGGTCAATGCAGTACGACATATTCATCTGATTATCACCAGAGAAGAAGTCTATCTTTACGCCAGCCACGCCAATCTCTTCGAGCCAAGCAAACTCTTTTTCGCGATCTTCGGGCTTGTTGAGACGGAATTTTGGTCCAGGAGCGCCATCAATCCAACCAACAGAACTACTGTACCAAATCAACGGTTTTATGCCATTTTGCTTAGCATAAGCCACAGCATCTTCAATGGTTTTGCCGTCCTTCATCTCGTCCCATTCGGCATCTATAAGTACGTATGGCAACTTGAGCGCGACAGCCAAATCGACATACTTTTTTATGATGTTATAATCGTTAGAACCGTGGTTGTATGCCCAATAAATCCACGAAACCACGCCAGGCTTAATCCACTCAGTATCGGGCAGCGTGTTAGGCTCGGCAACGTCGGTAATAAGAGTCGACTCGACAACATCGGCAAGTTGTCCAATGATAGCCACGCGCCACGGCGTAAGATATTCGCCCGAAATTTTGCAATTGTTTTCATCGGGGCAAACCTCAAAAATCTCGAGTTCGTGGTCATTCCAGAGGCTCGAAGCGCTGTTGTTGGCGCGGATGTTCGACTCGCTAAGCAGCACAAAAACGTTTTCGGCAGGTTGCAATAGGGCTGGATACGACCAACGCTTGTTGTCGTGCTTTGCCGTGGTTTCGAGCGGATAAAGAGCCTCGTAAGCCTCGTTCCACCTCATAATCCAGCGCTTTGTACCCTCGGCTATGCGGTATGCAGTCTGCTCGCGCGGAATAGCTATGCTGTCGGCTATGTTATGTATGCGGTAGCGCAAAGCTACGCCGTCGTTATACATACGTAGAATGAGCTGAACATTGGCGCTCAAATCGGCAGTAAACTCGGTAGCTTCGTTGATGCAATGACTCTTCTTGCCAGCAATCATCGTGTAGTCATCTTTGACGTTGCCCACAAGTTTGAAGTTGCTAATCTCGTTGCACCCTTCGAAGCCTAAACTGCTTATTTCTAAAGCCTTTTCGCCGTCATAACTAATCACATACCCACCCGAATCGGCTGATGCGAAAGTGATTTTGCCGTTTGGCGAAGTAGCTGTAATGTTAGTATCGCCGCAACTTGTCGTAAGCAAAATAGCTGACACGCAAGCCGTTGCAACAATTACAGAAGTACGTATATACATATTTATTACTATGATTATTTGGTTTGCTCTACGAATTGGATTGTGCCATCATCGTTGAAGTGCATTTCGTCTACGCACACAGAGCGGCGACCTATAGCGCCTTTTATGCCGTTCAATTCGAGCGTTGCATTGTGGTAGAATAAGTACCATTTGCCTTTGAACTCAACCACACCCGGATGAATGGTGAAGCTGTTTTCTGCCTCAGCAGTCACTTGTCCCTGATGTGTCCATTCTCCATCGAAGCTCGATGCCGTAGCATAGTCGATGGCTTCGCGGCGGTTGCCCATTGAGGCATAAATAAGATAGCAAGTGCTATCGCGTTTCGTGAGCCAAGGACCTTCAATGTAGCGCGGTGCAGCAATGGTACGTATTTCGCCGTCAATCTCGGTCATATTATCCTTTAGTTTAGCTATGAAGCAAGTGCCGTTGCCCCAGCATAGCCATGCATCTTCGCCATCGATATATACGGTTGGGTCGATGTCGTTCCACCAGCCGCGAGCGCCGTTGCTCGTCATAGTATCGCACACGAGAGGTTTGCCAATGGCATCGACGAACGGACCAGTAGGGCTGTCGCTAACTGCCACGCCCACTGCGTAGCCACTATATGGCTCTTGACCTTGACATGTTACATAGTAGTAGAATTTACCATTGCGCTCAACAACTTGCGCTGCCCAAGCCGTACCTACGCCAGCTTTGACGGTATCGGCCCAAGCAAAATGGCCAGGACGAAGCACCGAACCATGGTCGGTCCAAGTGTGCATATCGGAAGTAGAATAGCAGAGCCATTCGGTGATATTGAATTCCTTACCGCCCGAAGCAGAGTCTTGACCTGCATAATATTCGTCGTGACCTACGTATAGGTACAAGCGATCGCCCGAAACCATTGGCGCAGGGTCGGCAGTGAAATTGTTGCGAATAAGTGGATTCCCTTCGAAAACGAAAGTGTTGCTACTTGGTGTAGTTGTCTGACATGCAACGCACAATGCGGCAATTGCAAGTCCCAAAAGACCGTTTGTTTTTTTCATAATTATTGAAATTTTGTTCCTGTTGTGTTAATAAATGCAATATTAATTGAAAAATCAATCATTTCTCTATCGTAATACCCAGCACCTCTTCGCCTAAAGCTTTGATGTCGGCCTCTTTAGGGAAGTAGACAGGCATATCTTTCTGAAGCGGCAAAATGCGCAATTCCAGCTGTTTACAATCGGCATTGAGGCGCCAAAGTGCATATTGGAAAGGTCGACCATTGTAGAAATTGTCGTCGATGAGTTTCCCGTCGGCATAGAGACGTGCCACATCACCACGATAATTTATATTCAATATGCCCTCTTTATCTGTAGGAATATCTATGGTGTAGACTGCAGCATTCTCGAAATCGGCATCAACTGGCTCTTCTGCCACTTTGGCAACACCGATAGTTATCGCGCGAAGTTCGCCAGCCTCTTTCTGCTTCTTCCACTGCACATTGGCGGTGGTAGTTTCGTGTACGGGCTCGTTCAAAAATAGCCTTCCAGCATCATCGCTATTTAGCAGATAAATATTCTTATAAATAGGCTTAGAAATACCGCCAGGCTTGACGTTGCGCAGCACCTTGCCATCGATAGCTATTTCGGTAGGAATGCCCTTAATCTGTTCAAGATAGATGCGTCCGTGGCGTTTGGCTACTATTTGAGCCGTGGCATACTTAATACCATCAATATTTATAGGAAAAATGCACGACACACCAGCAGGAACGCTGATTTTAGGCATATTTACGCCACATGCCTCAATCTGCACATTCTTCTTTTCGGTGAGGTTTTGCAAACGCTCGTAATTATTTATGAACACAAAACCGCTATTGCCTTTCGAGCGATATGACCAACGCAGATGCGAGTCGTCGCCTTGAGGAATATCTTGCTCGCAAGTATAGGTGGTGGTCATTGGGGCAAGCACTTCGCCGTAATCTTTCATAAACAGATGAAGTTTACGCAATAGATAGAAATGCGGATTGCGTTGTCCGAACTCGTTGAGCGGAGCTTGAAAATCGTAGGTCATCACTGGCAAATCGTTCCAATTGGTGGCCGGCGTCTGCTGCTTCTCGTTCAGATATGTCAACTTTCCTTCCGGATTTGTGCCGCCGTGGTACATATAATAGCCCAAAAGATTGCTACCGCTGCCCAACTTAACCACCGCCATAGCGTATGCATCTTCTGGATACATATACACACGACGATGATACGAAGTCATCATGCCGCCACCAAGTTCGCATGTGAAATATGGATACTGCTGCGCTCCAACATTCGATTTATCAGTATTTGAATAGTCCAACTGCTCGGAAGCAATGGCGTCGGATGTACGTTTCGACCTGAAATTGAACGCTTTGTAATATTCACCTACGCAAGGTTTTATGCTTCGGTCCCAAAATCCATCGGCATAATCGCCATAGAGCGGAATCAATTCGCCAAACGGAACTGGCTTCGACAATTCGGGCCAACCCGTACGCGTGTAGAATGGCAAATCGAAACCAACGTTTGTAGCTATGCGTTTGAGTGCCAAAAGATAATCGCCTGAACCGCGATATTCATTGTCGAACTGCGCTGCTATAACCGGACCGCCATCTTTCCACTGAAGACCTTGAACTTGTGTAAATATCTGACGATAAAGACGTTCTACATATTTCAAGAATCTCGGATCTTGCGAGCGAGTTTTGCAATCCGTTGCTATCACCCAATCGGGAATGCCGCCACAACGCACTTCGCCATGGCAAAATGGTCCTACACGAAGCACAACGGGCATATTCTGTTCTTTGCAAACTTCAAGAAACGCTCTCAAATTGCGTTGCCCGCTCCAATCGTATTGTCCTTCTATCTCTTCTATATGATTCCAAAATACGTAGCATGCAAGCATATTTATGCCGCCAGCTTTCATCTGCTGCACCTCGCGCTGCCACTCCTCTGCAGGAATACGCGAATAGTGAACTTCGCCCATAGCTGGCACAATGCGTTTTCCGTCGAACATTAGGCTATGCTCGTCCCAAGTAACTTGAGGCATGTCGCCAAGCGCAAGACGAAGGTTTTGGAACTCCTCGTCGCTCACTTTGAACGCCGTGCCATGTCGGATACCCTGAGGAAAACTTACCAAGTCGGACACATCGCTCCACGTCTTGCCATGGTCGACAGAACGCACAGCGCCAAATCCGCCGGCAATATATCTGTCGAAATATATATACAACGTGTCACCAACAAAGAGCGGCGCTGGACCTTCCACCCAATTGCGGCGGTCGTTGCCTTTAGCCTTATCGCTAATAGTTACTTTGGTGATAGGCGCAGAAACTTTGGTTGGGAAACCGCTACGAAGGCTCTTAGTTTGCGTAATGCGCAGATTCTTTTCTGCCGGAAGCGAATTTTCATTCTTCACCACCATCAAGTTGTTGCCTGTTTTGGCATCGCGAACAATTGCCGCATCGATGACATTGAAATCGGGGTTGAAAAACATCTGGGTTTTGGTGAAGGTCTGAAAATCCTTCGTCGTAGTGTAATATATACGATGATTCCACTGTTTTTCATTCTCGATAGAAGCCACCTTGCCATGACGGCCAGGAATTGTGGTAGCCCATATTATGTAGTATGTATTTGTAGGTTCGTCGAAGAAAAGTTCTGGCGCCCAACAGTTTTGTGCCTCTGGTTCATCGGCCATAACGGGTATGGCGCGCTGTTCGCTCCAATGCACCAAATCTTTCGATGAGGCATATCCAATAATATGATCGTGCCAACTTGAAGTCCAAACCATGTGGAAAGTGCCATCGCCACCTTGAATGATGCTTGGGTCGCGCATAAGTTTGTCGTCGCCCACGGTAGGACGCAGCAACGAACGGTTGTTGTTCAGCGCCGTCCAAGTCAGGCCATCGTAGCTATAGGCAAGATGCAGACCGTCTTTTTCGCCGCGGAAATAGGAGAATAGGTAGACATCTTTTGCACTCATCAACGTCGCACACAGACAAGCGCAAAGTGTCAGAAATAATTGTTTCATTTTCGTTAGTAGAGTTAATGTTCCCAATAATAATGCTGATCCAAAGGTATAAATATGAGAGGTCACTTTAGTTATATGTATGTATACATAACAAAAAAGTCACCCATTATTTATGAGCGACCTTGCTGTTTTACACTGCTATATATGGCTTCATCTAATGTATGTAGATTCACTCCACCATATAAATCTTCGCGTTTATCTTCACCCAAGAGCGCACTTCGGCAACCTTTTCTATGCGGCAAAAGAACTCCTTACCAGCATCCATAAGGCGGCTTATCACTTCGTTCAATTCGCGTGGCACCCAACCAATGCGCACATCTTTATAATGAATACCTATTGCAAGTTCATCATATTTATTTTGGGGCTGACGTATCATGCGTAGCACCGTACTAGGCGTCAGTTCTGGCTCCACTTCGTAGATTTTTTCGCAATAAGTTGTGCCTGCCACCACTATATCCAAAAGAAATATTTCGCGGCTAAACGGCATTAGACTGTTAGCTGTGCCCGTACCAACCAATGCCAATAGTTCGGGCGTAATCTTTACTATTCCAGTATTCATAGTCTTTGCGATTTATATTCCTCCATCACCTCTATAATTCTGCGCAAGTTGTCGCGTTTCTCGGTCAGCTGTGCTATGTCGTCGGCACACTGTTTTTGCTCCGTTTCTACCCATTTAGAGTCGAAAATTTTGTCTTTCAATGTATGCGGAAACATATTTTTCAGCTCTTCTATCTTATGTTCCAAATTGGCGATTCTACCTTTTAGAGAATCTATATACTCTTGAATATCAGAAGTATAATTAGAAGAACCTACAACTCGCGCTGTATCTATAGCAAGACTTATTTCTCTGAGTTTATCGAGATTTGACGTTGAATAGGCCTCTTGCACTATTTGGAACAGATCCTTCTCGCTTTCCGTCAGTTTCGGATTCAAATCGGGATGCAGATGTTTGACAAGCATTCGGTAGAGCGTACGTATTTCGGCTGAATCTTCATCACTCAAAAGTGGCGCCTCGAGGTATTCTTTTGCACTTTTGATCCGTTGTGCTTCTTGTTCGAGCACTCGGTTATAATCTGACACGACAGTCTCAACTCGCTGATTTATAGCATGCAAATCTGGAGTTTCATCTCTATTGATATAGCTCTGAAGAAGTTGCTTGCGCATTTCAAGCGTTTTTATTTCCACTTGCAGGTTAAGTATTTCGTACTTTTTATTACCCAATAGGCTCAAATACAACGCCGTAAGTTTCGGTCCATCGTGTTGCCGCATCTCTTCTAAAGTGAGCATCAGCGACGCGTATTTTTTCTTTAGCTGGTCGAACTCTTGGTTGAGTTTACGTTGTTCGGGCGTAAGGTCAAGTGCGTTTTGCATAGTTATAACGGTTTATTCCATATACAATTGGTCTTTGTAGCGAGCATTTTCCGCTTTTGTCCAAGCGTCTTTGTTTTGCTCAATAAACGCTTGCCAGAATACATCGAGAGCCGAGGCTTGCTGTACGGTAAGCACAACGCCAGAATGGCCTTTATTCCAATCGAAATATGGTATTTCGTTAGTCAACTCTCTGCTTGTAAGTATTGGTAGCGTATCGGGATTTATCATCACTTCAGGCTCAAAATCAACATAATATACTTCGCGGCCTTGTTCGCTCCAATCATCATCGATATATGGATTAGAAGTTATTGTGCCACAACTCACTATGCCCGTCTGACCATAGCCGAGTTTCACCATATAGTAGCGGTCGCCAGCGCATATTTTGTCGTGTTCCCACACACTCCAATTGAAATCGGTATCGCCACCTTTTATCAGGACAGACAAATCGCTTAGGTAGTGCCTCATAGAATACGACGAAATGGTAGGATTCCATTTCAGTATCACAGTGTTCATTTTATATATTTTTATACCGCCAATTTAGCCAATAAATTATGTATTAGAGCACATGTGCGTGTAGCAATTGAAATATGTAAGTTTTGGGCTAATTTTGCGCCAGATTCATACGTATAGTCAGATGAAAAACAATATCTATTCCTACTCTGCAAAAGCTCTGATTGTTACAACGTTAGCAATATTTTTCGCATCGTGTCAGTCGAACAAGAAACTGATAATAGAAAAGACCAATCAGGCTAATGCGCTATTCAGTGCCGGCAACTACGCCGAGGCCTTCAATGCATATCTGTCTATCGATTCTGCAGCTCTTATGGCAGACTCCATCGCACGACGCAACGCCGTCGTAAGTGCCTATCGTACAAATAATTATAAATATGCTACTACACATGCCATTTTCGCATTCAACAACGATGCTGAACTACTTACGGCTGTAGAGAAGAGTTTTTGCGCTTTGGGCAAAACAGACAAGGCTAATATGCTTATAATCAACAACGAAGCCACTTTCAAAACTATGTATGGCGAGGCAACCGTTGCCAATCGTCTTGCCGAATATTACAACAACGCAAGCAGCCGCCAACTTGTTGATTACTACACCAAAATGAACAGCGATTCGCTCTTAGTGGCTTGCTTCGACAACTATTTCAAATTCGCCGCACAAAATTTGAGCGACGACGAGAAACTTTCTGTATGCAAACAGATAATGAAGTTGGAGCCAAAGCAAGAGACTGCGCTACGATATTTAGCTGTAAATCAGTATCAAACAGCAGAAGCAAAATACAACGCTGCTATGGCGGAATACAACAAGAAGAAAAACGCCACCACGTATGCATATCTGCGCCGCGACTTGAAACGCATCTCAGCCACTTACCGCGAGTGCAAAACGAAGTTCGAGACGCTCCACACCATAAATCCCGAAAGTAAGGACTACATAAAATATCTCATAAATATCAACCTCAGGCTCGACAACAACGCGCAAGCCAAAGAGCTTGAAAAACAACTATAAATCGTGATTCGCTTCCTCATACCTATAGCAATATACTTCGTTGCGGAGTGGCTCTTCGGTCCGATGGCAGCCATGGCGGCAGCTATCGCATATTCCGCTATTGAGCTAATTATAAAATACATACGTACAAAAAAATTCGATTCTTCGCCATGCGTAGACATTGCGCTCATAGGCATCTTAGGCTTCACCGAGCACCTCACCGATGGCGTTGAAGGGCTTATGTACGTAGTGCTGCCAGCCGTTGTGGCGTTGCTTATGTTAGTATCGCTATTTACGCCGCTCGACATATTCGCATCGATAGGCGGCGACTACATGAAGAAGCTACAGCGCAGCCCATTCAACCAGATGAATATGCGCAAAAGCATTGTGCGTATGCTCGTTTGGTGCATAATTATGGCGGCGCTCGAGTCGATGCAATACATAGATCCGTCAATGGCGCATAAATATCCTGATTATCAACTATTTGTTGCCATAGTAATATTATTGGCATACATAGCTACCGAATTTGTGGCAGGCCGCATAAATCGCCGCAAATACAAGGGCTGCGAGTGGGTGCCACTGATGAGCGAAGCTGGCGAAGTTGTTGGCTCGGCACCGCGTCCGCTTGTGCACAACGGCAGTCTGTGGCTTCACCCCGTGGTGCATCTGCACGTCATACATAACCACAAACTGCTGCTGCAACTGCGCCCGATGAGCAAAAAAATTCAGCCAGGCAAGTGGGACACGGCAGTAGGTGGACACATAGCTACGAAAGAAAAACTCGAAGATGCGCTACGCCGCGAGGTATGGGAGGAGATTGGTCTGCGCGACTTCAAAGCGCGTTTGCAAGCTCGCTACGTATGGCGCTGCAACGTGGAACACGAATATGTATTCTCGTTCGTCACCGAAAGCGCCGGACCATTCCGCACGATGAACGCTGGCGAGGTGGACGAACTACGTTTCTGGAGCAAGCAGGAACTCATCGACAACCTCGAAAATGGCGCGTTCACACCCAACCTTGTGCACGAGTTGAAGACTTCTATTCTCGCACTATTGTAAAAATGGCATACATTTGCATCGTAATTACAAAAATCAACTGCATAATAATTTGATTATGAACAAAACAGCACTAATAACCGAAGCCACGTCTAAGATGGGACAAGCCATTTGTCGCGTCTTGGCTAAGAATGGTTATGACATAATAGTTATAGGAAAAAGTCTGCCCGAGCAGCAGAAACTCTGCATCGAGCTTGAAAACACCTACAAAGTCGACACATACATACTCAACTTCGACATACGTAGTAAGCACGACATTTTCGATAGCTACGACATGCTTTCCGACAGTTGCAAGAGCCGCCTTGCTGTGGTGATAAACAACTCAAGCATCAACATTGGCGAAGCAAGTTTCGAGACTGCCGACGACCACGATTGGGACAGCATGATTGATATAAACATAAAAGGTTCACTATATATGCTGCAACTTGCCGCTCAAACAATGAAGGAGAACGGTTCGTGCGGTCATATCATAAATATTATGAGCATTGCCAACCGCAAGATTTACGCTGGAGGCAACGTGTTCAGCGCCACTCAAAGTGCGCTCGACACCATCACCAAGAGCATGCGTTTGGATTTGCTTCCGTATGGCGTGCGCGTCGAATCGCTCACTCTCGGACTTGCCGAAAACGACTATAATACAGGTCGTTACAAAGGCGACATAGAGAAAGAAGACGCCGCTTTCAAAGGCATCAAAGCCATCACACCCGACGACATTGCAGAAGCCATCGAGTTTATAGTTACGCGCCCGTCGCACATAACTATCAACGATGTTCAGCTGATGCCTACGCAAGAGTACTCCCCATCACGAATCAATAGAAAGTCGTGATTTTTATAATCATATAAATAATGAAAGACCTCAACAAAAAAGCCCTTATCATCATCGCGGCAACAGCCGTTTTACTATTAGTATTTATAATCTTGTTCGCTCAAAGCCGCGCTGCAATGAGCGAAATGACCGAAGTTTTCACTGAAGAGAAGCAAATTCTGATTAACGATTTTCAGAGTCTCTATTTAGACTACGACTCGCTTCGCAGCAATAACGAGGAGATAAACCAAAAACTCGATATGGAGCGCGAGCGCATTGCTCAACTTCAAGACGAGCTAAAGACTGTGCACGCAACCAATGCCCGCCGCATAAAGGAGCTACAAAACGAACTCAATACCATGCGCACTGTGATGGTGAGTTTCGTGCATCAAGTAGATTCGCTTAACCGCCTGAACATCAAACTTGCTGACGAGAACGGCAACTTGCGCAACCAGATTAGCCGCCAACAAAAGTCGTACAACGAACTCGCCAAGCAAAACGAGACCCTCTCCAACAAGATTGACGAAGCCTCGCGCCTCGAAGCCGACAACATTTCGGCCATCGGTCTTAATTATAAGGACAAAAAAGTGACCTCGACCGACAAGGTTAACAAGATAAAAATCAACTTCACCATACTCCGCAATCCTGCGGCTTCGGTAGGTATGCTGACGGTTTACGCCCGAATCAGCCGCCCCGATGGCGAATTGCTGCTGCACTCCAAAGGCGATCTTTTCCAGTTTGAGAACACGCAGCTCAACTACTCCGCCAAGCGCAACATCGAATACGGTGGCGACGACCTCTCGGCATACATAGTTTACGACGTTGACGCAGGTGAACTCATGGCTGGTACGTACGAAGTTGAACTATTCTGCGCTGGCAACATCATCGGACGCGCAACGTTCAAACTCTCATAGTCAATATTCATTTCCACTTATACAAACAAGTCCACGAACCAATATTCGTGGACTTATTTTTTGCGACATTCAAGACGCTGCTATTCCCTCTCCACGTGTCATCTTGAGAGCAGTGAAGTGTCTCATTGCGCAATTACAAGCAAGCAAAGCAAAATGAATTGGGGGTGCGTCAAGCAGATTCGATGCATACAACAATTCGAATTGCCCCACAAAAGGACAAGTCCCTACCATCAACCGACGATAGAGACTTGCACCAAATAAAACCTAAGATATGAAAAGTGTTTTTTAGAAATCGAAGTTCACACCAACCGAGTAGATACCGCCATTCTCATCACAATAGACGAACTCACGCGCCTTGTTGTTGAACAAGTTGTGAGCATTGAAGAAGACTTCCACTTGGTTCGTTGGCTTGTAACCTACCTTCAAGTTCACTGTGAAACGTGGGTCAAGTTCGTCGCCTTTGGTGTTGTATTTTGTGCAATAGGTACGCTTGCCAATGTAATTAGCGAAAGCCGACACATTGAGTTGCGGCAGTGGTTTGTAGACCAAACCGAGCATACCATAGAACGATGGAGTAGCCTTGTGAGCATGACCGTTGGTGAGTTCTGGCTCGAGTAACGATTTGAGCGAAGCATACACATCTTCTTCCGAAATGTTGGCTGAGCTAATCTCATACTCCTTTGTCTTTTCGTTGTAGAAATTAGGCTCGTTTTCGATAAACTGCTTAACAGCACCAACCTTATCCTCAGCCCCGAGCACATCTTTATTTAGCATATCGGTCATCTTAGTACTTACGTAATTAAGCAATGCAGAAGCTACATCATTTTGTATATATTGATAATAGCTATCAATCCATGTGCGCTGAACGTTGGCATTGAGTTTTGCAATAAGCTTCGAAGAAATAATCCAGTCGAGGTTGAGGCTCAAACCTGTTTGATAAACTTTATATGGAAGCGAACCATATTGAATATCAACGTTCGTAATAGAGCCATCCTTCATGCCAAAGAAGAACTCGATAATATTTTGAGTGATAGCAGGCACAGGATTTTGCAATTCACCAGATTGAACTTGGCCCATAATCTCATCAAAGCGTGTTAGGTATCTATTAGTCATACCTTCGATCAGGTCCTTGTTGAACGATATGTATGCACCTTTAGCCATAAGAGAGCCAAAGTTTTGCGATTTCGAGAAGAATCCTTCAACATCGAGCAAAAGGTTCTGCACAGGACGCCAACGATAGCCAAGCTCCACGTTGTCAATCTTTACGAGGTCGGCCTCTTTATCTTTCTGGAAGCTAATCTTGGTCGGCAGCATCGCATCGGTACGTATCCATATATAGTTCATATTGGTATTCACCATAATAGGACCACGGTTTGCACGGCCATAAACTAGGCGAATGAAGTTCTCTTCGTTTATAGAGTAGTTGGCAGCAATCTGCCACGAAGGATTCCATTTATCAGGGATGTTGGTTTTGTCGGAACGTATAGCGCCAATCAAACGCAAGTCGCCGAGTTTGTAGTCGAGACGAAGACTTGGAGCAACAGACGACATTGTAGCATCGTAGTTGAAGAAGCCATAAAGATGATTTTTCGACTCATCGTAGCGATATCCTGGATCTTCATAATGCCATTGATAGTTATCGGCTTCGGGGTTGTCTTGATTGTTGTATACTGGCGAATAGTCCTCGTAATACGTATGCATATATGCCAGACCTGGGCGAACGGCTAAGTCGCCTAATTTCCAATCGTACTCAATAGAGCCATTGAAGGTCGTTGTAGCCACCTTGAAGCCAGGAGCGCCCATTGCGTAGTCTTGTGGTCCTTGACAGATATTAGCTTGAAGTTTCAAACCTTTTACATCGGCATTAAGTGTGGCATACCAAGTCTTCGACTGACGTGCGTTGAACGAGTATACGTCATCGCCAACAGGAGTGGTATTTACCATAGAACGCTGATAGCCAGCCGAAAGATTAATAGCGACATCGGGTCTTGGAGCAAAGTTTAGATACAAGTTATAACCCTCAGTATGACGAGAAAGTCCAGGATTTTCAAACATTTTCGCAGATGGTGATTCACGTTCCGACGCACCCATAATTTGGTATGTTGTGTCGGACGAAGGATATAGTTGCTTGATGCGGTCGATTTCCTCTACAGTGTAGTAACCACCTTTCGAAGCATCTACCAAGTAGCCTTGCTGCATAAGAGCGCCAAGGTTATTTCTATGAACTGTGGTACGAGGATTTGGCACAACAGTCTCATCTGTAGACATATACATATTGCTCGACGGGATGAGATAAATCTTGTTGGTTGGGCGCTCACGATATTGCACATTGGCTGTAACACCGAAGCCAAACTTGTCGTTCACCTTCTTACGCAAAGCAACGTTTGCCACCGTAGTTCCCTGATTACCAAACTGTACATCGCCCGAAACAACCGATTTTGAGTTGAGCGAATTCTCAGTAATAATATTTATAATGCCTTGAACAGCATTGGCGCCATATAACGCCGAGCAAGCACCGCGGACAACCTCAATACGATTAATATCTTCGATACCGATGTGAAGCACGTCGAAGTTGATTGCGCCCATCGAACTTGCAAATGCAGGACGACCGTCAATCATAAGGAGCGTGTTGGCATTCTCGGTATAAAGAAGCATGTTGTTGTCGGGCACATTATTCAAGCCTCGCATCTGAATGTCGTAGATACCATTTGTCTTTTCAGAGACTATCATACCAGGTATCAATCGAAACGCCTCTTCGATAGTGGAGATACCATAGGTACGCAACTCATCACGAGTGATAACAGTAGATGATAGTGGTGATGAGAATGAACTCTCTTCATTTTTCGACGCTGACGATACACTTTTGTTCATAATAAGAGCAAAAAGTTCATCGACACTGCTAACACCGAGGGTTTCAACAGCTTGCATCAATTCTTCAAGGGGTAGCTGCGACAGATCTTCCGTCGACATGGCCAAAATTTGTTCTCGAGTTAATTTGGTTTCTTGGGCGAAGAGTCCAACGCTCATGAGGAACGTCATCGCCACTAAAAAAATCCTTTTCATGGTATGGAGTGTTTGATGTTTTTTAGCATTGTGCGTTTTACTATGCGAAAGTATTAATTATAATTAAGTTAACAAGCGTATAAGGCAAAAAATCAAAACATTACCTCAAATATGTTGTAGAACATATTTACATATAAATACACGTCATAGTCATTTATGACTAATATTTATGTACAAAATATTGGGCTTAGCAGAGTTAACTTATTTTTGTGCATATATTTTTATTCATAATCCAAATGAACAGACTTACATCACTAATCATTACGATTATTGCACTTACGACAGTTTACACCGAATCGAGCGCACAGTTCCTCTGGTTCGGACGCAAAAAAGCAGCGCAAGACACAACAACAGTTGCAAAAAAGCCCAAGAGAGCCCCACAAGAAGGATTTTTCTCGGTGCGAAAAGAGAAAGAAGATTGGTTCTTCGAAATTCCCGACTCTCTTCTCAACGTACCATTTCTAACTGTAACTCGCTATGTATCAACACCTGTCGAACTTGGTACTTATGGCGGTGAATTGGTTAACCACCAAATGAACTATTGGCAGAAAAAAGACAACAAGCTCTATCTGCGCACTCTTGTCTACGATGCCACTGCTCCCGATGGCGATGACATAAATCGCGCGCTCACCGTAAGTACTGAAGACCCAATTGTAGCCTCGTTCAAGATAGAATCGAAGGAGACTTCGCCTGTCGACTCTACGGTGCGCTACTCTATTAAGGTAACCTCGTTCTTGACTGGCGACAACATTGTGACGGGATTCACCGAACGCGAACGCGACAATGTGGGCGCAACAAGTATAAAATCAGACCTCTCGTATGTCGACCGCGTGGCTACATACCCAATAAATACCGAGGTTAGCACAGTAAAAACTTACAGTTGCAAGAAAGCCTCAAAGGCCGTTTCGGGCAAGTTGACGGGCATTATTACGTTCCGTTTCAACACCTCGTTTGTGCAACTTCCACAAAACCCGATGCGCCGAAGAATTTTCGATGCTCGCGTAGGCTACTTCACCGAAAGCGACCGCCTTTATTCTGATGAGCAACAGCAAGTTCGTCGCCGTCATTTTGCTGCTCGCTGGCGACTCGAACCTAAAAATGCCATCGATGCAGAGAAGATGAAACGAGGCGAACTCGTTGAGCCTAAGAAACCTATCGTATATTACATCGACCCAGCAACACCTAAGAAATGGCGTAAATATCTAATTCAAGGTGTAAACGACTGGAATGTAGCCTTCGAAGCAGCAGGTTGGAAGAACGCAATTCATGCCGAGGAATGGCCAGAAGATAGCGCAGGCATGAGTATGGAAGATGCTCGTTTTTCGGTGATTCGCTACTTGGCTTCACCTACTAAAAACGCCTACGGACCTCACATTTCAGACCCTCGCACAGGCGAGATCCTCAACTCCGACATAGGTTGGTATCACAACGTGATGGAGCTGATTCACGACTGGTATTTGGTACAGGTTGGCGCTATAGATACTGCCGCACGCCACATGGTATTCTCCGACGAATTGATGGGCGAACTCATACGTTTTGTTAGCTCTCACGAGGTTGGTCACACTCTTGGTTTGCGCCACAATATGGGTTCAAGCAGCACAACGCCTATCGACAGTTTGCGATGCAAAGAATGGGTAGAAAAATACGGGCATACGCCATCTATTATGGACTACGCCCGCTTCAACTACGTGGCTCAGCCAGAGGACAACATCGGATATGCTGGCCTCATGCCGCGAATAAATACGTATGATAAATGGGCTATTGAATGGGGCTACAAATATTTCCCTGACGTCAAAGACGAAGAGGAAGAACGTCTCATTCTCAACAAGATAACCACTCAAAGACTCAGCGCTAACCGCCGATTGTGGTTTGGTGGCGAAGGTCGCGACAACGATCCGAACGCACAGACCGAGGACCTCAGCAACGATCCAACGAAGGCCGCAGAATATGGCTTACGTAACCTTCAGCGCATAGCACCACTGCTCCCTGAATGGGTTGCTCAAGAGGCTGATCAATACGACAATTTGCGACAAGTTTTCGCAAGTCTCGTAGGTCAATACAGACGTTATATTGGTCATGCAGTGAGCAACATTGGCGGTCTATACCACGAGTACAAAAGCGTAGAACAGAGTGGAGATGTATATACGCCTGTAGAAAAGGCTCGCGCAAAGCAAGCTTTGGAATTCGTTGATAAATACGTATTTACAGAACCAACATGGTTAACACAACTGCCATACATAATGAAAATAGACCGTTCGCAGTTGGGTATGACTCAACCATTAGGCGAGTTTGCTGCCAGCAGAATTTTCAGTTCAAAAGTGCTTAGCAATATTTGTAAGTATTCCGATCACAAAAACACCTATCAACCTGTCGATTATGCCAACGACATCGTCAAGATGACTTTCCGCGAGTTATACACATCGGCTAAGGTCAGCAAATGGCGCAAAGCCATACAAAACAAGGCCGTTGATGTGCTACTTACAGCCTGGTCTACTGAGATGGGCGAAGAATGCCACCCATACATAACTATGATGCTCGACGAAATTGAGAAGCGCGCAGCACAGTTTGCCGGCGAAAACACAGAGACAAAGCTGTTCTACAACGACTTAGCTAAACGCATAAAACACGAGCGCGAAAACAGCAATAGCGGCATTAGCGTGACGGTGAAGAAATAAATTTCGACTTACAAGTTCGTATTACGCGAAATACAATTTATGGGCTGCTCCAAATCGGGGCGGCCCTTTTTCTATTATCACATAAAGAGAACTACCTATTTCGCTATTTGATGGACTGTACAAACAAAAAAGTCCGCATATCAATCGATACGCGGACTTATACCTAAATGTTGTAACTCGTTATTATTTCGAGATTATTTTGCAGCTTCTTTGGCTTTGTTTACAACAGCTTTGAAAGCTTCTGGGTGATTAACAGCGAGGTCAGCGAGGACTTTGCGGTTAATTTCGATGTTTTGTTTAGCGATGAGGCCCATAAGTTTGCTGTAGCTCAAGCCTTCGAGGCGTGCAGCAGCGTTGATACGCTGAATCCACAATGCTCTGAAGTGAGATTTCTTTTTGCGTCTGTCGCGGAAAGCATACTGCTGACCTTTTTCCCAAGTATTCTTGGCTACTGTCCAGACGTTTTTGCGGCGACCGAAGTTACCTTTTGTAAGTTTCAGTATGGCTTTGCGACGTGCGCGTGAAGCAACTGAGTTGACTGATCTTGGCATTTTCTTTTGTTTTTAGAATGGGTTGCGTTCGTCATTATTTCAAGCGAATCTTAGTTGCAAGCTCCATTCGGTTTGTAATTATGGTTGATTTGCACCAACCGATGATTAAATGTGGAGAAGGAGTTTTACTTCCTTCACATCGCATTGAGCGATGAGACCTGAGTGAGTCAGGTTACGTTTTTGTTTTGTACCTTTTTTGGTGAGGATGTGGCGCTTGTAAGCGTGTTTCCTCTTGATTTTTCCACTGCCAGTAAGAACGAAACGTTTCTTGGCACTGGAATTAGTCTTCATTTTTGGCATTGCTTTCTGTATTTATAGTTATAACATAAAGGTCATGTTTACTGCTTCTTTGGCTTCGGAGCAAGCATAAGTATCATACGCTTACCTTCGAGCACTGGCAATTGATCTACGCGAGCATACTCTTCCAAGTCGTTGGCAAATCTCAAGAGGAGAATTTCGCCTTGCTCTTTGAAAAGGATTGAACGACCTTTGAAGAATACGTAAGCTTTCACTTTAGAGCCCTCTTGCAAGAATTTCTCTGCGTGACGAAGCTTAAACTCGTAGTCGTGATCGTCGGTGTTAGGCCCGAAACGAATCTCCTTAACCACTACCTTGACTGCCTTTGCCTTTATCTCCTTTTGCTTGCGCTTGAGTTGATATAGGTACTTCTGGTAGTCGAGTATTCGACATACAGGAGGATCTGCATTTGGAGATATCTCGACGAGATCAAGATCCATATCGTCTGCCATTTTCAGAGCTTGAGCGGTAGTGTATACACCTGGCTCTTCAATGTTATCTCCTACGAGACGAACCTTAGGAACGCGAATCTTGTTATTTATTCTGTGCTCCGGTTCATCGGTGCGACGCCGAGACGCATTATCGTTGCGTACTTCCGGCTTGTTATCAATTGTACTGATAGCTTAAGTCCTCCTAATATGTTTGGTTTATAGTTTTCCTTTGTCTGTTGCGGCTGCAACTTCTGCGTTCACAACATCAGCAAATTCCTTGCAGCTCATTGCTTTCTGCTCAGATCCGCCACCTTGTTTACGCACTGTTACGGTCTCTTCAGCCTCTTCGCGTTCTCCAACTACAAGCATATATGGTATGCGCTTGAGTTCGTTGTCGCGAATCTTCTTACTTACCTTCTCGTTGCGGTCGTCAATGACGGCGCGAATGTCGTAATTATTAAGCACATTCACAACTTTTTGTGCGTATGCATTGTATTTTTCGCTTACTGGCAACACCACTGCTTGCTCTGGCGCAAGCCACAATGGGAATTTACCGGCTGTATGCTCTATAAGTACGGCTACGAAACGTTCCAACGAACCAAATGGCGCACGGTGAATCATCACTGGACGATGCTTCTGGTTGTCGGCACCGATGTATTCAAGATCGAAACGCTCTGGAAGGTTGTAGTCCACTTGAATTGTACCCAACTGCCAACGACGTCCGATTGCATCTTTCACCATGAAGTCGAGTTTTGGTCCATAGAATGCAGCTTCGCCATATTCAACTACTGCTGGCAAACCTTTCTCTTTGCAAGCTTCGATGATGGCACTTTCTGCACGTTCCCAATTTTCGTCTGAGCCTATGTATTTCTCGTGGTCATTCTTGTCGCGCAATGAGATTTGTGCTTCGAACGATTCAAAGTTAAGTGCCTTGAATACCACGCTAATAATATCCATAACGTTGAGGAACTCCTGCTTAACTTGGTCAGGACGGCAGAAGATGTGCGCATCGTCTTGAGTAAAGTTACGAACACGAGTCAAGCCATGGAGCTCGCCACTCTGCTCGTAACGGCTAACCGTACCAAACTCAGCTATGCGGAGTGGAAGGTCTTTGTACGAACGTGGAGAGTTTTGATAAATAGTACAGTGGTGAGGGCAGTTCATAGGTTTGAGCATATATATTTCGCCCTCTTCAGGTGTGGTGATAGGCTGGAAGCTATCCTTACCATAGTGATCCCAGTGTCCCGATGTGATATAAAGGTTCTTGCTACCGATAGGCGGAGTGAGAACCTCGCGATAGTTGTAGCTATTCTGAATCTTACGAAGGAACTCTTGCAAGCGTAGGCGAATTGACATACCCTTTGGCAACCAAATAGGCAATCCTTTACCTACCATATCGGAGAACATGAAGAGTTCAAGCTCTTTACCAATCTTACGGTGGTCACGTTTCTTAGCCTCTTCCAAAAGCACCAAATACTCATCGAGCATCTTTTGCTTAGGGAACGATATACCATAAATACGCGTAAGTTGTGGACGCTTCTCATCGCCTCGCCAATAGGCACCAGCCACAGAAAGCAATTTTATGGCTTTGATTGGTTCGGTGCTAGGAATGTGTGGACCACGACAAAGGTCGGTGAACGAACCTTGGGTGTAGAGCGAAATGGTACCATCATCAAGGTCGTTGATGAGTTCTACCTTGTATGTTTGGTTGGCTTCAGAGAAACGCTTCAAGGCATCGGCCTTGCTGATGTCGGTGCGAACGAAGTTTTTCTTTTCGCGAGCCAATTCAATCATTTTCTTTTCTATTGCTGCGAGGTCGGCATCTTTTATAACCACGCCTTCGCCTGGATCTACGTCGTAGTAGAAACCATTTTCGATAGCCGGGCCAATACCAAATTTGATATTAGGATAGATAGCTTGCAAAGCCTCGGCCATAAGGTGAGAAGATGAATGCCAGAAAGCGTGTTTACCTTCTTTGTCTTCCCATTTGTGTAATACGATAGCAGAATCTTCATTTATCGGTCTTGTGAGGTCGTACAACTGACCATTCACAGTGATGGCGAGTACCTCTTTCGCAAGGCGTGGGCTAATGGCTTCTGCTATTGCCAAACCCGTAACACCAGCTTCGAACTCGCGGCTCTGACCGTCAGGAAATGTAATCTTTATCATTGTAAATACTTTGTCGTTCGTTTTGATTTTTTCGACGCGCGAAGGTATATCAAAATTGACAATTGACAATTGCCATTTTGGTTTTGGAATTAGCCAATTAAGATTTTCTTACAGAGATTACTTAGAAAGGCGCGCAGTGTAATTTGTATATACATATATATAATGGTATTTACCGAATCTCCGTTTTCAAACATTAGACTAATTTTCGGCCGGTTGCGTCTCTTTTTTCGCACAAGCCTCAGCCTCTGTAGTAGCGAAATAGCATGTACGGCAGAGCGGTTCGTATTGTTCTGTGCTGCCAAGGAGGACGAGATTCTCCGCCGAAACGAGGCGATGTGAATATTGCGCCAAGTTGCCACAACGCGAACAGATAGCGTGCATCTTCGACACTTGTTCTGCTACGGCCATAAGCTGCGGCATACTACCAAATGGTTTGCCAAGATAATCCATATCGAGACCAGCCACAATGACACGGACTCCCATAGCTGCAAGTTTCTGACAAACATCAACAATCTCGGGGCCGAAGAACTGTGCTTCGTCGATGCCAACGACATCGGCTTCAGATGCGAGCAAAAGTATGTTGTGCGCGTTCTCTACAGCCACCGAACTTATTGAGTTGGAGTCGTGCGACACTACATCGGTCTCACTGTAGCGAACATCTACCGTAGGTTTATATACCTCAACACTCTGCTTAGCAAACATAGCTCGGCGCAAACGCCTCATAAGTTCCTCTGTTTTACCAGAAAACATAGAACCTGTAATCACTTCAATCCATCCGCGACACGATTGGCGGTCATTTTTTTGTTCGAGAAACACGTCGTTGAATAGTTTATCTACATTTGTAAAGCAAAATTAAGAATTAGTTATCATGAAAAAGAATGCCATTATCGACATCATAATAAGCGACCTGAAAGAAATGGGCAATTTGGTGGAGACTTTCAAGGATTCGGAATACATTGAGCCCGACTTCGTTGAACTGTTAAACCGCAAATGTTCAGGCATATCCAACGAGATTGCGTTGCTCAATCATTGGACAAAAAATGGTTCAGACAATAATGAAAAAGGAATAATTATAAATAACGAACCACAACCTGAGGTCGTAAAACCAGAACCCAAGCCAGAGGTTATAAATAGTGATGTCATAAAGCCAGAAGTGGCCGCAAAACCTGCTGAAGCACCTAAGGTAGA
>JAFYCM010000024.1 GCA_017539645.1 Bacteroidales bacterium
ATGGTGGTAGTGGTTAATTTCGGTGCTGCAGTAGTTACTCCTGTGCAAAACACAGCAAGCAACCAAGAGGCAGAAATAGCAGCAGTTTATTCGCTCACGGGTGCATACGTAGGTAAGTCGCTCAAGAACCTGCAGAATGGTCTATACATTGTGGTCTACAGCAATGGCAAAATAGATAAGGTTCTTGTCAAATAAATATTTATAAAAGCATAAAAATTAGGCTGTTCGAGATAATCGAGCAGCCTAATTTTTTTTTAGAACACAGCAGGCTTCGACAAGCTCAGCCAGCGGTATTTTCTAATCTTTCACCACACGCAAGTCGTAAATCTTTGGCGATGGCTTACCGTCGATAGCTTTTATGCTTATTTCTGCGGTTTTGGCCTTGTCTACAGTGATGCGGAATTCGTTTTTCTCATTATCGTTGCTTAGTCTGCCAATCTCTTTGCCATCAATAGTGATGATAGCGGTGCGTTTCTCTTTGTTATTAATGTTGATAATTAGAATGTTAGCATCTTCGCCGAGTTTCATTTTGTAGCTTACGAAGTCGGTTGTTTCACGCCAATGACGACCTTCTTCGTAGCCAGTTTTAGTCTTTTGGTAGTTGGTGGTTATGAAGTGATCGCTTTCTGGTTGTTGCTCGCCACAAATTATGTAGTCGATGGTGCGATTTTCGAGCTCCATAAGTAAAGCTTCTTTCTCCCTCAAAGCCTGCTGCTTAGCTTCGTAACTTGCAGCATCTATAAGTGGCAGATAGACCACATAGCGGCAATCGTGCAGGCGGTAGAATGGTTCAAACTTCAGTGTGTTGAACGCATCTGGTGCAATGCTGTTGGTGGTGAAGCAGATGTCGTTGGCGCTCTTGGTGAACGACTTCAAGAAATCTTTGTCGCCAATAAATACAGGCATTTTGTCGGCAGGAATCTTCGGACCAGCGGCAATATGTGCTCCACGACCATCGTCGGCATATCTATTAGTTTGATTTTCAGTGCCTACATTAGCTGCAAGCACCATAGGTCCGTAGCGCAAAGCATAATATTGTTTTCCGTCGGGCAGTTGGTCGGCGGTTAGGTGCATTGGCATCTTTACTGTTACAACGTCGCCAGCTTTCCATTTTCTATCTATTACCGCATAACCATTAGAAATAGTTGGCTTAATTATTTCATTATTTATGCTGAATGTGGCTTCGTTGCACCATTCGGGTTGGCGTATGTATAGCGAGAATTTGCCATTGCCAGCATTATCAATCTTTATTGAGGTCTGCTCGTCGTATGGAAAATTATTCACTTGCGAAATAGTTATGTTGCGCTCGCTCCAATTGAGTTTCGAGGCGATGAAAAGGTTAACATAAACATTATCGGCAGAGTGCGCATAAATCATCTCTCCGTATCGAGCATGGTTTTCGAGACCAGAGCCAACGCAGCACCAGAAACTTGTTTGAGGTTGCGAATAGACGCGGTAGTGTCCGGCACGCATAGGGGTGAAGTATACAAAGCCGCCTTGAAGTGGGTTGATGGTGGATAGAATGTGGTTGTAGAGTGCGCGTTCGTAGTAATCTACGTATTTGGTGTCGACCGAAGTAGAGTAGAGCAGACGCGAGAGACGCAGCATGTTATACGTGTTGCACGTTTCGGGGCCTTGTTCGCTTTCGAGCATAGGCGTAAAGTCGTCTGAAGCGTGGAAATGCTCAAAAACGCTGTTACCTCCAATACTTATTGAGCGTTTGGTGGTCACCGTTTGCCAAAATAACTGCGCAGCTTTGTCCATCTGAGCATTGTTTGTGAGGTCGGCTATGCGTTTGAAACCAATCACTTTGGGGATTTGCGTATTGGCATGCATACCAGTGAGCTTGTCCTCGCCATTTTCGAGCGGTTCGAGCAATTTTTTGTGGCAGAAGCGTTGCGCCAAGGTCATATATTTTTTGTCTTTTGTAATGTCCGCTACATCGGCAAAGACTTCGTTCAATCCGCCGTGTTCGCTTACGAGCATCTGCTGAACTTGCTCATCTGTAAGTTTTTCGGTGGATTTTAGTATGTAGTCGGTCAGACCAACAAGTAGTTTGCGAGCATCGTCGTTGTGGGCATATACGTATGCATCGCGAAGGCCAGCAAGCGTTTTATGTATATTATACAGTGGCACCCAACGATTGTTAAGTCCGAAAGGGTTGGCGTTAATCTCGCCGCGACTTATCGACTGCCAAAATTCAATGCCGTTAGGAATGCCGCCAACATATCCTTTGGCAGCAGTGGCGCACTCTTTCATCTCGCTAATTACATATTCCATACGCTCTTTGATGCGCAAATCGCCAGTGGCGGCATACATCTGTGCAAGCGCCGATAGATAGTGGCCTCCTATATGACCATCGAGACCAGTGTTTTCCCAGTTAGGATAGCTTGGCGCTTTTTCTTGTAGTCCTGCCGCACGACGATACGGCGACATCAGTCTATCGGCATCCAAGCTTAGCAAGTAGCAGATGTCGAGCTTTTGAGCCGTTAGAAATGGACTTTCGGTAAGTCGAACGTCGTTCAGAGGAAATGGTGTTACTGTTTTTTCTTGCGCCGAAATGGCAAGTGTCGTAAGTAGACAAATGAATAATGTTAGTTTGAGTTTCATTTGGTTATGTATTTATGTTAGCTGTTATGTATAGTGTGATAAAAATACAGTTAATTACGCATAGCAAAGGTGGACAAAAAGAAAAAAGTCGCGTCTAAGTGAATAGACACGACTTTTTGTTTGCGTATAACTATGTATCAACAATTAGTTGATGTAGTATTCAATCTTCTTGAGAAGGTTCTCAACGGTGAGAATCTCAACGAAGGTAGTACCACCACCAACGCCGAAGCTACCGCCGATGTAAGCTACAAGGTCGGAGAGTGTAAGCTCTTCAGAACCAATAAGTTTCTCGATGGTGTTGCGGAGAATCTCAGATTTTGACTTACCGTCTTCTACGATTTCGCTGAATACACCGTAAGAGAGTGCGAGCTCGCGAGCTACGCGTGAGCCGTATGACAATGCATATACAGGAACCGGTGAACGGAATGCTGCAAGGTAGCGAGCGGTCTTGCCAGTGAAGCTATCGGTGATGATGGCTTTGATAGGCAATGCGTGAGAAGCACCTACTGCAGTTTCTGCAAGGTAAGTAGTGATTTCGTTCTTGATAGAAGGAACCGGAATATCGTTGCGTGCATCTTTGATAGGCTCAACCTCGCAAGCTATGCGGTTCATGACTGAAACTGCCTCAACAGGATAATCACCGTAAGTAGTCTCGCCTGAAAGCATGATGGCGTCGGTGCGATAGAAGATAGCGTTAGCAACGTCGGAAACCTCTGCACGTGTAGGACGTGGATTGTGAATCATCGACTGAAGCATCTGAGTAGCTACGATAACTGGGCGCTTAGCCTCAACGCACTTACGGATAAGCATACGCTGAATGAAAGGAATACGCTCTTGTGGAACTTCGATACCGAGGTCGCCACGTGCTACCATCACGCCATATACAACTTCGAGAATCTCGTCGATGTTGTTTACACCCTCTTGGTTCTCAATCTTAGCAATAATCTTGATAGGAGAGTTGTGAGCGTCGAGAATATCCTGAATCTCTTTTACGTCGGCCTTTGAGCGAACGAAAGAGTGAGCGATGAAGTCGAAGTCGTTTTCGATAGCCCAAACAACGAATTTCTTATCTTTCTCGGTAAGAGAAGGCAAGTGAAGCGATACGCCAGGAACGTTTACGCTCTTACGACCGCATTCGCCAGTCTTTGAATCCTCGATGCGACCATTGTTCTCTACTACGCAAAGGAGGTAATCGTCGTGCTTCTCTTCAACGTGCAAAGCAATATCACCATCGTCGATAAGTATCTGATTGCCAACAGAAAGATCTTTTACGAAGTCTACGTATGATACGCCCAAAACTTCGTCGGTCGACTGAAGGTTAGGATCGCCTTTGACTTTGATTTTCTGACCTTTGGTAAGTACGAGAGCTTTAGGACCTTTGTTGGTACGAACTTCAGGACCTTTAGTATCTACGAGAAGTGCAATTTTGTCTGATACGGCACGTGTATTTTTTGCAATACGAGCGATACCTTCGAGATCCATGTGAGCGGTGTTGCAACGAACTACGTTCATACCAGCATTGTGGAGCTGACGAATGAATTCAACATCGCAACGGATGTCTGATACTGTTGTAACAATTTTGGTGAATTTCTTTGCCATTTTGTTTAGCTATTTTGTTTTATTGTTGTTGTCTATAATTGCTTCAACTCCAAGACGATACGAGTTGAGTCCGAAGCCGCAAATTACGCCCATACATACTGCCGAGAGATATGAATGGTGACGAAATTCTTCGCGACGATGTACATTACTTATATGTACCTCTACCACCGGCGTCGTTACTGCCGAGATAGCATCTGCTATAGCTACCGATGTGTGAGTGTATGCACCAGCATTGAGCACTATGCCGTCGTAAGAGAATCCTACGCGGTGAATCTCATCTATTATGCTGCCTTCGTGGTTCGACTGAAAATATTCAATATCAACATTTGGATATGCTTTGCGGAGTTCGTCTAAATACGACTCGAAACCTCTGCTACCGTAGATTGAAGGCTCTCTAACGCCAAGCAAGTTCAAGTTAGGGCCGTTTATAATGAGTATTTTCACAATCTAAAAGGTTTTGTTATCAATGCATTGTGCTCTCAGTGGCTTTTAGAGCGGCGCGAAATTAGTAAGTCTTGCTGTGAAAAAAAAGTAATGTATTCTAATTCACTTTTATTCACAGTTGGCGCTCTTTCTTCTTAATGCTCAATATCTATTTCCCCCACTCCTTGTAAGGATGCTTTGATAGGTACGAATTGTAATAACGCTCGTCGTTTGTGACTTCGTTGCCAAGCCATTCTGGACGCTCGTAGGCTTCGTTTTCGGCAGTGAGTTCTATCTCGGCCATCACCAAACCCTCGTTTTCGCCATGAAATACGTCAACTTCAATGGTGTGCTTACCCGATGGCACAAGGTGACGAGTCTTGTCTATCACACCCGATTCGCAAAGCCTTATCAGTTCGCGAGCATCGGTGGCAGCTATCTCTTTTTCCCATTCAAAACGGGTTGCTCCAGTCTCGTTGCCGATGCCTTTTATAGTTATGAAACCTTTGTCATCTTTCAGACGAACGCGCACCGTACGTTTCGGGTCGGAATTGAGGTAGCCCTGCATAATATGTATGCTTTTAGATACGTATGGCATAAAATCGCCATTCACCAAAAACTTACGCTCTATCTCGATATTCTGCTTCATTACTATGCGAATAAATATATTTCACCATTCATACATATCTATTCTCAAATATTAACAATACCCGAGAATACTTTTTGCGCAGGACCTCCAAGCCACACATTTCTGAACGCATTACCCTCGCGCTCGAAGTCTACCGTCAAATTGCCACCACGAGCATGAACATTGAAGTGGCAAGCGTTAGTCGTTAGCGATGCCGCAATAGCCGATGCTACGATGCCTGTGCCGCACGCCAATGTCTCACCTTCTACGCCGCGCTCGTATGTACGCACTGCAATCTCATCATCATTAATAATAGTGATATAGTTGACGTTGGTGCCGTTGGGTTTGAACGCTTCGTCGTAGCGAATTGTTGGCGCATCGTGCATAATATCAACACTATCAAGCGACGTTTGCGATGGCATTGTACATACAAAATGTGGCACGCCAGTATTGAGAAAATGCCCGCGAACAGCTGTAGTAACATTGTCGACGTCTACCATTCTCAAATCTACCCAACCATCGGCAACGCGAGCCGTATGTATGGCGTCGTCGGCTACGAATCGGCAATAATTACCTTTCTTCATCATTGCGCCATCGGTCACAGCCGAAGCAAAAGCGCAGATGCAACGAGCTCCATTGCCACAGAACGACGCGCGCGATCCATCTTGATTGTAATAGACCATGCGAAACTCCGTGTCGGGCACATCGCTGGGGGTGAGCAGCAACAAACCATCGCCACCAATGCCAAAACGGCGGTCGCACAAGAAAGCTATCTGCTCGGTAGTTATGTCGTCGAAGCGACCATCGAGGTTGTTGAGCATCACAAAATCGTTGCCCGCACCTTGATATTTTTCAAATTGTATCTCCATATTCATTTATAGATAGAGTCAATTGGCGGTACAAAAAATCAAGTTTTCTTGCATAGTTACTAAACCTGTCGCCAAAAATCGAAAAAGTTGAACCATTGCCACGGATATTGGCGGACAATAGCTTCTAATTCGTTTGCAAAACGCTGCGCAAGTTGCTGCTCGGTGTCGTTTTGTACGTATGATATTTGTACAATCTTCACACGATACGTATTCCACGACAGCTTCATCACAAACACGGCAGTGACGGGCACACCCTTGCGCTTGGCAACTTTGAAAGGTCCGAGCGGGAAATGTGTTTCGTGTCCGAGAAATTGTGCGGTGAGCGACTTTTGCGAGCCAAAAATTCTGTCGGCAGGTATCGATACGACCTCGCCACGGTCGAGCGCCGCATTTATCTCTATGATATGATTGAAATCGTTGCCAACGAGAATCATATTTATGTTGTTGGCACTCATCATCTGCTTGCGGTTTTGCATCACCACGGGCGACTCGCCAGCATACACAAGCGCATTCATCGTCTTGTGTTCAACATTGATGAAGTAGCCTGCCATCTCGTAGCAACCTACGTGCGAACTCAGCTGCACGAAACCTTTCTCGCCAGTTGCAAGCGCATCGAAGACATCTTTACCCTCTACGTATACATTGAATTTGCGCCCAGCATAAGCTGCAAATTTATCTATAACTATTTGGCCAAAAGTAAATTGTGTTCTTACGACTGAAAATGCAGATTTGAGCCTCGAGAAGCCAAAACGCCGATAGAAACGATACATATCTCGCGTGCCGAGGCCAAAAATGAGGTAGTAAGGAATGGTGAACGCCATGAGGAAGTAGCCGAAACGCTGATCTGTATGGCGAAGAATGCGAATAAGTACGTTGAGCATCCACGATGTGCCATCGGTTCGGCCCGTCCAATTCTTATTGGCATTCTGGTTCTTCATCTTTAGTGTTATAAGTTTTGGAGTTGTGAGTTATAAGTATAATAATGCATCGTCTCTAATCGCCTTACTTACAACTGTTTCGCTTCTTACTTTTTACTTGATACTTACCACTTTCCTCTCAAATCCATGTCCTTCTGGGTAGACAACATCGACGAGCGAAAGACCTTGTGGAGCAGCCGAAGTAGACGCCAAAGCACGATTTTTAGCCTCTATAATATCGCCAAACTGCTCTATGGAAATCTTGCCGCGACCAACGTCGAATAGCGTACCTACAACGGCACGAACCATGTTGCGAAGGAAGCGGTTGGCCGTGATGCGGAATTGCCAGTTGCACTCGTCATACATCTCCCATTGCGCCGCACGGACATCGCAAATGTTGTTAGTCGTCTGCGTATGTAGGCGCGAAAACGAGGTAAAATCCTGCACGCCAATAAGTCGTTCGGCGGCACGGTTCATAAGTTCGTAGTCGGGCGCAAAATATGGATGAAAAGCACGCCAACGCATCTGCGGCGACTTGTCGGTTGTTAGTCGATAGAAATATGTACGCTCTGTTGCTGAAAAACGGCTATGCAACTCATCATCAACAAGTTGAATAGAGTATACAGCCACGTCGGGTGGGAGAATGGAATTGAGCTTGAATTGGGCGTATTCAACGTCGTCGATTGGCTCTTCAACATCGAAATGCGCCACAAAGTAGTCGGCATGAACACCAGTGTCGGTGCGACCGCAGCCAACTATGTATGCCGGATTTTGCCGAAACAGCTTAGCAAGCGCCTCGTTGATGACACCTTGCACCGAGGCTGCATTGGGTTGCAACTGCCAACCGTGATAATTGGTGCCATCGTAGGCCAGTTCGACAAAGTACCTCACGCGTAATTATTTATGGTTATTCTCGGCCTCTTCGGCTTTGCGTTTTGCTACAAACTCGGCGCCAAGTTCGCGCAGTTTGTACTTCTGCACCTTGCCGCTGCCAGTCTTAGGATAGGTATCTACAAAGAATACGTACTTAGGCACCTTGAAACGCGAGATACGCGATTTGCAATATTCGCGAACGTCCTCTTCGGTGAGTACGCAATCTTTATTTAGAATGATAAAGCCTACCACAATCTCGCCATATTTCGGGTCGGGTACGCCAACAATCTCTACCATATTTACTTCGGGCATCTGGTAGATATAATTCTCAATCTCGCGCGGGTAGA
>JAFYCM010000025.1 GCA_017539645.1 Bacteroidales bacterium
CCACTCCTGAATACGATTTTACGGCTGAAGATGGTTTCCGTCATACGCTTTGGGTTATCAGCGACGAGAATGAGGTGAATAGCATAGAGACTCTCTTCGCTACTAAAGTTCCTTGTACGTATGTGGCTGATGGTCATCATCGTACAGCTGCTGCAGCAAGAATTGCTAGCGAGTTTGCTCAGAAAAATCCTAATCATACAGGTGATGAGGAATACAACTTCTTTATGGCTGTTCACTTCCCAGCTTCGCAACTCAAAATCATCGACTACAACCGCGTTGTGAAGGATTTGAACGGTCTCACCGAAGCGCAACTCATAGAAAAACTGCAAAAGACAATGGTTGTAGATAAAATTGGCAAAGAGATATATCATCCAGCAAAATTGCACGAGTTTGGTATGTATCTCGGCGGCGAATGGTATCGTCTGACAGCGCGCGAAGGCACCTACAACGACTCAGACCCTATTGGCGTTCTCGATGTGACCATTCTCTCTGATAATGTACTTCGCGACATTCTTGGTATTGAGGATTTGCGTCGCTCTACGCGCATCGACTTCGTGGGTGGCATTCGCGGTCTTGGCGAACTTCAAAAACGTGTCGACAGTGGCGAAATGAAAGTTGCATTTGCTATGTATCCTGTGTCGATGAAGCAACTCACCGACATTGCCGATTCGGGCAACATTATGCCGCCCAAGACTACTTGGTTCGAACCGAAACTACGTTCAGGACTTGTAGTGAAAGACCTCGACAAAAAATAGAAAGATAAAATACGTTTGTTATTTTAGTTAATCGAGCCGCTTAGTCGAGATGATTGAGCGGCTTTCTTATTTATAAACAAGTACTCTTTTCAGAGAAAAATTTGAAAGTCGAGAATTGAAAATACACTTGTATATTTGACATAGGAATACCAACTATTGCTAATAGTTAGCTCGTTTTGTATTTATATTATAGTAATATGAAGTAAATGAGCTATTTATAGAGATATTGGTGTGCTCGGTTTTATGATTAGTGAATAGGAAATGCCCAATAACATAAATAATAATATAAGTAAAAACCTTGTGCCAGAGCCAGCACTGCGTCGTATGCCGTGTTATCTGGCATTTCTAAAATTGGCCAAGGGCGAAGGCTTGAAGTACGTAAGTAGCACGCAAATTGCACGCAATATGGACATCGATCCTACGCAGGTGACCAAGGATCTGTCGTACACCAAGATTATAGGCAAAACGCGCGTTGGCTACGAAGTGGATTCGCTTATCGATGTGCTGGAGACTTTTCTGCGATTCAATACTATGGATTGTGGCTATCTCTTTGGCGCGGGTAGTCTTGGCACGGCGCTTTTGCTCGATCATGGTTTGGCTCAATTTGGCTTTAGCATCGAGGCGGCTTTCGATGTCAATCCCGACAAAGTGGGGCTGAATATCGGTGGCACCAAAATCTACCATGTTGACGATTTTGAGCGCGTGAAAAAGCCCAATGTACGTATTGGCATAATTACTGTACCTATGGAGCAGGCTCAAGCTACAGCCGACCTCATGGTGGAGGGTGGAATTGATGCCATTTGGAATTTTACTGCCGTACGTATAAAAGCGTCAAACAATGTGGTTGTGCAAAATACTCCGTTGTATGCGCATTTGGCGGTGATTTTCAATAGATTACATTCAAAGTGACAACATAAAAAACTTTATGAATATGAAACATCTTATTTTGTTGGCAGCGTTGGCAGTAGGAATATCGGCAGCTGCACAGGAAGCACAAAAAAGCAAAGAAGAGATTGCTAAAGAGAAAGCTACACAGTCATACGAAGCCGCTAAGAAGAAATTCGAGACGGCCAACCATAAAGCATACGTTGCCGACTCGCTCATAGAGGTTGGCGGCAGAATGGTGGAGGAGAACAAAGCCGCCATACAAGAACTACAAGACGAGCGCAAAGCTAAGACTAAGGAGTTTGCCGAGGAGCGCAAGAGCTACAATAGCTATTTGAAGGAGAAGGACGCCGACATAGTTAAGCAAGCGCAAAACGACATCAAGGCACTCGACAAACGTTCGGCTGCTGAAATGAAAGAGATTGATAAGAAAATTGCTGCGGCTCAAAAGAGTATTGCAAAGGGTGAAGCCAATATTGCCAAAGGTAAATCTCAGAAGAAACCTACAGCTGCTGCTGTGAAAGCTGCCGAGGAGAAGTATAAAACGGTTTCGGCTAAATATGAGGAACTTACTGGCAATACAGCTGAATATATCGACCCATATCAAACCCCTGAAGACTAAGTGCTTATGGAACACTCTTTTGGAGCCTATTTCATAAGTGGGGTTGATACCAATTGCGGCAAAACATACGTAACCAGCAATTTAGCTTCATACATACATCATAGAGGAGTGTCGGTAATTACGCAAAAACCCATCCAAACGGGTTGCGAGGTAGTTGCCGACGACCTTATTGAGCATCGTCGTGCAATGGGTACGGGTTTGTTGCCCGAAGACAAAGAGGGGCGCACTTGCTCCTACTTATTCAAAACGGCTGCCACACCGCAACTTGCTGCCACACTCGAAGGCCGCACTGTGGATGTTGAAAAGATTGATAGAGACACGCGTTTTCTCCTCTCGCGATACCACATGGTGCTTGTAGAGGGCGTTGGCGGACTGATGGTGCCACTCAACGATGAGTATCTCACTATCGATTACGTTGCATCACGTCGATTGCCGATGATATTAGTAGTTACATCGCGCTTTGGCGGTATAAATCATGCTTTTATGAGTATAGAAGCCTGCAAAAACCACGATGTTGACCTACGCGTTATTGTCTACAACCGTTTCCCTGACGTCGACAAAACTGTGGCCGACAAAAACTTCGTGACGATAAAGGATTTTGCCCTTAGCCTCTTCCCGCACATCACGATGGTAGATTTTCGTAGTAGCGATAGTTTCTGGGGTTTGGAGCTGTAGATACAGCGTTTCTATAAAAATATTTATCACCGAATTGGACGAGTTTCGTTGCACTCTGTTCAATTTGGTGATATTTATGTTTACACATTTCTATTTCGCCTCTATCAAAAGTCGTTCGGCTCTATTTTTTATAAATAAACTTCTTCCCTTCGAGCGTTTCCGGTGTGCGAACGATAGGGCAGTACTGTATGAATTTTAGCAATTCGTAGTACGAGAAGAAAAACTGTTCCACAGCTGCGAACGAAGTCGATTTGGCGTTCAAATACTCGTTTGTCACACTTCCATTGGCGAATATGTCGTCAATTTGGTTGTTGCACTCAATCATATTGGGTATTTGTGCCTTTTTCTGTTCCATACGCGGAGCTATTTTCTCTATCCAGCGCGATAGTGCTTGACGGTTGTATTCGGTTATTATTTCGCCTTCGCGCTTGCGCCCGTCCACAAACCATTTTGGCGTCTTTTTCGACGATTCTGTTTGTGCGCGTTCCATTAAGCCATCTTCTATCTCTTGCACCTTCTTGCAGGCTTCCGATGCGTACCATTCGCTCGCTATCTGCTTTGCCAACGGTGCCAATTCGCTATACAGCGCCTTTCGGCAACCTCGTGTTATCGTTAGCCACTCTTTTTCGCCTTCGTCGCTCACGTTATACGAGTCTACCACATCTCTAACCTCGCCATATTCCATTTGGTATGCTTGGTTTACTCTTTTTACTACGGCTTTGTATCTCTCGGCATTTGGGTCTATGCTTTGCGATGCATTTACAGATTTCGCGTGGGCTCTCTTTTCCTCGTTGTGCTTCTTGCGAGCAGCCTCAAAAGCATCGTGCGGCTCGTGTTTGGCTACGGCTTCTATGTAGACTTCTACTACAAAGTTTTCGTAGCTCGTCATCTCTTCTCTTGTGTCTATTTGCGTTAGTTCTGGCAATTTGGGAAGATTCTCGTATGCCTCCTCGTAGCTTTTATACGTAACTTTCGATAGCGCCGATTTGAAGTGCTTGTCACTTTTGTTTACACGTTCGGTGAGAAAATTTGGGCCATCTGCATAATCCTTTATTGAATTTCCACCCAATTTTTGTGCGAAATTTTGCTCGCCTTCATTTGCAGAACTTTGTGCATACAAGAATATAGGCGATGCCAGCATAACAGTAGCTAAGTATGTGTATAATTGTCTCATAATATTGATATTTTATGTGCATTTATATTAACTCCAAACCATACTACAAAGTTAATACCAAAAAGCTATTGATTTCATTTTATATGTGATTCATATAGTTTCATTTTTATGTTGAATTAATAATTAAGTCCACGCAGAGGGTTTCGCAGCAGATATACGCTAAATAAGTAATTCTGTTTTATCACCGAATAGAACGAAAGCAAACGAAGTAGTTATCTATAATTATTGGTATTAATTTGTTCAATTAGGTGATAATCAATGCGTATCGAAATAAAAAACTCCTCGAAGTTCAGCGCTTCGAGGAGTTTGTATAAAATAGGTATAACTAAATGTTATCCGAGGAATGCGATAAGTATGCCGGCTGCAACAGCCGAACCAATCACACCCGACACGTTCGACGACATGCAATAGTTGAGCACATGGTTCGATTTGTCGTATTTCAGTGCTATGTTGTTGGCAACACGCGATGCCATTGGTACGGCCGAAAGACCTGTAGCACCAATGAGCGGGTTGATTTTCTTCTTCGAGAAGAGGTTCATAATCTTAACCAACATAATACCACCGAAGATAGAGAAGCCGAATGCCAAGAAACCTCCAGCCACGATGCCGATTGTCTGCCAATTGAGGAATGCATCAACGGTCATGGTTGCACCTACGCAGAGACCAAGGAAAATGGTAGCTGAGTTCATTATGGCGTTCGAAGCTGCATCGAAGATGCGTGAGGTGTTGTTGCCAATCTCCTTTATCAAGTTACCGAACATAAGCATACCAATAAGAGCAACAGCATCAGGAACGATGATTGCCACAATGGTGGTGGTAGCTATAGGGAATATAATCTTGAGCGCACGCATATTCTTGAACTCTAGCTTGCTTGGATAGAGCTTGTCTTGTTGTTTCATGTTGATTTTCAACTCTTTCTCGCTGCAAGTGAGACGAACAACAAGAGGAACAATAACAGGCACGAGAGCCATGTATGAATATGCTGCTATGGCGATAGGACCAAGGAGGTGGGGCGCCAACTTGATAGTGGTAAAGATAGCCGTAGGACCGTCGGCACCACCAATGATGGCAAGCGAACCCGCTTCTTGAAGTGTGAAGAAGTTGCATGCTACAAGCAACACTGCAAAGATGCCGAACTGTGCACCAGCACCAAAGATGGCAAGTTTGAGGTTGCGAAGCATAGGACCGAAGTCGGTGAGCGCACCTACACCCATAAAGATGATTGGTGGAAGCAAACCGCTCTTAATCAAGGCATAGTAGAGGAAGTTCATTATGCCAAGGTCGTGAGCAATTTGTGGCAAACCTACCTCATAAATATTATAAGGAATGCCTTGTGCATTGCACCAAATTGAGCCGTCGGCCAAAGTAATTACGTTGTGGTATAGTACGCCATTGACCGTTTGGTCTACAGCTGCCAAAACGCCCATATTTCCGCCAGGGAAGTTCGCTATCAATACACCGAAAGCGATGGGGACGAGCAAAAGCGGTTCAAATTCCTTCTTTATACCTAAATAGAGAAGGAGGAACGCCAATGCATACATTATGAGGAACTGCGGTTGGTCGATTAGCGAATCGAGCGCAGTCATGTGAAATATTCTTTCTAATATCTCTTGCATCGCTTTTTATTTTATTTTCATAATAACGTCATCTTCAGCAACCGAAGAGCCGCTTTGGAAACAAATCTCAGTAATTACGCCGTCTTGTTCGGCTGCTATGGCGTTGAAGGTCTTCATAGCTTCGATGTAGCAAACTGTCTGACCTTTTTTCACCGCATCGCCAACCTTCACTGCAGGGTCGCCCGAGTTCTTCACTAAGTAGAACTTACCTTCGAGAGGTGCAGTGAGTGCGTTGCCTTCGCCAGGAGCTGCTGCCGCTGCTGGAGCACCTGCGGTCTGTGCTGCTGGAGCTGCGGTTTGGTCGTTTGCGCCAATAGTAACGTTGTACTTAACGCCGTTGACGTCAACAACAACCGTCTGAGGTAGGGTAGCGTTTCCGCTGCTGCTTGCTTCAGCTTTGCGTTTAGCGAGGTCGGCTTCGAAGTCGGCTTTGGCTTTGCCGCTCTTGTATGCACGATACTGCTGTGGGTGCATAGCAAGTTCGAAGAGCTCTTCGTCGTCTTCGCCAAATTCCCAATTGTTCTCTTTCATTTCCTTGCGGAATTCATCGAGAGCGTCTGGGTAGTTCGATTGTGGATCTTCGTTGTGGAACTCTCTGCCTTGCTCTTTAGCGCGTTCAACGAGTTCTGGAGCCAAAGGACCAGGAAGTTGTCCAGCTTTGCCAAGCATCATGTCCCAAATGTCATCGGCTATCATGCTCCAACGCTCTTTGCCTTTCTCCATTTGTATTACGTTCATCAAAGCCATGTTCTTTACGTATTGGCTGAATGGCGTAACAAGACATGGATAACCCATCATAGGCCATACATATTTAACCTCGTCGAAGAGTTTTATAAGTAGTTGGTCTTGAGTGAGTTTTGCTTGACCATGTTTCTCTTTCCAGTTGTTGAGGCTCTCGAGGTTTGTTTCGAGGTCGGTCATGAGCGAACCCATCATACCACCAGGAAGACCCGGACCGATAAGGAGCGAGTTCATCTGACGGTTGCGTTTTGGTATGTAATAACCGAGGAAGTCGTCCATCATCTCTTGAACTATAGAGCGAACCTCCATATAAGCTTCCATATTAATCTCAGGAACATCAAAGCCAGCGTCTTTCAACATTGCCTGAACTGCAATAACATCAGCGTGGCCAGTACCCCAAGAGAGAGGCTCCATACCTACATCGATAATGTCGCCACCATTCTTACATACTTCGAGAATAGATGCCATGTTGAAACCAGGGCCTGCATGAGAGTGATATTGAATAGTGATATTCGGATTGAGCTTCTTGATATTAGCGGTAAGTTGACCGAGGAATACAGGACGGCCGATACCTGCCATATCTTTCAAGCAGATTTCGTCGGCACCAGCGTCGATGAATTTCTTAGCGAGGTTTGTGTAGTATTCTACGGTATGTATAGGCGAGTTGGTGATGCAGAGCGAAGTCTGAGCAATCATGCCAGCAGCCTTAGCGTAGCCGATAGAAGGAATTACGTTGCGAGGGTCATTCAAACCGCAGAAGATACGGGTGATGTCGGTTCCTTGCGCATGTTTTACTTTATAGAAAAGTTTGCGCACGTCGGCAGGAACAGGGCTCATGCGAAGGCCATTGAGTGCACGATCGAGCATGTGAGTTTGAATGCCTGCTTCGTGGAACGGCTTAGTCCACTTGCGAACTGCGATATTTGGATTTTCTCCATATAGGAGGTTAACTTGTTCGAATCCGCCGCCATTGGTTTCTACGCGTGCGAAGCAGCCCATCTTAATGATAGCAGGCGCTACTTTCAATAATTGGTCTACGCGAGGCTGATATTTGCCTGCGCTCTGCCACATATCTCTGAATACGAGGCTGAACTTTATCTGTTTACTCATTATTTGGTTTGTGTTATTTTATTATCAAAGGTGAATTCTTTGCAGCCTTTCTTAGATCTTTTCAATCTTCTCTGCTGTTGACTTGTTACCAGAAATCTTCTGTATAGCTAACTTAATTGCTTGAGCTACATTGGGGTCAACCGTCTGTGCGCTGCCTTGTGAAGCTTTGGCGCTATCTTCTTCTGGAACGAAGCGGTTTACAAATCGTATTAGCAAGTTTCCTGCACATATTACTAATAAAAGTACAAGGAAAACCGTAGATAGACCTACCACCATCAGCTCTAAGGCCTCTAATATGTTGGATTCCATAAAGTTTTATAAATAAATGTTAATACATAATTAATTGGCTAAATTATAAATCTTATGAGATAATTGAAAGGTGTAATCAGAAAATTGAGGATTTGCGACTCAGTTTTCACAAGTTCATTTTCGCACTAGAGAACACAGATTCTTATGGATTTATAAGTATTATGTCATAGTCATTTATGATAATTAGTGGCTTTCATTTATCTCGATTAGTGAAAATAAATGTTGTATGTAACTCTGTGTTTATTCCTATCTGCGAAAGTTGAGTTTCTTGATTACACTTTTTAGTCGCAGTTTTTGTATTGATGATACACTTTTTTCGCACGAGAGAACACAGATTCTTATGGATTTATAAGTATTATGTCATAGTCATTTATGATAATTAGTGGCTTTCATTTATCCCGATTAGTGAAAATAAATGTTGTATGTAACTCTGTGTTTATTCCTATCTGCTAAAGTTGAGCCTCTTGGTTACACTTTTTAGTCGCAGTTTTTGTATTGATGATACACTTTTTAGCCTGAGTTTTTGTATTGGTGATACACTTTTTAGTTGCAGTTTGTTTTTTGTGAGATAGAATTAGTATGTTTGTACATCTGTAAAAAACTGAAAAATGGAACGATACGTAATAAGTGAACTATACGAGTGGAAGAATAAGAAAAATCGTAAGCCGCTTATTCTTCAAGGTGCACGCCAAGTTGGAAAAACTTGGTTGATGAAAACATTTGCTCAGCAGGCTTTTAGCAAGAGTGTGTATATAAACTTTGAAAACGAGGCTCGTCTCAGTGCTCTTTTCGAGAAAGATTTCAATATCGAACGAATTTTGTTTGAAATACAACTTGTTACGGGAGTGCGTCCAGATAGCGAAACACTTCTACTATTTGATGAAATACAGGAGGTTAAGCGAGGCGTTACGGCATTGAAGTATTTCTATGAAAATGTACCAGAAATACCAATAATTGCAGCTGGATCGTTGTTGGGCATAGCTACACGACATAATGACAGCTTTCCTGTCGGTAAAGTTGATTTTGTGCATGTGTATCCGCTTTCGTTTTTCGAGTTCTTAGAGGCCATTGGTGATGGACGCTTTATTGAACCTATAAAACAGAACCAATGGTCAGTGCTTTCGATGTTTCACGATGAGTTGTGTGGTAAGTTACGGCAATATATGTATGTTGGTGGAATGCCAGAAGTGGTTCAATCGTTTGTAAATGAGAAAAATATGCAAACTGTGCGTGACTTGCAACGCAATATCCTTGAAGCTTACGACAGAGATTTTTCTAAACATGCGCCCAACGAAGAAGTTCCGCGTTTGCGAATGGTTTGGCGAAGTGTCAGCGGACAATTGTCGAAAGAGAATAAGAAATTTATCTATGGATTTTTGAAAGAAGGTGCGCGTGCTAAGAACTTTGAACTCGCTATAGAATGGTTATGCGATGCTGGTTTGATTTACAAAGTTCATCGCACGAAGAAGGCGCTGCTGCCACTGTCGGCGTACGAAGATTTTTCGGCATTCAGAATATTTATGCTTGACATAGGTCTGTTATGTGCCATGAGTGATGTGCCATCACAAGCGCTAATAAATGGTGATGCTATTTTTAGCGATTACAAAGGTGCATTGACAGAACAGTATGTATTTCAGCAACTTCGCTTGTCTGATGATAATACTATCTATTATTGGTCGGCTGAAAATTCACAAGGTGAGATTGATTTCTTGACGCAAAACAACGGTCGAATAGTGCCAATTGAAGTGAAAGCTGCTGAAAATTTGCAAGCCAAAAGCCTACGACTTTTCATAGAACGTAATTCTGCATTGCACGGGCTTCGGTTTTCGCTATCTCAATATCGCAAGCAAGACTGGATGACAAATATCCCATTGTATGCAGTAGATGCGTTGTGATAGCTTCTGTAAAAACAAAAGAGCCGCCCCGAAGGACAGCTCCTTTGCTTAGTGGAGTGCGTAAAGCGTAGCGTCGACACTCTTTCAATCTACATACGCTCTACTCTTTTACTTCTTTATGTACAGAGGATCTGCACCGATAGTGCCAACAAGAGCTTCGATGTAAGCTGGGCTTTCTATTCGGCTAATCTGTTCGCGGAGTTTTGCAATTTTGTAGTCGATGCGTAGGTCGTTGAGCAGAACGGCATTCTCGGGGCGTTGACGGAATTCGAGTATGTATTCGAGCTGTTGACGAGCGTGAGCAAGGTCGCGTTGCTGTTTCAAAACAAGGCGCTCCTTATACCATTCGCTATTCAATACGTAGTCGCGTTCGAACATGCGTCGAATCTCGGGGTCGCTAACTTTCTTGCCTTCGTAGTTGCCATACGCCATGATGTGTAGCAAGGCTTTGAGCGGTGGAATAGCGGCCTCGACACTGCCTTCCTCGAAGTAGCGGAGGGCTACCTTGCGCTCTGCTTCCACAATGTTGTTTATACCATCTACGAATGCCTCCATATCCTGAAGTTCTGGCTTGAGCATCTTCTCATCGAAAACAGCAAGCGGTTCATCGAACAAGCGGTTCATA
>JAFYCM010000026.1 GCA_017539645.1 Bacteroidales bacterium
AAAGTCTCAAGTGTAGTGCTTGGGGCTTTTTCGTTTATAGATACGTATATATTCTACTTCAAGATGCGATTAAGCACATGGACAGCTTTCGCGCAGATATTGCAAAATATATGGCTTAGCGGCGAAGTTTTGCGAATCATTTTGCCGTATAGGCGACCCAATTGTCCATTGGGGTTATATGAGAACCAACTACCGCGAATGTGCGTAACCACTCCCAATATTTTCTCCGTTTTCCCTTGCGCATCGAGCGTTAGGCACGAGTCGCCAATGGTAGTAAAGTGTGTGCTGTCGTACTTCACAAGGCGATGCGCTATGAAGCTGCCCTTAGCTGGTGCGTCGAACACAATCACCTCGTCGATGTTGTACGCTGAGCGTTTCTCTACAGTGATGGTGGAGTTTGGCCAGATGTAGGGAAACATACTCGTGCCGTGGGTGGTGAGTTCTATCTTAGCGCCATCGGCTAAAGCTTTGAATATTATATCATTATGCGCTGCGGATGGAATAATCATAACGTTTCGTCGAGCGTGCGTTTTATCATAGCTACGATGTCGGTATCGGGTTTGAAACCGACCTCAAAAATCTTCACGCGGTCACAGATGTCAGCCACATTTTGCGTATGTATGCCCGTCATGCGGCTGTCATTGATGTGGCACAACGTATTGCTCATGAAGCGCGCCGTAGCGAGTGTGCCGCCACAAGGACGAACGAAATTCTCCTTCGACTGGCTTATCAGGCAAATGGCATCAATCTGCGATGAACGCGGCGACTGGTTGTAGAGCTGCATAGGTATATTATGCGCCACAACTCTGTCATTATCAATACGTAGCGCATTCATATCATCATTAATAATATGTGCGCCGCACTCGCGCCAGATACGCGCCATGGTCGACTTGCCCGTGCCCGAAACGGCAGTAAATAGTATGCCATGCGTGCCATCATTCACCACCGACGAATGAACCATCGCGCCTCGGTGACGAAGCAAGTAAATAGACATTGCCGCGTTGAAAAGCGGATGCACGTAAGTATCTATATTATAATTATTTGCATTGCGACGGCAGACTTCAAGCAGCGCATCGCCATTACTATGAATGGTCATTCGCACTTTGGCATACGTAGCATTTTTATGAAAAACGGCGTCAATCACCGTAGCATCGCCGACGTAGTAGCGCAGGCGCGTGCAATCCTCAGTTTCGGTAACGAGTTGACGTTTCTGCGCATCGTTCTCGAAAATAAGCCGGAGATTAGGAGCATCGGCAAAATGGATTTTGTATGCATCTGGAACGGCTTGCGGCGTGGCAAAACCGTGGAACGTGCGCGCCCAATCGTCAATCGTGAGATTAGCATCGGTAGTTATGGCAAAATTCAGCCCCGCAACGCTCAGATACTGCTCCATTTTTATAGTTATGCTTTAGTCGGACAACTTGAAAAAACCGCGCGAGCAAAGGCTTTCGGCAAAGGTGCGAGTCTCCTTTTCTACTTGCGCACGATCGTCATTATTATACATACGAATAATCTCATCGACAATTTCGCCGAGTGTGCAGCCAGCCTCCATCTTCTCTACGATGAGCGCCCCCGTCTCATTTATCACCAACATGCTGTCCATCTTGGCAATGGAGTCGACGATGGGCACGAGCACCATTTCGCCGCCAATTTTACTTATGCTATAATTATGTAACGACGTGTATTTCATAATGTTAGATTATTGTACGCGAGAATGGCGTCGCCGATTGATCGATGAACAAACCCTTCTGATAGCGACGGTAACCAGCCGAAGCCACCATAGCGGCATTGTCGGTGGTATAGGCAAATTTTGGTATAAACACCGTCCAACCGCGGTTGGTGTGTAGTTTTTCGAACGCATCGCGTAGACCAGTGTTTGCCGACACGCCACCCGCGAGAGCTATCTGCGTAATTTTCAAATCTTTAGCAGCCTTGATAAGCTTATTCATAAGTATATCAATGACAGTAGATTGTAGCGATGCGCAGAGGTCGGCCTTGTGCTTCTCGATGAAGTCAGGATCGGTCTTGAGGTTGTCGCGAAGGGTGTAAAGGAACGAGGTTTTGAGGCCCGAAAAACTATAGTCGTAGCCTGGGATGACTGGCTTAGCGAAGGTGAATGCCTTTGGGTCGCCCTCGTTGGCAAGTTTGTTCACGATAGGTCCGCCGGGATAGCCGAGATTCATCACCTTGGCGCATTTGTCGAATGCCTCACCAGCCGCATCGTCGATGGTCTGACCGATAATCTCCATCTCGGTGTAATCTTTCACCAAAAGAATTTGGCTGTTGCCGCCCGACACGAGCAAGCAGAGGAACGGAAATTCGGGTTGAGGCTTGCCCTCTTCGATAATAAAATGAGCCGAGACGTGCGCTTGCAAGTGGTTTACGTCCACCATTTTGAGTCCGCGAGCCAGGGCAAAACCCTTTGCAAACGAAGTTCCCACGAGCAACGAGCCTAGAAGTCCCGGACCACGAGTGAACGCCACGGCGCTAAGTTGGTCTTTAGTTATACCTGCATCGGCAATGGCTTTGTCGACCACAGGAATGATATTTTGTTGGTGAGCGCGGCTCGCAAGTTCGGGCACAACACCGCCATATCGCATGTGAACTGCTTGACTTGCAGTAACATTTGAAAGAACAACGCCATCGCAAATTACGGCAGCCGAAGTGTCGTCGCACGATGACTCAATGCCAAGAATAAGGGTTTGCATGGGTCTGAATGTATCTTTTTTATAATTTCGCTTTCCATTCGAAAGTGATGCGCAAAGCTATCAAAAAAATCCGCAAGATATTGACGACCGTGCTGCTCTCGTTGGCGGCATTGACGCTACTTTTTTTAGTAGCGCTAACGCTGCCCCCAGTGCAACGCGCGATGGCAAACCGCTTGTCGGCTGCTATTTCGGAGGCTTTGGGCGCTAACGTCAGCATTGGCGAGATACACTATTTTCCGCTCACTACATTCTCTATAAATAATATCGTTGTATACGATACGCTTGGCAATCAGGCTGTTTCGCTCTCGCGCATAAAAGTCGACGTGTCGCCGTTGATATATTTTCAAGAGACGCCCACGCTCAACGAACTCTCGCTCGACAGCCTCAACATATATATATGTCACCTACCCGACGGAAGCCTCAACCTCGCCTCGCTTGCGTCGAAGAGTAGCGCCGACACTACTGCCACGCCAAACATCATTATAAATCATCTGATGGTTCAGGATGGCAATGTGGCATACTTAGCGCGCAACGGACAATGCTACTCGTTCGATAAAATAAAACTCGAAGCCGCCGACATTGCTACTACCGATACGCTAATCACGGCACGCATAAAAGCATTACTATTCAACGACTTACACAACAACAAAGACGGTTCTCTTAGCCTCCGCACCGTGGTAGACAAAGAGCGCGTGGCACTAAAAAATATTTATGCTACGTATGCTAGTTCGACACTCGACATTGACAGCATCAGCGCGTCGCTAAACACTGATAATAAGCCTATTCCTTATGCTTATGCCAACATAAATAGCATAGAACTCTCGCCCGAGTTTTTCGAACTTACGCTCGGTCATAATATTGGTAGTAACAATGTGAAATTTTCTGGCGTTCTGCGCAGCGGCGGCAAGTCGGTCTCGGCGCACGATTTTCACCTTGTTGGCGGCGAAGGCACATCGCTGTGGCTCGATGCCGACATTGACCAAAGGGCCGATTTCGAGGCATCGCGTGTGGACGTACGTATGCATAGGCTGCAAACCACTGCTGCCGACCTCGCGCACATCGTAGGTAACGACGTCGATTTTGCTTCCGACCACGCGGTGGGCACCATCTCGGCCGTGGGCACTGTCTCGGGCAAACTCGCCGACGCCAAGGTAGATATTGGCTTCTCGTCAGCTGCAGGCACGGCTCACCTCGACGCCGTTGTGGGTGTGAAGCGCGACACTACCATCGAGTCGACTGGTAAGTTGAACATAGATATTCACAAACTTGCGCCGCTCACGAGCAACATGCTCAATAGCCTCGTTGGCGCGATAGATTTCGAGGTCGAAGGACATCCATCTGGGCGACATAAGGTGCACTCGCACGCGGCATTGCAGCAGCTTGAGATTCGCGACTATAAATACGAAAACATCTTGCTCGATGGCTTCGTCGACGACAAACTTTTCCAGACCATTGCACTCGTCGAAGATGCTAATGGTTTTGTGTACGCTATGGCGCAAGGAGACCTCGCAGCAGGTCGCTATGTTATTGATATGCGAGTAGATAGCCTTCGCACTGGAGTCACAAATCTTACGCCTACGATGAAAGATGGCATTGGCGGATTGTTGGCTCACTGTTCGCTGCACAACGAAGGCAAACGCTGGGTTGGTAATGCAGAGCTATCGAAGTGCTATTTCATTGGTAATGATATAGATACGCACATCGAGACTCAGAACATAAATATTGATATAAATAGAAATATTGGTTCGATACTCCTCGACGGCGACCTTGTGAAGGGCCGTATTGAGGGCAATTTAGATGCAAACAAGCTGACGATGGTGCTCAACAACCGCGTAAATAGAGCTATCCCCCACCTCATTCGCGGAACGCACAAGGTGAAGGAATCCGTCATCCTCGATGCTCAATTGCAATGGACCGACAAACTCTCGCGCCTTGTTGGCTTGGCTTCCGAAAGCGTTAACAGCCGCGGCAATGGCGTATTTACAGCGCATGTCGACACGTCGCTCATAGATGTTGCGCTGAAGGTGGACACTATGGAACTTGCAGGGCTGACGTTCAACGATATAGACGCATCGCTATGGGCTGCCGACAAGTTCGACTTTCAGTTCAACACGCGTTCAACGCAGATTCCTGCCGTTGGCAATATTGGCGCTGTAAATATTTATAGCAACCTGAAGCACAACAACTTAGCCACAAATCTAAAGTGGTCGGGCAAGTCGAAGTGCGACATAAATATCAACACAGAATTTGAGCAACGCGGCGACAGTATGTATATGCATATACAGACCGATTCGACCATTATGGCGCTCGAGAAATCGGCTTGGGCAATAAGTAATTCGAAGATAGATATTGCCGATAAATATCTGAAGATTAGCAACTTCATGATTTCGCAAGGCGAGCGCTACATAAAAATAGATGGCGAAGCGCGCGAACAAACTACCGACGACACCATTCGCGTTCAACTGAGCAAAATACGTATGGAAGATTTACTCGTCGAGCGCGAAAATTCTAAATATTCAGTGTATGGCGATATGAGTCTAAACGTCGGACTTACAGATATTTATGACAAACTTGGCATCGACTGCAATGGCGGCGTAGATAGGTTTTACGTCAACCACGATTACTTGGGACACCTTGATATTCAGACCCGTTGGAAGCCCGACAGCGCTCGACTCAACATCGACTTGGGCATAATCAGCGGCGGCAAATGTCGTGCGCGCGGCCTTGGCTACCTCGACAACAACAGCCGCTACTTCGACCTGATGTTCAACATCGATAGCGTGTCGGACGGATTTTTGAATTTCTACCTCAATCGCGCCATTCGCGACCTCAGCGGTACAACTTCGGGTTGGCTGCGCGTGCACGGTCCGCTCGACGATTTACAGTTGCACTCTCGTTTGGTAGTACATCCAACCATATTTACAGTCAAACAAACGAATGTTACATACGTATTCAACCAAAACGACAGCATAATATTATCGCCTGACTATATGGAGTTTAAGCATCTGCGTTTTGTAGACAAGCGCGGCAATGTGGGCGACTTCCACGGCGGCATTCGCCACACTATGTTCTCGGGGCTGAAACTCGACGTAATATTCGACTTCAACAAGCAACAGGTGCTCAACACCACCGAGGCCAACAACAACACCTTCTACGGCGACCTCACTGCCGACGGGCGCTTCACTGTGCGCGGTACCACAAGCAACATTCTGCTCGGTATCGACGCTGTCACACAGCCCGATTGCGACTTCTATATGCAGCCTTTCCGCAAGAGCAGTCTGAGCGAGAATAATTACATACAATTCCGTTCGCGCGATTCGCTTACAGTGGGCGCCGAGGCTACCGATTTGGACGATCTGCTTGGCGGTCTAACGACGCATCTACACATACGTATTACGCCCGATGCCCGCATAAGAGCTATTGTAAACGAGCGTACCAACAACCTTATGACCGTGCGTGGCAATGGCAACCTCGACATAGACGTGGATAGAAATGGCGATATGAAGATTTTCGGCGATTACCTAGTCAATAAGGGTACGTACAACTTCACGTTCGGCAACATAGTTAACAAGCGATTCGAGATACAAGATGGCAGCAAAATAACGTGGGACGGCGCGCCAATGAATGCTATGATTGACCTCACGGCCACGTATAAACTCAAGGCGTCGCTCTACGACCTTGTGCAGAACCAAAACTCCTCGGCCGACCTCAAACGCCGCGTGCCAGTGCAGTGTAATATGCACCTCACAAACCGTCTTGTCGACCCAACGATAAAGTTCGATATTGAAGTGCCATCATCGCAAAACTATAGCCAATACACCATCGACCAATATATCAACAGCGAAGAGGAGATGAACCGCCAAGTGTTTATGCTGCTTGCCGCGGGACGTTTCTACGCTGCGCAGTCGGCTGGCAACACGCAGAATTCGCAAAACGCCAATAGTAGTTATTTGGGCACAACCATCTCCGAGTTGCTCTCTAACCAACTGAGCGACTGGATTTCGCAGAATAAATACAACCTTGGTCTTGGTGTAAATTATCGCCCTGGCGACGACGAGACGAACGAAGAATATGCGCTGGCCGTTTCGACCGAAGTACTTAATAATAAGATAGTTCTAAGCGGCAACGTCGGTTATGGTCGCGATGCGTCGGGACCTTCCAACGATGGCACATTCATTGGCGACTTCGATATGGAGGTGAAACTGAACAAAAACGGCAACCTCCGCGCTAAAGCCTACACGCACTCCAACAACGACGTCATATACGAAACCTCGCCAACAACGCAAGGCATAGGCATTTCGTATCAAGAAGATTTCAACACATTTGGCGAATTGCTACATCGCTATTGGTACATAATCAGCGGTCAGCGCCGCCGCGATAGAAAAGCTGCCGAGAGACAGAAATCAGAAGAACAATAAATATCAATCCGATTGATATTTTGCATATTTTTCGGCGCAAATCATAAACATAAAATACTTATTATGAAATACTTATCAGCCATTGCGACTATTGGCACGCTATCGCTAATATTTACGGCGTGCAACGAAACAAAACAAGACAATACTTATGCAACTCCCACCCCTGGCAATCCTTACCTTCCGCTGTGGGAACATATTCCCGATGGCGAGCCATACGTATTCGAAGACCCTGATAAGCCTGGTAATTATCGTGTGTATATATATGGTTCACACGACAGCATGATAGATGGATACTGCGGCAGAGAGCAAGTTGTATGGTCGGCTTCGGTAGATAGTTTGTGGAACTGGCGCTACGATGGCATTATTCTTAGTGTAGATAAGAATGGCGCTGGCAAACCGCAAGAAAAGGCCGATGTGCTCTACGCTCCCGACATTACGCTCGTTACCGATTCGGCTGGCAACAAGACATATTATCTATACCCCAACAATCAACAATGGGGACGCAATGGCATGGTAGCTAAAAACAATCGCCCCGATGGGCCATTCGAAGTATGCAATTGGAGCAAAGCTAATCCTGACACTACCGATGGTGTACTGAAATTCGACCCAGCCGTATTTGTCGATGATGACGGACGAGTGTATGGTTACTGGGGCTTTGGCAAATCGTACGCTGCAGAGCTCGATCCAACAACGATGGCAACCGTTAAACCTGGCACCGAAATAGTGGAAAAGATGATTGGTGGCCACCAAGATGGCGACGGCAATGTTTTCAGATTCTTTGAAGCTTCGTCGATTCGTAAGATTAAGGATAAGTACGTATTTATATATAGTCGCTTTACCGCTGATGGCGAGTTTGGTTTGCCAACTTCGAACTACACACTTGCATACGCATATAGCGAAAAACCTCTCGGACCATGGACCTACGGCGGCACTATCATCGATGGGCGTGGACGCGAAAAAGATGAGGCTGGTAATGTGATTGCATCTGCCACGATAGCTGGAAATACGCACGGTAGCATTTGTGAGATAAACGGGCAATGGTACGTTTTCTACCATCGTCAGACGGGTCTCAACGAATTTGCGCGTCAGTCAATGGTGGCGCCTATCACAGTGAAAGTCGAAGATGGTGAAGGCGGAAAGGTGGAAATTTCGGAGGGCGAATACACGTCTGAGGGTTTTGCAGTCAATGGACTTAATCCACTCGAGCGCCACTCAGCGGGCATTGCATGCTGGTACACAGGTCCGAAGGTGGCAGTGCACGAATGGCCAAACAACGTATTCTATGGTTCGTATGTGGCAGCTGGCTATGGCACAGATAGCAATTTTGCTGAGCCTTACGACATAAAGAACAATACCAATCAGGTTGTCAACAACACCGACGGCTCGATTGTGGGCTATAAGTATTTCAACTTCACGGCAACCAACGGCCGCAACAATGTAAAGCTATTGCTCAACCTCATCCCTCAAGGCATCGACGGCACAATAACCATTATGGCAGACCGACCGTGGACATCGCAAGGCGGCAAAGTGCTTGGCACAATCAGACTCAACGCTCAAATGCCACAAACGCCAACAGAGCTTACGGCAGAATTGCCCACAATAGGCGAACTCACTGGCAAACACGCTCTGTATTTCATATTTTCATCAGATACAAAAGAGAAGTCGATATGTACGCTTGAAGATTTTGTGTTTGAATAAGTATTATCAAACTAATTATAATGCGGCTATCATTGGCTTATATGTCAGTTTTAGCCGCATATTTTATGGTAGCATAATTATTTCTGGGGGCATCTGGGGGCAATTCGTCCAGTAGGCAGATAGGCTATAAATGCCTATCGTTTGCAAACATTCTTTAGCCACAAACAACTAATAAGAGGTGCATAAAAAAAGGCTTGCCGGAATCGTCCGACAAGCCTTCATTATTTTCAGCTATTCAAGCTATTAATAGCCTGCATTCTGTTTCCACGTTGGGTTCAAGTTCAAGATATCCTTGTGGATTGGGAAGATTCGATGAGTCTTGTCAAAGCTTGCTGTTGGGAAGCTCTTGTAGTGTGGGAAGTACTCATCTTCGAAATGACCGAAACGAATCATATCGTTACGACGCCAGTTCTCATCGAAGAACTCACGACCACGCTCGTCATAAATCTCCTCAAGAGATGGATTGTGATCGAGTTCTGGGGCGCCAGCATACTTACGAATCTGATTGAAAAGATCCTTCGCATCTGAAGAACTACCTTGGCGAGTGAGAGCCTCAGCCTTCATCATAAGTACGTCTGCATAACGGAAGATAGGCACATCGTTCGATTGGTTACGTCCGTTTTTGAAATCATCATCTATGACATACCATTTAACTGAACGACAACCTTGGCAATAGCCATTTACATTATCACCGACGTCGAGCGTAGGATCATCTGCAGCTGCCAATGTAACGTTCACATAAAGTTGAAGAGGATCGCTATCAGGACCTGACACACGAGCAACTTCATTGGTCATCTTTAGAGTCGATTTATCGAATACGTATACAGTATTTACGTCTTCTCCTTCTACATAACGATAATCATCGATATTATTTGAAAGACCAATAACACACTTATTACGCTCATCGCCTGGAAGGATGAAAGTTTTCTTTACGAATTCAGGAGTCAACGTAATGTAACCACCACCCGACTGTGAAAGAACGTCACCAAAATAACTTGGGTTCATCTTCTTGATGTTCTTCCAGCAACGGCTACGACCATACTGCATACCTTGACGATTTTGAGTATCGTATGGCATAGCGTAGATGAAGTCTTCTACTTGAGGACCGTTATTGTATGAGAATTTTTCGCGATAAGACATAGAACCGAGGTTGAACTTGCCAGAGTTAATAATGTCATCGCAAACTTTGATACAATCGGCCAACTTCTCGTTTGTTGCAGACGCAGCATCGTAGTTTTCTACAGCAGACGCTGTATAAACAGGCCAGTTGATATATAGCTTAGCGAGCAACGCCTCTGCCATCCACTTGGTAGGTTTACCATAAGTGTTGCTATTTACGTCTTCAGTCAAATCGGGAATCACAGCAAGCAACTCCGACTCAATCCATTTAGCCACTTCGGCACGAGGACGACGAGCGACTTCTTCTCCATCTTCTGGAATGCGATCGAGGATTGGCACATCACCCCAACCATCCATGATGATCCAATGGAAGAACGCACGAATTGCGCGCGCTGAAGCTACTGCAGCACCTGCATCGTTACCACCAAGGTCCACAATAGCTTTATTAGCCTTAGAAATACCCTCTGTTATGGTACCAAACCAGTCGAGTGTAGCATCTTCGTATGAATAGTTATGGAGAGTTGGGTGAGCGTATGCACCACCATCGTACCAACCACCACCATATGAGGCTGCGGTCCATTCATCACTTGAAAGGCCCATTTGCTCCATATAACGACGACCAAGAACACCGCTGAAATGGTAGTAAATATCCGCCATTTTAGCCTCAAGGGTAATTTCATTTATTGGATATTCTGTATACTGAGATTCAATATCTACATCCAAGTCTGTACAGCCAAAGGCCGTAGCAGCAAGTCCAGTTAAGAATAGTCCTTTTATATAAGTTTTCATATTTGTATACCGATTAAACATTAGAAATTAATCTTTGCGCCGAACATGATCGTGCGTGTGTGAGGATAGTTGCTCCAACGATAGTCGATACCAGGATCGATACCACCAAGGTTTACTTCAGGATCGAGGCCTTTGTACTCTGTGATGGTAAATACGTTGTTGCAAGTAGCATAGAGTTGCAAACTTTGAATCCAATCATCAAACTGATCGAAGGTATATCCCAAAGTCAACGACTGCAAACGGAAGTATGAACCGTTTTCGAGGTAACGATCTGACGGATAGTTTGGCAAGTTGTCGGTAACAGGACGATCGGTGAGGAATTCCTTCAACACGTTCTTGCCGTTTGAGAACATTTCAGGGCTGGTGTAGTTAGCTCGTGGACCGTTGTAGATCTTGTTGCCAAATACGCCAGTAAAGAACATAGAAGCAGAGAAGTTCTTATAGGTGAATGTGTTGTTCCAACCAATGTTCAATTTAGGCAACGCGCAACCGGTAATAGTACGATCCTTGAATGCTGGTTCGTTAGTAACCTCACCAGTGCGTGCGCCAGTTTCCTCGTCACGTACATAGTAGGTAGACTTACCTTCAGCATCGTAGCCAGCAAATTCGTATGTATAGAATGTACCAAGAGACTCACCTTCGATGATACGCTGGGTGTAACCATTTGCAGACACACCAGCAATCATAGGATCGCCTTGCGTAAAGGTACCTACCTCAAACTTGTCGTTCGACAAACGATCAACGGTGTTTTTGTTGTGAGAAAGGTTAAAGGTTGTCATCCAGTTGAAATCTTCGGTGCGGATAGCATCAACATTTACAGTAAACTCGAAACCTTTGTTGGTAATCTCACCGACGTTAGCATCGATACTGCCGAAGGGATAGATGTTGGTAGATACAGGATAGCTCCAAATCAAATCGGTAGTCTTTTTGTTGTAGAACTCGAAAGTACCATTGATGCGGTTTCTCAAGAAGCCAAAATCAATACCGATGTTAAGCATACCAGTGCTCTCCCACTTAAGGTCTGGGTTAGCATTCTTGGTAGCTGCCAACGTGCGCCAGTTCTTACCATTATAGTCGAAGAAACCAGATGCGCCATAGGTAGCATAGGCTGTGTAAGCATCAAAGCCCATGGCATTACCACTGACACCATAACCTACGCGAAGTTTCAAATTAGAGAGCGTGTTCTGTTCTGCCAAAAAGTCTTCTTCTGTGATATTCCATGCAGCTGAAACTGAAGGGAAGATACCCCATTGGTTATCAGGACCAAATACAGAAGAGCCATCGCGACGGAGAGTAGCTTGCAACATATATTTGCCCAAGTAAGAATAGCTTGCACGACCATAGAATGAAATGTTGCGAATGGTTTGTTTAGCACCACTTACCACACCATTCATACCATCGATAGTACTTGCATAGCTCAAGTTGTTCCACTTCAAGTAGTCATCATAGAAGTCGTGAACAATAACACCGAAACCATCGTTGTTAATCTTCTCTTCCCATGAATAACCTGCCATAAGAGCAACGGTGTGAGCGCCAGCAAATGTATTGTTGTAGTTTGCAAACATTTCGAACAAATGCTCGTGACCGAACCATGTGCTGCGATCAGCCTTACCATTGAATGCGCTTATACCCTCAAGTTGTGAATTGTGAGAATCGTATGCGCTGTATGTACGCTGATAGTGGTTGAACGAGTAGTTGGCATTCAACACAAGCTCGTCAATAATTTTCAAAGATGCTTTAGTAACAATCTGATTGCGCTTCCATTGGTTTTCTGCTCTATCCTCGTTGATGAGTGAAAGTGGGTTATAGTTCTTCGAACCTGAAGCTTTGAACCAGTTACCTTCTTCATCTCTAACGGGATTCAATGGAGAGTAATAGTTCATAGCATCGAGCACCGAAGCACCTTCGTTGTCCATCTTCACACCAACGAACTTACCGTACATAGCGTTCAAACCAGCAGAGAGTTCCAAATGATCTTTCAACACCTTTGTAGAAAGAAGTGATCGTACATTGAGACGATTATTATACGAACCTTTGACAACGCCCTCGCGATCGGCATAGTTGACACTTGCCATATACTTGGTCTTTTCAGAGCCACCATTAATAGATATGTTATGGTTGTGGCTTACAGCTGTACGAAGCACCTCATCTTGCCAATCGGTGTTGCCGCCATTGTCATAACCATAATCAATATTATTAGTCTTGACATAGTTACGAATGTCATCAGCGGTAGCAATATCGAGTTTCTTAGATACTACGTCCAATGCTACATACCCATTATAAACAACATTGGTACGCTCGGTAGCACCACCACTCTTAGTGGTAATGATAATCACACC
>JAFYCM010000027.1 GCA_017539645.1 Bacteroidales bacterium
GCAAATACATATTTATGGCTGTGGCAAGCTTCGTTGTAGCCACTCCACTGACCTACATGATAATAACCACATGGCGCAGCGAATTTGCCTACCAAGCGCCCGTGTCGGCATGGATTTTTGCGGTGGCATTTGCTCTCGTTGTAGCTATTACGGTAGCCGTAGTATCGCTGCAAAGTTGGCGCACAGCTAACAGTAATCCGGTGAATGCTTTGAAGGATAATTGAAAGTTGAAAATTGAAAATCGCTAAATAGATGGCTCTTTACAGAAAAACGAGAATCTCTACGCTCATCAATATTGTAGGCATGAGCATTGCCTTTGCTGCTGCCATAATACTTATGGTACAGGTGAAGTGGGACGTTACGTACAATAAGAATTTCGATGGATACGAAAAGGTCTTCGTATTCGAGCACGACATTTTGGGTTCGGGTTCGTTGGGAACAAATACGTGCCGACCGCTTATTGAGCAAGTACGAACAGCCAGTCCGAACATCGAAAATGTGGGAACAAATTGCAATAGGGGTAGTGTTTTTTATCATCGTGAAGGCGATAAAGAGCATGCTATAGTTTTAGAAGTCTCCGAAGTCGATAGCTCATTTTTCTCTGTCGTACCATTTGAGTGGCTCGATGGTTCATTATCTGATTTCACGACGCAAGGCACGGCGGTGATTGCCAAATCGAAAGCTCAAATGCTATTTGGCGATGAGAGCCCAGTAGGTCAGGTGATAGAATCTGTTTCGGGCAATCAGCTACGCGTCGTGGCAGTATACAACGACATGCCGAGCAACTCGTGCTTCAACTCCGACCTAATAGAAAACCTTGGCGATGAAAATATTAACCTCGCCTCAGAATGGTCGTATGGTATGTTGTTGAAACTCAGAGACGAGCATCAGGCGAGTGAGACGTTTGATATGATGAAAGAGGCCTTTTTGAAATGCTATGGCGTAAAAGACGAAGACCGCGATGACCCTGAAGTGCAAAGGTTCCTCAACAACATGCGTCTCAGTAATATTCACGATGCGCATTTTGAGTGCGATGTTCATGGCTTCATTCCGTGCGTCAATATAGCTATCACTATCACGTTGGCTACTATTGCTGCATTGCTCATTATTATAGCCATAATAAACTTCATAAATTTTGCTTTTGCCGAAATTCCTTTCAAAATAAAGAATATCAATACTCGCCGAGTGCTTGGTGAAAGTCGTGCAAGCCTCATTGGTAAACAACTCTTGCATGCTGCCGTGCTTGCAGTGGTGGCATTGGGCATAGCTGCAGGCATTGTCTACATAGTTAGTGGCACATCGCTGGCGTCGTACGTATCTGGTAGCCTCAAGTTGGCAGATAATATTGGACTGTTGATGCTCACCGTTGGCGTAGCACTTGTATCGGCAGTGGTGGCAGGCATCGTTCCTGCCATATACTCCACATCGCAGCCCACTACAATGGTACTGAAAGGTTCGTATGCCATGAGTGTGAAAGGTCGAGCATTGCGCAATGTGTTGGTTGCCTTGCAGTTTGTATTGTCGTTCATATTTATACTTATGGCATTGTTTGTAAACGTGCAGACTAAGTATATGATGCAAAAAGATATGGGCATCAATCAAGCGAATATACTGCAAGTGAACTGTGGGAGGAAAGCGTGCGAACATCAAGAAACGCTGACCGACAAGGTATTGCAAAATCCTAATATTATTGACGTTACATATACCGACCGACTTTTTGTAAATAACGGTCAAATGGGTTGGACACGCGATGGCGAAGATACTGATGGCAAAGGCTTATACTACGAGGTGCAACCTGTAGCCGAAAACTTTGTAAAATTCTTCGGTCTGCAAATTGTAGATGGGCGAGATTTTTCGCATTCCGACTTTGATGGTGCGGGCTGCTATATATTCAACGAAAATTTCATGCAAAACCATACGGAAATGCACATTGGCAGTCGTATAGGTGGACACAGAGAAAAAGTAGAAATTGTGGGCGTGGTGAAAGACTTCAACTTCAAGCCGTTGCAAGAGCCGATAGGTCCGTATGCACTCTATTGCTGGGGCAAAGAGCCGTGGCGTCCGTTCAACATTATGTATGTAAAAACGCTGCCAGGAGCGAACCCCGAAGAGGTGCGTCACCACGTACAAAAGACTGTAAGCGAAATTGACCCAACCCGCACACCAGACCAAGTGAACGTACAATACCTCGACCGCTGGATTGAAGATATGTACAAAAACGAGCAGCGACTTGGCAAACTCATCTCCATTGCCTCGGCTGTGGCGCTGCTGATAGCTATAATAGGCATCATCGGACTTGTGTTTTTCGAAACTCAGCTGATGCGCAAAGAGATTGCCATTCGCAAGGTGAACGGCGCTACGGTAGAGAGCCTGCTACAAATGATTAACAAGAAATACATAATTATGGCAGCTGTTAGTTTCGCGGTAGCCTCTCCTCTGACCTACATGATAATAACCTCATGGCGCAAGAACTTCGCTTATCAGTCGCCCGTGCCAACATGGATTTTCGTGACGGCGCTTGGCATAGTGATATTGATTACGTTAACCGTAGTATCGCTGCAAAGTTGGCGCACAGCTAACAGTAATCCGGTGAATGCTTTGAAGGAAAATTGAAAGTTGAAAGTTGAAAATTGAAAGTTGAAAATCGCAAATAGATGGCTCTTTACAGAAAAACGAGAATCTCCACGCTCATCAATATTGTAGGTATGAGCATTGCCTTTGCTGCCGCCATTATACTTATGGTGCAAGTGAAGTGGGACGTTACGTATGACGACAACTTCGACGGCAGCGAAAGGGTGTTCAAATACGAAAGTAAACTCTTCGATAATAACCATTTTGCCACGCATATTTCTCGACCTTTGATAGAAACTCTGCGCACGGCAAGTCCAAATATCGAGGCGATAGGTACATTTTGGCCTTTAGAGTCTCATAATTTTCATCGCGAAGGCGAAAAAGATTCGGACATTCTGGCTACGACAATCAATATAGATAGCACCATGTTGGCAGTTTTCCCATTTGAATGGATAGAAGGTTCTGCTGCCGATTTTGCCACACAAGGGACTGTAATAATTAGCGAGACAGCCGCCAAGAAATTTTTCGCCGAAGAGAGTGCCGTAAATAAAATTCTCGAAACCAACGACGGTCATTCTGTGCGCATTGTTGGTGTATTCCGAGATATGCCAAGCAATTCAACGTTGCATTACGACATATTTGAATGCCTGGATAAAGAGAGTATTAACAAGAGCAACGAATGGGGTTATAGTGCATACATAAAATTGCGCGATGCATCGCAAGTCGAGCAGACAGAATTGATGATAGAAGATGTATACATAAAATGGAGGGGCGCTGAAAACAACGAAGAATTTACAAAAAAAGTACGCGAAAACCTTCGTCTTAGCAACCTTCATGCTGCCCATTTCGAACGCGATGTACCCGCTCAGACTTTGGCAGCCAACAAGTCGGTAACTATCACCTTGGCTCTTATGGCTATATTTTTGATTTCCATAGCTATAATAAACTTCATCAACTTTGCTTTTGCCGAAATTCCTTTCCATATAAAGAACATCAACACTCGCCGAGTGCTTGGCGAAAGTCGAAATTCGCTCATTGGTAAGCAGCTTAGTAAAGCGGCTCTGACGGCTCTCGCATCTTTTGGCATAGCAATGCTCTTGGTGCATGCTGTATCTGGATCATCGCTGGCAACATACGTATCGGGAAGTCTGGAAATAGCCGACAACATTGGCATAATAGTATTTATGCTCGGCATTGTAGTTGTGGCGGCCATCGTAGCAGGCATCGCTCCTGCACTCTATTCTACATCGCAGCCAACCACAATGGTGCTGAAAAGTTCGTACGCCATGAGCGTAAAAGGCAAAGCGCTGCGCAACGTCCTTGTTGGTCTGCAATATATACTCTCGTTTGGTTTCATACTTATGGCGCTGTTCGTACATATTCAAGCCAAGTATATGATACATAGCGATATGGGATTTGAGCAAGCTAATATCTTGCAAGTGGAGTGCGGATTCACAGCTGGCGAAAAACACAAAGAACTATCTGACAAACTTTTACAAAACCCAGCTATCGTCGATGCTACGTTCGATAATGGAAGTCTTGTGAGCGATAGTAAAATGACCTGGCTAAACTCCGATGGCAGCTATCGAATACGCATGGAAGTTTTGCCTGTTAGTGACAATTTCGTAAGGTTTTTCGGCCTAACAATAGTTGACGGACGTGACTTCTCTGAATCGGACAACCAAAGCGAAGGCGGCTGTTTAATTGCTAACGAAAATTTCATGCAGACATACTCAGAACTCAAAGTTGGCAGTCTAATGTTTGGTCATAAAAGCGATAAAGAGGCCGAAATAATAGGCGTGGTGAAAGATTTCAACTTCAAATCGCTTCAGCACCCAATGGAGCCGCTTGTGCTTTACAATTGGGGTAAAGATGCTTGGCGACCTTTTGATATGATGTATGTAAAAACGGTGGCAGGTGCCGATTACGAATCCGTTTCGCAATACATAAAAGAGACCGTCAACGCATTCGACCCCACAATGCCAATATCGCAAATAGATGTGCACCACCTCGACCAATGGATCGAAGATATGTATCAGAGCGAGGAGAAACTTGGCAACCTCATCACCATAGCATCGCTTGTGGCGCTAATTATTGCGATAATAGGAATTATTGGATTGGTATTTTTCGAGACTCAGTTCCTCAGTCGCGAGATAGCCATACGTCGAGTGAATGGCGCCACAGTGGACAGCATCTTGCGAATGATAAACCGCAAATACATATTTATGACCGTGGCAAGCTTCGTAGTAGCCACACCACTTACCTACATGATAATAACCACATGGCGCAGCGAATTTGCCTACCAAGCGCCCGTGTCGGCATGGATTTTTGCAGTGGCGTTTGCTCTCGTTGTAGCTATTACGGTAGCCGTAGTTACGCTTCAAAGTTGGCGCACAGCTAACAGTAATCCGGTGAATGCCTTGAAGGAAAATTGAAAGTTGAAAATTCATAATTCATAATTCACATCTCCGAACTTCGTTAGCTGAGGTTCGGAGATGTTGCTTTTATATGCGATAATATATAATTAGGACCAATGAGATATAAATTATATGCGATAGTATATAAAATAAGAATATTTACGTAATTTTATATCCGAAATAATATAGTTTCGGTATGAAGAAGACACAATTATCGATGATTGTAAAGGCTCTACGCAAGGAAAACGGACTCACACAAGAAGACCTCGCCTTGAAATCGGGTGTGGGCCTGTGCTTCGTTCGCAATCTTGAGCAAGGCAAACAATCGCTGAGAATGGACAAGGTTAACCAACTTCTCGATTTATTCAATTACGAACTGTCAGCAACCAAGAAATCATGAGGCAAGCTCAAATATATAGGAAAGGCATTCTATCTGGCATACTGACAGAAGATGGTGGAGAATATCGTTTCTGCTACGATAGTTCATATCTAAAATGCGACAATGCCAAGCCCATAAGTTTAACACTACCCTTGCAAGAGGAGGCATTCGTCAGCCCTATTCTTTTCCCATTCTTCGACGGCCTAATACCAGAAGGTTGGCTACTCGATGTTGCTCTGAGAAATACAAACCTCAAAACTTACGACCGGATGTCGCTACTGCTCTTATGCTGCAAAAATTGTATTGGCGCTATCAGTGTCGTAGCTATCAATAATGGAGGAAACGAATAATGTGTAAATGTTTGTATTGCTATAAAGACTTGAACGCTGGGGATAAAGACTTTCACCCTCAGTGCATAAAGAAGTTCTTCGGAGTTCGAGAGATGCCATTACTTATGTACAGACATGAGGAACTCGACCGATTGGCTGCAGAGATAATTCGCGCACAAACGACATTGACTGGCGTTCAACCTAAATTGTCTTTGAACCTCAATAAACATGAAGGCTCAAACAGACTAACAATTGTTGGTCTCTGGGGCGACTATATATTCAAGCCACAAACCGACATCTATCCTCAACTGCCCGAAAACGAAGATTTGACAATGCACCTTGCTGAAGCAGCGAAAATAAAAGTTGTGCCTCATAGCCTTATCCGCTTAGCCGACGGGAAAGTTGGTTATATCACCAAACGCATTGACCGCACTCCGAGCGGAGAGAAGATTGACATGGAAGATATGTGCCAATTAACGTTGCACCCCACGGAATACAAATACAAAGGTTCGCACGAACAAATAGCCAAATGCATAAAGCAATATTGCAATACTCCAAAACTCGACCTCACAAACTACATGCAACTGCTGCTATTCTGTTTTGTAACGGGCAACAACGATATGCATTTGAAGAACTTTTCGCTATACAGCCATAATAATGCATATCAACTTTCACCAGCCTACGACCTCATTAATGTAGCCATTGCCAACCCTAAAGACAAAGAAGAATTTGCTCTTACCATCAATGGACGCAAAGCAAAACTACGCGTAACCGATTTCCTGAAATTTGCGACATCAATAGGATTAGAAGAAAGTGTTGTGAACCATCTGATTGACAACATGTCCAAAGTCGCACCAAAATGGAAGCAACTTATACACGATTCCTTTCTCAGCAATGAGTTGAAAGACCGATACGAACAACTAATCGATGATAGATTAGAGAGATTGAAAGAAAATTGAAAAATTTTCATCTCCGAACTTCGTTAGCTGAGGTTCGGAGATGTTGTTTTTATACGTCACCATTTCTGTAAAGCCATAGTAAAGTGTAAACCCTCACACTGTAAAGCATGTAAAGTTTTTTTACACTCTTGCTACTTGTTAAGTTTCGCCTACTGTCTATTAATCAATCACTTATAAATTTTGGCACGGGCAGTGCTTATAGGTTGGCATAATTGTAAAACGACTTAACACTAAAAAATATGATTACAGTAAACAACCTCTCAAAACTCTTCCGCACCGAAGAAGTAGAAACCATAGCTCTCGACAAAATCTCTTTCACCATCGACGATGGCGA
>JAFYCM010000028.1 GCA_017539645.1 Bacteroidales bacterium
ATAAGGTCGTTCAGAAGTACATCGTAGAACGAAGCGCCATACTCAGCCATAGCTTCCCAACGACTCTGACCAGGCTTGGGCGCAAAAGGTTTCTCCACGTCGCCACTCTCCATAACCACAATCATTGGCACTGCACGACCAGCAGCTATGGCATTGTCCATAATATTACTCATGCAGCCCTGAGTGCTCCAGCCTGTTTCATCTTCGCCCATGCCGTGTTGCAGGTAGAGCACCGGATAGCGTTTCTTCAGATTCGTTTCATATTCGGCAGGCGTATATATGTATGCAGTGCGGAAAGTTTTTTGCGAATTGGAATAGTAAGTAAGCTGACGCACTTGTCCGTGAGGCACTTGCTGAGGACGATAGTAGTCGCCTTCTGCACCCTCTTCTATCTCTATGCAGCCAGCAATGCCGTTGCAGCCAAAGATGGTTTGCGACCCCGGGTCGACAATGCGCATGCCATCGACGATGAGGAAATAGTAGTGATGTCCAATGGGCAGCGGGTCGGTAGAGACGGTCCACACGCCATCGGGAGTGCGCTGCATGTCGTATTTCTTGCCACACACATCGGCTTGCAAGCGCTGCACTTGAGGCGCATAAACACGGAAATAAGCACGCCCATCTTTATCGGTGCGCGGATAGTCGCTGCTCTCGATAGCAGTAACCGACTTACGAGTATTTGCCAATATGTCGGCCTCTGAAGTTGTCTCGCTAAGCATCTGCCACCAGTCGAAATTGAAGAGTTGCGCGCCTTTGTTGCCGCTGAATGTTATGTATATATCGTGAACACCGGTAGCAGCAGCTTTCAACTCAGTCTCAACAGTAACGAACTGTTCCCAACCGCCAGTATTACGTACGTTGATAGTAGCTATTATCTGACCATCGGGAGCATCAAGATGGAAATCGGCCTGGCCGCCGCAAAGAGCCGAAGCCACCGAAGCGCGCAACGCTTTAGGTGAAACATTGCCAAAGTCGACACTGCGCACCTTGATGTAGTCGCCATTGTGGATATTGGTTACATACACACCTCTATCGTTCTGCGAAGTGGTGAGACCTTGGCTGAACGCGATAGTCTCGGCTTCGGTGCGCTGGAATGGGTTGAGCGTACCTATGGCTTTTACACCTTCGGTAGTATGATGAATGATAGGGAACGAGCCATCGGCGTTGTATTTGAACTCTTCAACAGCCACGCTACGGTCGAAGCCGCCACCATTGGGCAAATGACCCGTGTGATAGAAGAAATAAGAGTGTCCTTTGAAATCGACCACACCAGAGTGGTTGGTGAACGAGCCAGTGTTTTCGAGCGGCATTATCTCGCCTCGATAAGTCCACGGACCTTCGATGGTAGGCGCTGTTGAGTATGCAATGTGCTCGGGCACACCGCCAGCAGCGTATATGAGGTAGTAAAGGTCGCCACGGCGCGTAATCCATGGACCTTCGGTATAATTGTCTTTATATTTTACATCTTTCTTGCGTTCAGAGACGTTAGGTGCTCCGAAGCCTTCGATGGTCTGATTTACCTTTTTTATTTCCGACTTCAAGCTAATCATATCGCCGTTCAATTCGGCGTAGAAAATCTCAGGATTACCCCAGAAGAGGAAAGCACGACCATCGTTATCAATCATAACTGTAGGGTCGATATAAGCCCAATCGCCATCGGCAAGCGGTTTGCCAATAGCATCGCGAAACGGACCTGTAGGCGAGTCGGCCACAGCCACACCAATAGCCATGGCGCCCGTAAGTTTAGAATGTGCTGGTATGTACCAGTAGTATTTACCATTGCGCTCGATGCACTGACCAGCCCAGGCGCGGTCGTCGGCCCAGTCGAACGAATTGAGCGAAAGCGGAGTGCCATGGTCGGTCCAGTTGACCATATCGGCAGTAGAATAGAGATGCCAATCGTACATCCAGAAAAAGTCGGCACCTGCCTCATCATGGCTGGTGTATATATACAAACGGTCGCCAAAAACCACAGGAGCAGGGTCGGCGGTGAAAGCTGTTTGCACTATTGGGTTTTGAGCAGTAAGGCTGTTTACACCTGCTGCCATAAGTATGGATAATAATATTTTGTTCGGTTTCATTTGGCTGACTGTTTACATTATAAATAGCACGGATAATACTGATTACACAGATTTCCCGGTTGAAAAAATGGCGCTGCGAAGCAACTATCGCAGCCTTCGCAGCGCCAACAATAACAATTCTTTTACTTACAAATGGCTGGAGTCCGACAAGGGAGCATGCCCCTTGCCAAACTTGCCATTCTTCGTTTATTTATTGTATTCCTTACCTTGCAAACCTTCAGCAAAGCCGCCATAGGTATGCTTGCGGTCGTAGTTGAGATCCCAAAGACCAGTAGGTGCATTAGGACGCCAAGCAGAAGTTGCAGGGCTGTCGGTGAGGCACCATTGAGTGATACCATACTGCTGAGCTGCAGGCACAATCTCAAGATACTTACGTACGATGAAGTTATAGTATGCAGCCATCTGCTTGTGTTGTTCCTCGGTAAGTTCACTTGTTTCGAGAGCAATACCATTAGCATCTTCGTAACCCATATCGAGTTCGGAGATACGAACCAACTTACCTGTAGCAGCCATGAGTTCAAACATCTTTACAACGCCCTCCTCTTGTTTTGCTTGCGTTTCTGCATTTGCACTATAAGTGACATGCATCTGAGTGCCTATACCATCAATCTTGGTAGTGCCATCGGCTTCCCACTTAGCAATCCAGTTGATGAGGCTCTTGAGTTTCTTATTGTCTGACCATCTATTAGTAGCATAATCCCAAGTAGACTCAAGGCTATAGTCATTGATGAAGAGCTTGAGGTCGGCAGCATTGCCACCATTAGCAGCGAAGTGCTTACGAGCCGAAGCTACAGCAATGCGTACATAGTCGATGTCGCCGAGGTAATCTTGCCAGAAGAAGTCGGTAGTGTTACCCTCAGAACCATGTTGCAAATCGTAGAAGCCATCGCCGTCTTTGTCGGCACCACTGATAGCCTCGTTCACAACGTCCCAAGCCTTAACATTGCCGTTGCAAGCTACCATCATGCCACCAATCCAGCGATCGAGAGCCCAAGTGAGGGTATCTTTCTTCTCTTCGGCGGTTTGAGGCACGCCACCGCTTTCGCTCTTGCGTTCAAAGAGAACTTCGACATTGTCGAAATAGTAAGTAGTAGCAGTCTTGGTAACCGAAAGGTTGAATGCGCACGATTTGCAACCACCATCTTTGCCTTGCTCAGCATCGATAGTTACAGTCTTTTCGTAGCGCTTCCATTCGGTGGTGAAGTTTACATCGCCGATGAATGACCAATGGTGATATGCACCTGGCTCACCATGAGCCTGAGTATTAGCTACTGCAGCTTGGCTTGCCTTGTAGTCGAATGCAATCTTTATAGTAGTGCCTTCTGGATATGACTCAGGGAATACGATCCAGAACTGAGCGTCCCAATCTTGACCTTCGTATACATCGTTACCATTATCATCTTTCTCGCCAGTAGCGTTACGAGTTGCAGATGTTACTGAGACGCACTTGCCAGGGTTACCACCATCGACAAACGTAGCAGGAGCACCATTGCTTTCGCCTGCATTCTTTACATATAATGCGCTACCATCAGAGCCTTCGCAGTCGCTATTGGCGAGGACGTTCTCCCAATAAGATACCGAAGCAGCAACAGCTGGAATATCGCGTCTCATAGAAGGACCATTCCAGTTAACACTCCAACCTTCTGTACCAGGCTCATCGAACGAACCATTAGCAATCATCTCTACGTCAGAGCCTTTCTCTTTGCACGATACATCATCGATGCAAACATCGCCTTTGGCAAGACCGAATACAAATTGAAGACGATCGTGTGGGAACGAAGCCTCAAACTCCCATGTGAGTTCAGAGAATTCTTTCGTGGTAGCTGGATCACCTAAATACTGAACATCGTTACTTCCACCCCATTCGTTCTTATTGTCGCTGGCATTCCAAATAGGCCACAAAGCACATTTTGCGCCATCGTCGGTCTTAACTTTTGCCTTAACAACATAGGTTTTGCCTTTCTCCATAGGAGTAGGCAAATCGTAGATACCTTGCTGATCCCAAGCGTTGACTCCACCAGCACAAGTGAAGATGATGCAAGGGTTATCACCCGCAACAGCTTCAACAGGTTTGTCGGCCAAAACAACCTCTTCGAGCCATTTCTTAGGCTGCTGAGCATGCCAAGCAAGGGTGTGACCAAATACGCTCACACCTGCAGCCTTGGCATTATCTACAAAATCGCTAACCGTACCAAAATTCATAGTACCATCATCGCCAACGCACGATGCCATCTTCATAGCATTGCCAGCCACAACCTCGTTGAAGTTGCTAACTGCAATCTGATAGAGCGCACCACCATTATTGAAGTCGCCAGCTTCGAGCGCACCACCGAGTTTGAAGTTCGGGTTGGTTACGTAGTCGCGAAGTGGCTTATAATCGGCCAAATAGGCGTAGTCTTCGAGCGACTTAGGCTTTGCTACGCTATATGCTTGGTCGAATTCATCGGCACACGAAGCCGCAAGAGCTCCTACAGCCAATGTTGCCAGATATATTCTATGTTTCATACTTTCTTTAGTTATGAGTTATGAATTCCGAATTACGATTGTCGCAGTAGTAAGCACACAGATGATACAGATCGAACGGATTTTCCAGAATTATTTATCTGTGTTCTTAGAGCTCGCAACTCGTAATTCATAACTCGTAATTATTTACTATTCTGCCGTATACTTTATAGCAAACTCATTGATAGGTAACACACCACTACGCTTCCAGATGAGGCGCTCTTCGCAAGCGATTTTTGCACCACTTGCATTGGTGAGGGTGTAGTTGAGTTCAATCAAATCACGGTCCTTGTTGTTGTTTGCTTTCTTAGCACCGTTCAATGTGTATTTGCCCGAGCCACTTGCCGTAACACCATCGGTGAGTGAGGTTACAGTACAGTTGTCGCTTTCATCGAAGGTGAGCAACAAGTTAGCCGCAATGGTAACGGTATCGGTTGCGGTTGTCAACGTACGATTTACGGAATAGGTCACAGAGTTGAGCGACTTGGTAACGGTGTTGCAATCTTCGCCATCGACGAACTCATCGAAACCGCCATTCCATTTAGCAGAACTTGGGTCTGGGAATTGCACTGCAGGACCGCCATTGAGGCTATACTTACCCGTGCGCGAGAAGTAAGCATCATACTTACACTTGTAGTTCACGCAATAGAGTACGTAGTCTTGAGGCACTTCAATCCAACTATCTGCATCGGTGCGAGCAGGAGCATGTTGAAGCAATTCGGTATCGTACTTACCAGAGAGAATGCGGTCGGCACCTAATTGGTTTCTCAAAACGATAGGAATCACGTAGGTCTCATTCACCGATTCAGGGTCGGAAAAGAATGCGTTGGTGAGTTCCACCTCGATAGCACCAGTAAGATTACCATTGAAGCGAAAGACATCGTCGGAAAGCGTGTAATAATTTTCAGGCATAACTTTTATAGCTCCGCCATCTGCTTTCGTTACATTCTCGACAAGCGTAGGATCAACTACATAATCAACCAAGATGTCGCGACCGCTGTATGCGCCACCCATAGTAGCAGAGATTAGGCATTTGTGAGCCTTATCTCTTGATGTATCGCCCTCATCGGTGCCAAGCACGAGCGTACGAACTGGCGTCTGATATGGGAAATATACCGAAATACCATCCTGATAATCGGGGAAGTCGTTGTCTTGGTTTTCGCAAGCCATGAAAGACATCGACAGTGCGGCAAGAGCCGCTATTTTACCATTGAATTTCATATTAATTCTATTTTCCAAATATTCGATTTTACATCAATTACCAGCCCTGATTTTGCTGCAGAGCGTTGAACTTCTGTATTTCGCCGTAAGGAATAGGACCGTAATACATATAATCTTTGTAGTTACGAGTATCTACGTCGATATATTCATAAGTATCGCCCGTAATCTTCACACCCTTAGCAGTAGCATTGAGTTCGCTCAAATCAACTTTCCAGCGGCGGAGATCCCAGAAACGCTTATTCTCGAAGCAGAATTCGAGGCGGCGTTCGTTGCGGATGAGCTGACGCATAGCATCTTTATCGTTCTTGATGCTCTCGAGGTATGGATCGTCGTCGATGCCAAGAGCACGATGACGGATTGCCTTGATAACGTCATAAGCAGAACCCATATCGCCATTGCCGGTAGGACCATAAGCCTCGTTGGCAGCCTCAGCATAACCAAGGAAGAGCTCGGTGAAGCGGATACGTGGCGTATAGTGACGCTTACCAGTTTTAGAGTTAGGGTCGATGTTAACGTCGGCGCGGGTGAGCTTCTTCAGATAGTAGCCAGTGCGCGTAGAGAGTTTGTTCTCTTTGTTGATACCATCGATGGTGCTCGATGTGGTAGTAACATCGATAGCAGTGCCATTCACGCCTTGTGCAGCGCCATTATAGATAATAGCAGCATAGAAACGTGGGTCGCGGCCTTCGTATGGCTTGCTTGCATCGTAGCCCGAAGCGGCAGCGGTGATAGGATAACCGTTAGCCATTGGGAATGCGTCAACAAGGTTTTGGGTAGGGTTGGTGCGACCTTTACCATAGATTGAGGGAGGGAAGTTGTCTTCCTCAATGCCTGTGCTATTGTCGCTGTTGCCACTACGCCAAAGAACTTCGGCAGGATTTTCGTCGCTGGCGAGTTTGTCTATTTGCGCAGTGTTAGCAAACCAAGTGTGACCAGTTGGATCGAGACCAGCAATACCACCAAGTTCTGTTTTGAGTACCGTAGCAAAAGCTTTAGCAGCCTCGGCGTAGGTAGCACCCGATGCCTCGTAAGCAGGGCTTGCCGACATAAGCAAAAGTTGAGCTTTGATTGTTTTCACAATGATGCCGTCAACTTTGCCTTTGTGGTTGTTGCCGAAAGCACGGTTGTATTCGCTTTGGGTAGCACCGATAGCTTTATACTTAGCAGGTATTTGATTTGCATTGTCGATGTTACCGAAGTGGTCGGGCAAAAGATCAAGAGCCTTTGCAAAGTCGGCTTCGATGAGGTCGAGAGTCTCTTTGTATGTATTACGTGGCTGATTGAAATCCGAAGTAGCATCTTCGGAAGAGAGGTGATATGGAATACCCATGAGAGTACTACCTACATAACCTGCATGAACCTGCAAGAGATAGTAGTGGAACATACCACGCATAGCGTAGCACTGACCTTTCACAACGTCGTTGTGCATGGTGCGAAGTGCCGACGAAGCAGCATATTCTACATTATCAGTATTCTCGAGCAAGAGGTTGATATACTGAATAGCGTGGTAGCAACGTTGCCAACGCGAGGTTGGGTTATTGTCGGCAGCCCAAGCACCTGCAGCTATTTTGCGATAGCCATTGTCAGGATCGTTGCTGACAGCATCGTCGGTAGCGAGGTCGGTTTGGGGCGTTCCGTCGTATGGCAAGAAGCTGTAGGCATTACCAAGCATACCCATTGCCATAGCTGGGTTTGAATACATGGCCGTAACGTCCATTGCGTTCTCTGCTGCAGGCTCAAGCACGTCGTCGCACGAAGCCAATGCAGGGATTAACATTAGGGCCGGTAAGAAATATTTACTTTTCATTTATTCTCAGTTTATTAGAATGTAACCTTTACACCAAGATTGTAGAAACGTGTTTGAGGTGCAGAACCTACGTTAGTCTCTTCATACTCGCGCTCTTTAGAGAAGCGAACCAAGTCAGAACCGCTTACATAAACCTGAGCAGCGCTCAACACCTTCATACCCTCGAAGATTGAAGAAGGAAGATCGTAGGTGAGCTGAACTTTCGAAATATCGAAGATGTTCGTTTTGTAGGTCCAGAAGTCAGAAGTCTGACGGTTGTTCTGAGCAGCAGTGGTAGTCAAACGTGGCAGAGTAGCCGAGTTGGCATTCTCCTTAGTCCAACGGTTGCGAGCCTCAACAGAGTATTTGTCGTCGCCCGACATCCAGTAGAGTTTATTTTTCTTCACAACAGTACCACCAACTGCGCCATCGCAAGCAACGAAGAGCGTGAAACCGCTGTACTTAGCAGTCAAGCCCAAACCATATTCGAATGGGTTGCTTTCGCGACCGAGTTCCACTTCGTCTTTATTATCAATTCTGCCATCGCCGTTTTGGTCCTTATACTTGAGGTCGCCTGGTTTGATTTCTTGACCGAAGCTGCTTTGGTCGGCAGATTTGTCGATGTCAGCTTGATCCTTGAAGAAGCCGAGACACTCATAACCCCAAACACCATCGATGAACTTGCCTTCGCGTTTCTGATATGCGTCTTTGTATCGCGTATCGTCGCGCTTGGTAGCTTCAGTGGTGTAGAGACGACCAGTAGCGAATGCGCTAAAGTCTACCTCGCCAATCTTCTTGTTGTAGCCAAGAGAGAATTCCATGCCTTTGCGCAAGTCGTCTTCGTAGTTGATACTGGTGATGAACGATGAAATTTCATCTTTATTAGGATCGCCATACTGAACACGCATATACTCAGGCATTTGATATTCAGCAGAAATAATCTTGCCAGTTTGCTTGTTGAGGTAAGCCGAAACGGTGAAGGTGTATGTATTGTCGAGCAAACCGCCACGCAAGCCAAGAGAGAACTCTTTGTTGCGAATGAAGTCGAGGTCGTTGTTAGAACCACGTTTTGATACGGTCGACTGCTGGCTCTGGTCGGTCCACGACCACCACATACCTGTTTCTGAGAATGAACCGAGGTATTTAGTATAGCTATCAATATCAACGTCGTTAGCAACGTTGCTTGCACTTACGCTAAACATAAGGTCGTTGAGTGCCGAACCTTCGAGGAAGCTCTCTTTAGCAATATTCCAACCAAGAGTTACGCTTGGCGAGAATGCGTTGCGATGACCTTCGGCAAGTTTAGCTGTGTGAGCTACTGTACCCGTAACATCGATGAAGTAACGCTTAGCGAAGTCGTAGTGGACGTTGAAGCCTACACTTGCATCGCTCTCTGAGTGATAGCTACCCGTCTTGCGATATTGGAAACCACGAAGCACTGCGATAGCACCAATAGAGTGTTCGTCGAAAGTGCGGTCGTAGTTGAAACGCGCATCGAGTGAGTAGGTCTGCTGGCTCGAAGAATTGCCAATGTTTTGCGAACCTGTATGCAAGTCTATGGTTGCAGTACCATCTACGGCGATAATCTCATCTTTGCCGTTGAGGTTCGACCAAGTTGGAGTGTAGGTTCTGTAAGTGTTGGAGTACGACTGCGTGTAGGCATTCTTGAAGTCCATACCAAACTGAGTGTGGAACGACAAACCTTCGGTGAGTGGCGAGAGGTCTACATCGAGACCAGTCTCGAACTGGAACTGACGCGTAGTCTTCTTTGAGCTACCAGAGCAATACATATCGGCAAACACGTTGGTAGCATCGGTTGTGGTACCGCCAAGGAACTTACCATCGATGATGTTGCTTGATGCACCCAACTGCTTCTGAGCCTCGATAGCATCAGCATTTACATAGCTCAATGGAATGAATGGAGCTATACGGTTAGGACGCCATGTAGAAGCAGCCTCCCAGTAGTTACCACCGCTATAACCACGCTCGTTGTAGAAGGTGATGTTGGCATCTACGCGAGCAGCAATATAGTCACTTACGTTGAGGTCGACATTACCACGCACACTGAAGCGGTTGGTGTAGCTCTTCTTAGCTTCGCCCACTTTGAAGCGTGTACCTACATTGTAGAAGCTGATGTTGGTGTAGTAGCGAGCGCGGTCGTTACCACCATCAATTTCTGCAGTAGCATCGGTGCGATTGTAAGACTTCTTGATGTAGTCTTTCGAATAGAAATCTACACTTGGATAGCGATATGGGTTCTCGCCCGATGCATAATGATAGATGTCTTCTGCAGAATAGTATGGATCTGTTACTTTGTTCAAGCCATCGTTTACACGAGCTTCGTTGTAGAGAACCATATATTCGGCAGAGCCAAGATATTTAGGATAAGCCTTATCGACATACCAGCCAGTGTTAGCACGAGCCTTGATGCGGATGTCGCCCTCAGCACCACGTTTTGTGGTTATGAGCAAAACACCTTTAGCTGCGTGGCTACCATAGAGCGCAACAGCATTAGCGCCTTTGAGGAACGAAACAGTTTCAATCTCATCTGGTTTGATGTTGTCAAGGTCACGAGGCACACCATCGATAAGAGTCAAGTATGAACCGCCCCAAGTAGAAGCACCACCAGGAACGAATGCTAGGAGGTCCGAGAGAGGATATGTGAGATAATCTTTCTCGATAACATCCCTGTAGTTCATTGTCGACACACCCACGAGAGCATCGCTGGCTGCTACCTCTCGAAAGGCTAGCATGACCTTAGCTTGCTCGTTGAGCTTTGCCGAGTCGGGAGTTGCGGCTACGGTTGCTTCTTCTTGTGCCATAGCTACATTGGCTGTGCACAAGGCTGCCGCAAGATATTTATACTTACTAATTTTCATATTCTACAATCAATTGTATTTACCAACCTGGGTTTTGAGCAAAGTCTTCATATATGTAGACTTGGCTTTCGAGAATTGGGAACCAATAGTGCTTTGTTCCTAAATTACGCGTCAAGAGAGTCTCTTCGTGCCAGCCTTTCACTTCGGCATCGCGTGGGTCATTGGTCTTGTACCACTCATCATCATATACACGAGTAAACTCTTGCGAAGTTTTGGTTGTGTATGGTTTTTCGGTGAGTAGCAACCAACGCTGAATATCGTTGAAGCGGAAGCCTTCGAATGCAAGTTCGCAAGCACGCTCACGACGAACTTCGTCCATAAACTTCTGCTGCGAAGCTGCGTAACCAGCGTCAACATGGCCCGCACCTACGCGATCGCGAAGCGTGTTGATAGCCTCTTCGGCAGTCTTAGAGAATGAGTTTGCTTTATACGAAGCGCCACTTACTGCAGCACCAGCTTCGGCATACATAAGGTACACATCGGCTACGCGCATATATGGCAAATAGCTTTCGAAACCTTTACCCCAGTCGTCGGTTACTCGGTCGACTTTGTTACCTGTGTGTGGCACAAGTTTCTGGCAGAAATAACCCGTACGGCTTGCATTTGTTACATCACGCATGATACCGTCAGTGTACAACGTTGCATACTGCTGATCGACAAAATCTTCGGTAGCATCTTGGTCGATGAAACGTTCACCATCGAATACAATATCGTGATAGAAACGTGGGTCACGATTTTTGAATGGGTGAGTTGGGTCGAAACCGCTGTTCGGGTCGTCGAGTGGAAGGCCATTAGCCATACCGTATGCATAGTTAACATAGTTGGCTGTAGGCACTTGGCAGAAACCGCCATAGAACAATCCGTTCACATTTGAGCCCCAGCTTACAGCGAAGCCCCAACGAGCATCGTTAGCTTGATTGAATCGTGTACCGCGCATCATAGCCTCAACAGTACCTGGCTGCTTGAAGTTCTGACCAACTGTGTAGAAAATGTCCGAATAGCAAGAGTTGGTAGTCTTCTTACGGTCGTGATGGTAGAGAGCGTCGAAGTCGTCTGCTGGATAGTATTCAGCGAGTGAGTAAGGCGATTCGCCATTCTCTATGAGCGCAAGGCTCTGACCAAGATATTCGGCAGCTTGCTTAGCATATTCGGTGTTGTAGTTATAGGTCTCTTTACCACCTACTTTTGCACCTACATTATTAAGTGGACTTGCAGCCCAAAGCATAATCTTACCTGCGTATGCAAGAGCAGTAGCTTTGGTGATGCGGAGTTGGTTTGCACCGAGTGTACGCTTACCTACGGTCGACTTATCCCAATCGTTAGGGAGGAGCTTAGCAGCAGCCTCGAAGTCGGCAGCAGCCTTCTTAGCACAATCGGTAAACGATTCGCGTGGGAAGGTGAATGTTTCAGATGCATCGAGAGCACGGTCGAAGTAAGGCATACCACCAAACCAAACCATAAGTTCCTCATACCACCAACCACGGAAGAAGAGAAGTTGACCTTTTACGAAGTCGCGTTCTTCTTGGGTAGCATCGGTCATAAGGCCTTGCTCCAAAGCTTCAAGACCGAGGTTAGCTTTACGGATGCAGTACCACGAGTCGTTCCAGATGTGGTGCTTCATACGGTCTTTTGATTTAACATCATCGTTGTTACCATAGAGGAAGCAGAGGTTACCACCCCAAGAGGTGTAGTATGCCTTGAAGTCGCCTTTATCCATCTTCGACGTAACGTAGAAGTCGGCGTTGTTGAGCGTAAGGATTTCGTCCTCACCCCAGTTGAAGGTAGTATTCCAATAGCAACATGTCTTGTGAGGGATGCTGTTGTACATCTGCTCAACAAAGCCTTGGAAATTTTCAAAGTTTTTGAATGCCTCCTCCGGATTCACATCTGAGTCAGGCTCTTTGTCGAGATAATCCTCGCACGATGAGAGGCTGCCCATTACGAGCGCTGCCGAAAGGACGGCGAATATTGATTTATATAATTTCATTGCTTTCCGGTTATAAAGAGAATTTCAAACCTAAGTTTACACGCTTAACCGTAGGATATTGACCAGTGTTTGATGCACCAGCGAAGTTCGATTCGCGGTCATCTGGCATCTTGGTCCATACCCAAAGGTTGTTACCACTTACGAAGAGCTTGAGGTCTTTGATTGCGAGCTTGCCAACATTAACCTTAGCGAAGGTGTATGCAAGTTCGGCGTTCTTCAAACGAAGATAAGAGCCATCGTAGAGGAACTGAGTACCAGTAGAATACTGTTCTGTACCCCAACGTGGTGTGGTTACTTCTGCACCACGATGATCGTCGGACCACCATGTTCCGTTGTCATATACGTTGTTGAGCTGGCTACCGAATGAAGTAAGGCCAACTTCACGTGTTACATTGCTTACGCCATAGAACTGAACGAAGCAGCTCCATCCTCTCCACTCCATACCGATAGTAGCATTGTAGGTGTTTTGAGGAATATCTGAGTAGCCCCAAGGTGCCTGGTCGTCGCTTGTGATTTTACCATCACCATTGAAGTCGATGAGATAGTAGTCGCCAAGGAGTTTTTGGTTGTCGTTCACGTCGTATTTCGGGCTTGCCAAAAGGTCATCATAACTCTGCATGAAACCAGCGTCGAGGAATGAGCGGGTTTGACCAATAGCGTAGCCTGCTGTCTTGCGATAGGCGGGCAAGAGTTGTGCATCGTCCATCTTCTGAACTTCGTTCTCTGCATGAGTATAGTTGAGGTTTGCCCATGCGCGAATACCATTGCTGAAATTCTTATTGAGGCGCACCTCAATTTCGTAACCTTTATTGTGAATCTCGCCAAGGTTAGCAGCTACTGCAGGCTGACCAAAGTATGCAGGCACTGCACGGCCCTTATCTTTTACGTATACATTGACACGTTTATCTCTAAATACATCTACACTACCAGCCACAAGACCATCGAGGAACGAGTAGTCGAGACCAAAGTTGAGCTTGCGAACAGACTCCCAATGAACATCGGGGTTACCCACACTTTCCTCACGGTACCATTGATATGGACTGGCAGAGCCATGAGGTTCACCCATTTCGGATTTACCAGGTCTCTCATCACCACCATTACCACCAATTGCCCATTGAGATACATAGCCAAAACGTGGAGTACCACTATCATCACCTACTTCACCATACGATGCACGGAGCTTCAAGTAGTCGATAATCTTATTATCCTTCAGAGTCTGCATGAAATTCTCTTCGGTGATAGTCCAACCGATAGCACCCGACTGGAAGAAGGCAAGACGATAATCTTTAGAGAACTTCTCAGAACCATTGTATGCACCATTATACTCGAAGAAGTATTTCGATGCCCAATCGTATGTTACACGGAACACCCAGTCTTCACGGTGCGAAGGAACACCATTACCTTGGTTGTACTCTTGGCGCTGGAAAAGTCCCATGGCCGTAACGTTGTTCTGACCGAATGAGTTGCCGTAGAATATCTGCGCTTGATATTGTAGGTTACGTGAGGTATTCCAATCTTGAACTGAACCAGCATCGGTGCTCCACTTGATACCTGCTGCATAGTCGTAGCCATTGTAACGCTCGGTAGACTCTGAATTCTGACGTACACCAGTGTAAGGATTTATCCACGTATGCTGTGCACCATGGTAGAGGTCGTTTATACCAAAACCAGTAGAAACGAAGGTGTTATCCCAAGATATAGAACCATGGAGTTTCAAGCCTTCGAGCAGGAACTTCAAATCCTGGTCGAGAGTAAAGTCGGTTGTGATGCGAGTGGTAATATTCTTCTGTATACCGCCCAATGCAATCTTCTCTGGAGAGTTCGTCACATTCGCCTTGCCAGTTCCTTCGTAGCCCCAAGAGCCATCGGCATACTTAGGCAAATAGACGTCAGGAGCAATGTTATAAGCACCTGCCCAGGTCTGAGAGAACTGCCAGTCGCCAATTGACGAATAACCACCGTATGTAGTCTTCTGTATACCTGTGTTACCAGCCAAATTGACTTTGAACAATGTGGTAGGAGTCAAGTTGAAGTCGAGGTTCGAACGAACACCCACCTTATTGTAACCAAAACCAGCGGTATAGTTACGATCCGACTCAAACTCTTTGAAAAGGTCACCTTCGTGTACGAAGTCCGCCGAAGCAAAGTACTTCACGAACTTGGTACCACCCGATACGTTTACGTTGGCATTGTAGGACATTGCATGTTTTTTGAACAAGTAGTCCTGCCAGTCAACGTTCGGATAACGTTCGATCTGTTCTTGAGTTGTTTGGTTACGATACTGATTGATAAACTCTTGCGAATTCATCGCATCCCAAGCACCTGGGTTGATGTTCATTTCGTGCTGAATAGCAGTATTGCGCTGCATAAGAGCATCGTATGCATCGAGTTTACCAGGAAGTTTAGAAACCATCTTCAAAATGGCGTTAGCTGCTACGTTTACGTGTGCCTTACCCTCTTCACCACGTTTGGTAGTGATAAGGATAACACCGTTAGCACCCTTCACACCATAAACGGCCGTTGCCGATGCGTCTTTCAATACAGATATGTTTGCTACAGAAGCCATATCTACAGTTGCCATATCACGCTCTATACCATCAACAAGTACCAGAGGTGCAGAACTATTTGGTGAAGACTGACCACGAATAACAATATTAATAGTCTCTTCACCAGGAAGACCAGAACTCTGAGTGGTGATAACACCAGGAAGGTTACCCGTGAGGGCTGCGCCTACGTTAGAGATACCGGCAGCGCGCTCGAGTACCTCACCTGTGGTTTGGGTAATAGCACCCACAACCGATGCTTTCTTCTGTTGACCATAACCAACGATGATGACCTCATCGAGTTCCTTGGTATCGTCTTGCATAGTAACATTGTAATTTGCACCAGCACCAACAGTCACTGTTTGGTTATCAAAGCCGACAAACGAGAACTTTAGCTGAGTGCCTTCAGGAACGCTAAGTGTGTACTTACCGTCGAAATCGGTAACCGTACCACCACCAGCTGCACCTTGAATCATGACAGCCACACCAGGCAGCGGGTTGCCATCAGAATCGACAACTTGACCCGACACCTTTGTCTGAACCTGTGCTAAAGCCATTCCTGCCGACAAGCCAATGGCCGTGGCAAGAACTAACCCTCTCCGCATAGGTCCGTAGAAGTGAAAGATTTTCTTTTTCATGGAAAAAAGGTTAATAATAAAAATTGTTTATTTGGTTGCATATAAGCCTATTGTAGTACCGGTGAAGCCACCAGCATTTGCTGTGGAGAGCGGTCGAGCAGCAAGCGGCTCGCCTACTTTGTTCCACTTGTCGCCACCAGTAGAGTATGCAAACGAGAACGTAGCTCCGTCTGACGTAATCTGAAGCTTCACATTCTTTGCATCTGCGCCAACTTTCTCAGCTGCCACAACCTCATCACTTTCGCCATCAACCTTGTGAAGCTTAATAGCCTTCTTGCCATCGAGCAAACCAACGGTGATGTAGTAGTGATGCCTCTCATCTTTGAAGAGTATCATACCGGCTTCTTCTGTGCCGCGTGGCTCAAAACAGATGTCGGTAGAGCAGGTGAATTTATGGTGATGAAGTACACGAGCCACAAGCGAAGGTGTGCAACGCTGCGAAGCACGCAATGTGTCGCAACGCAAACGAAGCACTCCGCCGTCTACTTCATAGTGACCAGCAGCAGCACCGCGCAACGTAAGCCAATCGTAGCCGAGCGTATCGCCATCGAACGTTTCGGTATAGCCAAAGTTGCCAAGGCGCGAATTGCTCTCTACGCTTACGCCTTTGCGCTCGCATATCATACTTACAAGTTCGTCGCCCTCGGTAATGACTGGATAACCATCTTGGGTCCATCGAACGGGCATCATAAATGTCTCGCGACCTAAATTCTCGTATCCAAAGCCACCATCAAGCGGACGGCAAGCAAGGAACACTGCCCACCAATCGCCTTCTACAGCTTGAATAAGGTCTGCATGTCCAGCGCAAGTGATAGGATAGTCGCGATTAGGGTCAAGGTGACGCTGAGTGAGTATTGGATTATTCTTCCAAGGTTTGAATGGACCCATCGGGCTGTTAGAGGTAAATATCACCTCCGAGTGGTTAACACTCGTGCCGCCTTCGGCATCCATCAAATAGTATTTACCATTTATTTTATAGATATGCGGACCTTCAATCCAGATTGGCTTCTCTTCTGGGCGGCAACCTTTATCTATAAGTGCCGGACGTGGACCATACGTACACTCCTTTTCAACGTCGAAACGCTGAATACGTATTGAGCGGTGACCATCGTATTCTGCAGGATAGGTAGGCTCATCATTATTTACAATGTATGCACTACCATCTTCATCGAAGAAGAACGAAGGGTCGATACCCGTAACTTCTGGAAGATATACAGGGTCTGACCAGTTGCCAGAGAATGGATCTTTAGTCTTCACAAAGAAGTTGCCCGCACCTACGTTTGTAGTAATCATATAATAGGTCTCGTTGTGCGGGTTGTAGGCAAGCGCCGGGGCAAAGATGCCACCGCTAACATGCTGCGGTTGCAAATTCTGCAACTGCGATTCACGGTTGAGCACATGACCGATTTGCTTCCAATTCACAAGGTCGCGGCTATGGAAGAGAGGCACACCGGGGAAATATACGAAAGTCGACGTAGCCAAAAAGTAGTCGCCTTTGCCGTTTGTGCAGATTGACGGGTCGCTATACCAGCCCGGCAATATTGGGTTATAAAAACTTGCAGCCGATGGCAACGGATTGTTGTTGTAGAAATCGTCGTTGCCCTGATAACTAAAGTTGTCAAATAGCGCCCAATTGTCAGCACAAGAATTACTCTCACACGACGTTAGTGCCGCAAGAGAACCAAATGCCGCCACAGTGAGCGCCACATTTTTTACATTCATTTTCATTTGTTGGGTTAAAATTTGTTTGATGCACACTTGCTCATTGTTTCAAAATCGCGCACGAACAAACGTTCGTACACAATTTTTAACACTACGAAAATAGACCTAATATTTGCGGGGCAAAGACACTTATGTTACACATGCATTCAATTATGAAACATCATCAATTGCGTAACATAAACACATGTTTGATGTAACAAAAACAACATTGTTGATATTCGTACACGAAACAAAAACTGAAACAATAATTAACAACTACAAGAAAAAAAGTAACTTCGCACTGTTAACGAACCTAAATATGTATTTGACTTATCGCTTCAAAAACTGCTATTCATTTTTACTGATAATCTTACTATTAATAGTAACGCTACCAGCCTCAGCAACTATTTTGAACACAAAAAATGGTCTGCCATCGTCACTCATCAACGATATAAAGCAGACAAGCGATGGCTACGTATGGATAGCTACTGAAGACGGCCTCACACGTTACGACGGTGCAAAATGCGAAACATATTACCACGTAGCCGACGACAGCACTTCGCTCGCCAGCAACTACACTCGCCTCTGCTTCGAATCGCAAAATCATAATATATATATAGGTGGATTGCACGGCGTCATGCAATACGACAAAGAGCACGACAATTTCCGCAACGTACGTTTGGTGCTGCCTAATGGCCTTGTTGTGGCGGCATTCATCACTGGCATTGTACAACTCAGTACGGGCGATATTTACATAGCTACATCGGGACACGGACTTTTCAAAATGCGCGATGGTGCTACCGAAGCCAAGCAACTCGACGGATTCACAGGCTATTACATAAATAGCATCATGGCCGACCACCACAACAATGTCTGGATTTCTACCACCGACCGCGGCAACACGCGCATCAGCGAGAACGGCTTCGTATACATAGTGAAAACCGAAGGCAATGCTGCCATTAGTACATTCTGCGAAACGCCCGACGGCAATGTATACGCCTCCAGCAACAGCCGAGGCATAATGCGCTACAATGCCGCTACCGACATCTTCGAAACGATAAACACCGCCACCATAGGTCTCAACGTCATGACGCTCTACCCTATCAACGAGCGCATACTTATAGGAACCGACGGCAACGGCATAAAGGAGTTCAACACGCAAACAGGCACAACTTCTACGTTCGACATGGGCGCGTTGCCTTTCGACACCCACAAAGCCAAGGTTCACTCCATAATGGCCGATAGCTGGGGAAGTCTTTGGATTGGACTCTTCCAACGCGGCGCGGTCATCATTCCGCAAAACACCAATAAGTTCGACTACATTGGTTGTCTGTCGACCATGCGCAACCTCATTGGCTCCAATTACGTGTCGCAATTGCTCTACGCCAAAGACGGCAAGCTCTACGTAGGCACCGACAACGATGGCATCTATGCCGTCGACTCGAAAACGTGGAACTCCACGCACTACACTCAGCCAAACACCACTATGAGTCTCGCATCAGACATCAATGGCAATGTGTGGATAGGTACTTTCAACGAAGGTCTTTGGCATCTCAACATACATACGGGCACTCTCACTCGCACACCACTTCTGCACAACGCCAATGGTCAATCGCCTTCGATAAACGCCATTATGCCCGACGACTTTGGCAATATATATATAGGTACGATGGGACAAGGCCTATATATATACAACATAAAAACGCAGAAGCTAAAGCAATACGAATATTGCACTGGCATCGATTATACTCCATACATAAATAAGCTACACAACAATTGGATTAGCAGTCTTTGTCTCTATGGAGATAAGCTGTTTATAGGTACGCAAGATGGCATTGGCTGCCTCAACACCAAGACAGGCGACTTCATGTCGGAAATGCGTGTGAATCGAATTTTGCCAGACTACACCATAATAGATCTCACTGCCGACAGCTGCGGATACATTTGGGCAGCCACCAACAAAGGTCTGATTCGCATAAACGCCGAAACTGCCGAAACGCAAAACTTTGAACTCAACAAAGGCATGGCGCACGAGGTGTTTATGGCTACCATCTGCGACCACAAGGGCAACATCTGGGCAACATCGTCGCACGAACTTCTGCATATCGACTCTCGCTCGCTCAACGTGACTTCATACTACGAGCAAGACGGCATCATAACTACCGAATTTGCCAAACGCTCAGCCACTATCACGCCCGACGACCACATATTCTTCGGTGGCACCGATGGCATAACGCACTTCAGTACCAACGATGTTTCTACATACAGTCAACCGCCTATGATCAAGATAGCCGACCTCTATTTGAGAGGACAGCGAGTGCTGAGTTCTACCACATCGGGGCGATACAAAGTGAAGCGCGACACAGATGGACAATACTACGACCTCAACTACAACGACAATTCGTTCGTAATAGAACTAACTACGCTGCAATTCATTCCGCAGCCACACATGTCGTATAGCTATACCATAAATAATGAGCCTCCTATCGACGCTGGTAGCGGCATCAACCGTATTTCGCTTCGCAACATCGCCCCAGGGCAATACAACATAACTATCGTTGGCGAAAACAACGGCCACCTCTCCGACCCAATAACTATAAATATAGTAGTGCATCCGGCGTGGTGGAACACTTGGTGGGCGCGCATCTTCTACTTTGCTTTAGTATTTATGCTCCTCGTACTCTTCGTTCGCCTAAACAGAATGCGTCGACGCACCAAAGCGCAACTCGTACATACGCTGCACACTCAACAGCTGCGCGAAGCTAAAATGCAGATGTTCACCGACATAGCTCACGAAATACGTACGCCGATGAGCCTCGTAATATCGCCGCTCAACAACCTCATGGCGAACGATAGTGATGCCTCGCGACAGCAGAACTACAATATTATCTATCGCAACACGCAACGCATATTGCGCCTAATGACTCAAATTCTTGATATTCAGAAAATAGACGCCGGCAAAATGGAGATGCATTTCTTTCCAACCGTTGTCAGCGACATAATTAGCGACGTATGCACCACATTCGACTTTGAAGCGCGCGCTAAGAATATTACGCTCACTACCGACACCAAGCAAGTAGAAAGCACTGTTATTGAAGTAGATACGCGCCATTTCGACAAGATTCTTACTAACCTCATATCTAACGCTATAAAATATACGCCAGCCGATGGAAATATCGTGGTGCGCGCATACATAGGCCAATGCCCCGACCGCGATGGCGATAGCTACATCATAGAAGTGGAAGACTCGGGCAATGGTTTCACCCCCGACGAAGCCGCTCACCTCTTCGACCGTTTCCACCGCTCGCCTGATGCCGTAAATAGCGGAACTGTTGGCTTTGGCGTTGGTCTCGACCTCACACGCACGCTCGTCGAACTGCACCACGGCACTATCAAGGCACTCAACTGTCCTACTCACCGAGGCGGTCTCATGCGCATCTGTCTGCCATATACGCCTAACGAAGTTGCTGAAACAGAACCAACAACCACCACCGACGCCGCCGAAGAAGAATCCACTTCGACCGACACCGCCAAAGGTCGCCGACCGAAATACACCATCCTTTTCGTCGACGATGACAAGGAGATTTGTAAATACGTATGCAAAGCTGTGGGTAGCAAGCAGTACAACATAATTACATGCCACAACGGTCAAGATGCACTAAACGTACTGCTCAGCCAAGAGGTTGACATTGTGGTAACCGACGTCGTGATGCCTCAGATGGATGGCTTCACACTCTGCCGCAACATCAAGAACAACATCAATATCAGCCACATACCTGTAATTATACTTACATCGCGCAGTGCCGACACAGACCGCATAGAGAGCTACGAAAATGGTGCTGATATTTACATAGCCAAACCTTTCAACACCGAAGTGCTCCTAGCCAGCATCCGTAGCCTTATTTCGCGCCGCGAGAAAATCCGTGCCGACAAGGTGGCAAAAGACATAGTTATGACGCAAAAGAATTCCGCCGAACCAACTCTCGACGAAAAACTCCTCAAGCGCATAACAGACATGATAAATAAAAACGTCAAAAATCCAGATTACAGCATCGAGGATCTTGCAAACGACGTTGGTATTAGCCGCGTACACCTACACCGCAAGATGCGCGAATTAACGGGCCTTACTACACGCGATTTTGTGCGCAACGTACGTATGGAATATGCTGGAGAACTTCTCCGCGACAAGAAATACGAGGTAGGCGAGGTGGCTATAATGACCGGCTACTCCACCACGAGCTACTTCAGTCAAGCGTTCAAAGCACACTTCGGCATCTCGCCAAGCATGTATATAGCCAAATACAAAAAGGAGAAGGAAGAGCCCCAAGAATAGACAAAGCTCCCGCAAGACGCTTGTATGCATAAAAAACGAACACAGATAACTCAGATTTATGATTGACGCAGACTGGAAATCTGTGTAAATCGTTCTAAACCTGTGTTATCTGTGCTCTTATAAGTATTACTTACCGAGATGCTTCTCTTGCGTAATGCACTGAGGAATCTCCTCGGCATAGTGCGAAACAAAAATCAGCGTTACGTCAGCTGCTTTGCAATAGTGCTCGATGATATTTTCTACAACGCGTTTCTTTCCAACGTCTACGCCGTGCATAGGTTCATCGAGAATCACGAGTTGCGGCTGCTTTACAAACACACGTGCAAGCAACACAATGCGCTGTTCGCCATACGAAATCTTCAAGAAACTGCGCTCAGCTAAATATTCGCAATGGAAAGCCTTTAGCCATTTGCGAGCTATCTCAAGTTGCTCACGTTGCGGCACATGGTTTAGTCCGATGGTATCGAAGAAACCCGAGGCAGCCACACTTAGGCAATCTATATCGTCGCGATAATACGTATGCAAATCGGGCGAAATGTAGCCTATACGGTGTTTTATATCCCAAATGCTCTCGCCCGAACCGCGCTTACAATCAAAAAGCGTTATGTCGTTAGCGTAGCTCTGAGGATTGTCGCCACATATCAAACTCAGCAAAGTAGACTTACCAGAACCATTCGGTCCAAGCAGCGCCCACTTCTCGCCGCGCTTAATTGTCCAATTGACGTTTTCTAATATTTTATGACCGAAATAGCTAACATTCACATTATTGAGCTGCACAACCTTCTCGTAGTTAGCGGTATCGGCGCTACTTAGGGGCTGAGGCAACGTTTTCACTTCGCAATCGCAGAAGTCGGGGAAAACCATCTCCACCAACTTGTTGTTGTTGATGAAGGCATCGTTTTCATACGTACCCAACACATTCATGTCCTTAGTGGCTATTATCGTCTCTATCCAGCTTGGAATTTCTCGATGATCAGCCAACACAAGTATCACCTGAATGTTGGAATCTTTGGCAAGCGAGCGAAGAAGTTCGTCCACCTTATCGCGCGAGTCGGCATCCAATCCTATGTACGGATTATCGATGATGAGCAATCGCGGATTTTGCAGCAGATGCTTAATTAGCATAACCTTGCGAAGTTCGCCACTCGAAAGATTTATGAGCCTTTTGTCAATAATCTCCCTCAAGCCAAACTCAGCATATTTACAATTCTCAACCTCATCAGGCTGCATCTTCAAGATGTCGCTGACGAATTTCGAATCGTCGGTCTCGGTTGTGTTCCAGCGCTGCTGATAGTAGCTCACGCTGTTGGATGTCATATCGTAGATATTTCTAAACGATACGTATGCAATCTTCATTCGTGGCATACGTAGTCCGTTGATGCTTACGAATGCATGACCAGAACGCAATGGCACTTCGCCCAACATAATATCTACAAGTGTAGACTTGCCCGAACCGTTAGCTCCAACAATAGCCACCGATTCGCCTTCAGCAATCTTTATGTTGATTGGACGTCGAAATTGGCGTTCCTGATATATAGGCACTGCATCGCGGACAACTATCATACGAAATCGTCTTTACACAACTTTGCTAATTTACCTATTTCGCTTAAATATTGAAAAGAAAAAATTTATTTTGCTTCGTTTTCAAAGCTCTTATTATACTGAGTCATAGCTCGTTCGCTCATACCTACGCTTGAGAAACCGCCATCGTGGAAGATGTTCTGCATGGTGATTTTCTTGGTGAGATCTGAGAACATGGTGATGCAGAAGTTTGCACAATCTTCAGCCGATGCGTTGCCAAGAGGCGACATGCGATCAGAGAAGTCCATCAAGCCATCGAAACCTGCGATACCCGAACCTGCGGTGGTTGCGGTAGGCGACTGTGAAATGGTATTCACACGCACGTGACGTTCGCTACCGAAAATGTAGCCGAAGCTACGACCGATAGACTCGAGAAGAGCCTTGGCGTCGGCCATATCGTTGTAGCCAAAGAGCGTACGCTGCGAAGCTATATATGTAAGAGCTACAATAGAACCCCACTCGTTGATAGCGTCCATCTGGTAGGCCGTCTGGAGCATCTTGTGGAACGAGATTGATGAAATATCGAGGGTTTTGTTCAAGAAATCGTAGTCAAGGTCGTTGTATGTACGCTTCTTTCTTACGTTGAGCGACATACCTATGGAGTGAAGAACGAAGTCAACTTTGCCGCCAAAGATTTCCATTGATTGGCTGAAGACTTGCTTCAAATCCTCTACGCTTGTGGCATCGGCTGCGATAAGCGGAGCATTGAGGCGTTCGCTAAGTTCTTTGATTTCGCCCATACGGCAAGCTACAGCGGTGTTAGAGAGTGTTATCTGCGCACCTTGTTCTACAGCTTTTTCTGCAACTTTCCATGCTATAGAGCGGTCGTTTAGCGCTCCGAAAATAATGCCTTTTTTGCCTGCGAGTAGATTTTGTACCATTGTTATCGTATTGTTTTTCAGTTAGAATTGGACGACAAAAATACGTATTAACCCCTTGGCGCAATGTTAAATATATTTGAAAGATGGTAACGAGAGTTATAAGATGGCCCTAACAGACAAAAATTTGCGCCTTTCAGAAAACAGGAAAGGGAGAATCTTGCGATTCCCCCTTCCATAACCTAACCCAAATTTATGAAAAAACTAATGAGATGAAGAAAACCTTGTCTCAAGGATCTCCACACTATCAGCGCACAATATTAACATTTTTTATCTACCAATCAACTTTTTAGCAAAATAAAATCTGTTTCAACTGCGACAGTTCGGGCAGTTTTTGCCGCAACCGCAGCCGCAATCGCCACGCCCGTTACGACGTACTCTACGAATTATTGCATACGCTACGGCAGCAATAAGTACGATGGTGACGATAACATCTTGCACACTCATAATCAATAGTTTATTTCATTTTAGGATATTATATACAAGCCACGACACAACCCACGCAAGCACTGTGGTGTAGCCCACTACAAAGAGTGACCAACGCCACGGCGAATGCACTTTGCGTCGGCGACGCTTAGACATGTGGAAGTCGTTCCAGTGTCCAGCCTCGTTTTTGATGGCAGTAAGCGTGGCCAAACACGGGAAGTAAATCAGCGTAAACGTCATGAACGACAGGACGTTAGCCTTGGTGAAGAAACGTTCGCCGTTGCGTTTTTCATTGTAAATATTACTCATCAGCGAGGCATCTTCGTCGTCTGAATGGTAGAGCACAGCGAGCGTACTCACCACAATCTCCTTGGCTGCCACACCAGCCACAAGACTCACACCCATCTTCCAGTCGAAGCCAAGTGGACGAATTACGGGCTCTATCACGCGCCCCATGCGACCAATGAGCGAATACTCCTGCGCTGCACTGCGGTAGGCAATCTCTACAGAATCTACAGCGGCATCGTGCTCCTCGGCAGAAGCAAACGTCTGTCTTTCAATATTTTCTATTGCATATGCATAATTCTTTTCTATCTCTTCGCTCTTCGGGTAATAGCCTAAGAACCAAACTATTATCGATGCCACCATAATTATGCCACCCATCTTTTGCAAGTATTGTTTAGCCTTGCTCCACATGTTTAGGAGCGTGGTTCGCAGCGTAGGCATGCGATATTGTGGAAGCTCCATCACGAATGGCAAATCTTGCGTATTGAAGAGCGTGCGTTTGAAGAGCCTACACATAATTATGGCCAACACTATTCCCAATATATATATACTAAACAGCACATTACCAGCATTTTCTGGGAAGAAAGCGCCGCAGAATAGTATGTAAACTGGCAAACGCGCCGAGCACGACATCAGTGGAATGATGAGCATGGTGAGCATGCGGTTGTTGCGGTCCTCAATGGTGCGCGTGGCCATGATAGCCGGCACATTGCAGCCAAAGCCCATGATAAGCGGAATGAACGACTTGCCGTGAAGTCCCATCTTGTGCATCATCTTATCCATGATGAACGCTGCTCGCGCCATATAACCCGTATCTTCCATAAAACTTATGAACAGAAAGAGTATCAATATGTTAGGCAAGAACACGAGCACGCCACCGCAACCCGAAATAATGCCATCTACGAGGAGGTCGCGCACTGGACCATCGGGCAAACTGCTGCTGACTAAGTCCGAAAACCACGACACAAACATATCTATCCAATCCATTGGATATTGGCCAATTTTGAACGTACATTCAAACATGATCCATATAACCAAGAAGAAGATAGGTATGCCCCACACACGATGCGTAAAAATATTATCAAGTCGCTGAGATAGAGTCTGTTTAGAGCTACGTTTGGCCGGTTTATAGGTCTCGTTGAGTGCGCCATCGATGAAGCTATAGCGCAAGTCGGTGACGTAGGTCTCAAGGTCGGCTATAGAACTCATCTCTTTAGCGTGGTCGCGCATAGCTACGAGTTCGTTGATAAGTGCGTCTACGTCGGCGCATTTCACATTCTCACGCACGAAATCGAGGTCGTTTTCTATAACTTTTATAGCTACGAAACGCGACAGCAAAATGGGCGATGCGTGGCAGTTCTTATCTATGAGGTTGATCATATTTACGATGAGCATCTCGAGCTCGCCGTAATTAATATGCACGCGACGCACGAAAATATCTTCGCCTTCGTAGACTTGTATAATTTTATCGAGAAGCGCCTTAGTACCAGTACCTTTCGAGCCAACCGTTGGCGCCATAGCTATGCCAATCATCTTGCCGAGTTGATCGAAGTCGAGTTGGTCGCCACTCTTCTCAAAATCATCGTACATATTGAGCGCCATCACCATGCGTTCGCCCATATCGATGAGCTGTGTGGTGAGGTAGAGATTGCGCGCAAGGTTGGTAGAATCTACAACATTGAGTACGACATCGGGGTCGTAAGTGAGGAGTTTGTTGCGGACAAAGGTCTCTTCGGGCGAATATGCCGATATGGAGTAGGTTCCTGGCAGATCGACAAACTCGAATATGTAGTTGCCGTAGGTGAACGAATTGGTTGCAGCACCGATAGTTACGCCCGAGTAGTTGCCCGTGTGCTCGTTGGTGCCGCATAGGTAATTATAGAGCGTCGTCTTACCGCAGTTTGGATTACCAACAAGCGCCACCTTAACAATCTTAGGTTCAGGATGTTCCTGCGTAGCAAATGCGCCACCGTCGGCAATGGAGAACGCCGGACGCGACAATTTCTTAGCCTCATCGGAATCTGCATCAGCCACCTCAACGAGGTGAGCCTCTTCGCGCCTAAGCGACACGAAGTAGTCCATAATTTTATATTCAATTGGGTCGTTGAGCGGCGCGTTGCGAATGGCCGTTACCGTTTTGCCGCGCACAAAGCCCATCTCTATAATTCTCTTACGAAAGGCACCAGCGCCTGCCACAGACACTATCACAGCCGAGCGCCCAGTACTCAAATCAGACAGTTTCATCTAACTTTTGCTATACTCTTTTTCAGCCTGCGAGTTACTAACTACTTTGCTATTTATCAATAATTCTTTTTAGGTAAATACACATATATTTATCATATACATATATCACTATTACTCAACACATTACACCTCACAACCCACATATTTTTCACTCATTCAATACCTATTTTTAGTTATGGTGACGGGTCGACGTATGCAGAACTTAGCACTTATATCTCCAAAACTTACCGCTATTTTTGCGGCATGGAGAAAGCAAATCTGTTGGACTATTTGCCCACATCGAAGAAGGAAGTTGAGTTGCGCGGTTGGAGCGAACTCGACGTGATACTTTTTACTGGCGATGCATACGTAGACCACCCGTCGTTTGGCGCGGCAGTAATCGGTCGCACGCTCGAAGCTACGGGAATGAAGGTGGCCATTGTGCCGCAACCCAACTGGCAGGACGACCTCCGCGACTTCAAGAAACTCGGCCGCCCGCGCTATTTCTTCGCTGTGTCGCCTGGCGCTATGGACTCCATGGTGAACCACTACACCGCTGCCCGTCGCCGCCGTTCCGACGACGCTTACACTCCTGGAGGTCGCTCTGGCGCTCGCCCCGACATGCCTTCTATCGTATATACAAAGATTCTGAAAAAGCTCTTTCCCGACGTACCTGTTGTGCTTGGCGGCATTGAGGCATCGCTGCGCCGCACCACGCACTACGACTATTGGGAAGACCGCCTGCGTCCGTCGATTCTCGTGGAGTCGGGCGCAGATTTGCTTGTGTATGGTATGGGCGAGCTACCGCTCACCGACATTGCTAAACTCCTACAACGCGGCGTGCCGTTTAGCTCGCTACGCAATATCCCGCAAATTGGCTTTCTACAGCCCATCGACGAGCCACTGCCCAAGCAGAAACATTGGGAAACCTTAGAGCTGCATTCTCACGAAGAATGCTTACGTAACAAGGTGGCTCACGCCGAAAATTTCAAGCATGTAGAAGAGGAATCGAACCGCAAACATGGCGCACGTCTCACACAGCAAGTCAGTGAAACCGAGCGCCTTGTGCTCAATCCTATGTATCCGCCTATGAGCGAAGCACAAGTCGATGCCTCGTTCGACCTTCCATATACACATCTGCCCCACCCGCGCTATGCCGGCAAAGGCGACATACCAGCCTACGAGATGATAAAATTCTCCATCTGCCTACATCGCGGATGCTTCGGCGGCTGTAGCTTCTGCACCATCTCGGCACATCAGGGCAAGTTCATCGCATCGCGCAGCGAACGCTCGGTGATGAAGGAGGTGCAGAAGGTGGTCAAACTGCCCGGATTCAAAGGCTATCTGAGCGATTTGGGCGGGCCGAGTGCCAATATGTATGGTATGCGCGGTAGAGACGAGAAACTATGCGAAGTCTGCCGCCGTCCGTCGTGCATTTTTCCATCGGTATGTAAGAATATGAATACCGACCACACGCGCCTCATAAACCTCTACAAGGCTGTTGATGCATTGCCAGAGGTGAAGAAATCGTTCATTGGCAGTGGCGTTCGCTACGACATACTTATGAACGACAACGCCACACCCGAAGAGGCTCGCTCGCACAAACTCTACACCGAGGAACTCATTGCGCACCACGTCAGCGGACGACTGAAGGTGGCGCCCGAACATACCTCTAAAGCGGTGCTCGACATTATGCGCAAGCCGTCGTTTGAACTATTCTATAAATTCAAGAAAGAGTTCGACGAGATAAACTGTAAATACAAACTAAATCAGCAGATTATACCATATTTCATATCGTCGCACCCTGGTTGTCACGACGTAGATATGGCAGAACTTGCAGCCGAGACCTGCGCGCTCGACTTCAAACTTGAGCAGGTGCAAGACTTCACGCCCACGCCAATGACGGTATCGACTACAATTTACTACACTGGCGTGCATCCGTATACACTAAAACCCGTCTACACCGCCCACACACCCGACGAAAAGAAGCGCCAACGCATGTTTTTCTTCTGGTACAAACCCGAAGAACGCCAGCGCATACAGATGGCTCTGCGCGCAATGAACCGCCGCGACATAGAAGAGCGACTCTTCAGCCAGAAAATCAATAATTACGAATCATCGAAGCCGAAGCAAGAGTTTCGCCAACCCGAAAAGCCGAAGCCTCAAAAGGATTTTGGTGCGAAGAAATTCTATGGCAACAGCAACTACGGCAAGCATGAGAAGCGCCGTAAATGGTGAATGACTACGAATCTTGGAAATAGTCAATTACAATGTCCGTAAATAGAGAAATTCTTCGTTTGGCAGTACCCAATGTGGTGTCGAATCTTACGGTGCCACTGCTTGGCTTGGCCGACGTAGCTATTGCGGGCCGCATAGGTAGCGATGTTGCCATCGGCGCACTCTCTGTAGGCACTATGGTTTTCAACCTCGTCTATTGGAATTGCGGATTCTTGCGTATGTCCACAAGCGGACTGACGGCGCAGAGTTTTGGCGCACAACATTGGGTTGAATGCAAGCGGCTATTGGTTCGCAGCATAGCTATGGCATTGGCTCTCGCATTGGCATTGTTACTTATTCGCAACCCACTGACGCACATATCTCTACGTATTATCGATGGCGATACCGATGTGCTTGCTTTGGCGCTGCGCTACCTCAACATTCGATGGTTTTCCGCGCCTGCCGACATTGCTCTTTTTGCCTTCAATGGCTGGTTCATAGGTATGCAAGATTCGCGCACGCCAATGGTTATTGCCATCGTTGGAAACCTTATAAATATTGGGCTAAACATATTTTTGTCGATCCACTTAGGTTGGGGCATCGAAGGCATAGCTACGGCAACGGTTGTTGCGCAATATCTGTCGGTGATTATGGCGCTGAGCGTATTTCTGTGGCGCTACTCTCACCGCTTGGGACGCATCTCGCTGGGTGACTGCTTCGATAGCAATTCTATGCGACGCTTCTTCAGCGTGAATGGTCACATTTTTCAACGTTCGCTTTGCATCGTGACAGCATTTTTCATACAGACTTCCGTTTCTTCGCGTTTCGGCGCTACTACGCTGGCTGCCAACGCATTGCTAATGCAACTTTTCACGCTTTTTAGCTACTTGCAAGATGGTCTTGCCTACGCAGCCGAAGCCCTTTGCGGACGCTATCTCGGTGCGCACGATTTTATTCGATTACGCAGCGTGGTTAAACGTCTTGCGCTAATAGGCGGCGTGGTTATGGTGCTTTATGGCGTTGTTTATGCCGTAGCGTGGCGACCAGTGCTGATGTTTTTCGAACCTACCCAAGCAGTGCTTGACGTAGCCTCGCATTACATTGGTTGGGCAATTGCCGTTCCGCTTGTTGGCACTTTGGCGTTCTTGCTCGATGGCGTACTTATTGGCGCCACTCAAGTTCGCACGCTGCGCAACTGCACATTCATTGCACTCGCATCATACGTATGTATGCTCGCCATAACTATTCCAACCATCGGGAACACTGGCATTTGGGTTTCGTTTCTCATATTTATGTTTATGCGCGGCGCGCTGCTTGTGAAACCAACGTACAAAATGACCTCTGGAAATTGAATCTCGACGGATGTCAATTGAGTTTTTTGCGCCTTCGTTGGTTAATTCTGAGAGAGTTCTGTGGTTAATTCTGATTTTCAATTTACATTTGCTAACGTTTTCCTCAGGTATTGAGTGCAAGGTTATTATAACTAAGACGATACCATTCCGCTTTAGATAATTCCTCCAAACCTGAGTAAAGCCATCTTGTAGCTAAACCTTTTATTTCCAAATACTAACAATGAACAAAAAACGTATTCTATTGTTACTGATGTTGTGGGTAATGGCCCTTTCAGCATCGCAGACGGCTTTTGCCGAAGAGACTGTAACCAAAGTAAAGTACCCCGTAAAAGGCTACCGAAATTTCTGGGAAATTGGCGTTTCGCCAGACGTTTTCAAAGTATTTTCCTCCGATAGTGAAACTAATGCTGTTGATGTCCAAATATTCACAATGATTCATGGTTGCCAAATCATACCGCAATTGTTTGTAGGTATTGGCAATACGTTCGAATTTCAACTACTCAACTTCAATAATAAGAAGAACACGAAAGACAAGGATTTTGACTATTTAGTATTCAATACGTTTTTCTCTGTTCGTTATGATATTTTTCAATATAAAATAACGCCATACGTAGAGGGACGAATTGGCCGTAGAGACTATCTTGACTTGAGAACATCAAAACCGAACAAACTTTATATCGCCCCAATAGTTGGTGTGAGATTACGCCATTTCAATTTGGGCGTTTCTCTTGAAACAGCAACTGTTGATCCAAACATAGAAGAATCAGTGTGGTATGGCATGCCGGAAACACACTATTATCATGTGAAAAAGACATTCTTTTACCCAGCATTTCACATGAGTTTCGATTTTGGCGCTCGTCGCCTCGAGCAATAACATAATTATGATTCAAAAGAGACAGAATATGAATAGATATAAAATAGCCGCAGCTTCTATATTCACAATGGCAATGGTGTGCTTCACTTCGTGCGAAGATGAAGTCGAAATCGTTTGGATTCCTGAAAATATGGGCGCAACGTATACTGAAGAAGGTTATAATGGAACTATATATCACAGTATAAAAGGATTAAATGGTAAAACCATTTCAGATCTAACCGAAATACATATCGTTGCAAGAACTCAAAATGACTTTTGGGATTCTGGAATTTCTTCAGGTATTGATGTAAAGTACGGCATTGTTGGTGGCGATACTTTGCGTGCCGACAATATAAATGAGCTAACAATCAATCTCGACCAACCACTCGAGGAGTATTTCATTCATTCACAATCGTTTGGCGTCGACGGAGAGGGCAATAAATACTACGTATCGGAGCCAGAAATAGTGCATTTTTACTATGTACCAAACATAAAATTCAATTTATCTCGCGACTTCGATAGCGGCAAATATGCAACAACAATAAAGTGGAACATTGACCTTTCCAGAAAAGTTGCGTATAGCGATAGTTACTATGGTTACTATGATGTAGCTATTCCATTGTCGGACGACAAGCGCAAGCAAATAGGCATTACTATAGATATTACGTCGGACGAGGCCCCTTGCGATGCTAAACCTATAACGCTCACTGGCGATGTAGATTCGATATACGTAACTAAAAACTTCGGCAATAGTACGTTCTTCACTAAACATACGGTATACGACACTATCAACGGCTACAATAGCTATATGTATGAGGAGGCTTATAGGTATACATTCAATGTAAATGTGAAGATTCCTGTAGGAAGCAAAACGATAGAATTGTCCAAAACCATAAAATCTATACTCATAGACAAAGACCAGTATGCTATTGACGATGAACTAAACATCTACAACATTGTGAAAATTGGCAACGATGTCTGGACTATAGATAATTACAGAGGCGAAAAGGTTTCTCACTCATTGTCTTTTTATGAGAAATACGCAAATGCTGGCTTCTATTTTTATAGTGATTACGGGAGCATAAACGAGCACATTATCAATGGTTATCACGTAGCCACCGAAAGCGATTGGAAGAATATGGAATCATATTTGGGAATGAAGTATACGGAGAAATACGATATTCCAAACTATAGCAAGGTGTTCAAAGGAGACGACGTGACCACTTATGCAGACTATTTTGCGAAGAACATTCCTTGGCACGTTTTCGACCCTGACCACGGATATGCAGATCGTGAAATGATGGACAAATATCCATTCTCATTCCACGTACATTACGCAGGCTCTTCCTATTGCGAAGATTTGGCATCATTTGCGTCAAATGGAGGCTACCCTCGCGTTATATCTAAAAAATATAAGAGTATGTGTAGAGGCTTCATGACCGCCAATAACGTACGTTTGGTAAAAAACAGATAATTCGTAAGCATAACGTTGCAAAACGGCGATGGCTGTCACATCAACTGTGGCGGCCATTTTTGTTGCGAGCCAGCAAACTTTCATCAAAAGTTCGTTTGTCGATTGCATAATCCGCAAAACAACGCCAAATTTGCTTTATACATAAATTAATACTTAGCACAATGGACACATCTATTAGCAAGACGATACAATACGTAGGCGTTGACGATTTAGACATCGACCTATTTGAAAATCAATACATAGTGCCAGAAGGTATGTCGTATAACTCATACCTCATTACCGACGAGAAGACGGTTCTTATGGACACCGTAGACGCCAGAAAATCAGCAGAATGGGAAGCCAACGTAGCCAAGGCGCTCGGTGGCAAAAAACTCGACTATTTGGTGGTGCTGCACGTAGAGCCCGACCACTCGGCTAACATCGTAAACATTCTCATTAAACATCCTGAATGTCAGTGCATTTGTTCGGAGAGAGCCGTACCACTATTGAACCAATTCTTCCCAACGTTCGACTTCTCAAGCCGCATAATTACGAAGAAAGATGGCGAAACGCTCGAATTGGGCAGCCACAAGTTGACGTTCTTCACCGCAGCAATGGTGCATTGGCCAGAAGTTTTGGTTGCATACGAATCGTCAGAGAAGGTGCTCTTCAGTGCCGATGCGTTCGGTAAGTTTGGCGCTCTGCAAAACGAAACCGACGATTGGGCTTGCGAGGCTCGCCGCTACTACTTCAACATAGTTGGTAAATATGGCGTGCAAGTGCAATCGGTACTAAAAAAATTGGCAGGACTCGACATTCAGACCATCTGCGCACTCCACGGACCAATATTGAAGGAGAATCTCGCATACTACATAAATCTATACGACACTTGGAGCAGCTATCGTGCTGAGACTGAAGGAGTTTTTGTGGCGCACAGTTCACTTCACGGCAACACGTCGAAAGCTGCACTTGCACTCGTAGATATGCTTCGCGCCGAGGGTCTCAAAGTAGCCGAAAGCGACATCTGCCGCGCCGACCTTGCCGAAGTTATAGAGGACGCATTCCGCTACGACCGCATAGTTTTCGCCGCGCCCACCTACGATGGCGGTCTTATGCCTATTATGGAGACGTTGCTCGCTCACCTGAAAGCTAAAGGCTACCGCAACAAGAAGGTTGGCCTGATAGAGAACGGCTCGTGGGCTCCACAATCGGCCAGACTGATGCGCGCAACGCTCGAAACAATGAAGGACATAACCATTGTAGAGCCAGTAGTTACGCTACGTTCTACCATGAAAGAGACTGATAAAGAGGCACTTGCAGCACTCGCTAAAGCTTTGAAATAGTGTGTTTACATACAAACAATTAAGAGTCTGATACTAAGAAGATAAAACATGTATACAAAAGAAGAGGCTCAACTGATGCGCCACGAGTTTTGGCACAAGATGGAGAGCAAAACGCGCCGACTGCCTGGGCAGAAAGGCAAGCCCAAGAAGTGGATTAGCGACCGCACTGGTGTGCGCGGGCTCGACTTGCGCTTCGACGTGAATCGCGACTTTGCCATGGTGGCTATGGAGATTTCGCGTCGTGCCGAGGAACATGCCGCTTCGCTTTGGACGAAAATGGAATCGTGCAAAAAACTTTTCGAATCGCATTTTGAAGCACCTGTAATATGGGATTTCAACTACGTGAAAGAGGCAGGCGACGTGGTAGCGCGTATTTATGTGAGAACCGAGGGCAACATCTACGACCGCGAAAAATGGTCGGATATGATTCATTTCCTCATCGATAATATGATCCGTCTCGAAGAGGCTTTCGGCGAACTAAAAGACTACCTCGAGAACTTCTAACTCACTGAGAATCAAACATTGGACATTCGCAGCAAAATACTCGAAATTTCCAGAAAAGCGGTAGGCGTAGCAAGGAGAATCAGCCAAATAAACTATCGGCAGATTTTCAATTTAGTTCGTTACCGCTTGCGTCTTTTCTACAACAAGGCTCGCCAGAATGCGCTCCGCACCATCGACACATTCACAATCTTGGCTGCGTTGTGGAGCATCTTGAACATCATTTTCCAAGTTGGTTTTAGCGCATCGCCCGAACTGCAAGATTCGCTTTTCGACATCAACAAAGGCTGTGTTATCTTCTTCGGCATCGTCATGGTGCTGAAACTCATCGACTCCATTTCGCCTGCTGGCAATACGCGTTTCTCGTCGTATCTTCTTATATATCCGCTCATTACGTGGGCATATATTTATAGTATGACGGCGTCGAGCATTTCGCCACAACTGCAAGCGTTTCTGAACCATAAGTACGTGCTTAGCTTCGTGCTGCTTGTGCTGTCGGTGAACGAGATGTCGCGCCTTGGTCTGTCGCTACTCGGGCGGCGAACTAATCCAACGATAATGTTCGTGGGCAGCTTCATAGTATTTATAGTTATCGGCACTGCCCTACTGCTACTTCCGCGCAGCCACGATGGCACGCTCACTTTCTTCGATGCGCTATTCACCTCTACATCATCAGTCTGTGTATCAGGACTTTCCGTAATAGATATTTCGCAGCATTTGACCTTCTTTGGGCAGTGCGTAGTGCTTGGTTTGGTGCAAGTTGGCGGCATTGGTGTGATGACATTCACTTGTTTCTTTGCGCTGTCCATCACGCGCGGTTCCATGCAGAACAACCTTGTTATCAAGGACTTAATCAGTGCCGACAGCATGAGCAGCATACTTATGACACTCATACGTATTATGTATGTAACATTCATAATAGAAGCTGCGTGCACATGGCTACTCTACAACGAATTTGCTGCACAGATGCCCACAAGCGACAGCCGCGATATACTCTTCGTATCGGTATTTCACGCCGTTTCGGCATTCTGCAACGCCGGCATCTCGTGCCTCCCCGATGGCATGTGCAACGCCACCATCGTCGACTGCCGCGCCATTCAGTGGATTGTGGCGTGCACGGTGATTTTCGGTGGCATGGGTTTTCCAATGCAGACGAGCGTCATAAATTGGATAAAACACAAGTTAGGAAACCTCATAAACAGCCTATTACACCGCCATCAGCGCATGCGCTACCGCTCGCACTTGATAAACGCCAACGCCAAATTGGCTGTATATACGCACCTCATTTTGGTGGGCGTAGGCATAATAGTGTTCCTACTTACCGAAAACCGATTCACGCAAGAAGGCGACTCGTTTTTCGACCGCCTGACAAAATCGCTATTTATGTCGGTTTCGGCGCGAACAGTGGGCTACAACATCGTACCTATTGAGGCGCTGAGCCCCATCTCACTTGCCTTCACCATAATGCTTATGTGGATTGGCTGCGCACCAATGTCGACTGGTGGCGGCATAAAAGTCACCACTTTCGCAATATGTATGCTCAACATACGTAACGTGCTCGTAGGCCGCGACAGCATTGAGATTTTTGGTCGCCGTATTGCGCCGCAATCTATTCGCAAAGCCTTCGCAGTGGCTATAATTACGCTGGGCTTCGTAGCGTTGGTAACTATATCGCTAAAGGTTTGCGCGCCCGAAATACGTATTTCGCACCTGCTGCTCGAAGCCAGTTCGGCTATATGTACTGCCGGCATCAGCCTTGGCGTGACGCCTGAACTCAACACGGCTGGGCGCATTATAATTATGCTAAGCATGTTCATCGGACGTATCGGCGTCATGGCGTTCTTGCTATGCTTCTTCACTCCAAAGAAGAAATTGCGCTATAGCTATCCGCAAGAAGAGATAATGATATAATACACTATAATCCAACAAGTTAATACATACTTACAATGAAGTTCATCATAATAGGATTAGGAAATTTCGGCTCGAACCTTGGCTTGCGTCTCTGCGACGACGGCCACGAAGTGATAGGCATCGACGTGCACGAAAATATTGTTGAGGAACTCAAAGACAAGCTCACCAACACCGTCTGCATGAACAGCACCGACGAGGTTTCGCTGCGTTCGCAACCCATCTTGGAGGTCGATGCGGTGATTGTTGCCATTGGCGAAGACTGGGGCGCTTCGGTACAGACTGCGGCGCTGCTCAAAGAACTCAACGTGAAGCGCGTCATCGGGCGTTCGCTCTCGGCTCTGCACACCAAAGTGCTACGCGGTCTCGACATTCACGAGATTGTTAACCCCGAGGAGGAGGCAGCCAACTCCATCGCCAATCGCATTGTGTCGACTAAAATCCACAACTCGTTCAACCTCAACGAGAATCACTCGGTTTGCGAAATCGACATACCCAATGACCTCGTGCAGCAAACCGTGGCAGCCGTCGATCTAAAGAAGAATTTCGACCTCACACTCGTGGCTATAAAACACGAAAATGAGCAAAGCAACATAATCAGCAAACTGCGCAAACAGTGGGCTATACGCGAAGAAAATTTATCAGAATACCGTTTCATGGCAGGTGACCGCATTGTGGTAATTGGTGATATGAAGAACGTAGAACGCCTCGTGGGCAGATAAATATTTACATACGTATGAAGAAGTTCATAACTATACTTATAACAATTTGTGCACTAACAAGTTGCAATCAAAGCAATCAAGTCGAAGTACCTTCACTTCGCGAAGTATGTATAGATAGCTGCGGCACATTCCGCTATGCCGACGATGGTAGCGAGGCTGTATTTTTCGGCACTAACTACACTGCGCCATTTGCCTATGCCTACCGCGCTCTGAAGAGGCAAAATTGCAATATCTACAACGTCATCGACAACGACGTATACCAGATGGCGCGCCTCGGCTTCAACGCATACCGTATCCATCTTTGGGACGTAGAGCTGAGCGACTCCGCCGGCAATCTTCTTGATAATGAGCACCTTGCACTGCTCGATTATCTAATGATGCGACTTACAGAACGCGGCATCTACACCATAATTACGCTGCAAACCAACTTTGGTAACGGCTACCCCGAGCCTAACCAAAAGACCGACGGCTACTCGTATCGCTTCGACAAACACCACGTGCACTCCGACACTGCAGCCATAGCTTGCCAACATAAATATGCCACAGCGCTTATGCAGCACCGCAACGCGTTCACTGGTCGCCAATGGGCTACAGACGCAAATATTGTTGGTTTCGAAGTGAACAACGAGCCAAGCCACACCGCCACTACAGAGAAGGTTTTGGACTACATAAACGGCATGGTAGCTACGATGCGCGACGCTGGCTGCACACGTCCAATTTTCTACAACATGTCGCACAACGGCCACTTGCGCGATACTTATTTCAAAGCCAACGTCGATGGCGTTACGGCGCAATGGTATCCGACGGGCTTGGTAACTGGTCACACGCGCTGCGGCAACTGTCTGCCTTCGGTCGACGAATACCCAGACGAGTTCAGCAAATACGAGGGCTCGGCTAATAAGGCACGCATCGTCTACGAGTTTGACCCAGGCGACATGCTCGGCTCGTACCTCTACCCTGCCACGGTTCGCTCGTTTCGCTCTGCTGGCTTCGGATGGATTACGCAGTTTGCCTACGACCCCACGCCACTTGCACCATACAACACTGAGTATCAGACTCATTACCTCAACCTCGCCTACACGCCTGCTAAAGCAATTAGTGCAGCAATTGCAGCTCAGGCTATGCGCGAGATTCCTATGCATTACAAATCAGCCGATTACCCAGCCGACACAACATTCGGGCACACCACGGTCAGCTACAAGCAAGATTTGAGTTTGTTCAATTCGGACAGCATCTATATGTATAGCAACAACACTGACATTCAACCGATTAACGCAAATAAACTCACAAAAATTGTTGGCCACGGCAATTCACCGATAATACAATACAACGGTAGCGGCGCCTATTTCTTGGATAAGATTGACGATGGCGTTTGGCGCTTGGAGGTTATGCCCGACCACGAACTTACCGCCGATCCATTCGTCAAATCATCTGAAAGCAAGACTGTTAACTATGTACGCAACCGCTTCGAGCGCATACATATAACGCTACCAAACCTCGGAAGCAATTTCTACATAAAATGCACCGACAACAATAGTGAAGCCTACCATTGCACCGGCGATTCGGTGGACGTGATGCCATATTCGTACATACTTTATAGCAGCACAAAACAATTTGATAACAAGTGGCTTACGGCAAAAATTGGCAATATCAGCGCGAATGAATACGCATACATTCCCGACACTCACGAGAAGATTGCGTTCGCCCATACCGCCCCGACTTTTGCGTCGAAAAGCACCGACATACGTATCAGTTGTATTGCCGACGAATCAGTCGATTCGGTGGTTGCCATGCCGAGCTATGTATCTATGTGGCGCGATGATAATGAGCAAGTTACGCTGCACAAAACAGCACCTAACCACTTCGCGGGCAACCTTCCGCAAAAATGGTTCTGGGGCAACGAAGCTACCTATTACCTAACTACATACAGCAAAGGCGCGGCTCGCACCTACCCCGACAATGTGGAAGGTTCGCCTATCTATTGGCAAAGCGAAGCTCGTAATAAGTTCAATATAAGCTTATTGACTATCGGCGACTACATCCCGCTGATTCAGAACGCTGCCACCGATAATGACATCGAAGTTTTTGCTCTTCCATATTATTCTGGGCTTAGAGAGATGCGCCATAAGAACCTCATCAATCGCGCTGATTATCTTGAACTTAGCATTAGCACAAAACAACCTACACGCTATTTTGTCAGGAAATTTGTAGGCGACATAATGAACGAAGTCAAAGCGATAAATAATGGGCGAAATATGGTGCGTATTTATGCCAATACAAAAGGCATCAACACGCTAAATTTCAGCGTTGTAGATAGAGATGGCATCACCTACACCAAAGCAATAAAGCCTACATCAGGCTACGTTGATGTCGACCTAAATAGTTTACAACAAACGCATACAGCCATTTTGCCAATTGGCTACCCAGATTTCGTTCCAAAATATTTCAATACGTCAATTCGTAAGTGTCTAAATATCAGCGATATTGACATCATAGAAATATCTACCGACGAACTCACCGACACGCAAGCAGCGGTAGAAATAAGCGGCGTGGTATTGTTGAGCAAAAAGTAATAGAGAATTTGTATAAAAGGGAATCGCCCCTGAAGCATGCGGCTCCAGAGGCGATTCTTTTTATTCGGAACTATTACTTAATCTACTTGTTTACCGAGTTGAAGAAGTTTATTGTGTACGCTGAGATTCTTCTTCTTGAAGTTCTGTTCAGAGATTTCGAAACCAAGTTTCGAACCAGATTGCTCGAATGCTATGCATGCGCCGCTGCTGCACTGACCTTGCTTGCAGCTAACGATTACAGATTTATTGCTGTTCTGCAATTGAACGAGCTGACCAATCTGAGAAGCTTTCGACTCACCAAGAACGATGATGTCGCTCTTTGAGACGCCGCTGATAGAAGGAGACTCTTTGACAACTACGTTACGAGAGCCAACTTTCTTGGTCTTAGCCAACTTGTTGAGCTCTGAAGCTACGCCGTTGTCACCGATTACTGTGATTACAAAATCGCTCTGCTCGTCAGCCTTTGGCCAACCAATTTCTTTAGCGAAGTTGAAAATGTAGAGAGCTTGGAATTTACCCATTTGAGCACTAACAGTGCAGCAAATAAGTGCAAACGCGAAAACTGAGATTATCTTTTTCATAACACAACTGTTTTTTTTGTTCATACAATAGTTCGTTTCTAAGATGCTGTCTATATCAATTATGTATTACTTTTTTCAACCTTACGAGGGCAAAGGTGCAACGTTCGAATCAAAAAAAGAAACGTTAGACCTCCGCAGCCCAATAATATATAGATATTTAACTGTTTGTCTAAAAAATCTTACACGGCACAAAAATTCTATCCGTATTTTTCATATTATTGTCAAGCACACCGAAAAGGGGGATTTTGGTACAAAATACATATATGTCTACTAAGAGACTTTACATATTATTTACTACGCTGCTGGCAGTTATGTATAGCTACGCCCAAACGCCACTACCCATAAGTCCGCACTATACCCCACCATACAACATTCAGCAACTGCTCGAAAGTTGCACCGCCCATTGCACCGACACCTCCGTTCTGCGCTACGCCGACGAATTGGAGCGAACAGCTTTGACCGAAAAAGACTCCGTTGCAGTAGCAATTGCAATAGCATACAAAGCACATTATTATATAGAATATGCGCCCAACGCGAACCTCGACACCGTGACGAAATACTACAACGAAGCTAAAGAATTGTGCGCAAAATCGAACCTCACCACCCTATATTATTGGTTATGGACGAAGCGCTTGATTAGGTTTCTAAATACGTCGTACAACTTTTCGGCTATTAGCTACGAAACAAATGCGCTGTTTCTCGATGCCGTGAGGACAAATCTCAGCGAGGCGTTCATATCGGCATACTTAGTCATATCGTATATATACAACGTACAAGGCAATATGGAGAAGTCGGCACAATTCTGCCAAATAGCTATCGACATAATAAAATCCGACGAGACGCGCATGACAAATTTTGCATACTACTGCGCCATTCTTGCTCGTAAATATCTATTCCTCGACATGAAGAACGAAGCCATCGCCATGTTGGACGAGGCTCGCAAAGTAGCAAAAGACTACAATTCGAAGCAATCCGTTGAATATGCTATGGCTTTTGTGAATGCATACAATGGCGATTTCGGTGAAGCCATACGTACCTATTCGCAAGTAGGACCGACCATCTCGTATCTGTCTACCGAGCAACGTGCAAGCGACATGGTGGATATTTACTACCTAAGTGGGCACTTGCAGGAGGCGTACAAATGCATCTTACGCAACGACAAAGACAGTCAGCGCAAACATTACCACTACATACGCAAACGCATACTTGAACGCATCAACGAATTGGACGTTTCGGACGAAGAACGCATAGAAAACTTTACGTCGTATCTGCAAGAAGGTCGCAGAATAAACGCCGACCTCAATAATGTGATGAGCATCGAAGAGTCGGTTGTGCTTATCACCAACTCGCAACTCGGACGCAAGAGCGTGGACTACAGCAAATCGCTGGCTTACGAGAAGTTCAAATTCTCTCGCGAAGTAAATATTTTAGCTATCGCCATACTGATATATATAGCTATATGTATAGTATATCTTACGTGGCTCAACAAAGGTTTGACGAAGAGCGTGGTAGAAATTTCGCGGCAGAACAGCGTACTTATTCGCAAGAAAGACGAGCTGCACGAGAAGAAGAAAAAGCTTGTGGAAGCCGACCGAAAGAAGGAAGAATTTGTGCGCAACCTCAGCCACGAGATTCGCACACCGCTAAATGCTATCGATGGCTTTTCTAACGTAATTTCAGAGAAAAAAGGCGACGATAGTTGCATACAAGAGTTAGCCAACACCATATCAGAAAACAGTGGTAAACTCATCGATATTATCGACAACACAGTAGAGATGTCACTTCTCAACAACGACACTACAACTAAATAGCCCCCGTCCCCAAAGGCTGCCACACATTGCTGTGACAGTATTATGCCTCTTTCTCATTGCACATATTTTTTTGAGATAAAAATGTCATAGCGCGATTGTGCTACGTGTCCGAAACGTAGCACAAAATGACACTAATGTCCGAAAAATATTTTTGGCACGCCCTTTGAAACATCGGCTGTCGTCTGAAAAAAACAGACAACAAAATTTCGAATAACAATTAAAACAAAATAAAATGGGAAAGATTATAGGTATAGACCTTGGAACCACAAACTCCTGCGTAGCAGTGATGGAAGGCAACGAACCTGTTGTAATAGCTAACAGCGAAGGCAAGCGTACAACTCCTTCAGTGGTTGCATTTATCGATGGCGGCGAGCGCAAAATTGGTGATCCTGCAAAACGTCAGGCTGTTACCAACCCGCACAAGACTGTTTATTCTATCAAACGTTTCATGGGCGAAACTTACGACCGTCTTGCTAAAGAAATCGAACGCGTTCCTTACACAGTAAAGAAAGGCGACAACAATACACCTCGTGTAGATATTGATGGTCGACTCTACTCTCCACAAGAAATTTCGGCTATCATCCTTCAAAAGATGAAGAAGACAGCTGAAGAGTATCTTGGTCAAGAAGTTACCGAAGCCGTAATTACCGTTCCAGCATACTTCAACGACTCACAGCGTCAGGCTACTAAAGAGGCTGGTGAGATTGCAGGTTTGAAAGTTCGCCGTATCGTGAACGAGCCTACAGCAGCCGCTCTTGCTTACGGTCTCGACAAGAATCAGAAGGATATGAAGATTGTCGTATTCGACTGCGGTGGTGGTACGCACGATGTGTCAGTCCTCGAATTGGGCGATGGCGTGTTTGAAGTGAAGGCTACCGATGGAGATACGCACCTTGGCGGCGATGACTTCGACCACAGAATTATCGATTGGCTTGCTGACGAGTTCCAAAAGAACGAAGGTGTTGACCTCCGTCAAGACCCAATGGCTCTACAACGTTTGAAAGAGGCTGCCGAGAAAGCTAAAATCGAGCTTTCGTCTTCGGCATCTACCGAAATCAACTTGCCATACATAACCGTAGCAGCAAGCGGTCCTAAGCACCTCGTAACTACTCTTACACGTGCTAAGTTTGAGCAGCTTATCGACGATTTGATTCAGCGCACCATCGCTCCTTGTAAGTCGGCCCTCCAAAGCGCAGGCCTCTCTACAAGCGATATTGATGAAGTTATTCTCGTAGGTGGTTCAACTCGTATTCCTGCAATCCAAGCAGCTGTTGAGAAATTCTTCGGCAAAGCTCCTTCTAAAGGCGTTAACCCTGATGAGGTTGTTGCAGTTGGTGCAGCTATCCAAGGTGCAGTGCTTACGGGCGAAGTAAAAGACGTGCTTTTGCTCGACGTTACTCCTCTTTCTCTTGGTATTGAGACCATGGGTGGCGTGATGACTAAACTCATCGATGCCAACACCACCATACCTACCAAGAAGAGCCAAGTATTCTCAACTGCTACCGATAACCAGCCTGAGGTTACCATACACGTACTCCAAGGCGAGCGTCCTATGGCAGCTCAGAACAAGAGTATTGGTCAGTTCAACCTCTCTAACATTCCACCCGCACCACGTGGCGTACCTCAAATCGAGGTTACTTTCGATATTGACGCCAATGGTATCTTGAACGTAACAGCTAAAGATAAAGCTACTGGCAAAGAGCAGTCGATACGTATTGAGGCATCGAGCGGTTTGAGCGACGACGAAATCAAGCGTATGAAAGCTGAGGCAGAAGCTAACGCAGAGGCTGATAAGGCTCAGAAAGATAAGGTTGAGAAGATTAACCAAGCCGATTCGATGATTTTCCAAACCGAAAAGAGTTTGAAAGATTACGGCGACAAGATTCCTGCCGACAAGAAGAGCCAAATTGAGGCTGCACTTGCTAAGTTGAAAGAGGCTCACCAGAAGCAAGACCTCGCTGCTATCGACGCTGCAATGGCTGAGGTGAACACCACTTTCCAAGCTGCAAGTCAGGATATGTACAACGCAGCTGGTGGCGCACAAGGTGCTCAGCAACAAGCTGGTCCTCAAGGTGCACAAGGCGGTTCACAAAAAGCAGGCGACGATGTAACAGACGTCGATTTCGAAGAGGTGAAATAAAATCGATAAATAAGCATAAATAATCAACAAGCAATGAGGTGTAACTCAATAAGTTACACCTCATTTTATTTTATAACAATTATTGTTTTATTCATTTTCTTATCGATATTTACTTTATATTTGCTACATATTTGCAACATTACAAAAAGCGAGACGAAGTGTTACAAAATTAAGTTAATAAGCTAATAACCAGCACTATGCCAAAAGGCAAATTTGAGATAATAAGGAAGTGTCAAATATGTGGGGCTGAGTTCGCTGCAAAAACGATAGAGTCTATTTACTGCTCTAAAGCATGTTCAAATAAAGCGTACAGACAGCGACAAGCGCAACTTCGAGAAGAGAAAAAACTCGACGAAATAGCGAATAAGATTGACAACCGATACGACTTAATCAATGTATCGGAAGCACATGCACTTTTCGGCGTTTGCACTGTTACTATTTATAGGCTCATACGTAAAGGCATAATCTCTCATGTCAATTTAGGAGAGAAGCAGATTCGTGTCAAGAAATCCGAACTAATGAACATATATCCCTTACGGAAGAGCATAAAAGAAACGACAAAACCTATTGCAAAGATGTATAGCATGGAACCCCAAGATTGCTATACCATCGGACAAGTAACCGAAATATATAAAGTAAGCGAAAAGACCGTTTATAAGCATATCCGCCAATATGGGATTCCGATTAGACAAATCGGCAAATATGTTTATACACCCAAATCAGAAATAGATAACTTATACAAATAGCAATCTATGAAGAGAGCGCTAACAAATACAAAAGCTACAGTCAAACTTCGTAAATCTGAATACCACAACGAATGGTATCTGATAATTGAAAGTTACCCTGTATTCAAAGCTGGTAGCACAAAACCAAGCCGTGTGATTGAAGCACTCAATCGCACAATCACCACTCCCATTTGGGACAAGACTCGCACGGCACGAACAACAGAAGCAGGCAAAACCTATAAGCCTAAAAGAGACGCTAATGGTATTATTCAATGCAAAAGCGAGAAAGACCAAGAGTCGTGCATCTTTGCCGATAACGTGCGCAAGATCCGGCAACATGACTATGACAATGCTGCGCTTTACACAGATAAAGAGGCTGCACAAGCAGAACAAAATGCACGTTCACAATGCAATTTCATTGAATACTTCAACAAAATAACAATCGAGCGACATAAGAAGTCGTCTGAGTCAATCATTGTCAACTGGAATCGTGTTGGCGAATTACTCAAACTCTACGCTAACAGCGACAGAATCCTGTTCTCGCAAATCGACCTAAAGATGATAGAAGATTTTCGTCGTTGGATACTTACTGCGCCATGTGGTGGCAGCAAAAAAGGTACAATATCGCAGAACACAGCAGCAACATACTTCAGTATTTTCAAAGCGGGGCTCAAGCAAGCATTTATTGATGGTTATCTATATACGGACATGTCTGCCAAAGTCAAAGGCATACAAGAACTAGAGAGTCGCCGCGAGCATCTCACAGTAGAAGAACTCAACACTCTTGTAAAGACCGAATGCGACCAACCGACAATGAAACGTGCTGCATTATTCTCAGCCCTCACTGGTTTGCGTCATTGCGACATTCAGAAGTTGCGGTGGAGTGAAATACAAAAAGAGGGAGGCAATTACCGACTAAACTTCACTCAGCAGAAAACAAAAGGTGTTGAATACATGCCAATAAGCATGCAAGCATATCAACTATGTGGAGAACCACAAGACGATGACAAATTAGTTTTTGAGGATTTGCCAGATCCTTCGTGGATTTCAAGACCATTGGAGCGTTGGATAAAAGCTGCTGGCATTACTCGTCGCATAACATTTCACTGTTTCCGTCATACTTACGCAACGTTACAGTTAGCAGGCGGCACTGACATCTACACCGTTAGTAAAATGTTAGGACATACCAACGTCCGTACAACTCAGATCTACGCCAAAGTGGTTGACGAGAAGAAAGAGAAAGCCGTCGATGTGATAAAGATTGATAACCTAAAACAATAATAGAATGAATAAAATCCAGATAACAGAAAATGAAGTGCATGACAGAATTTTTTATCGTAAAAAACATAAGAATAAGGAGCTTAACAATGCACTTTATGAAAAATATCAATCTATACACGATGATACTGGCAAAGAAGACAAAGACAAATATGTGTCAGAAATATTCAATTTAGCTTATACCATATACGATAATTTATCAAAGGAGCAGGATTTCCCAGAAGACACTGTCGATGATTTGTATGATATGGTTCAAAAGAAGTATAATGAGGCTCATCCTTTCTGTGATATTGTTGATGAGTATTACGATCCTCTAAAAGAGTATATTTCAATAGTTTTTGTATTCGCATATGTAATATTGAACAACTCTGGCTGCTCATATGAAGAGCTCCCATGTGCTATGAATAAAATTGAAAGAATAATTGATGATGACTATTTTGAAGAGTTCAAGCTATTGCTGAAAAAAGAAAGAAACACATCAAACGAACCATCTTCCGAAGAGAATAGGGGAATGCAAATTATAGCCTCAACGGATGCAATAATATTATCGTTTACATATGCAAAACTTGCAACTAACCAAGACAACATTACATATCTAATGGATAGGCTTAAAGACAATGGTTTTATTGATAAAGGAACAAAAGCAGTTGATTTTAAGCGTGTATTTTCTGGTAAGGAGGTGAAAAATCCCATTCGTTGGACAACGTATTTGGGCGGTTTGTTAGACTTATTTCGTCAACTGAACAAAAACAAACTCATTAAGTTTGAGGGCAACAATATGTACAAAATCGTTTGTTCATGTTTTATTGACACCGATGGCAATGCGATTTCAGAGGAAAAGCTTAGAAATTGCAAAATATCAAAATCAATTAATCCTCTCATTTCAAAAGCAGTTAATTTGATGAAGTGAGTTCTCTCCGTACTCCGACAATATCATTTTCTTTCAAATAAATTTTCAATAAAGGCCAAAGCAAAAACGTTGGTCTTTATTGCTTTATAGCACTCCGTACTCCGTAGGCACTCCGTACGGAGTGCTATCCTCCAAATCCACATCTATTTGCATGTCATTTTTGCATCAAGCAACCGCTCGAATAAGAGGCACTCGAACGGTTGCGGTGCCTTTATTTTTTTATTGTTAAAAATTAGACACAATGCAAACATGTGATTTGCAAAACCCAACTTTCGAGCAACTGCCGCAAGCAGTATCAATGCTCATCAACGAAGTAAAAGAGCTAAAAGAGTTGCTTCGTAACATTAACAACACTCCAACCGAACCTTCTGACCGTTGGTTCGACATGAAAGAATTAAGTGCATACTTGCCTGACCATCCTGCACGTCAAACCGTCTATGGGTGGATTGGCAGACACGCAATTCCTTACCACAAGAAGGGCAAGAAACTGCAATTTTTGAAGGCTGAAATTGATTCTTGGCTCAAGACTGACAAACGAAAGACTTCCGCAGAGCTCTATAATGACGCGTTGCAATTCGTCAACACGAAGAAAGGAGGTCTGATATGAGCGAACCAAAATCTATTATGCAAATAATGAGCGAAATAGCCGTAGATCCACAAGACCCTTATGGACCTCAGCTACGCAAATGCGGCATTGTGCCATCATTGATGTTTAGCTTCTTTAGTTCGCCAATAACTAATACCAAGCCCCAAGCTGTTTTTACACCAGTCGATGTCTACAAATACATTATCAGCGACAAAGCAAAAGCGCGAACAGAGCAGCTACGCTCGTTTGTCGATGTCAAGCAAGCACGCAATTTCAAGACCTACAACTTCGATTATTGCACATTTAGCGGCACGTTTAATACGCGCAACGACAATGCTCTTATTCAGCATTCTGGCTTGTTATGCCTTGATTTCGACCATCTGCAAAACCTTGATGATGTTCGTAGAAACCTTTTGAACGATGAGTGTTTCGACACGCAGCTCTTGTTCCGTTCGCCTTCGGGTGATGGATTGAAGTGGGTTGTTGAAATAAATATTTCGCAGATGTCGCACGCCGATTATTTCCGTGCTGTAGCCAACTATCTCGTCCAAACATACGACTTTGTGGTTGACCAATCGGGCAAAGACGTTTCTCGCGCCTGCTTCCTACCTCACGACCCCAATTGCTTTATCAATCCCAAATTTCTGAAGTGATGAGCAATAAGACATTCAATCCCTTTGAGTGGCTAGATCCAACGCCCAAGCCTTGCAATATAAGCATGAAATATGGACAATCGGATATGTACACCAACATTGAAGAAATTACCCAACAAATTGAATCCGCAAATATCGACATAGCCCCGAGCTATGCCGAATGGCGCGATTTGGGCTTTGCTCTCGCTGATGCTTTGGGCGAAGATGGTCGTAGATATTACCATCGCCTTAGCCGTTTCTATCCAAACTATTCTTCAGAAGAAACAGACAAACAATTCAACGCTTGCATCAATGCTCATGGGCACGGAATAACTATTCGCACGCTTTTCCATCTTGCCAAACAAGCAGGCATTTCATTGGGAAAATCCAGTTCATTTCCCCACAATTCCCCCAAATCCCCAATTGGGGGAATAGAGGATTTGGAGGAAATGGAGAATTTAAAACCGATGCCAACGTTCTCGCAAAACATTCAGCAGTCGCTACCAACTATGCTGGCGCAAATAATTACACATACGCACACCTATGAGGAGGCTGATTTGTTGCTGTTGGGCGCGCTGACGGTCTTTTCGGCTTGTCTGCCCAATGTTTATGGTATTTATGGCGGAAGGGAAGTTTCCCCAAATCTGTTTGTATTTATCACAGCGCAAGCCTCAGCTGGCAAAGGGCGTTTGACGCTTTGTAGACACCTCGTGCAGCCTATTCACGAGCGTTTGAAGCAACTCTACGCTGCCGAACTTGAGGAATACAAACGCTTGCAAAAGGAGTATGCGGAGGACAAGCATTGCAACGAACCACCGCAAGAGCCGCCAATAAGAACGCTATTTATTCCTGCCAACAGCAGCGCTACTTCAGTCTATCAAGTTTTGAATGAGAACAAAGGCGTGGGGCTGATATTTGAGACTGAGGGCGATACGCTTGCCAATACGTTCAAGTCGGATTATGGCAATTTCTCTGATGGATTTCGCAAGGCATTCCATCATGAGATGATTTCCTACACGCGCCGCAAAGACCGTGAATTTGTTGAACTTGCGCGACCTCGCTTGTCGGCACTTTTATCGGGCACGCCTCGCCAAATTCTTTCGCTCATTCCCGATGCAGAGAATGGACTCTTCAGCCGTTTTATATTCTATTATATGAATGTGCGTTTGGAGTGGCGCGATGTGTTTGCCGACAACGAAGAGGCGCTTGATGGCTATTTTGAGCAGCTTGGCAAACAGTTCTATCTGCTCTACAATACGCTTCAATCGGTGCAGTCGATTCGATTTGTACTCACGCCAGCGCAACAAATGGAGTTCAACAAGTTCTTCGGCCAAGTGCAGACGAAATACGCCAATCTTTTTGGCCTCGACATAGTGGCATCGGTGCGCCGTTTGGGGCTAATAACGTTTCGCATAGCTATGATACTATCTACGCTGCGCATCGATGACATTGGGCATTTCACTACGACAATAACCTGCGTCGATGATGATTTCAAATCTGCATTAACAATTGCCGAAACGCTACTAAAACATACCGCCAAAGTTTTCGGAATGTTGCCAACAACAGAGGCAACGACCTCCAATGCACCAACAGTTATCAAGCAGACGTTTCTCGACAATCTGCCACCAACGTTTGACCGCAAAACGTACCTGTCAGTTGCCCAAAAATTGAGTATTCCCGCCAAAACAGCCGAAAAATACATCAATCGTTTTTGCCTCAGCGGTCAACTCAAGCACATTGCGCATGGTCAATACGAGAAAACATAACCAAATACCGCTCAAAAAGGCTCCACAAACGCTCCACAGCGCTCCACAGTGCTCCACGCAGAGCTACACACGCTGCAACGGCTTGCAATCGCACCCAAACGGCGCCCACAAGCGCTGAAATGGCTTTATTGCACTATCGTTGCGGTGTCTGTGGAGCTTCATTTCTCCCTTCAAATTCCCTATTTCCCCTAAATCCTCCAAATCCTCCGCTGGGGAAATGGAGGATTTTGGGGCATAAAAGACACTTTGGTGAGGCACTAACAGAGTAATTTGTGACCTCAGATCCAATTTGTTAGTTGTTGCACTATGGAATTGAACCTGCCAATAATAATACCCCCTTTATCCCCCTAAGGGGGGAAATTTTGAGCGAAGCCCAAATCGAAAATGGAAATAAAAAATCCAATGAAAATACCGATGGCGAAAATGATGCTTTGCCCACGGCGGTAGATGCTAAGCCCGACCTACCGAAAAAACCAAGGGGCGGCGCAAAATTCAGTTTTGAACTCGATGCGCGACCAGAATGGATCGCTGAAAATATGGCGCAAATTTTCAAGGATTACGTCGATTACCGAAGAGATATGGGAAAGGCTTTTCGGTCAGAAAAACAAGCGCACGATAGCTATGATGAATTGACGCATTTATCGGGTGGAGACCCCGAAATAGCTATGAAAATCGTGAAGAAAACGAGTAGTAGTGGGTGGCAAAGCTATAATCCGTTCATTGGCGGTGGCAAAAACGTTCGCAATAACGTGACGCAAAACAATGGCGTGATTAACAGCAACAAGAAGAATTTCAAAGGGTGGTAGTTATGGAAACAGCAGTTAAGCAACAATCAAGAGCTGACGCATACGCACAAAGAGTTGGTATTCAGCAACTGATAGATACACCACAAAAGGCTTGGCGAGTAGCTAATTACACTCGCAAAGGCATTGTGTGGAATATCAACGGTTTAAGACAAGTCGCGATTGACAGAATGGTTCCCGCGTTTAATTGGCGTTGCAAATGTGCTGGTGTTCCTGTTCCAGAGACGTTTACTGCCGAACAAGGTATTAGAGCATTGGTTCATTGGGAATTAGCAAAAGAGGTGGGTGAAAGTAGCGGTGCTTCGTATACTTGGCTTCCGCAATATACTGCAATTGTGGATTGGCTATGCAACAATGATTGCAAAGGGCTACTACTCTATGGCACTTGTGGTCAAGGTAAAACGTTGATGATGAAGATTATCAGTCGTTTATTGCCACTTCTATATGGTGGAATATTCGAACGGCAAATCATAGATGCAGTAGACCTTGACAGCCGAATATCCGACTTGCGCCAATCGCGAATTGTCTTTGTTGATGATATTGGCACAGAGTTTATCAGTGCATTTCGCAATATGTCGTTCGGTATGTTGGTAGACAGCCTTGAAAAGAAGAAAGGCATACTGATAGCAAGTACAAATCTTGATTTTGCATCGATGTACGAACGTTACGGCGAACGAGTGTGCGACCGACTGAAAGGCTTATGCCGAATGATAGAATTTGATGGAGAAAATTCATTTCGAGATGCGCAGTTACAAAGCGTGAAATTTTCAACAACTAATAACAATAACAATCAATAAACAAACAAAAAGATTATGGAAGCAAAGTATTTATTTGAACAGCATTACGGCAAATGCACTCTGACCGACCCAAATACAGGTTTGATTATAGAGTGGACAGCAGGAGAATTCAACGCAACTCAAGATGTCAAGTTAGACCCAACGAGCAAGTATAATCTTGTGCCGAATGTAATGTGCGATGGCGATGCTCGAAAACTCGCATCAAAACTTGCTCACCAAGTGCGCGAAATGGCAGATTACATACGTGCCGAATATCCCGAATTAATCTAACACGATCAATAACAAACAACTAAAAACAAGAGTTATGGAGGTAAAGACAAAATTCTGTACTGGCGATTTCGTTTTTTTTATGACGAACAGCCTTCCTCAGATAGGACGCATAGAACAAATACATATTCTTCTGCGAAGAGTAGATAGTAAAAGAAAAAAAGAAAAAGTATTCACAAGTTTTATTTCGTATGATGTAAAAGACGAAGTGAATAATAAATATGAATTAGACGAATTCAAACTCTTCGCAACGAAAGAGGAACTCATAAAAACATATACCGAGTATATAAATGATTTAGATGATAGGAATTTCGATTAGGAGCAACGTGTTATGGAAACAATGAAGTGTTTATTTACTCGCTACATTCCAATTAATCATCAAGTAGTGATTGAATGTACCATCTATTGCGAGAAACCAAGATGCAAAACAGTGATTGAGGATTTTGGAGAATGGTATTTCCACCGAATGATGCAGAGAATTAGAGAGAAAGAGGAGTATTAATCACGAAAGCCCGAAAGCACACGATATTTTTCTGTTGTATTGTTTTTTGGTGTTTGCGTGTGCTTTCGGTGCTTTTTGATAAACAAATTCAATTATGACTAAAATGACAAAAGAAAGCAAAACAAAAATCTATTTCGTTGGTCACGTCAGCATAGGACCTAAAAAAGAAATCGTTATTACACCTAAGCACGATAGCGAAATAGGAATACTTAACGATAGTATTGATTTTGACATAAAACTCAGTTTTGAGGATATAATGAGAATACTTGAAATGATAAAACAATGAGTTACATATATCAAAACATAGAGAGCATACGTGATGAGATAGTGGACAACGTATGCCGCGAGGTGGAAAACTCGAAACTTACAGGCGTGTTCTTCTTCAGAGCCTTTGCCGATGATAACAACGATGGTATTGATTGGTCGGCAATAGGCGATGTAAAGGCAAAACGAATTAATAAAGACAACTATCAAATGGAAGCTCACTTCACCATACACGATTTTGAAGATAATGAGCAAGACCAATTCACTTGTGACGTGGAAGTTGAAAATGGTTTTACCAAAACAAGGGAGATACAATAATGGCATACGTAGAAATGGAATTTGACGTAGACGATATTGATTGGAGCTACGAATCGGAATACACTTGTATTCGCACCATCGAATGTATTCTTGATAGTCACGATGGAATAAAAGAGGAAGTTGCTCAAAAGCTCAAAATCGAACGCCCTGATACGCGAATGCTCAGCAGAAAGGCATTTGCGCAATCGTCAATCGAGTATAAGCGCAAATTATTCGGTGAACTATTTAGCGATTTACTTCCGAACGAATTGGCAATGGTAAAGGAATTAATAACAAAGCATAGTAAATAATAAGTAAGAAAATGGAATATTCAATAAGTAAGAAGAACATAAAATATTCAAAAGATATACGCGAATTTGCAGCTCGTTTGCACCGAATCAAACCTATGGGAGAGGAGGAAAAGTTGAAATGGAGAGAACTGAAACAAGCAGTTGACAAAATTGTGGAAGTATCAATTGATGATAAACGTTTATGCTTCGGTTCACTAATTAGTAGATTAATGCCTAATGAATTGGAAATGATAAAAGAATTAATAACCAAGCATAGCAAATAACATACATTAAACTAATAAAGAAGTATGAATCCTTTATTCGTTGCTTGGGTTTTGATGCTGCATCTGCATTTTGGAGTAACAATGGTTGAGTACAACCGCAATAAGGATAAGTTACTCCGACAAATTATTCTTGATGCGATAGCCTATGTGTTATTCGTCGTAATGGTATGGCTTATGTAGCATTCAAAAACATATATCTTTGTAAAAAGAAACCTCATAGAAATAAAACTATGGCTAAGATTACACAACAAGAGTATAGCGAGATTATGAAGCAAAAAAGAGCATTATTTGCTCTGCTTCTCAAAAAGACAGGCGTAAAAAAAGAAGAAATATATAGACTCGCTATGGAAGAATTTATAAACGCCAATTGGGACGAATTAACCACAACAGAACGTAGGAAGTTTAACAAGTTAGTGTTTGTATGAAAGGTAAGTATATAAGCGTGTATGTTGATTCTAACATACTTATAAACTATTGCAATCGAATAAAAGTGGATTGCGATGCGCTTAAGTACTTATTCAAAAAGCGTAGACGTGAAGTGTTATTCACCTCGACGCTTGCCATTGCGCAAACCATTGCAAGATTGCAGACATACACCAAAAAAAGGAAAGCATATACGAGTGAACAAGTGGTTGCGATGCTCGAAGATGTACTTCCGCATTTTACAATCATTGATTTTACTCAACAAGACATAATTAATGCGTTGGCTGTGGATTGTAAAGACTTGGAAGATTGTCTACACTTTATAATCAGCAGAAAGCGGAAATGTAGTTGTATACTTACAAATAATACCAAAGACTTTTCTGCATTCAACGTTGATTGTGTAACACCTCAATTAGGAGTACTAAAAACCAAAATTCAATAATTAGACTTCTCTTTTTTTTGAGAGCCGATGAAGCAAAATTCGTCGGCTCTTGCTTTTTACCCCAAAATCATAGCATATAAATGCAAAAACACGCTCATAATTATCCAAAACAACAGAAAAATTAACATTTGATTAACACTTTTCGCGCGTACTTAACATAACGAAAGTGACTGAGCGTGACTTAGCGCGACTTAAAGTGATTTATCGTGACTTAAAGTGACTGAAAGCTACTTAGCGCGACTTTGAATATTTATGCGCTGTAATTTTGCTACGTGCAAGCAAAAGAAATGCACTTAAATGCACTTAGCAACTAACAAATGAAAAAAGGTTTAGTATTTGGACTTATAGGTGGCGCACTTGGACTTCTTTACTTGTGGAGTAAGAAGTCATCAGTGACCAATATGATAGATAAGCTAACTATCACCCCACGTTTGGGAGGTAGTTTGAAACTTGACGCAGGCTCAACGACCACATCTAATAAGATTGGAAAGTTTTTGCAGAAGGTTGTAAACTACGTGACCGATAGCGCATACGTCGTTGTGCCTATCAACGTTGATTTTGCAAACCGCTCGTCGCAAGAAATGAAGATTTCCGTGCAGTCAGTTATGGCGTACATAGGCGAAGCGATGGTTGCAAGCAGCGTGCCTGCTGTTTCGAGCGTTGTGGTAAAGGCAAACGCCGTTTCTACGCTTGAAGGCATCAAGATGCAGATAGGCACACGCACATTGCTCTCGATTTTCGGCACGAACATACAAGATTGGCTCACGAAGGGCAACTTCGACAACATTACCAAAGACCTAAAAATTAAGATTGGCGCGATACTCAACGATGCTTTTACGTTTGATATTATGCTCGACTTGGGTAAGAGTGGTCAAGTTGACACGACAGGCGCAGTGACCATTAGCGGTTTGGGACTTACCGCCGCATCGAAAAGGACAATTAGACCTCTTTCCGACTATATTTCACTAATCCCCGAAAAAACAAATCTCCGCCACCACGACTATATCGTGAAGGCAAACGGCTCGGTTGTAGACACTGCAAACATTATGCACCAAGCCGCATCAGCGGACGTGGAGAGTGTTCGTCGTTTGGCACAATCGCTACAACGCGACACTCTCACCGCTACGCTGCAATCTATTTTTGATTTCGTCTACACACACATACAATACGAACTCGACAGCCGATTTACTGAGCAAGTGCGCCGACCACTACGTGCGCTCTACGACCAAAAGGGCGATTGTGACTGCTTTGCAACGCTCATTGGCTCTATGCTCGAAGCTCTGAACATTCCGTACAAATTCCGCATAGCGGCATACTCGGCAGGGCGTTTCCAACACGTCTATGTGATTGTACCAACGACCGACAATGTGCGCGGCTACTATGTTGTAGACCCTGTACTCGACAAATGCTTTGACGAGAAACCAACCACCAAATTCCTCGATGTATGAAAAACACAATAGACCTCTGTTTGCTTACCCCTATTGACATTTTCGGTATGACAATAGATGAACGCCGTGAGTATATCGAAATGGCAATGAAAGCTCAGTATTTGGGCAAAAAGTACTATTGCCCTGCTCTCTCTTGTGACGTAAGTGTAAATCAAAGAGGTATACACGAAACTGCTGTTCACGCAGCAAAGTCGGTAGAATCAACGATTGTAGCTCTAAATCTACACGAAGTGATTGAAAATGCGCAATTCATTCGTTTTGATAAGCCTAAAAAGGGCGTTCAAACAAAGCGTTTCCGTGCAGCGCAGACGTTGATTTTGCGTACGTATTTCAATAAGTTGACAGCGTTTCTCACCATAGTAGAAACGAAGAATGGCGCAAGAATAGAGTATTGCGCAACAGGGAAGAAGATGATTCCCAATTGGCTAAAAATAAAACTCTCGGACAAGGAACCTATATATCCCATTAGTCCGAGAGCTATAAAGTGATGCACAAGCATCTGATTTCAAAAGTAGAACAACAGATTGAATTATGCAAATATAAATCTATGGATATTCAATATTTAGACGGCATAGACATTCAATATCTTGATGGCACAAACGCAGCTAACGAGGTTGTGTTGGACCGAATAAACGGCTTGGCAAGACGACGTGCCGACCAACGTATAGCAACCATACAGACGCTTACACGCGGACTGACTAATAAGATGGCTGCACAGGCTGAGGACATTGCAAACGGAAACGATTTCCGTGGTTTCAATGGCGATGGCTCTGTGGCTGATGAAGAAATGATACGCACACACCTTATGCGCACAAAGGAGGTAGCCGATGCAGCACCATCGATGGTGGCTACGTATGGCAACCCGCAAACGCTATCCAATATGATTGGGTATGTTCTCAATCGTTGGGACACGCCAGAGCGCGAAGAAGCTATCGACTATATGATAGCTGAGGAAAAGAAACTTGAAGGATTAGGACGCATAGACACTAACGCCGACACCCAACGTGGTGAACTAACAGCGGAAGCATACTATGACGTGGATTCATATATGTATGGACTTGGAGCTGCCAAAAGCACATTTTTTGCAAGCGTAAAAAGAGCACTCAAGCCAAACCTAACAACAGAAGCACAAGACATAGTAGCGTCCAATCCTGCACTACAACGCATTCGCGCCGAAAGACGCAATGCGATAGCACAAGCACGTCGGGCAAAAGGGCGTGCGAACGATGCCGATGTACGTGGATTAAACGGCACGGACGATTCAGACATCGAATGCTTGATGAACGGCACAGACCTACAATATGCGTTCACAGGCGAAAATCCTCTAACAAGCATTGCTCGCTACATACAGCGAACACAGCGTGTTGCAGAACAGCACCCCGAATACTTTGATTCGGCTGCCGACAGCCAAGCGGTTGCAAACGCTTGCTCAATTCTGCTCCGTTCGTGGGAGAACGAGAAACTCCGCAATGCGGCTTTCGATTCCATCATCTTGGCTTGTGATGATGTTAACAGCGAGTTGAACGGAAGATTACGTAAGGCTCTAAAGAAAGCAGCAAAGAAGATAAAATCGGCGGCAAAGAAAGTAGGCTCAGCCGTAAAGACAGCCGCTAAAAAAGTAGCTACGGCGGTTAAGAAAGCGGTAAAAAAAGTAGGTAAAGCGATAGCAAAAGTGGCTAAAAAGGTTTGGAAGTTTATCGTACGATTCAATCCTCTCACATTGCTTATCCGCGCAGGCATATTGGGCTTTTGCCGCCTAAATATGTTCAAAGTTGCAAACAAGTGCTATATAGGCTCACTGAGCAAAGAGGAAGCACTAAAGAAAGGCGCAACCGCAGCCGAATGGGAGAAGTCTAACAAAGCCTACGGACATCTCAAAAACGCCTATACTAAGATTGGCGGTAAAGAGAGCAAACTGAAAAAGGTTCTCGAAAAGGGCAACAAAAAGAAGTGGAACGGCACGGAATACCCGACCGATGGTAACTCCATCAAAAGCGCAGCTCAGAACGTCAATGCAGCCGACAACAAGGAAGCACAGGCTGATATGGACTACGATGAAACTTTGAAGGAATATCAAAAGAATGGTTACGTTAGCGACTCCACCATCAGCACCGACACCGCCACACAACAGAAAAAGGAGGAAGTTACGATTATTGAAAATGAGCGTACCGCAAAGGCGGCTACCAAACTCTACGAGACTGACGAAACTACTGGTAAAGTGCTTGTAACTATACCAAAAGCAGCTAAAGTGCTTGTAGACACGGCGCAGACGAGCGGCAACTTCATTGCAGCCACTTACAATGGTAAAAATGGTTGGGTAACCAAAAACGACCTCGCAGGGCTTGGCAATTGCGATGCAGAGAGTGTTGCAGTCATTGGTCTTGGCGCAATCTACGATGAGTACACTACTATGGGACTTGGCGAGCCTGCCACTGCAACCGCTGTTGCTTCGGCATCGAGCGTCATTGCTTCTATAATGGCTAAAATCAAGAGCATTTTTGGCGTAGCCAAGAATGTAGTAGACAAAGTTAAGTCAGTTGCAAGTACGGCAAAAAAGGTTGCTAACGTCGTGAAAGACCCGAAAGGGGCTATCAAGAGCGCAGCAACAAAAGCAGCCGACAAAATAACCAATGGCGCAGCGTCGAGCATAAAGAACACCGCAAGCGCAATAAAGAGTAACGTACAAACAGCTAAGCAACTTGTAAATCAAGCAAAGAGTGTTGCTAAAACCGCTGTAAGTACAGCCAATCAGAAAGTGGCTAAAGCGGCTGTAAAAGCGGCTAAACCTACCGCAACAACAACGCCAATTGTCAAGACGAACACTAACATCGTTACGCCTACGGCTACTAAAACGCAGACAACAACGACAACAAGTGTAACGTCGAAGCCACGCACACAACAGCAAGTGCAA